>NZ_CP071409.1:2738260-3422825 GCF_022647505.1 [Pantoea] beijingensis
TCAGAAGCGGAGGTCGGCTGCTGCGGCAAACGAGTGCGATCCAGCGGATTAAATTTCCCGCTGTTGCGTAAGTCAGCGGCCACGATACCACCGACATCTTCAGGTGCGGCACCTGGGCCATCCCATTTAAACGGCACAACGCCAATGGGACGCGCGGTATTAACACCTTGCGTGATCTCAATACGTACTTCTGCCTGCGCCACGGCAGCAAACAAAAGTAAAAAGCTCAACGCTATACGAAATGCCTGCTTCATTTTTTCTCCCTTATCAGGATGGTAAATCCACGATAATTAGCAGTGTTCAAACAACCATTATTGCAGGCTATGCCCGCCACACTTCACGCTGCCGCGGTGTAACGATAATTACCTCAGGAGCAGGTAACGCCTGCACCTGAGAAATATCCGCTTCACCCCTGGCCTGCAACCAGATCTGTAGAATATAGAGTACGGCATACTGACCAGAGTTCAACATGCCGTACGTCGCCAGTTTTTTTTAAGGCTTAAATCCTAACGTAGCGTTCTTCACCGCTTCATACACATCCGGTGATGGCGGTTTCGGAATGCGTGCCTGCCGCGCGGCAGCTATCGCCGCCTGACACAGAGCCGGATCACCACCTCGTGACTGCACTGATATCAGCAAGCCATCAGGTGCCAGTTTAATGCTCAGATCACAGGTTTTTCCTTTGTAGAGATCGGAGTCATAGAATTTACTTTCAATGGCGCCTTTTACCTGACCGAGGTATCCATCTATCGCCGCGCCGGAGGCGCCCGATTTTTTCTGATTCCCCTGCCCTGAAGCACCGCCACCAGATTTACCTTGTTTCGGCGCGTTTTTACCGGCGCTAAGGCCGCCTAACAGATCGTCCACATCGCTGGAGCCTTGAGCAGCTTCTGCCTCAGCTTTCTTCTTCGCATCGGCTGCGGCTTTCGCTTTTGCCGCCGCATCGGCTTTCTTCTTCGCATCGGCTGCAGCTTTTGCTTTCGCTTCATCAGCCGCTTTCTGCTTCGCCTCTTCGGCGGCTTTTGCCTTCGCTGCTTCCGCCGCTTTGGCTTCTTGCGCAGCCTTCGCTTTCGCATCCGCCGCCGCTTTGGCCTCCTGAGCAGCCTGCGCTTTTGCATCTGCCGCTGCTTTGGCTTTCGCCTCTTCCGCCGCTTTTACTTTAGCGGCTTCGGCTGCAGCTTGCTTCGCTTGCTGATCGGCTTTTTTCTTCGCATCTGCTGCTGCTTGTTTCGCCTCTTCTGCCGCTTTTTTCTGGGCATCCGCAGCCGCTTTAGCTTGCGCATCTGCCTGGGCTTTAGCTTCTGCTTTCGCCTTTGCGGTAGCAGCCTCAGCCTGTTTCTGCGCCTGTTCTTTTGCCTGCTGCGCCGCTTCCTGCGCTTGCTTCTGCTGAGCCTGCTCTTTCGCCTGCTGCGCCGCTTCCTGCGCTTGTTTTTGCTGCTCAGCCTGCTGCTGCCGTGCCTCTTGCTGTGCCTGCAGTCGCTCTTTTTCAAGCTCTTTCAAGCGTTGCTGTTCCGCTGCCTGCTTTTGCTGCAACTCTTCAGCTTGCTGTTGAGCCTGCTTCTGACGCTGCTGTTCCGCACGCTTGCTGTCATTTTGCTGATTCTGCTGCCGATTATACTGCTCCACTACCGCACCAGAATCGACCATCACCGCATCTATATCACTACCGCCACCGCCGCCGCTGGTGTCGATTTTTTCGTCAAACGAGCTCCAAATCAGCAGTGCAATCAAAAAGATATGCAATACCACTGAAACTATAATAGCGCGTTTTAACTTATCGTTCTGCTCGGTTGCCTTCGACACTCTCGGTTCCCAAAAAACGGTTCGAATTAATTAAATCGGCTGCGTCATCAAACCGACAGACTTCACACCCGCCTGATGCAGCAGGTTGAGTGCCTTGATGATTTCGTCATAAGGCACATCTTTCGCGCCACCTATCAGAAACACCGTTTTCGGATTAGCTTCTATTCGGCGCTGTGCTTCGGCAACGACCTGCTCAGCAGGCAGTTGCGACATGCGATCGTGATCGACTACCAGGCTGTACTGTCCGACACCTGCCACTTCGACGATCACCGGAGGATTATCATCACTGGCAACCGTTTTTGAATCTGTCGCATCTGGCAGATCAACTTCCACACTTTGCGTGATGATAGGTGCTGTTGCCATGAATATCAGCAGCAACACCAGCAACACATCCAGGAGCGGAACAATGTTGATCTCAGATTTGAGATCGCGGCGAGCGCGACCACGCGTTCTGGCCATGCTTAACCTCCGGTTACTTACTGTTCTCGCTAGAGAATGCCTGGCGATGCAGGATAGCCGTGAACTCTTCCATGAAGTTGTCATAGTTTTGTTCAAGCTTATTCACGCGCTGATTCAGACGGTTATAAGCCATAACGGCCGGGATCGCTGCAAACAGACCGATCGCGGTAGCAATAAGGGCCTCGGCGATGCCGGGTGCAACCATCTGCAGAGTCGCCTGTTTTACCGCACCCAAGGCGATAAAAGCATGCATGATCCCCCAAACGGTGCCAAACAGACCAATATAGGGGCTGATAGAGCCTACCGTTCCTAAGAAGGGAATATGGTTTTCCAACGTTTCAAGTTCACGATTCATCGAAATACGCATTGCACGGCTTGCGCCTTCAATCACCGCTTCAGGCGCATGGCTATTCGCACGATGCAACCGCGCAAACTCTTTGAAGCCCGCATAAAAAATTTGCTCAGATCCGCCAAGTTCATCACGACGCGCCTGACTTTCCTGATAAAGGCGCGACAGCTCAATGCCGGACCAAAACTTGTCCTCAAACGCTTCGGCATCACGCCCTGCGGCGTTCAGAATACGGGTACGCTGGATAATGATTGCCCAAGAGGCAATAGAAAACCCAATCAAAATCAACATGATAAGTTTGACCAGAAGGCTTGCCTTCAGGAACAAATCAAGAATGTTCATGTCAGTCACTGCTTGAACTCCGCGACAATAGACTTGGGAAGCGCTATCGGCTTCATTAGGTGTGGGTTGATGCAGGCGATCAGGACTTCTGCTTCATTGAGAACGTTACCTTCTGCATTAACGATACGTTGTGCGAATGTCATAGTTGTCCTACGCATCGCGACCACCTCACACTGCACCTCCAGCAAATCATCAAGGCGTGCAGCACCCAGGTAGTCAATCGTCATACGACGCACGACAAACGCCACGTGTTGTTCCAGCAGCGTTTGTTGGGTGAAATGGTGTTTGCGCAGCATTTCTGTCCGTGCTCGTTCATAAAAAGCAACATAACTGGCATGGTACACCATACCGCCGGCATCCGTGTCTTCGTAATAAACACGTACCGGCCATTTGAACAGCGTTGTACTCACTCTACATCCCGGCAATGCTTTATATCAGTTAACCGCTGCTACTATACGCAAGCGCAAACGTCTTGGGAATGGATTGCCAGAGGGTAAAGAAAATAATTATCGGATGGAAACAATTAGCGGGGCTTTCGGGATAAATCTTAAGCAGATACTGACAAAAAAAGACAAAAAAGCAGATAAATATAATCCCGCCTGGCGGGACTATACCGGGCTTCAGCTGAAAAAGAAGCCTAATCCCACTAACAGAATAATCTGAGCAGGCAGCGGAGAGAAAAATGCCTGCCAGCGTAACCGCAGCGGACGAAAACCTACACCATGTATGACTCCGGTACACACCGCCCACATGATGACAATACCCTGCCAGATTGCGAGCGGCCCTGTTTTCGCCGCAAAACGCGAGGGGTCCCAGAATACGCAGCCTGCCAGCAACAGCGCCAGGCAAAAAGACAGGACCCGCAACGGGCCCTTGTCCATGGCGGCGTATAGCCGCTCAATTAACTTACGCATTAATGCCGCGCTTTCGCTTCGGCCGTCTCTTCAACGTGTTCAAGCGCCAGCGCAGTAATAATACCAAAAGCGCAGGCCAGCAAGGTGCCGAGTATCCAGGCAAAATACCACATTGTTCCGCTCCTTAATTAGTAGAGAGAGTGAGTGTTGCTTTCGATCTGCTCTTTAGTGATACGCCCAAACATCTTGTAGTAGCACCAGGTGCTATAGGCCAGAATCAGCGGCACGAAGATGATGGCAACAAACAGCATCACTTTTAACGTCAACAGACTTGAGGTTGCATCCCACATAGTCAGGCTTGAACCCGGTACCGTACTGGATGGCATGATGAATGGGAACATCGCTATACCCGCCGTCAGAATGACACATGCCATCGTGAGAGAAGAGAAGACGAATGCCCAGGCCCCTTTTTCCAGACGTGAACAGAGAAGCGTAAATAAAGGCAGAATAACGCCCAGCGCAGGAATGAGCCATAGGACCGGCGTATGGTTGAAGTTCACCAGCCATGCCCCGGCCTCACGCGCCACCGCTTTGGTAAGTGGATTAGAAGCCGCGGCATGATCCATCGCCGAGGTCACCACATAGCCATCAATGCCGTATACGACCCACACGCCAGCCAGCGCAAAACAGACCATCATCACCAGCGCCGCAATTTGCGCCGCAGCACGGGCACGCAGATGTAACTCACCCACGGTACGCATTTGCAAGTAAGTTGCGCCCTGAGCAATGATCATGCTCAGACTGACAATCCCTGCCAGTAAACCAAACGGATTCAGTAACTGGAAGAAATTACCGGTATAGAACAGGCGCAAATCCGTATCTGCGTGGAACGGCACCCCCTGAAGCAGGTTACCAAACGCCACGCCGATCACCAGCGGCGGCACTAAGCTGCCAATAAAAATGCCCCAGTCCCACATACCGCGCCAGCGCATGTCTTCTATTTTTGAGCGATAATCAAAACCAATCGGGCGAAAGAACAGCGAGGCCAGTACCAGAATCATCGCTACATAGAAGCCGGAAAAAGCAGCGGCATAAACCATTGGCCAGGCGGCAAACAGCGCGCCGCCTGCGGTAATTAACCATACCTGATTGCCGTCCCAATGCGGCGCAATACTGTTGATCATCACCCTGCGTTCAGTATCAGTCCGTCCGATAATACGGGACAGTATACCTACCCCCATATCGAAGCCGTCGGTGATGGCAAAACCAATCATCAGGATCCCAATCAGCAGCCACCAGATAAAGCGCAATACTTCGTAATCTAACATTTGTGGACTCCTGTGTTATCGAACCGGCTGCGCCGAAATCGTTGACTGCTCGAAGTGGTAACGTCCAGTTTTCAGGCTGCTCGGCCCCAGTCGGGCAAACTTAAACATCAGGTACATTTCTGCCACCAGAAACAGCGTGTACAGCCCACAAATCAGCCCCATGGAAAACAGCAGGTCGCCTACGGTGAGCGAGGAGTTCGCGACAGCCGTCGGCAACACTTCACCAATCGCCCAAGGCTGACGTCCGTACTCCGCAACAAACCAGCCGGCTTCCACGGCGATCCACGGTAGTGGGATGCCGAACAGCGCTGCCCTGAGCAACCAGCGATTGCGCCCGATACGATTGCGGATTACGCTCCAGAAAGAGAGACCAATGATCAGCAGCATTAATACGCCGCAGGCCACCATAATGCGGAAAGAGAAATAGAGCGGTGCAACCCGGGGAATTGAATCTTTCGTTGCCTGCTGAATTTGCGCTTCAGATGCGTCAGAAACATTTTGCGTATAGCGTTTCAGCAGAAGGCCATAACCCAAATCCTGACGCGTATTATTAAAGGCTTCACGTACGTTAGGATCGGTATTACCTGCGCGCAGCTCTTCCAACAATTCATAAGCTTTCATGCCATTGCGGATGCGTACTTCATGCTGCTGCATCAGCTCTTTCAGACCCGTAACCGGTTTATCGACGGAACGTGTGGCAATCAGGCCAAGCAGATAAGGAATTTGAACTGCATATTTATTTTCCTGCGTGTCCTGATTGGGAAGACCAAATAGCGTAAAGGCTGCAGGTGCTGGCTGTGTTTCCCATTCAGCTTCAATGGCCGCCAGCTTGGTTTTCTGCACATCCCCCATTTCGTAACCGGATTCGTCACCCAGTACAATCACTGACAGCACCGCCGCCATTCCGAAGCTAGCCGCAACCGCGAATGAGCGTTTAGCAAAAGCAACATCGCGACCGCGCAGCAGATAGTAAGCACTGATACCCAGGATAAACATCGCCCCGGTGGTATAACCCGCTGCGACGGTATGAACAAATTTTACCTGGGCAACCGGGTTGAGTACCAGCTCAGAGAAACTCACCATCTCCATACGCATGGTTTCAAAATTAAAATCAGAAGCAATTGGATTTTGCATCCAACCATTAGCAACCAGTATCCAGAGCGCCGAAAGGTTCGATCCCAGCGCAACCAGCCAAGTCACCGCCATATGCTGAACTTTGCCAAGACGGTCCCAGCCAAAAAAGAATAAGCCGACAAAGGTGGATTCCAGGAAGAATGCCATTAAGCCTTCGATGGCCAGCGGTGCACCAAAAATATCACCGACATAATGTGAAAAGTATGACCAGTTAGTTCCGAATTGGAACTCCATAGTCAAGCCGGTCGCCACGCCCAGGGCAAAGTTGATACCAAACAACTTGCCCCAGAACTTGGTCATATCTTTATAGATTTGTTTGCCAGACAGCACATACACGGTTTCCATGATCGCCAACAAAAACGCCATACCCAGCGTTAAGGGGACGAACAGGAAATGGTACATGGCAGTTAGGGCAAACTGTAAGCGCGACAGTTCGACGATATCAAACATCTTGACCCCTTGCTCCTCGCATGAATACTCGACACAGATTTCTCCCCGTCATACCTGAAGTTGTATCTATACCGGCAGTGTGCTTTACCGTCCGGATACAACGCCAATTACTTCGGGCATATATAATTGGCTGAGGCTTTCATACATCTGTGATTGCCAACAGAAATAACGACCAGTATTCATTCCAGCAATGCCACCGCGGCAGTCGCTCACGGAAATCGCTGGAGAATGGCTGATAGCAAATACATATAATAAAAATTATAAGACTGAACGGTGACAGGATACGCCGTCACGATATAACTATAAATAGTTATTTTGTAGTGATTACATCATTTTTGATGCTTGTCATTTTCATAAATTATAGTGATTGCGAAAAATTGATCCAGCACAATTTAATACAAAGGTCTTAATTCGCTCAATGCTAGGTGTTGATATGAAAACACTTTTATTGATAGATGTTAACTTTTCTCAGAGTGAGGACTCGACAGGTAAATAAAGTGTTGCACGAATGTGCGTTAATGGTGGCTAAAAATAGAGGGTGTTAATTTCACGCCATTTGATTTAACACAATAGCGTAAAGTTTATTTTTATGGTGATGGGCAGGTGATACTAATAATATTGACACGACTCTATTTTTAGCCTGATTTTCGTCTATTCTTCACAAGCTAATCACGCCCCTCTCTCAAATAATTAACAATCAACCTTTAATCATAGCCGGGGTTTTCTAACATGCAGATGAAAGTGTCCAAAAAGCCATGGACGTTTACGCGCAAGTGGATACATGGCTGAAAAATAAATCTTAGCCTGCACACGGTTCCGTCGGGATCGAGATAACCCCATCGAAAAGAACGAAAAAAGCCACCCGGAGGTGGCTTATCTGGCTCAATGGAAGAACCTGTCATCAGGCTCTTCAGGAGCAATTACTGTGGTAATACGGCTTTAACTGCCTCACCGATATCAGCAAGACTGCGCACGGTCTTAACGCCTGCGGCTTCCAACGCAGCAAACTTCTCATCTGCCGTGCCTTTACCGCCTGCAATGATGGCACCCGCATGCCCCATACGCTTACCTTTCGGCGCAGTGACACCGGCAATATAGCCCACAACAGGTTTGGTCACGTGATCTTTAATAAAGGCGGCGGCTTCTTCTTCCGCGCTACCGCCGATTTCACCGATCATCACGATCGCTTCCGTCTGTGGATCATTCTGGAACAGTTTCAGAATATCGATGAAGTTAGAACCTGGGATAGGATCGCCGCCGATACCGACACAGGTAGACTGGCCGTAACCGATATCGGTCGTCTGCTTAACGGCTTCATACGTCAAGGTACCGGAACGGGACACGATGCCGATACGGCCAGGCTTGTGAATATGACCAGGCATAATACCGATTTTACATTCACCCGGTGTGATGACGCCCGGGCAGTTTGGTCCGATCATACGAACGCCGGCTTCATCCAGCTTCACTTTTACCGTCAGCATATCCAGGGTTGGGATACCTTCAGTGATGGTGATGATCAGTTTAATACCCGCTTCAATCGCTTCCAGGATACCGTCTTTGCAGAACGGTGCCGGAACATAGATGACCGATGCAGTTGCGCCTGTCGCTTCAACCGCTTCGCGTACGGTGTTAAAAACCGGCAGGCCCAGATGCTCGGTGCCGCCTTTGCCTGGCGTCACGCCGCCAACCAGTTGAGTACCATAGGCCAACGCCTGTTCAGAGTGGAAGGTACCCTGTCCGCCGGTAAAACCCTGGCAAATTACTTTGGTGTTTTTGTCGATCAAAATGGACATTATTTACCCTCCGCTGCGGCAACAACGCGCTGCGCCGCGTCGCTCAGGCTGGTTGCTGCAATAATATTCAAGCCGCTGTCAGCCAGTTTACTGGCACCCAGTTCGGCGTTATTTCCTTCGAGACGTACCACGACCGGCACGTTAACACCCACTTCTTCTACTGCGCCGATAATGCCATCCGCGATCAGGTCGCAGCGTACAATTCCGCCGAAGATGTTGACGAATACCGCTTTTACCGCTTCGTCAGACAGGATGATTTTAAAGGCTTCAGTTACGCGCTCTTTAGTTGCGCCGCCGCCCACGTCAAGGAAGTTGGCAGGCTGACCACCGCTCAGTTTAACGATGTCCATGGTACCCATAGCCAGCCCGGCACCGTTCACCATACAACCGATGTTACCTTCCAGCGCAACGTAGTTCAGTTCCCACTGCGCTGCCTGCGCTTCGCGGGAATCTTCCTGACTTGGATCACGCATTTCACGCAACTCAGGTTGGCGGAATAACGCGTTACCGTCAGCGGTCAGTTTGCCATCAAGACAGACAAGATCGCCCTGTGTAGTAATAACCAGTGGGTTGATCTCAACCAGTGCCAGATCGCGCTCAAGGAACAGCGTCGCCAGTCCCATAAAGATCTTGGTGAACTGGTTGACTTGCTTACCCGTCAGGCCCAGTTTGAATGCCAGCTCACGTCCCTGGTAAGGCTGTGGGCCGGTTAATGGATCCAGCGCCATTTTATGAATCAGGTGCGGGGTTTCTTCCGCGACTTTTTCAATTTCCACGCCGCCTTCGGTCGAGGCCATAAACACCACGCGACGGGTGCCACGGTCAACCACTGCGCCAAGGTAGAGTTCTTTATCAATATCCGTTGCCGCTTCAACCAGAATCTGGTTAACCGGCTGGCCGTGTGCGTCCGTTTGATAGGTGACCAGGTTTTTACCCAACCAGTTTTCAGCGAAAGCGCGGATCTCTTCTTTACTGTTAACCACTTTCACACCGCCCGCTTTACCGCGGCCGCCGGCATGAACCTGACATTTAACCACCCACGGGCCTGCGCCGATTTTAGAGGCTGCTTCTTCCGCTTCACGTGGCGTGGTACAGGCGTATCCGGTTGGAGCCGGCATACCATACCGTGCAAACAGCTGTTTCGCCTGGTATTCGTGTAAGTTCATGATGTTCTATCCATTCAGATCTGAAAAGATTGGGTCGAATGCGGTTTACCTCACTTCTTACGGAAGGATGACAAACCGAATTAGCAACCGCACATAAGGTCGGGCACGGTAAAACCGTGCCCGACAAGGTTATACGTCCAGTAGCAGACGCGCCGGATCTTCCAGCAGCTCTTTGATCGCCACCAGATAGCCTACGGACTCGCGGCCATCGATCAGTCGGTGATCGTAAGAGAGTGCCAGATACATCATCGGCAGAATTTCAACCTGACCATTCACCGCCATTGGGCGATCTTTAATGGCATGCATGCCGAGGATCGCGCTTTGCGGTGGATTGATGATCGGCGTTGACATCAGAGAACCAAATACGCCGCCGTTGGTAATGGTAAAGTTACCACCAGTAAGTTCGTCCACGGTCAATTTACCGTCACGACCTTTCACCGCCAGCTCTTTGATTTTCTTCTCGATGTCGGCCATTCCCAGCGCATCCACGTCACGCAGTACCGGGGTGACCAAACCACGTGGAGTAGAAACCGCGATACTGACGTCGAAGTAGTTGTGGTAAACCACATCTTCACCGTCAATGGAGGCGTTCACTTCCGGGAAGCGTTTCAGTGCTTCAACTACGGCTTTGATGTAGAAAGACATAAAGCCCAGACGCACGCCGTGACGCTTCTCAAATACGTCACCATACTGCTTACGCAGATCCATGATCGGCTTCATGTTGACTTCGTTGAACGTCGTCAGCATTGCTGTGCTGTTTTTCGCTTCCAGCAGACGTTCGGCAACGCGTTTACGCAGACGTGTCATCGGCACACGTTTTTCGCTACGGCCCCCCAGAGAGGGTGCAGGCGCGGCGGCAGCTTTTGCTTCCGGCTGTTTAGCCGCCGGTTTGCTCGCCAAATGTTTTTCCACGTCTTCACGCGTAATGCGTCCACCAACACCGCTGCCTTTGATCGCATCGGCATTGAGGTCATGTTCAGCAATCAGACGACGGATCGCCGGGCTGAGTGCATCGTTGCTCTCATCTTCCAGAGAAGCCGTCTGACGCTGTGCTGGCGTAGACTCTTTGGATTCAGATTTTGCAGCAGTTTCTTTTCCACCGCTGTTCCCTTCTTTCAGACGTCCCAGTGGCTGGCGAGACGTTACCGTCGCCCCTTCCTCTTCAAGGATGGCTTCCAGCACGCCGTCTGCTGAAGCAGGAACTTCCAGCACAACTTTGTCAGTTTCGATTTCAACCAGTACTTCATCGCGAGTTACCGTATCGCCTGGCTTTTTGTGCCAGGTGGCCACGGTGGCATCGGCAACGGATTCAGGCAGGTCTGGAACGAGAATATCTACGCTACTCATTATCTATCCTTTATTTAATTAACGTTCAGCGCGTCATTAACCAGGTCTTGTTGCTGCTTCTGGTGTACGGACATGTAGCCAACGGCCGGTGAAGCGGATGCTGGACGACCGGCGTAACGTAATGAAGCCCCAAACGGCACGACTTCACGGAAATGGTGCTGACTGCAATACCAGGCACCCTGGTTCAATGGTTCTTCCTGACACCAGACAAAATCATGTACGTGAGAATACTGCTGCAGCGCATCCTGTACCGCTTTGTGCGGGAAAGGATAAAGCTGTTCAATACGTACAATAGCAACATCAGTTTGTTCATTCTTGCGACGCTGTTCCAACAGATCATAGTAGACCTTGCCGGAACAGAGCACGACGCGTTTAACGCCCTGCGGATCAAGATCGTCAATCTCGCCAATGGCCGGTTTAAAGCTACCGGTTGCCATCTCATCCAGCGAAGAAATAGCCAGTGGGTGACGCAGCAACGATTTTGGTGACATCACGATCAGCGGACGACGCATGCCACGCAACGCCTGACGACGCAGCATGTGGTAAACCTGTGCCGGAGTCGATGGAACGCAAACCTGCATATTCTGTTCAGCACAAAGTTGCAGATAACGTTCCAGGCGAGCAGAAGAGTGCTCCGGCCCCTGGCCTTCATAGCCGTGCGGTAGCAGCATCACCAGGCCACACATACGGCCCCATTTCTGCTCTCCTGAGCTAATAAACTGATCGATAACGACCTGAGCACCGTTTGCAAAATCACCAAATTGCGCTTCCCAGATGGTCAGGGTGCGCGGCTCCGCCGTCGCATAACCATATTCAAATGCCAGTACCGCTTCTTCAGAAAGCACGGAATCCCAAACCTTGAATACACCCTGCCCGTTATGAATATGTTGCAGCGGCGTATAAGTTGAACCGTTAGACTGATTATGGATCACCGCATGGCGATGGAAGAAGGTACCGCGTCCCATATCTTCACCGGACAAACGGCAAGGAATCCCCTCATCAACCAGCGTGGCATAGGCCAGGTTTTCCGCAGCGCCCCAGTCAAACGGCTTGTTACCTGCCGCCATTTCTGCACGATCGTTATAGATCTTAGCAACGCGCGACTGCATCTCGACGCTTTCCGGCACCTGGCTGATACGCTTTGCCAACTCCTGTAAACGTTTCGGATCCAGGGTTTCAGGCCAGCTTTCATCCCAGTCATGATTCAGATAAGGAGACCATGTAAAGGAGTGCAGACTCATTGGGCGCCATTCCGGAACCACGCATTCACCGGCATCCAATGCATCGCGATAAAGATTGACCATCTCAGTGGCGTCTTCAAGGCTGGCTATTTTTTCCGCTTCCAGTTTGTCCGCATACAGCTTACGCGGCGTAGGATGCTTTTTGATCTTCTGGTACATCACCGGCTGGGTCGCACTTGGCTCATCCGCTTCGTTATGGCCATGGCGGCGATAACAGACCAGATCGATAAAGACATCCCGTTTGAAGGTATTACGGAAATCAAGCGCCAGTCGGGTAACAAACGCCACAGCTTCCGGGTCATCCGCATTAACGTGAAAAATAGGCGCCAGCACCATTTTACCGATATCGGTACAGTACTGAGTAGAGCGCGCGTCTTTCGGGTTCGAGGTGGTAAAACCAATCTGGTTATTGATGACGATACGTACTGTACCGCCCACTTCATAACCGCGAGCCTGAGACATGTTCAGGGTTTCCTGAACCACACCCTGTCCGGTAACAGCAGCATCACCGTGGATAGTAATCGGCAGCACTTTATTGCTACTCGGCTCATCCAGGCGATCCAAACGGGCACGCACCGACCCCATGACTACCGGGCTAACAATTTCCAGATGAGATGGGTTAAAGGCCAGCGCCAGGTGCACCATGCCACCCTCGGTTTCTACATCCGACGAAAAGCCCATATGGTACTTCACGTCACCGGTGCCAAGATGCTCTTTGTGCTTGCCGGCAAACTCATCAAACAGATCCTGTGGCTTTTTACCCAGCACGTTAATCAGGACGTTCAGGCGGCCGCGGTGCGCCATTCCCAGCACGACTTCACGAGTACCACTCTTACCGGCATGACGAATCATTTCATTCAGCATCGGCACCAGTGCATCACCCCCTTCCAGCGAGAAGCGCTTGGCCCCCGGGAATTTGGCACCGAGATAACGCTCAAGCCCTTCTGCTGCCGTCAGTTGCTTAAGGAAACCTTTTTTCTCTTCAGAGCTGAAGTTTGCCTGTCCCGCTATCGATTCAATGCGCTGCTGGATCCAGCGTTTCTCTTCGGTGTTGGTAATGTGCATATACTCAGCGCCGATCGAACCGCAGTAGGTCTGTTTCAATGCGGCATACAGATCGGCAAGCTTCATGGTTTCTTTGCCAATAGCAAATGAGCCAACGTTAAAGCTTTCCTGGAAATCGGCTTCGCTCAGATCGTGAAAGGCTGGATCGAGATCCGGTACCGATTCCTGTTTCCAAAGCCCCAGAGGATCGAGATTAGCGTGCTGATGACCGCGAAAACGAAACGCGTTAATCAGCTGCAATACTTTTACCTGCTTGGAGTTAGTTTCCGGATCGGTAACGGATGAGGTGTAACGCGAGGCATCTTTCGCCAGACGGCGGAAATATTCACGTGTTGTCGAGTGGATTTGTTCAGGTCTAACCCCAGTGCCAGGAAGCTGCTGGAACATCGTACGCCATGCAGCATCTACAGAGTCAGGATCGGTTAGAAAATCCTCATAGAGTTGTTCTATGTAGGATTGGTTCGCGCCGGCCAGCCAGGAGGAGTCCAGCCAGGGCTTCATCGCGCTGTTCTGCATTGTGATCCCTTAAGCATTCTATGCTTTTTTTCACGGTTTCATTTTTGCCGGATTAACGGCTTGCCAGGGGCGGTGTCCTCTGATTATCCATGCGCACCGCACAACCAGGGGACACAGCCTGTCAAGTTCATCGATACGAGCACCGGGCCCGTAAGGGAACCTTTGTAAGTGATTTACGCCCTGCGTTGCGCGGGCAACCGCCAACCCGCGAAAACCGCTTACAAAGGCTTCCTGCTTAACCGCGCCGAAAAACTGATGGTTTCCGGCGCGGTTATCACTACGCGCTTCTTTGCAATAACATTGATTTGATATGCCCGATGGCGCGCGTCGGGTTAAGCCCCTTCGGACACACGCTCACACAGTTCATAATGCTATGACAGCGGAATACGCTGAAAGCATCATTCAAATCATCAAGACGCGCATCCGTTTCGGTATCACGGCTATCAATCAGGAAGCGATACGCCGCCAGTAAGCCAGCCGGACCAATGAATTTATCCGGGTTCCACCAGAATGACGGACAGGACGTCGAACAGCAGGCACAGAGAATACACTCATACAGACCATCCAGCTTTTCACGCTGTTCAGGCATCTGTAAATGCTCACGCGCGGGTGGATTCTCTCCGTTATTCAACAGGTAAGGCTTAATTTTCTCATACTGAGTATAAAACTGGCTCATGTCGACAACCAGATCGCGAATGACGGGCAGACCTGGCAATGGCCGAATAACGATTTTTTGCTTGCCGTTGCCTAAAGCAGAAATTGGCGTAATACAGGCCAAACCATTTTTGCCATTCATATTCAGGCCGTCGGAGCCGCAAACACCTTCACGGCAGGAACGGCGAAACGCCAGCGTCGGATCTTTCTCTTTCAGGCGCATTAATGCATCCAGCAACATCATGTCGCGCCCTTCTTCCGCTTCCAGCGAATACTCCTGCATGCGCGGAGCGGCATCAACATCTGGATTGTAACGATAAATAGAAAACTCAAGTCTCATCGTCTGATCTCCGCAATTAATAAGTACGCGCTTTTGGCGGGAACGCCTCGCGCAGTTTCGGTTGCATGTTGACCTCACGGCGCGTCATGCTTTCGTTTTGCGGGAGATACAGGCTGTGGCACAGCCAATTTGCATCGTCACGTTCCGGGAAGTCGAAACGGCTATGTGCTCCACGGCTTTCAGTACGGAAGTTCGCCGCCATCGCGGTGGCATAGGCGGTTTCCATCAGGTTATCCAACTCCAGGCATTCAACACGCTGGGTGTTGAAATCGCTGGAACGGTCATCCAGACGCGCATTTTTCAGGCGCTCACGCAGTACTTTCAGCTCTTCCAATCCTTTCGCCATCGCATCACCTTCACGGAATACCGAGAAGTTATGCTGCATACAGGACTGCAGCGCTTTGCGCAGTTCCGCGGGATCTTCGCCAGTCGTATTATTATTCCAACGATTCAGGCGCGCTAACGCAGCGTCGATATCTTCATCGCTGGCATCGCGCAGTTCACCCTGCTCCTGAATGGACTCTTGCAGATGCAGGCCGGCAGAACGGCCAAACACCACCAGGTCAAGCAGTGAGTTACCGCCAAGGCGGTTAGCGCCGTGCACAGAAACGCAGGCAATTTCACCCACCGCGAACAGGCCGGGAATCACGACATCTTCACCCTTTTCATTCACCGTCAGCGCCTGTCCGGTAACTTTAGTTGGAATCCCGCCCATCATGTAGTGACAAGTTGGAATAACCGGGATCGGTTCTTTTACTGGATCAACGTGGGCAAAGGTACGGGACAACTCAAGAATACCCGGCAGACGCGATTCCAGAACCTCTTTGCCGAGGTGGTCGAGTTTCAACTTGGCATGAGGTCCCCATGGGCCGTCACAGCCACGACCTTCACGAATTTCGATCATGATTGAACGTGCGACAACGTCACGGCCAGCAAGATCTTTCGCGTTCGGTGCGTAACGCTCCATAAAACGTTCGCCGTGTTTATTCAGCAGGTAGCCACCCTCACCACGGCACCCTTCTGTCACCAGCACGCCAGCGCCAGCAATACCGGTTGGGTGGAATTGCCACATCTCCATATCCTGCACCGGCACGCCAGCACGCAGTGCCATGCCAACGCCGTCACCGGTGTTGATATGCGCATTGGTAGTAGACTGATAGATACGGCCCGCGCCGCCAGTGGCCAGCACGGTCGCTTTGGCTTTGAAATAAACCACTTCGCCATCTTCGATATTCAGCGCCGTACAACCGACAATCGCGCCGTCGGCATTTTTCACTAAATCGAGGGCATACCACTCAGAGAAAATGGTGGTTTTATTTTTCAGGTTCTGCTGATACAGCGTGTGCAGCAAAGCATGGCCGGTACGGTCAGCAGCGGCTGCAGTACGCGCGGCCTGTTCACCGCCAAAATTTTTAGACTGACCGCCAAACGGACGCTGATAAACGCGGCCATCATCAAGACGCGAGAAAGGCAGTCCCATATGCTCCAGCTCCAGAATCGCTTCCGGACCGGTTTTACACATATATTCAATAGCGTCCTGATCACCGATATAGTCGGAGCCTTTAACCGTGTCATACATGTGCCATTCCCAGTTATCTTCATGGCTGTTACCCAGTGCAACGGTAATGCCGCCCTGAGCAGACACGGTATGAGAACGGGTAGGGAAGACTTTGGATAACAGGGCGCAACTCTGGCCCGACTGGGAAATTTGCAGCGCGGCACGCATGCCTGCACCGCCTGCGCCGATTACGACGGCGTCAAACTCTCTAACTGGCAAATTCATTACGCACCCCACACCACAACAGTTCCATAAATCGCATAGACCAACAGCGCAACGACAATCACCAGTTGCAGCATTAAACGTACGCCTACAGGCTTAACGTAGTCGGTCAGTACCTGCCACATCCCAATCCAGCCATGTACCAGAATGGACAACAGGGTCAGCAGCGTGAACACTTTTGTGAAAGGGGAAGCGAAAAATCCGCGCCAGTTGTCGTACGTCAACGTATCAGACATCACGATAAAACCGAGGATATAGAGCACATAGAGGGTAATAACCATGGCAGCGGCACGTAACAGCAGCCAGTCATGTACGCCGTTGCGCCCCAGTGCAGAAGCATTGCTTACCATACGAGGACTCCAGCCAGAATTGAAAGCACGACGGTAATACCAAAAGCAATCTGAGCAGAACGCGTACCGATTTGCAGCGTTTCACCAAGATAACCAAAATCCATTAACATATGGCGAATACCACCGGCGATATGATAAGCCAGCGCAGTCAAGATGCCCCATACAATGAATTTGACAATGAAGCTGCCCATCACGGCAGATGCCTGCAGGAAGCCTTCGGGTGAAGAGAGAGAGAGGCCCAGTAGCCAGAGCAGAATACCGACAGCCACGAAGGTGATCACGCCGGAGACGCGGTGGAGAATGGACGCTATTGCAGTAACGGGAAACCGGATCGTAGTGAGATCCAAGTTGACAGGTCTTTGTTTTTTCACGGTTTTGCCCACACAGCCTTTCTTATTTTGCTTCCTCCGGTCCTGAAGGTGTTATTCGAACACGGGCGTGGTCGAATGATTGGCACCGTCACCAAAACAGCAACATCCAGTGTTAATTGACGCGGTAAAACGCTGGGTGGCTCCTGGTGTCAGGGTATTCCGGAGACCTGGCCGAAGTATAGGGGGATCACATTCCCATTACAATTCCCCTACAATCTCTTTGGGAACATTTAGACGGAACAGTGATCCATCTCACGATTTTCACAATTAATACAAATTTAATTATCTGATTTGACAAAAGTTAAACATTCCTGTTACAAACGAACGATTAAAAATCCCGTGATGCATAAAAGTTATGGGGGTACACTTTCCCCTAAGCATAAGTTATGTAACATTGGCTCAGTAGGCTGGGCCAGGTATCAGGAACGTGTTACGAGCAAATAATGACTAGATCGGATCTTTAACAACCGCGAAACGCAGCATATATGCCTGCCGGATCCTCGCTTGTACGCGCCCATCGCTCTGTACCCTGCACGATAAAACATGCCACAGAGTTGATAGACGGCATCTCTTCGCAAGCAGCCCAAGGTATGATGGCAATTCAGGTGTCACTGATCCCTACACTTTAAGGCGCTAAGGAGACTATAAATGGCTGATAAAAAAGCAACGCTGACCCTGGAAGGCGAAGCTCCTATTGAACTGGATGTGTTACAAGGCACGCTGGGTGAGGACGAGATTGATATCCGAACCCTTGGTTCAAAAGGTTTATTCACATTTGATCCTGGTTTTACCTCTACTGCGTCTTGCGAATCTAAAATCACCTACATTGATGGTGATAAAGGCATTCTGCTTCATCGCGGTTTCCCCATAGACCAACTCGCGACCCACTCAAACTATCTTGAAGTGTGTTACATCCTGCTGAATGGCGAAGTTCCGACCCAGGAACAGTTCGAGGAGTTCCGTACCATCGTGACTCGCCATACCATGATTCACGAGCAGATTAACCGCCTGTTTATGGGTTTCCGCCGTGATTCACATCCGATGGCAGTCATGTGCGGTGTGACTGGCGCGCTGGCCGCATTTTACCACGATTCGCTGGATGTCAATATTGAACGCCATCGCGAAATCGCAGCATTCCGCCTGCTATCGAAAATGCCGACCGTGGCAGCGATGTGCTACAAATACTCCATTGGTCAGCCGTTCGTCTATCCGCGTAACGACCTCTCCTATGCCGGTAACTTCCTGAACATGATGTTCTCTACACCATGCGAAGAGTACGTGGTCAATCCAGTTCTGGAACGCGCAATGGATCGCATTTTGATCCTGCATGCTGACCATGAGCAGAATGCCTCAACCTCTACCGTGCGTACTGCAGGCTCTTCCGGAGCGAACCCCTTTGCCTGTATCGCGGCAGGGATCGCTTCACTGTGGGGCCCCGCTCACGGCGGAGCAAACGAAGCCTGCCTGCGTATGCTCGAAGAGATCAGCACGGTGGAACATATTCCTGAGTTCCTGCGCCGCGCTAAGGACAAAAACGACTCTTTCCGTCTGATGGGCTTTGGGCACCGTGTCTATAAGAACTATGACCCGCGTGCTACCGTGATGCGCGAAACCTGTCATGAAGTATTGAAAGAGCTGGGTATGAAAGATGACCTGCTGGAAGTGGCAATGGAACTTGAGCACATTGCTCTGAACGATCCGTACTTCATTGAGCGTAAACTCTATCCAAACGTTGACTTCTATTCAGGTATTATTCTGAAAGCAATGGGTATCCCGTCATCCATGTTTACCGTTATCTTTGCGATGGCGCGTACCGTTGGCTGGATTGCTCACTGGAAAGAGATGCATGATGACGGCATCAAAATTGCCCGTCCGCGTCAGCTGTACACCGGTTACGATCAACGCGATTTTCAGTCTCAGCTGAAAAAATAGTCGGACCTGTTAAGCCTCGGAAACGCCGCCATCGCGGCGTTTTTTATATCTGGCACCCAGGACACCAGTAAAAAGGCCGCGATGAAAGCAGGGTTTTCTCGATCGCCTCGCCGCAGCGCTCACAAGGTTGGCCACTGCGATGAAACACTTTAAAGCGAAATGCTGCCCCGTAATGCTTATTCTCATCCATCGTCCCACGCATTCGGTAAGAATGGCGCGGAATAGCCAGTAGTGCATGCGACAGATTCACCAGTTGTTTCTCATCCAGATCCTGCGCCCGATGGTGCGGGGCCAGCTCAGCCTGCCACAGAATCTCCACTCGAAGATAGTTGCCTAACCCTGCAAGAAAAGCCTGATCGAGTAACAACCCGCTAAACTGGCGGCGACGAAAGCGTGACGATAACAACCGTTCACTCACCTGCTGCTCCGTCAGTGTCATATCCAACACGTCGGGCCCTACGCGCTGCAAGAAAGGGTGGGCAGCCAACGTTTCAGCATTGAGTAACTCAATATCCGATGCGCTATACAGCAAAATTGTCTGGTCATGGGTGGCCAGCCTGACGCGTAATACGCGAGTGCTTTGCGGTTCGCTGCCACTGTCAATAATGCGCCAGACGCCGTACAGCTGATTGTGGCTGTAGAGCGTAAGACCGTTAGAAAAGTGCGTTAATAACGCTTTTCCCCGCGTCTCTATTGACGTGACTGTCTCGCCTTTCAGCGACTCTTCATAGGTTTTCAGGCGGGGAAATTCAAACCAGACATCGGTGAGTCTTTTCCCCACCACCGCCTGCGCCAGCCGATCGGCCGCGCGTCGAATCTCAGGTCCTTCTGGCATAATTCCTCTCAGAATTAATGGGTTGCGCCGCCCGTCTGGCGAATATCCTGCCTGGTTCGTAAGGCAATCGTTACCGCCATCTCCAGCGCCAGAATGACCGTCTGCGCTGACATGCTGGGCGCGCCTGGATGCTTTGCGGCTTGTTCAGGCAGCCAGGGAATATGGATAAAACCGCCGCGGATTTTATTCCCCTGTGCGGCCAGACGATGCAATAAACCATACATCACATGGTTACACACATAGGTGCCAGCCGTTTGTGAAACCGAGGCGGGAATACCCGCCTCACGAATCGCTTCCACCATCGCCTTGATGGGTAAGGTTGAGAAGTAAGCCGCCGGACCATCCGCAACAATCATCTCATCAATCGGCTGGTTGCCCTGATTATCAGGAATGCGAGCATCGTCAATATTAATACCAATGCGCTCAACGCTAATCTCTGCCCTTCCTCCCGCCTGTCCAACGGAAATCACCAGCTCCGGCTGATGCTCATCGATAGCGGCATAAAGTGATGTGAGTGATGTGCCAAATACACAGGGAAGTTGTTTCACAACCACTCTGGCACCGCAAAGCATACGTTCATTAAGCTGGCGAACCGCTTCCCAGGAAGGATTCACCAACTCGCCATCAAACGGCTCAAACGCGGTAATCAGGACCTTTTTCATTTTGCACCTCACAGAAACATCAGGAAGTAGAGAAGAAAAATATTGGTGATTAACAATAACACGCCGGTCGGTATCTGAGCCTTTATCACCGCATTACGATCGGGCAACTCCAGTAAAGCGGCGGGAACGATATTAAAGTTTGCTGCCATCGGCGTCATTAACGAACCACAATACCCGGAAAACATACCGATAGCCGCCATGACTGCCGGGTTACCACCGTGCTGTAATACCAGGATGGGAATACCAATCCCGGCAGTCACGATAGGAAAAGCGGCAAATGCATTCCCCATAATCATGGTAAGCAATGCCATACCAATCGCATAGCTGGCCACGGCGATAAGGCGGTTATCCACCGCCAGGTAGGTTTCTGTCAGTTGAGAAATCGCCGTCCCGACGCCTGCCGTGGTGAATAGCAAACCTAACGTGGCAAGGATCTGCGGCAAAATAAAGGCCCAGCCAATGGCATCCAGCAGGCGACGCGTTTCCTGCAACGATTGTGCCGGTCCTTCTCGTACCATTCTTAGCGCGATAAGCCAGCCAATAAGGCATCCAACGGTCATAGAAAATAGCGTAATCAACGTCGAGTGATTTCCGGGCCCAAACACACTCTCCTGCAAACCCGGTATATTATTGAACGCCAACACCCCAATAACAGTGACCACCGGTATCGCCAGGGCGGGTAAAAAGAGCCGGTTACCCAGTCGGCCCGCACTCTCTTTACGCTGTTCCACGGTGCGTTGATGGTAGCGACCTAACTTTACGCCTCCCAGCCCAGCGATCAGCGCCATGCCAACGACCACACTTCCCACACCAATATGCAGCAGGCGCTGTGCTTCTTCGGCCGAACCCGCGAACGGCGTTATCACTCGGTAAGACCAATCACCGATCAAAAATACCAGCCCATACAATGCCCAGAAGAGCCCTGTAGTGAAGCGGCGCGAGTTCGCTTTATCACGCCATGACATCACTGCCACAATTAATAACATCACGCCTGCCAGCCAGAAAAGATATTGCTGCTGAAACATTAGTGCTCCTCCCTGGCCTGCAGGGCCTGCGCATTAAGTGAGGCCAGTTCAGCCGCAAGGGTTTTGTCCATTTGGCGCAAACGTACGGAGTGAATAATAAATGCGCAGACTGCGGTAGGAATACCCCATAACGCAATGTGCAACGGTTCGGTCTGAATCCCACCTGATTCGAGCATAAAATTATGCATAAACAGAATGGCACCGAAGGCAACAAAGATATCTTCTCCAAAGAATAATCCAACGTTGTCCGTCGCAGCGGACATAGCACGCAGACGATGTCGGACGTGCGCGGGCAACTCACCGTAATGATTTTCCGTCGCGCCTTCCGCCATCGGCGCCAGCAGCGGACGCACCATCTGCGGATGCCCGCCCAGGCTGGTCAACCCTAAGGCCGCCGTGATTTCACGGACAAATAAATAGACGATCAGCAGTCGTCCTGCGGTGGCGCTTTTTATATGAGCAATCCAGTTCTGCGCCCGCTCTTTGAGGCCATGCCGCTCCAGCAGGCCAATCACCGCCAGCGGCAGCAGAAGAATCAGCGGCAGGTTGCGCGTGCTCAAAAATCCTGAACCCAGCTTTTCGAGGATAGACGCGATAGGCATATGGGCGGCCAGACCGGTGATGATACCTGCCACAATTACCACCAATACTGGATTTAACCTGAGTAAAAAACCGATGATAATGGCGGCAATGCCGATCAACGGCCAGAAGTTCACTGCTTCTTCCATAACGACTCTCCAGACAGGAACACGCTAGATTTATTGATCCGTCACGGTAATCCCATTTTTATCAAAGGCATTGCGCAAATGTTGGGCGAATATCAACGCGTGCGCACCATCGCCGTGCAGGCAAATACTCTCCGCATGCAGGGTTATCCACTCACCCTGCACACTGCGAACTTTCCCTTGTTGCACCATACTTAGCGTTTGTTCAATCGCCATCGTCTCATTTTCTATCAGAGCGCCAGGCCGATCGCGCGGCACCAGGCTGCCATCATTCTGATAACCGCGGTCAGCAAAAGCCTCCTGTCGGGTGGACAGGCCGTGATAGTGCCCCGCACGAATAAGCTCACTACCCGCTAATCCCAGCAGGATCAGCGCCGGGTCTACTGCCTTTATCGCCCGGGCAATCACATCAGCCAGCAGCGGCTCCCGCGCGGCCTGGTTATAAAGCATGCCGTGTGGCTTGACGTGTGCCAGCCGGCACCCTTCAGTAGCCGCTAATGCCTTTAGAGCACCAACCTGATAAACGACCTGTGCAAACACCGTTTCCGCAGGAAGCCGCATCGCCGTTCGGCCAAAGTTTTCCCGATCGGGGAAACTGGGATGCGCACCGATCGCTACGCCAAACTCTTTCGCCCAACGGATAGATTGCAGCATGGTCTGCGCATCGCCGGCATGAAAGCCACAGGCAATATTCGCCGAGGTCACCCACTGTAGCAGTTGGCGATCGCTTGTACTGCCCTCTCCCAGATCGGCATTGAGATCAATTTTCATATTCCAGCCCCATCATCATGTGGTCAATGACACGTTGTTGCCGCTGCTTCGCGGCCAGTGCCTCTTCCAACGTACAGAGCACAAAATGGATCGGATCGCCCAAGCGGATCTGTGCCAAATGGTGGAGGTCAGCTTCGATGACGCAGGCAATGCGCGGGTAGCCGCCGGTGGTCTGTGCATCGGCCATCAGGACAATTGGCAATCCGTTAGGTGGTACCTGAACCACACCCGGTAACAAGCCATGTGACAGCAGTTCCCTATCGGTATTGCGGATAACAGGTCCCCCCTGCAAGCGATAGCCCATGCGATTACTTTGTGGACTTAATTTCCATGCGGTGCGCCAAAATGTCTCTTGCGACTCACGGCTGAACTCATGATACTCCGGTCCCGGTAAAGCGCGCAGGCGGTTACCCCATAATAGCTGACGAACGCCTACCGCTTTAGTAAAGGAGCGTTCAGCGTGGCCCAGCGGAATAACATCACCGTCCTCAACGCGGCGACCATGCTGGCCACCAAAACCGGCTTTTAAATCGGTACTGACCGATCCCAGTAGCGGCGATAACGCAAAACTGCCACCTACAGCCAGATAACTACGCATGCCGCGAGTCGGCAGTGCCATCGTCAGGCGCTGCCCGGCTTTCACCGCTGTACGCCATCCGGTCCAGACGCTTTTTCCATCAATTTCCGCTTTACAGCATGCGCCCGTCAGCGCAACCCAGCCATCACGCCTGAACTCCGCACAAAACTGGCCCAGGGTAATTTCCAGCACGGCGCTATCCTGTGGGTTACCCACCAGCAAATTTGCCGTTTTCATAGCAGGGAGATCCAGTGCCCCGCTGCTGCCGATACCATACTGTCGCCAACCAGTACGACCCGCGTCCTGGAGAGAGGTGCTGATCCCCGCACGAATAATCTTTAGCATATCCCCTCCCTTTGCGGTACGAACCGCACGTTATCGCCGGGACGCAATAATGTGGGCGGCTGCTGTTGTGGCTGAAACAGCACAGCATCAGTACGACCAAGTAATTGCCATCCACCGGGCGTTGATAATGGATAGACACCCGTTTGGCTGCCGCCGATACCTACAGAACCCGCAGGAACAGTGACCCGGGGTTCAGCACGACGCGGGATATGCAAGCGCGGATCGAGCCCGCCAAGATAGGGAAAACCGGGTTGAAAACCGATGAAATAGACAACGTAATTGACAGAAGCATGTAGCTCAACAACTTGTTTTACACTCAATCCACTGTAGTGCGCAACGTCGGATAAATCGGGACCGGCTTCACCGCCGTAGATTACGGGGATCTCTATATGCCGCACCTCAGGATGAAGGGACTCGCTCTCTTCCCACCAGTTTTGCAGGCGCTCAATCGCATCCAACGCCGTCTGTTGCGGATGGCGTAACAGTACGGTTAGGTTGTTCATGCCCGGAATAGCTTCAATAACGTGCGGATGATCTGCTAACCGTGCGGTCAACCCCCAAATGCGCTGCTGGCTTGCCAGCGAAACAGGGGGGTCCAATTCCAGGACTACCGCACGCTCTCCCAACAGGTAACAACGTGCTCGTTGCATCGTCTCCCTCCCTCAGTAAATTCCGATCGATAAACAGGCCGGATAATCATGTAATTACCCGTTTATCACAGTAAAAGGAGAAATAGTTATGCGAAGCCGCCGCCCGATGTCAATCGATTTACGTTCCGGTGCGGCGGTAGAGAATCAGGCGGGGTTATCAATATCAATAAAAGTCACATCAAAGTGGTAGCTTTCAGCCAGCCACTCACCCAGCGCTTTAATCCCTGCCCGCTCAGTCGCATGATGGCCCGCAGCAAAAAAATGCAGGCCGTTTTCACGGGCACTGTGAATGGTTTTTTCAGACACTTCTCCGGTAATAAAGGCGTCGACACCAAACTCAGCCGCGTCGTCAATAAATCCCTGACCGCCGCCGGTACACCAGGCAATGCGGCGGATCAATGCTGGCGCATTATCACCGCAGTGCAGCGGCGGACGGCCCAGCGCGGCGGTAATCCGTTGTGCCAGTAAATCACCCGTTAACGGATCTTTTAATTCACCCCATGGCACCAACGGAACTATCTCACCACGGGTATTCATATCGAGTAGTCGAGCCAACTGCGCATTGTTACCTAACTGAGGGTGGGCATCGAGGGGGAGATGCCAACCATACAGATTGATATCATTCGCCAGTAGCGCCCTGAGTCGGTTACGCTTCATGCCCTTAATCACCGGTGATTCATTTTTCCAGAAGTAACCGTGATGCACCATCACTGCATCCGCCTGCAGCCGTACCGCCTCATCCAGTAGCGCCTGACAGGCGGTCACGCCGGTGATAATTTTCTTCACCTCGGTGCGCCCTTCTACCTGAAGACCATTAGGCGCGTAGTCGTTAAAACTCGCGGTATTCAACTGCTGGTTAACGATATGTTCAAGTTCAGTATTACGCATTGCTGTTACCTGTCTCTTTTCGTGCCGCGTCAAACGCGCCCAGTGTTCTGTTACGTGCCTGTTTATGATCGACGATTGGCAGTGGATAATCGAGCTTCTGCTGATTTTTCTTTGCCCAGTCGTGGGGTTGATGGATCTCGGCATCCGGCACATGGCGCAACTCTGGTAGCCAGTAACGAATAAATTCACCCTGCTTATCGAAGCGTTCCCCCTGCGTGGTGGGATTGAAAATCCGAAAATAAGGTGCCGCATCCATTCCGCTGGACGCCGCCCACTGCCAGCCACCGTTATTGGCCGCCAGATCGCCATCAATCAGCTGCGACATAAAATAACGCTCGCCTTCACGCCAGTCGATCAGCAAGTCTTTAACCAGAAAGCTGGCGGTAATCATTCTTAATCGATTATGCATCCATCCCAGCGTATTAAGCTGACGCATCGCGGCATCAACAATCGGATAACCGGTTTTCCCCTGCTGCCATGCCAGTAATTGCTGAGGGTCGCTGCGCCAGACAACATGATTCGTCCAACTGATAAAAGGGTGAGATTTACATAAATGTGGCCATGCAACCAGCACATGGCGATAAAATTCTCGCCAAATCAGCTCATTTAGCCAGACAAAACAGCGTTCATCTTCCAGCCCGTTCGGGTGCTCACGCAGCAAACGATGCAGACATTGACGGGGAGAAAGTATTCCTGTTGCCAGATAGGCTGATAGCAGGCTGGTCCCCTGCTTCGCCGGAAAATCGCGATCCTGATGATAAGCAGTAACCGGTTGCTGGCAAAAAGCACGTAACCGTGCAATCGCTGCCGCCTCCCCGGGAGGAAAAAGCGCATCATCATAAGGGGCCAGCGGATAACCAAAGGGGGTCAATTCCGGCTGTTGTATGCGCGGCGCATTTTGTCTCGCCCGCGGCGCGGGTACGCATTCCGGCAATCCTTGCTGTAAACGTTTAACAAATGCGCGACTAAAGGGCGTAAAGACTTTATACATCTCGCGGTTGCCGGTGAGGACGCTGCCGGGCGGCAGCAAAACACTATCGTCAAATCCCTGACAGACAATACCCTGTTCCGACAGACTTTTTTCTGCCGCAGCATCGCGTTGTCGCTCGTTAATTTCATATTGGTAATTATAAAATACCCTATCGACATGCTGCTGCTGGCAAAACTGCCGTAGCTGCTCAACCGAAGCCGCAAAATCATCACAGGTCAGGGTATAAAGCGGAATACCGCGCCCGGCCAGATCGGCCTGCAGCAGCCGCAAATTATCATAGATAAATTGCGCCTGCCGCGGTGCCATCTCATGCTGTCGCCACTGTTCAGGGGTCGCCATAAACAGCACCATAACCTGCGCCTGTTCATCGCGGCAGGCGGCATACAGCGCCATATTGTCACTGACGCGCAGATCACTACGCAACCAAACCAAATTTGTGGTCATCGTACTCCCGCCATATCAGTGACCATAACGTAGCCTGAGCGCTTCAGGATAAGGTTCGAAATAGCGCTGTCGCGACAGATAGTCATCCGGGAACTCTTTCATGTAATGTTTCAGCAACGTAATAGGCGCCAGCAGCGGTTGTAGCCCTTGCCGATAGCGATCGATCAGTCCAGCTAATTCCTGGCGCTGTGGCGAACTTAGATGCTTGCGGAAATAGCCCTGGACGTGCATCAGCACATTGGTATGATTACGGCGTGTAGCCGGATGTGAGAGTAATGCCATCAGGTGGTTACGATAGGCGAAGGCATACTCTTCCAAAGAGTCCCAACTCTCCATCGCTGCCACAAAACGCCCCAATTCACGGTATTCCGCCTGCGAATGTGCCAGCAAGAGCAATTTATAACGACTATGGAATTCGATCAGCGCAAAGCGGCTGAGACCCGTTTTCCACATCTGGTTAAATTCATGCAGGGCATAGACCCGCTGAACAAAATTTTCACGGATAGCATCGTCATTCAGGCGGCCGTTCTCTTCGATCGGTAGCCAGGGCATTGCCGCCATCAGCTCGCGGGTAAAGATTCCCACGCCCTCTTTGCGATTGTCATTCGTGCCAGGTTGATAAATACGCACGCGTTCCATACCGCAACTGGGCGATTTAGCACAGACGAGATAGCCACACAGGTGCGCCAGTTGACCCACCTTCGCTACTGAGAAATCTCGCATGTGCTGTGTGACATCCTCACCGCCAGGCTTACTGAAACAGAGCGCAATCTCATTCTCTGCACGCGCAACCAGGCGTAGCGCAGGGCGAGGCGTAGGTAAACCTATCGCCATTTCCGGACAAATCGCCTCAAAATGAACATAAGGTGCCAGTTCATCGGTAGCAAAAAGATCGCGTTTATGCCCGCCATCAAAACGGACGCGCTCGCCCAGTAAACATGCGCTGATACCTAACGGAATTCTCTCACTCATACTTGTACAACCAAATTAACATTGTATAACTTAGAGTGTAGCTCAAAATACGCGTTAAGGTATAAGAAGAATGGTGTTATCAATCACTAACAGATAAAAAAAAACCGCCATCGGCGGTCGCTTCAATCTGGAGTATAACGCAATCAGTAAAAATCGCTTCCCGCCGCTTCGGATTGCGCTAACCAAACGGGCATAGTGCTGGTTTTGATCCAGACGCGATGCAAATAGCTATAGAAACGTGCGCGATCCGGGCGGAACAGCATGATAGGCAATGCCAGCGTTCCGATCGCAAGAACGGCGCTACGACGCATGAAAATCTTGTGCAATGAGTAGTGTTGAAACATAACCGAAGCCCTCCCGTGATTTACCGCCATGATGATCCACGACTGAATCTGCATCAGATCACAGAAAAATGAATATTGTATGTAATCTGTACACGATGATACGCCGCAGCCTGTCATTTTACTACTCATCTGACCAGGTTTTTGCGCATTTAAAAACCAGTATTGATTGTAACCGTAATTTAATTACATTTTTGTTAAAAAAAACTTATCGCATTAACAACTCACCCATTTTTACGCTTTTTTTATATCCGCCCCGCCGTTTTATACACCCTCTTTCCACGCGCCTCTTTACCCTTTACGCATCTGAATCATTTTGCTGGAGGTGTAATGTGAGCATTGAAATCATTACCGGTATTGCGCTGGTGGCCTTGCTAACGGGCTACCTGTGCTATGCCTTAATTTTTGCGGAGGCATTCTGATGGCCGCTTCCGCATGCCTGCTGCTTTTGAGTTTTCTCTTTGTGCTGCTGGTACTGGCGCATCCACTGGGAAAGGGCCTCACGACGCTTATAGACGGTGAGCCGCGACCTTTACGCGCGGCATTTGAAAAACGTCTGTGGCCACTGTGCGGCTGTCATGGCGGCGAGATGGGCTGGCTTCGTTATTTTTGGGCTATCATGGTGATTAACCTGCTGGGCATCGCTGTACTGTTCATGATATTGATGCTGCAGGATCGTCTGCCGCTTAATCCGCAGCATTTCCCTGCCCTGAGCTGGCACCTGGCGCTGAATACCGCCATTAGCTTTGTCACCAATACCGACTGGCAGGCCTACAGCGGTGAAAATACGCTGAGCTATTTCAGTCAGATGGTGGGACTAACGGTACAAAACTTTCTGTCCGCCGCCAGCGGTATCGCGGTGGCGTTTGCCTTAATCCGCGCTTTCTCACGGCAAACCCGCCATACCCTGGGTAACGCCTGGCAGGATTTGATTCGAATCACACTCTATCTGCTGCTCCCGCTCTCGCTGCTGCTGGCACTCTACTTTGTGAGTCAGGGCGTTATGCAAAACCTCAGCGAATATTCCGTATTTCATACCCTGCGCGGCGACCTGCAAACCTTGCCAATGGGGCCGGTCGCCTCTCAGGAAGCGATTAAACTGCTCGGCACCAACGGCGGGGGGTTTTTTGGCGCGAATTCCGCACATCCGTTTGAAAACCCCACCGCATTGACCAACCTGGTTCAGATGCTGGCTATTCTGCTGATCCCCGCCGCGCTCTGTTTCACTTTCGGTGAAGCGGTGCGCGATCGCCGTCAGGGACATGCCCTGCTGGCGACCATGACGTTGATGTTTGTGCTGGCGGCCAGTGTGGTGATCTGGGCGGAATACCAGGGGAATCCGCATCTGAGTGCATCAGGTGCCTCCGGCAACTGGAATATGGAAGGCAAAGAAACCCGCTTTGGTCTCCTCGGCTCGGCACTTTATGCGGTCGTCACTACCGCGGCATCCTGCGGCGCGGTCAATGCCATGCATGACTCCTTTACCGCACTCGGCGGCATGGTGCCCCTGTGGCTAATGCAGATTGGCGAGGTGGTCTTTGGCGGCGTAGGGTCAGGCCTGTACGGCATGATTCTGTTTGTGCTGCTGGCGGTTTTTATTGCCGGGCTGATGATTGGCCGCTCACCGGAATATCTCGGTAAAAAGATCGATATTCGGGAGATTAAGCTAACGGCGCTGGCCATTCTGGTCACCCCCACGCTGGTCTTACTCGGCACCGCGCTGGCCATCGCCACCGATGCGGGCCGTGCGGGAATACTCAATCCCGGCACACACGGTTTCAGTGAAGTCCTCTATGCCCTCTCCTCTGCCGCTAATAACAACGGCAGCGCGTTTGCCGGTCTGAGCGTAAATACGCCTTTTTACAATCTTCTGCTCTCCTTCGCCATGTTTGCTGGCCGTTTCGGCATTATTTTGCCGGTACTGGCGATCGCGGGGTCGCTGGTGGAGAAAAAAGCACAGCCCGCCGGGGCAGGCACGCTCCCCAGCCACGGAGGAGTGTTTATCGGTCTGCTGGCCGGCACGGTGCTGCTGGTTGCTGCCCTGACATTCGTTCCGGTGCTGGCCATCGGCCCGGTCGCCGAACATCTTCAATTATTGACGCACTGAGAGCGGAGCAATCATGTCTCATAAGCAACAGGTATTATTTGATGCGTCCATCATCCGTCAGGCGCTGATGGACGCCATGAAAAAATGCGATCCTCGCGTTCAGTGGCGTAATCCGGTGATGTTCGTGGTGTTCCTGGGTTCCATCCTCACCACGCTGCTGGCATTCGCGATGCTGGCGGGGATAACCCCGGGCGACAGCGGATTCACGGTGGCGATTAGCGTCTGGCTGTGGTTCACCGTGCTGTTCGCCAATTTCGCGGAAGCCATCGCCGAAGGACGCAGCAAAGCCCAGGCAAATTCGCTGAAGGGGATGAAAAAAAGCCATTTCGCCAACAAACTGATGCAGGCGAATCAGCATCATTCAGCCGTTAGCGTACCGGCTGAATCTTTACGTAAAGGCGATATCGTGCTGGCTGCCGCCGGAGACATGATCCCCTGTGATGGCGAAGTCATTGAAGGGGGCGCTTCGGTCGATGAGAGCGCCATTACCGGTGAGTCAGCCCCAGTGATACGTGAATCAGGCGGTGACTTTGCCTCGGTGACCGGCGGAACGCGTGTTTTGTCTGACTGGCTGGTGATTCAGTGCAGCGTCAATCCCGGAGAAACCTTTCTCGATCGGATGATTGCGATGGTCGAAGGGGCCAAACGACGTAAAACACCGAGTGAAATCTCGCTGACCATCCTGCTGGTGGCCTTAACGCTGGTGTTTTTATTCGCCACTGCCACGCTTTACCCGTTTACATTGTTCGCTGGCCACGCCATTAGCATTACCGTACTGGTCGCGCTGCTGGTGTGCCTGATTCCGACCACCATTGGCGGCCTGCTTTCTGCTATTGGCGTTGCCGGCATGAGCCGGATGCTGGCGGCAAACGTGATTGCCACCAGCGGCCGCGCCGTTGAAGCCGCCGGCGATATCAATGTCTTGCTGCTGGATAAAACCGGAACCATCACCCTGGGTAACCGTCAGGCATCGGCGTTTCTGCCCGCACCCGGTATTAGCGAACGGCAGTTGGCCGATGCCGCGCAGTTAGCATCCCTGGCGGATGAAACCCCGGAGGGACGCAGTATCGTGGTGCTGGCAAAACAGCGTTTTAACCTGCGCGAGCGGGATCTGCACGCCCTTAACGCCAGCTTTGTGCCCTTTTCAGCCCAGACGCGCATGAGCGGTGTGACGCTGCAAGACCGCGCTATCCGCAAAGGTGCGGTCGACGCAATCAAACGCCATGTTGAAGCCAACGGCGGCACCTTTCAGCCGGAAGTCATGCACCAGGTGGAACAGGTGGCGCGCGGTGGGGGAACGCCGCTGGTGGTTGCGGAAGGTAACCAGGCGCTGGGCGTGGTGGCGTTAAAAGATATCGTCAAAGGCGGCATCAAAGAGCGCTTTGCTGAACTCCGGGCTATGGGAATTAAAACGGTGATGATCACCGGCGATAATCCGCTAACCGCTGCGGCAATTGCGGCCGAAGCCGGCGTTGATGATTTTCTGTCAGAAGCGACGCCGGAGGCAAAGCTGGCGCTGATTCGCCAGTATCAGGCGGAAGGACGTTTAGTGGCCATGACCGGCGACGGGACTAACGATGCCCCCGCGCTTGCACAGGCTGATGTTGCCGTTGCGATGAACTCCGGCACGCAGGCGGCAAAAGAGGCAGGAAATATGGTGGATCTGGACTCTAACCCCACCAAGCTGATTGAAGTGGTACATATCGGTAAACAGATGTTGATGACGCGCGGCTCGCTGACAACCTTCAGTATTGCCAATGATGTGGCGAAATACTTTGCCATTATCCCCGCCGCTTTTGCCGGGGTCTGGCCGCAGCTAAACGCACTGAATATTATGCAGTTGCACTCTCCGGCTTCGGCCATCCTGTCCGCGGTGATTTTCAATGCGCTGATTATTATTTTTCTGATTCCGCTGGCGTTAAAAGGCGTTAGCTACCGTCCACTCAGCGCAGCTGCGCTGCTACGGCGCAACCTGTGGATTTATGGTGCTGGCGGTATCCTGGTGCCGTTTATCGGTATCAAATTCATTGATCTATTACTTACGCTGTTCACGCGGGTTTAAGGAGATATCATGGCGGTTTTACGTCCGGCTCTGTTTACTTTTATCGTACTGACGCTGATAACCGGCGCGGTCTATCCCCTGCTGGTCACTGGCATCGCGCAAACGCTTTTTCCACAGCAGGCGAACGGTTCTCTCCTTGTGATAGACGGACAATTACGTGGCTCACAGCTGATCGGACAACCCTTTAGCGCCGCAGGTGATTTCCAGGGCCGTCCGTCGGCCACTGCCGATGCACCTTACAATACGCTGGCCTCCGGCGGCAGTAACCTCGCGGCGAGTAATCCTGCACTGGATAACGCCGTAGCGGCACGGATTGCCGCGCTGCGCGCCGCTAACTCGCAGGCCAGTCAAACGGTCCCCGTGGAGCTGGTGACCGCATCGGGCAGCGGGCTCGATCCGGATCTTTCGCCGACGGCCGCGCTCTGGCAGGCACCGCGTATTGCCGATGCGAGGGGTATTCCACTGGCGGAGGTCAAACAGCTTATTCGCGACCATACCCACCAGCCGCTGCTGAAATTTACTGGCGAACCCACGGTAAATGTCCTTATGCTCAACCTGGCGCTGGATAACCTATCGACAGAGGACAATAAATGAACGAGGCGTTACACCGCCCTTCCCCCGAAAAACTCCTGCAGCAGATCGCTTCCCGCCCGCGCGGGAAGTTAAAAATATTCTTTGGTGCCAGCGCGGGCGTCGGAAAGACCTTTGCCATGCTGCAGGAGGGACGCCGTCTGCGCGAGCAGGGGCTGGATGTGCTGATCGGCGTGGTGGAAACGCACGGACGACGTGAAACCGCAGCCTTAGTGGATGGCCTGAGCACACTGCCAATGAAGCACTTAAGCCAGCACGGGCGGTATTATCCTGAATTCGATCTGGATGCCGCCCTTGCCCGCGCGCCCGCTATCATCCTGATCGATGAACTGGCGCACAGCAATATCCACGGCGCACGCCACCCCAAACGCTGGCAGGACGTTGATGAACTGCTGAATGCCGGAATCGATGTGCTGACCACGCTCAATGTTCAGCACCTGGAAAGTCTGAATGATGTGGTGGGCGGCATCACCGGAATACGCGTCAGTGAAACACTGCCCGACCCGATATTCGATCTGGCGGATGAAATCGTGCTGGTCGATCTGCCTCCTGACGATTTGCGCCAGCGTCTGGCCGAGGGCAAAGTCTATATCGCTGAACAGGCCGAACGCGCAATCGAACACTTTTTTCGCAAAGGTAATCTGATCGCGCTACGCGAACTGGCGCTGCGGCGAACCGCCGATCGCGTTGACAATCAAATGCAGGCCTGGCGCGATAATCGGGGCGAGGAGAAGGTCTGGCACGCCCGTGACGGTATTTTGCTGTGCATCGACGAAGCGCCGGGTAATGAGAAGCTGATCCGTACCGCTGCGCGGCTGGCCGCAAAGCTGAATGCGGAATGGCATGCCGTGTATGTCGAAACGCCACGGCTGCATAAACTGCCGGGCGAACAGCGTCAGCGTATTCTGCAAGCACTCAAGCTGGCACAGGCGTTAGGCGCGGAAACGGCCACGCTCTCGGATACACAGGCGGAAGTCTCGATCCTGCGCTACGCCCGCCAGCATAACCTCGGGAAAATGGTGATTGGCCGCCGGGAATCACAGCGCTGGAAACGGGATGGCTTTGCCAACCGGCTGGGTAAACTGGGGCCGGATCTCGACCTGATCATTATTGCCCGCGATGCGTTTTTATCACCCCGCACGGCACGCTCCGCTGCCGGTAAAAACCGCACGGAGCACTGGCATAAGAAACTGGAAGGCGGCGCGCTGGCGGTTGCGATTTGCGCAGCCCTGACGATGGGGGCGGTCTGGCTGTTCCCTGCCGTTGCAGACGCGAACCTGGTCATGCTCTATCTGCTGGGTGTGGTCATTGTGGCGCTGCTGTATGGCCGCGGCCCTGCGGTTTTCGCCTCTTTTATTAACGTACTGAGCTTTGACCTGTTTTGCATTGCGCCGCACGGCACCCTGGCGGTGTCCGATCTTGAATACCTGCTCACCTTCGCCATTATGCTGGCGGTCGGCCTCACTATCGGTAATCTTACCGCGGGGGTACGTTATCAGGCCCGGGTGGCGCGCTATCGTGAAGCGCGTGTGCATCAACTCTATGAGCTGTCAAAGGCACTCAGCGCAACCCGCACCGAACAGGATGTTATTGATGTCAGCCAGCACTTTATTAACCACAGTTTCCGTGCCGCCAGCCTGCTGCTGCTTCCGGATGAACAGGGGCAGTTGCCGCCGACCAGTCAGGCCGATGCGGCCATCGCGCGCTGGAGTTTCGATAACGGGCAACCGGCCGGCGCCGGCACCGCGACGCTGCCCGGCGTGCCCTACCAGATCCTGCCGCTCAAAGCCCGTGAAAGTATCCTGGGCGTGCTGATTATCGCCCCAGCTAACCTGCATCAGCATATGATCCCGGAGCAGCAACGGCTAATTGATACCTTTCTGGTGCTGATTGGCACCGCGCTGGAGCGGCTGGTGCTGACCCGCGCAGAAGAGCAGGCCCGCCTTTCCGCAGAACGGGAACAGCTGCGCAATGCGCTGCTGGCGGCGCTTTCACACGATCTGCGCACCCCGCTAACGGTACTGTTTGGCATGGCAGAGATCCTCACGCTGGATTTAGCCGCCGATAACTCGCCGCGCGCACCGCAGGCCAACCAAATTCGCCAGCACATTATTAATACCTCGCGGCTGGTGAACAATTTACTGGATATGGCACGTATTCAATCCGGCGGATTTGTCCTGCGAAAAAGCTGGCTCACGCTGGAGGAGATCATCGGCAGCGCGCTCAATACGCTGGATGCGCTGCCCGGTCATCATCCTGTTAGCGTCGACCTGCCCGATCCGTTAATGCTGGTACAGGTTGATGGAGCCTTAATTGAACGTCTGCTGATCAATCTGCTGGAAAATGCGATTAAATATGGCGGCAGCGATGCACAAATCGGTATCAGCGTACGTTCCATTGACGATAAGCTGGATATTGAGGTCTGGGACAGCGGCCCTGGTATTTTACCCGGCCAGGAACAGCGTATTTTTGATAAATTTACCCGGGGAAATAAAGAGTCAGCTATTCCCGGCGTAGGCTTAGGGCTGGCGATTTGCCAGGCTATCGCCACGCTACACGGCGGAGGAATGCTGGCAAAAAACAGGCCTTCCGGCGGTGCCGGTTTCCATCTGTTTTTACCCCTGGAAACCGCGCCACCCATGGATATTGAAGAGACTGAGGAAACGTGACAACCGTTCTGATAGTGGAAGATGAGAAAGAGATACGCCGCTTTGTACGCATTGCGCTGGAAGCCGAATCACTGCGTGTCTACGACTGCGAGACGCTACAGCGCGGCCTGATTGAAGCCGCGACGCGTAAGCCCGATTTAGTGATCCTTGATCTGGGCTTACCTGACGGTGATGGCCTCAGTTTTATTAAGGAAGTCCGCCAGTGGAGCGCAATGCCGATTGTGGTGCTTTCCGCACGCAGCGATGAACAGGATAAGATCGATGCGCTGGATGCCGGTGCAGATGACTTTTTGTCCAAACCGTTTGGTATCGGCGAACTGCTGGCTCGGGTGCGGGTGGCACTTCGCCGTCACACCAGTGCTTCTCAGGTTGCCAGCAGCGTTACCTTCGCTGATGTAACAGTCGATATTGCCGCACGTCACATTATCCGTGCCGGAGAAGCGATTCATCTGACACCGATTGAGTTCAGGCTGCTGGTCGTGCTGCTGAACAATACCGGAAAAGTGCTGACGCAGCGCCAGCTACTGACGCAGGTTTGGGGACCGAATGCGGTAGAACACAGTCACTATTTACGTATTTATATGGGACATCTGCGCCAGAAGCTGGAGAGCGATCCCACCCGCCCCAAACATCTGTTAACGGAAACGGGGATTGGCTATCGCTTTATGCCGTGATCGCCCACAACCTATGATGGACGATAGTGAAGCAAGGAACACGACATTCAATCTACACGGGACCAAGTCACCAGCGTCGATCATTCGATTTCCTGATTTCAGCAGACGAATTCTGTTTATTTCAGCGTCCGGAGATTTCCGGGCTGATACCATCATATTGTTCCTGCGCCTGAAAATGTTGTGTATTTTTATCCCCGCAGACTGAAATGCTCTATTGATCCGAATGTCGCCGGAGGTTCCTCCGCGCTGTGCAAGGTTTTCTGGTTGGTAATTTCCTGAAGGATCCGGTCACAGGTAGACTGAAAATAAAGTTGGCACTATGAAGAATCATATTCGCTAATATTCCCAATACCTGGCTACAGCTATCTCCGGGGCTGACTGATGTTGATAACTGAATGTCTTCAGCCATCAATGCCATGTAGCTCGATATATGTACCGGCTCGCAACCGAAACCCCACCGACTCACATCAAGCGATACTGGGCCCGCCTTTATTCTTCCCGACTCGCAATCCATTTCACCGGGCCCACAATCACTGCAAATCAGTATCGCCATGAACAAACCGATCCCAGCTTTTTATTGCGCAGTTCAGCAGGTTTCGCCTCAAGCTGCTCCCCTGATCCTACCCACGTAGTATGGGCACAGACCTCAGGGAGCTGTGCGGAGCAAACATATCGATAACGACGTGCTGTTCTGAATGCTTACCTGCACTACGTTGCCGGGGATGTCGATTTGGCTGCGGGCTCAGCCTTAAGAAATATCTTACGTATATTAATGATGTGATGTGGTGTGAATATGCTTGTCACTTGCCGATAAACCTTAGCTTTAATTATTAACTTACCTTATATTTAATACGCCATTTTCTTGGGAATTTTCTTAAAGGCATTATATAACTCGATATCAGAAAAATAACAGTAAACCAAAATCAAATTCTCATTAAAGTCGTATAAAAAGGTTAAAACCCTTTAAGTTACTATTTTTATTTTCTTTTTAAGATTTAAATATCGAAAATAAAAAAACCACAGAAGCAAGAATCAAATTTATATATTTATGTGAAAGTATATTTTAATAAAAATAAATTGAGATTAGTCTTGTGCCGCCTGGAGTCAGGGTGCAGCCCAGAGTGGGTAATAATTAAGTATTTCTTACCCACCGCGGGATTTTAAAGTTTCACTGTTTCAAGGAAAGACCATGAAAAAATTTACTCTTATTGCTACTGCAACACTTGCTGCGGTAAGCATCTGCGGAACCGCATCTGCCGCTGACGGTACAATTAACTTTACGGGCAGCATCAGGGACACGGCCTGCACAGTTGACACCGCATCAGCAAACCAGACCGTTAACCTGGGCAACATTGCCACGACGTCGTTCGGTTCTGCAGGATCTTCCGCCTCATCCGCCCGTTTTACCATCAACCTGACAGATTGCCCGGCTGCCATCACCTCGGCCAGCATTCGCTTTGACGGCCCGCTGGCCAGCGGTAACAGCAATCTGCTTGCGCTGAGTTCAGGTCAGACCGCAACCAATGTTGGCGTAGGCATATACGAGCAGAACAGTACAACCCTGATCCCTGTCGGCAGCCCCTCGGACGCAGTGACACTTTCCGCTACAGGAATCAACGCCATCAACTTCCTCGCCAAGTACGTTTCGACAGCAGCAGTTGTTGGTGCGGGCAGTGCGAATGCAGTGGCAACCTTTACCGTTGCGTATAACTAATCCTCTGAGCCGCTATCCGCGGCTCCTTTTTCAGGGAAAAACCTATGCTGCGTTTACTGCTGACACTGTGTCTGCTGACGGCCTCGCTGGCAGGCCGGGCCGGGGTTGAAATAGGGGGAACAAGGCTCATTTATGACGCAAACGCCAAACAGGCGACGCTGAGCGTCAATAATCCCGATGACAGGTCCTATCTGATTCAGTCATGGGTCGATAAGGATCCCGCTGCCGGTGACGGTGATAACACCTTCGTCACCACGCCACCACTTTTCCGCCTGGAACCGCATTCACAGAACTCGGTCAGGGTGGTTTACACGGGCCGGCCGCTGCCCGCAGACCGTGAGTCCATGCTCTGGTTAAGCATCAAGTCGGTCCCCAGCATCTCAAAGGATGAAACCAACCGGCTGCTCATTAGCGTGAAAAGCGTACTCAAACTTTTCTACCGGCCCGCGGGCTTGAGTGGCGAGCCGGCAACGGCTTATGAAAAGCTCACTTTTGTACGGCGCGGTGGGCAGGTTTACGTATCAAACCCAACGCCTTATTACGTCTCATTCTATGACCTCAGCATCGGCGGATTGCCGGTTAAATCGCTGCCCACGCTCAAACCACTGTCCGGGCAATCCCTTGACGTTCCTGCCGGGACCGCCGGTGCGGTCTCATGGCGCGCGATTAATGACTTCGGTGGTATCACAGACGTCAGAAAAGCAAAAATCTGACTAAGGCTGAACCCACAATGCGGATACTCCCCTATACCCGTTGGCTGCTCCGGCGCAAGCCGACTGTTGCATGCCTTATTCTGACGTCACTGTTACTGCATCCGGCGCACGCAGAGGATTATTTTGACCCGGACGCCATCGAGAAGCGCGGCGGGCAGGCGGATAATATTGATCTGTCATCCCTTGAACGCCCGGGCGGACAGGTGCCGGGTCAGTACCGTACCGAGATATACCTGAACGGTAACTACGTGGCCGACAAAGTCCTGAACTTCAGAATGAGCGAAAAAAGCCTCGTACCCGACATCCGCAGGGAAGACCTGGTAACCTGGGGCGTTCGCTCCACTGCGACGCCGGCGTTTGCCTACGCCAGCAGCGGCAACCTCAGCAAACCGGTTAATGACTATCTGCCTGACAGCAGCTTTAACTACGATTTTGCTCAGCAACGCCTCGATATCAGCATTCCGCAGGTGTATGTGCGGCAGTCGGCGCAGGGAAGCGTTTCTCCCGACGAATGGGATGACGGGCTGCCCGCGGCGTTGCTGAACTATGCCTACTCCGGCGCCAGTACCCGCAGTGACTATGGTCGCGGGACTCAACAGAACAATTACCTGAACCTGCGCAGCGGTGTGAATCTGGGTGCCTGGCGCCTGCGTAACTACTCCTCCTGGTCAGACGCTGAGCAGACGCGGCACTGGAACAGCATCAACACTTACGTGCAGCGCGACGTGAAGACGCTGAGGGCGCAGTTTGTCGCGGGCGACAGCTATACGCCGTCTGACGTCTTTGACAGCTTCGCCTTCCGTGGCACGCAGCTGCTGTCTGACGATAATATGCTGCCGGAGAGCCTCAGGGGGTTTGCTCCGGTGGTGCGCGGCATTGCGCAGAGCAACGCCCGCGTGACCGTCCGCCAGAACGGCAACGTTATCTATCAGTCCTACGTGCCACCCGGCCCTTTTGCAATTACCGACCTGTATCCGACGTCCTCAAGCGGCGACCTGAGCGTGTCGGTTCGCGAAGCGGACGGCACCGTGCGCCAGTTCACTCAGGCTTTCTCTGCCGTACCCGTTATGCAGCGGGAAGGACGTTTTAAATACTCGTTCACGGCCGGTAAATACCGCGTTGCATCACAGGCTGATTACGCCCGGCGCGAACCGGCGTTTATGCAGGCAACGGGAATATACGGCCTGCTGTCTGCCACGACCCTGTACGGCGGTACCATCGTATCCGGCGACTATACGTCAGGCAGCCTCGGCGTCGGCAAGGGGCTGGGAAGCCTGGGCTCCATGTCCGTGGACGGCACCTGGGCACGGGCGCGGCTGGATGATTTAGACCGCCGTGGAGCGTCGTTTCGCTTTCAGTACGCCAAAGACTTCACGGACAGCGGAACCACCTTTACGCTGGCCGGATACCGTTATTCCACCTCCGGTTATCTGGATTTTAACGAGGCCAACGGTTATTACGACTCCCTGCCGCTCAATCCGCGCACTGACGACCTGACGGATTCCGATCAGGACCTCGCGCAGCAAGCCTACGCTCGCTGGCGCGCTCAGCATAACAAGCGCAGCCGGGCGCAGCTGAACGTCAACCAGTCGCTGGGCGGCTATGGCAGCCTCTACCTGTCTGCCTATCAGCAGCAATACTGGGGGATCAGCGGACGGGAAAATAGCCTCAACTTCGGGTACAGCGGCAGCGCCGGCGCCGTTAACTACACCCTTAACTACGCGTGGTCGGAGTCTCCCTATTACAGCCAGAAAGATAAAGTCGTATCGCTGGCCGTGCAGATCCCGTTTGATCGTTTTCTCCCGACCAGTTGGCTTAATCTGTCGGCCAGTAATGCCAGTCACGGCGCATCCGTGGCGTCCGCAGGGATTTCAGGTACCACACTTGCCGACAATAATCTGAGCTATAACGTCCAGCAGGGTTATGCCAACAGGGGTACGGGCGCGACGGGCAGCACAACGGCCGATTATAAGGCCTCCTTTGGCGAGTATCAGGCGGGTTATAACTATGCCCGTCAGACGCGGCAGCTTAACTACGGCGCCATGGGCGGAGTTGTTATCCATCCTTACGGCCTGACGCTGTCCCAGCCGCTGGGCGACACGCTCGCGCTGGTCAGAGCAGAGAGGGCGGCGAACATTAAGGTTGAAAATAACACGGGCGTTTATACAGACGGGCGCGGTTATGCTGTGGTGCCTTACATCACGCCCTATCGCCGCAGTGCCCTCAGGCTGAACACCGACACGCTTGGGGAAAACGTTGACATCACAACCGATACCCGGACGGTGGTACCCGGGCAGGGCGCACTGGTTCTGGCTGACTTTCCGACTAATTACGGTCAGAAAATCATGCTGACTCTGGACTCCCCGGTTCCGTTTGGCGCGTCAGCTACCGTCAACAACGGTAGCCAGACGTCTTCGGGTATCGTCGACGATCGGCGGCAGGTATACCTCAGCGGCGTACCGCAGCGCGGCACCGTGATGGTGACCTGGCAGGGTGGCCAATGTGAAGCCGCTTACGACACGCGCACGGATGAACCGAGTGTGCATCTCATCACCGCACAATGCCGGTAGAGGACTGAAAATGATGAAAAGAAATGTACTGATGATGATCGGCGGAGGGGTGCTTGCCCTGGCCACCACGGACGCGCAGGCTTACAATTGCCCAACAGTCACGACGGTGACCACACTGACCCCGCCTCCCCTGACGATTCAGAGAGACCTGCCCGTGGGATCGCTTATCGGCAGCGAGATAGTCTCCGGAACGGTACAAACCTTTCGCTGTTCCAACACCCCCGGCCCCTCCCTGACCTTCCAGGAGTTTGGCGTTAAGGCGTATGGCGCATACGTCACCACTATCAACAGGCGGCGGATCTACAGCACCAATGTTGCAGGCGTGGGATATGCAGTGGGTGGGACCTCCATTAATAACTGCGACAATACCGTGTACGTTGATGGTACAGCGACAGGCGACGGTAACCCCGATAGCCGGCTAATGTGTTTGGTGAACGGCTTATTTGATAATCAGCCCATCATGGCTCAGGCCAGAATACAGTTCTATAAAACGGCTCAGACAACGGGGAGTGGGCGGGTCAGTGCCCGGGAGGTCAGTGCGTTCATCCTGCGCAACGATAAAACTGACTGGATGCATCCCGAATCATCCATCACCATTGCCGCCTTCAACGTTACAACGCTGGCTTGTACGGTGAGAAACACAGCCATTTCCGTCCCGATGGGTACGGTGCAAAAGCAGGCCTTCGACGGCCCCGGCACGTGGCCCGGAGATGACAACACCCGCAGCTTTGTTATCCCGCTGGACTGTAATGCCGGCACCCGTGTCAACATGCAGATAGACGGCAGCGCGCAGAATGCTGCGCAAGGTGTGTTGAACCTGACCGGCGGCACTGCCAGCGCGTCAGGCGTGGGTATTCAGTTACTTTATAACAATGCGCCACTGCGACTTGCGACCCCGATTAATACAGGAAGCGCCGCTTCAGAGGGAGCATACAACGTTCCCCTTCAGGCAAGGTACTATCAGTTCGGCAACAGTATTACGCCGGGCACGGCAAACGCCAATGCGACATTCACGCTTACCTACCAGTAGTCACAGACTGAGCTGTCTGTAGGGAATAACAATATTTTGTACTGTTCTGACGATTTATAGTCCATGTCCGTGAAGGTCGGACAGGCAAGATATTGCCATAGCAACAAAAGAAAGAACGCCACCTGTAAAAGTGGCGTTCATAGTCATCAGGGGCGCTGTATAAACAGCGCCCTTTTTCCGCCGATGAAAATCAGACGTTTTTCAGTACTTCACTGACAATCTCAACCGCTTCTTTTTCAATTTTCTCGCGATGCTCAGCACCGAGGAAACTTTCGCAGTAGATTTTGTAAGCGTCTTCCGTACCGGACGGACGTGCGGCAAACCAGCCATTTTCCGTCATCACTTTCAGGCCGCCGATCGAGGCACCGTTACCGGGTGCAGCGGTAAGCCTTGCCGTAATCGCATCGCCCGCCAGCGTATCGGCGCTGACCATTTCCGGCGACAGCTTAGAGAGCGCGGCTTTTTGCGCCGAAGTCGCCGGGGCCTGCAGACGGTTATAGCTTGGCGCGCCAAAGCGCTCAGCCAGTTCATCATAGTGCTGTTGGGGATTCTTGCCGGTTACCGCCGTAATTTCAGCGGCCAGCAGACACATGATGATGCCGTCTTTATCGGTTGACCAGGGCGTGCCATCAAAGCGCAAGAAAGAGGCTCCCGCACTCTCTTCACCACCAAAGCCGAAGCTACCGTCAAACAGACCATCAACAAACCACTTGAAGCCGACCGGCACTTCTACCAGCGTACGCCCGATGTCGTTTACTACACGGTCAATCATCGCACTGGACACCAACGTTTTACCAACCGCAACCTCTTTGCCCCACTGTGGACGATGCTGGAACAGATAGTTAATCGCCACCGCCAGGTAGTGGTTCGGATTCATTAAGCCCGCCGGGGTGACAATACCATGGCGGTCATAATCGGGATCGTTGCCAAAGGCCAGATCAAACTTGTCGCGCAGCGCCAGCAGGCCCGCCATTGCACTTTCAGAGGAGCAATCCATACGGACGACACCATCTTTATCCAGATGCATAAAGCGGAAGGTTTGATCGACAGCATCGTTAACGAGGGTTAAATCAAGCTGGTAAAATTCGGCAATACGCTGCCAGTAGGCAATACCGGAGCCACCAAGTGGATCAACGCCAATTTTCAGGCCCGCTTTCTGAATCGCCGGAATATCCACGACCTGTGCCAAACCTTCAATATAAGGCTGGATCAGATCTTTTTCCTGAATGTGACCACTCGCCCAGGCGAGATCCAGCGATAAGCGCTTCACTTCTTTCAAGCCGTCTCCGATCAGCGCATTAGCACGATCTTCAACCACTTTAGTGACATTGGTATCCGCTGGCCCGCCATTGGGGGGATTGTACTTAATGCCGCCATCTTCCGGTGGATTATGTGAAGGCGTGATCACAATCCCGTCCGCTAACGTGCTACCGCTTTTGTTATGCTCCAGAATCGCGTTTGAAATGGCCGGCGTCGGTGTATAGCCATTGTCCTGCTGGACAATCACGTCCACGCCATTTGCCGCCAATACTTCCAGCACGGAAATCATTGCTGGTTCCGATAGCGCATGGGTGTCTTTACCGACAAAGCACGGGCCGGTAATACCGTTTTTCTTACGCTCTTCAGCAATGGCCTGCGCGATCGCCAGAATGTGCGGTTCATTAAAACTATGGCGTCCTGCGCTACCACGATGGCCGGACGTGCCGAATTTCACCGCATGCTCTGTATTGGCCACATCAGGCTGCAACACATAATACTGGGACGTTAATTGTGCAACATTAATCAAATCGCTCTGCCTGGCTGGCTGCCCGGCACGGGGGTGATTGGCCATTGGCGCTTCTCCCTGACGCTTCAGTTAGATGGTGCCGCAAACCTTCTCTGTCAGTTCCACCGGGAACTGCATCGATAGCATCAGGTGTTCCACCATGCTGCGTTTGCGACCTGTATTCGTATTCGTGATCACCCAATACGGCGTGCCGGGCACATGCTTCGGCTTAGTATGAGTGCCATTCTGTATCAGCGTTTGTTGATTACCCGCAAAATAGACGCGCGTGCGACCATGAAGTGACTCGGTCGCCTCTCCAAATGCTTTAGGATCAAGACAATATAACGTCGACAACACCAGCATAAACCGGTTAACCGCTCTCTTCTGCTCAGCATACTCATCAGAAAGCAGCAGTTCGCGAACGGCGCGCACGCGATCCTGTGGACGGGATTCCGTTTTTGCCGGAGGGGTTTCTTTCGCTACTGAGACGCCGGAGCCCGTGGTGGCTTCCGCTACGTGCTGGCCTGCGGAAAATTTCAGCATACGGCGTAAAATATCAGATGCACTTTCACCAATGTGCTGCGTGTGGCTGGCAATGTAGCGGTAGAGCTCTTCGTCGACTTCTATTGTTTTCATCTTTATCCGTACGGTTATTGCAGATTGCAGAGTGAGATCGCATCCGGTGCTAGCACGTGGCAAAAAACTGCACACTGGTTGCTCTGACTCTAACATAAGGATTATAAAGTTAAATCTTGCCGCCGTGTAGCGCCAGCGCCCTTTGCAGGCAAAAGTCAGAATAAGCCGCAAAAAGTTCATCGTACGCGCTGCGTTATCACATCGGCAGGAAACGTGAAATCCATGATAACCTAAGCTTTCGTTCCAACTGTAAGAACTTTGCCATGAATTTGAATGTCCGCTTGCAAACTGAACAAACCACCGCAAATGCCACGCCGATTTTATTGATACATGGCCTGTTTGGCAGCCTGGATAATTTGGGTGTGCTGGCACGCGATTTAAAACCGCACCGCCCGATTATCCAGGTTGATGTCCGTAATCACGGCCTTTCTCCGCGTAGCCAGCAAATGAATTATCAGGTTATGGCTCAGGATATGCTGGAGACGCTGGATGCCCACGGCATCGGCAAGGTTTCCGTCATCGGCCATTCGATGGGCGGAAAAATCGCGATGACGATGAGCGCACTGGCGGCCGATCGTATTGAGCAGTTGACATTAATCGATATCGCGCCAGTGGATTACAACACGCGTAGACACGACACCATTTTTGCGGGAGTTAACGCAGTGACGGATGCGGGAGTCGTCCGGCGTTCTGAGGCTGCGGAAGTCATGCGCGGATATATCCATGAAGAAGGTATTATTCAGTTTCTGTTAAAATCTTTCCACGAAGGAGAATGGCGTTTTAACGTGCCTGCACTGTGGGATAATTACGCGACGATATCCGGCTGGGAAGTCATCCCCGCCTGGCAAGGCCCTGCCCTGTTTATTCGCGGCGAGCAATCACCTTATCTTGATGATATCCACCGCAAGGCGCTCCTGAGTCAGTTCCCTCAAGCGCGCGCGCATGTGATCGCCGGGGCCGGGCACTGGGTACATGCCGAGAAACCTGATGCCGTTTTGCGCGCCATTCGCCGTTTTTTTGTACTTTAAAAGCAATTAGTTGCCCGTACCGTGAAATGATTGTCGCGGCGACTTTCGCTGGGGTATGATGGCGCGCTAAAATTTTGCCGCAGGCATTTTCTTTCGCGGTCGACTGACGTAAACGTCAGCAAACGGTCAGTAGCCAGACCAGCGTCGCAGGAAATGCGTCTGTGGTAACCGGCTCATTTAGTCTCAACTCCGCTTCAATATTACGATTCTATGGCAAAAGAGAATACGGACCGCACGACGCTCGATCTATTTGCAGACGAGCGCCGACCGGGACGACCTAAAACGAATCCGCTTACGCGTGATGAACAGTTACGTATCAACAAACGTAACCAGCTAAAGCGTGACAAAGTGCGCGGGCTACGCCGTGTCGAACTAAAAATGAATAGCGATGCCGTTGATGCATTAAATGAGATGGCTGAGCAGCGTAATATGAGTCGCAGTGAATTGATTGAAGAGATGATTCTCGCGCAGCTGAGTGGCCAAACAACGGGAGTCTGACCAGACAATCCAGCACATAAACCATCCGTCTGAGCGCACAAAGCGACAAAACCAACGGCATTTCAAGTTCCGCGCTTCAGCCCAGTCTGCTATCATTGCCGATAACTGTGTAGCAATAGCATTCATCATATCATTAAGTTTCAAGAGGTTATTAAACTCATGGCAATCGTAGGCATATTCTTTGGCAGCGATACTGGCAATACGGAAAACATTGCAAAGATGATTCAGAAGCAGCTCGGTAAAGAGGTTGCTGAAGTTCATGATATTGCCAAGAGTACCAAAGAAGATCTTGAAGCCTTTGATATCCTACTGCTGGGTATTCCGACCTGGTATTACGGTGAAGCACAGTGCGACTGGGACGACTTTTTCCCCACGCTGGAAGAGATCGACTTTAACGGCAAACTGGTTGGTCTGTTTGGCTGTGGCGATCAGGAAGATTATGCCGAGTATTTCTGCGACGCGATGGGCACTATCCGCGATATTATTGAACCCAATGGCGCCGTTATCGTCGGTCACTGGCCAACGGCGGGTTACCATTTTGAAGCGTCTAAAGGCCTGGCTGATGATACGCATTTCCTCGGATTGGCCATTGACGAAGATCGCCAACCGGAACTCACCAACGAGCGTGTTGACAGTTGGGTGAAGCAAATTTTTGATGAACTCCACCTGCAGGAAATCATCGAAGCGTAACCTTCCCGGCGCAATGTGGGCGCTATCTCACATTGAATAACTGGTTTTTCCTATAGAAATAATAGCTACATTTTTGTAACTTTCGGCGGCAAATCTGTAGAATGCCCCACATTGGTCGTAGTGCTTTTCTTGTAAACAGAGGATGTTTGCAGGATAGCAACACAGCCTGCCCAGCAGGATTACTGGCGCAGACAGCCTGGACCCGGGCGTGATGATGTCATTGCAAAAACGAGTGATAAGCCCTGTCAGGACAATGTTCGCCTTTCTCTTTGATCGCGGCGGTCGCCGCCTGGAGAGTAATCGCTGCTGCACCAGTAGATTCTGGTTCAACATGGCAGGCAAAATCGCCCTTATGGGTGGGGCTCCAGCATGAACTCCCCGGACGCAGCATATATCCACTGGCAGTTTCACGCTTTCCCCACGGTTTCCATTTAGACGCATCAGTTCTATAATGAGACGCAATCTATACTGCGTCGACTGATGTTCAGGGCTTTTCAGCCACATTGTGACTAGCAAAGTAACAGGACAATATCCGCATGACTGACAACAATACCGCATTAAAAAAGGCCGGCCTGAAAGTCACGCTTCCCAGACTCAAGATTCTGGAAGTGCTTCAGGAACCTGAGGGCCATCACGTCAGTGCGGAGGACTTATACAAACGCCTGATTGATATGGGCGAAGAAATTGGTCTGGCCACTGTATACCGCGTGCTCAACCAATTTGATGACGCAGGGATCGTTACCCGCCATAACTTCGAAGGCGGAAAATCCGTTTTTGAATTAACTCAACAACACCATCACGATCATCTGATTTGCCTGGATTGCGGTAAAGTGATTGAGTTTAGTGATGAGTCGATTGAAACGCGCCAGCGCGAAATCGCAACGCGGCACGGCATCAAGCTAACCAACCACAGCCTGTATTTATACGGACACTGTGCATTGGGCGATTGTCGCGAAGATGAAACGTTGCACGATAAAAAGCACAACATGACGTGATGCAAAAAACCGATGACTGTTCATCGGTTTTTTTATGCCTGCTGAGTGAATTACGGACATTTCAACGTCTTTTCTGCTCGCAGACGCAATGTCGGCCTGCAACCATCGCCAAATGGCGACGCTATTCTGCAACGCGTTTTAGTCATTGGCATTATTTACCCCAAAAAAAAGGAGCGAACCTTGTCGCTCCTTCATACGCCGGGCTACGCGGTTTAACCCTCGATTTTTGCCCAGGTATCACGCAGTCCAACGGTACGGTTGAACACCAGTGCATTCGCTGAAGAGTATCGGCTATCTATGCAGAAATACCCTTCACGCTCAAACTGGTAAGGTGCGCTTGCCTCTGCCTTCTGTAACCCGGATTCAACGAACCCCTGCTGAATAACCAGTGATTGCGGGTTAATCGTCGATAGAAAGTCATCAGCCGCTGCCGGATTCGGGACACTAAACAGGCGATCATACAGACGGAACTCAGCCGGTAACGCATGCACCGCGGAGACCCAGTGAATAACACCTTTGACCTTGCGTCCATCCGCAGGATCTTTACTCAGCGTATCCACATCACAGGTGCAGTACAGACATGTGATATTACCCTCTTCGTCCTTCGCGACGCGCTCAGCTTTAATCACATAGGCATTACGCAGGCGAACTTCTTTACCTAGCACCAGACGCTTATACTGCTTATTCGCCTCTTCACGAAAATCAGCACGATCGATATAGATCTCACGACTGAAAGGGACCACACGGGTGCCCATTTCCGGCTTGTTGGGGTGGTTTGGCATGGTCAGTAGTTCTTCATGACCCGCAGGCAAATTCTCCAGTACCAGTTTAACCGGATCCAGCACCGCCATCGCACGTGGCGCGTTCTCATTCAGGTCATCGCGGATACAGGATTCCAGCGAAGCCATTTCGACGATGTTATCCTGCTTAGTGATACCAATGCGACGGCAGAACTCACGAATCGAAGACGCGGTATAACCGCGGCGGCGCAGACCGGAAACGGTCAGCATGCGAGGATCGTCCCACCCTTCGACCACTTTCTCCGTAACCAGCAGGTTAAGCTTACGCTTCGACATGATGGCATATTCAAGATTGAGCCGGGAAAACTCGTACTGACGCGGATGTGCAGGAATAGTAATGTTGTCCAGCACCCAATCGTACAGACGGCGGTTATCCTGGAATTCCAGCGTACACAGTGAATGCGTAATGCCTTCCAACGCATCAGAGATACAGTGGGTAAAATCATACATCGGATAGATGCACCATTTATTCCCGGTCTGATGATGCTCAGCAAACTTAATGCGATACAACACGGGATCGCGCATCACAATAAAGTTAGAGGCCATATCAATTTTTGCGCGCAGACATGCGGCACCTTCCGCAAACTCGCCGTTACGCATTTTTTCAAACAGTGCCAGGTTCTCTTCCGGTGAACGATCGCGGTGAGGACTATTTTTACCCGGCGATGTTAGCGTTCCACGGTATTCACGGATTTGTTCGGGCGTCAATTCATCAACGTAGGCAAGTCCTTTGTTGATCAGTTCGAGCGCGTAATGATGCAGTTGGTCAAAGTAATCAGAGGAATAACGGATGTTGCCACTCCACTGGAAACCTAGCCACTGCACGTCATTTTTGATGGACTCAACAAACTCAATGTCTTCTTTGACCGGGTTTGTATCGTCAAAACGCAGGTTGCACTGGCCTTGATAATCTTGTGCGATACCAAAGTTCAGGCAGATCGATTTTGCGTGACCGATGTGCAGATAGCCGTTTGGCTCCGGCGGAAAACGGGTATGCACGCTGGCGTGCTTACCGTTCGCCAAATCTTCGTCAATAATCTGACGAATAAAGTTAGTTGGGCGGGCCTCTGCCTCACTCATCTCAATTCCCTCAACACTAAATGTCTGATGATTTGAACCACGAAGTAACGGAGTATGATCCACAAAGCGAGGAAGGGAAACAACCGTTTGTTACCGGAATCACATAAAAAAGGGCAGGAATAGTCTCCTGCCCCGATCGCATTCCGGCCGATATGTGCTTGTAAGCCCCCTGTAACCTCAATTATCCAGAACGTGCCCTGGATAATATTTGCTACATGGTTCGTACAAAATACCCACCTGATTAGCCTTTAATTTCGTACAATTTGGTCTCTCCTGCCACGACAGTGCCGCTAGCCAGTATGTTCAAGCCGCTGAAATCATCAATATTGCTGACAACAACCGGGCTGATCATCGACCGAGCGTTAGCGCTCAGAAATGCCAGATCCATGTCCAGCACTGGCTGACCTGCAGTCACGCTGGCACCTTCTTCAATCAGGCGAGTGAAGCCTTTGCCGCTTAACGCGACCGTATCCAGCCCCATATGCACCACAATTTCCACACCGTTATCCGTTTCCAGACAAAAAGCATGGTTAGTGTTGAATATTTTTACTACGGTGCCGGCAATCGGCGCGACGACGGTACTGCTGGTGGGGCTAATCGCCAGGCCATCACCTACAGCCTTACTGGCAAAAGCTTCATCAGGGACTGCTTCAATAGCAACAATTTCACCACTAACCGGAGCAACCAGCGTTGCGATAATGCCTTTCGACACATTAGTAACGGCCTGCGGTTGAGCATTGACGGAAGGTTCAGCGCTTGCCGTTTTTGCCGTTGCCGCCACAGGGCCTTTCGCCAGTACGGCTTTCATTGCGCTAGCAATAGTTTCAGCGCGTGTACCCACAATAATCTGTACGCTTTGTTTATTCAGGCGAATCACACCGGAAGCGCCCAACCGTTTAGTGATATTTTCATTCACTTCCGCAGAATCTTTTACGTTCAGGCGTAGACGCGTAATACAGGCATCGATACCGGTCAGATTTTCAGACCCTCCAACCGCACCAATATAACGGCGAGCCAGTGATTCAGTTTCAGATTCATTGTTGCTACGGCTATCGACGTTAACATCATAGCCATCACTCTCATCACCCGCGACAGCCAGCTCACGCCCCGGCGTCATTAGGTTAAATTTGCGGATAGTAAAGCGGAAGACCACGTAGTAAATAACGAAAAACACCAAGCCCTGAGGGATTAGGAAGTACCAGTGCGTTGCCAGAGGATTACGCGATGACAGGAACAGGTCGACCAAACCGGCACTGAACCCGAAGCCCGCGATCCAGTGCATGCTCGCTGCGATAAATACCGAAATACCGGTCAGGAATGCATGGATAACATAGAGTACCGGCGCCACGAACATGAAGGAGAACTCCAGTGGCTCAGTGATCCCGGTGAAAAACGCCGCAAATGCCGCCGCCATCATAATACCGGCAACCTTGGCTTTATTTTCCGGACGTGAACATTGGTAGATAGCCAATGCGGCCCCCGGTAAACCGAACATCATAATCGGGAAGAAGCCTGCCTGATAGCGACCGGTGATACCCACGATACCTTTACCTGTTTCGATGGATTGTGCGCCGCCAAGGAAGTTCGGAATATCATTGATACCGGCCACGTCAAACCAGAACACAGAGTTAAGCGCGTGATGCAAACCAACAGGGATCAGCAAGCGGTTGAAGAAGGCATAAACGCCGGCACCGACTGAGCCAAGTTTCTGGATGTGTTCACCAAAGCTGACTAATCCACCAAAAATAACCGGCCAGACATACATCAGAATGAAGGCGAGAACAATCATCAAGAAGGAAACAAGGATTGGGACCAGCCGGCGCCCGCTAAAGAAAGAGAGCGCTTTCGGTAACTCAACGTGACTAAAACGGTTATAGATTTCAGCGGAGATGATACCGACCAGGATACCGACAAATTGGTTGTTAATCTTACCAAATGCCGCAGAAACCTGATCCTGCGGTATCTTCTGGATCATGGACACCGCGGCTGGCGAGCAGAGAGTGGTCACGACCAGGAAACCAACAAATCCGGTCAGTGCGGCGGCACCGTCTTTATCTTTCGACATGCCGTAAGCCACACCGATGGCAAACAGCACCGACATGTTTTCAATGATTGCAGAACCCGATTTTATAAATAGCGCGGCAAGCGCATTGCTTGCGCCCCACGTATCAGGGTCCAGCCAGTACCCGACGCCCATAAGAATTGCTGCTGCAGGCAGTGTTGCCACTGGCACCATAAGTGCTCTACCTACTTTCTGTAAGTAACTTAAAATATTCACCTTTTCCCCCTCTGAGATCCGACAAAACCTCTGAAGCTGTTTCGTTTTATTATCACACTCTTCAGATATCTTGATGACAGTACACACCACGACGCGAAGTGTAAAAAGAAATTAATTCGCTTCGCAAATTAAAACCATCATTTATGTGACTAACCTCACCAACTACCGCTATTTTAGTAAGGTACTTCTGGCTATCGATAGAAACTTATTTTATGATCCGAATTATCGAGATGGATTATTTCCTCTGTGGTTATCGCTCAGTCACGCTACGATAAGTGCAATCAGCTGAAATGCCATCTGCAACCTGCTTCTCTTTTGCTTAACATGAGGTGAAACATGAGACTGATTCCACTATCCACTACGGCACACGTTGGAAAATGGGCTGCGCGTCATATCGTTAATCGCATCAATGCATTTAAACCTACCGCTGAACGTCCTTTTATTTTAGGTTTACCAACTGGCGGTACGCCGCTGGAAGCATATAAGCATTTAATTGATATGCATAAAGCGGGCCAGGTCAGCTTCAAAAATGTCGTAACATTCAATATGGATGAATACGTCGGCTTACCAAAGGAGCATCCGGAAAGCTATCACAGCTTTATGTACCGCAATTTCTTCGATCACGTTGATATCCGAGAAGAAAACATTAATCTTCTTAACGGCAATGCAGCCGATATTGATGCAGAATGCCGTCAGTACGAAGAAAAAATCCGCGCCTACGGTAAAATTCATCTGTTCATGGGTGGCGTGGGTAATGACGGACATATTGCCTTCAATGAACCGGCGTCCTCCCTGGCATCACGCACGCGTATCAAAACACTCACTCATGATACCCGCGTCGCTAACTCACGTTTCTTTAATGGTGACGTTGATCAGGTGCCTAAATATGCCCTAACCGTCGGCGTTGGTACCTTACTGGATGCAGAAGAAGTCATGATCCTGGTCACGGGAAATGTTAAAGCTCAGGCGCTCCAGGCGGCCGTTGAGGGCAACGTCAATCACATGTGGACCATCAGTTGCTTGCAACTGCATGCGAAATCTATTGTGGTCTGCGATGAGCCTTCCACAATGGAACTTAAAGTGAAAACCGTAAAATATTTCCGCGAAATGGAAGCGGAAAATATGAAAAATCTGTAACACAATAGCCAGATAATTCGCGTCACACGCGGGTGACCAACCTGTCATGCCTCGGCCGCCTACTTCAGTAGGCGACTGGGGTTTTATCCGTTAACACCCCCTTTAATCCTCCGCAGCAGATCGCTCGGATGGGTCGGATAACAGGCAAGCCATCATCCTGATGACGTGAGGTATGACGGGAATACCCTGACGCATTTGAGTTGCAAACGGCGGCAAATTCAGGAGATATCCTCACCTTACAAGCGTAAGTAGTCAGGGTAATGAAGTGCAGCCCATAAACCAGTAGCTTGATGTATAACGGGTAGAAGAATGAATGCTTCGGCGTCAGGATCATATCTAATGCCATTGCCACTTACGTGTACCGGAACACGCTTTGGTCCGGATGCAACGATCAGCAGCAAAGTGGCGGGAAATATCCTGTAAAATGTCGGAATTAGTCAGGAGAATATTATGTATGCATTAACCCACGGTCGCATCTATAGCGGCTATGAAATCCTTGATCATCATGCCATTGTCGTTTCGGACGGTCTGGTTGATCATGTTTGTCCATTAACCGAACTGCCTACAGGAATTGAGACGCGGAGTGTGAATGGTGCCATTATCGCTCCCGGTTTTATTGACCTTCAGTTGAACGGCTGTGGTGGCGTCCAGTTTAATGATGATATTGATGCTCTGAGCCTCGAAACGCTTTCAATTATGCAGAAAGCCAACGAGAAATCAGGTTGTACCAACTTTCTTCCTACACTGATCACCAGTACTGACGAGTTAATGATCCGTGCCGTTGAGGTGATGCGCGCTTATCTGGCGCAAAATGCGCATCAGGCACTGGGGTTACATCTTGAAGGGCCCTGGCTCAATGTTTTAAGAAAAGGAACTCACAATCCAGACTTAATTCGCAAACCAAACGATACTTTGGTTAATTTCCTCTGTGAAAATGCGGATGTGATTACTAAAATTACGCTGGCTCCTGAAATGACGGGAACAGACGTTATCCGCAAATTAAGCGAAGCGGGAATTATTATTTCCATCGGTCACTCCCATGCAACCTATGCAGAAGCCCGGGCTGGCGTGAATGCAGGCGCGAGCTTCGCAACTCACCTTTATAACGCGATGCCAACGCTGACCGGCCGCGAACCCGGCCTGATTGGTGCGCTCTTTGACTTTCCGGATGTATACTGCGGCATTATTGCAGATGGGTTGCACGTTCATTACGCTAATATTCGCAATGCAAAACGCATTAAGGGTGAAAAACTGGTGTTAGTGACCGACGCCACCGCGCCGGCGGGTGCGAACATTGAACAATTCGTTTTCGCAGGGAAAACAATATACTATCGCGATGGATTGTGTGTTGACGCGGAAGGAACGCTCAGCGGTTCAGCGCTGACAATGATTGACGCCGTGAAAAACTGTGTCGAACACGTGGGTATTTCACTGGACGAAACGCTCAGAATGGCAACACTCTACCCCGCTCGCGCAATTGGGGTAGAAGATAAGTTAGGCACAATCGAAGCCGGAAAAGTCGCGAACCTGACCATTTTTAACCGCGATTATAACATCATCCAGACTATCGTTAATGGTGACGAAGTCTTCAACGGGTAATCACTGAATGACCAATGGCGGCCAGGCACAAATAGGAAACGTCGATCTTGTAAAGCAATTGAACAGCGCAGCTGTTTATCGATTGATTGACCAGCAAGGACCCATCTCGCGTATTCAGATCGCCGAGTTGAGCCAGCTCGCCCCCGCCAGCGTCACCAAAATTACCCGGCAGTTGATTGAACGCGGATTGATCAAAGAAGTTGACCAACAAGCTTCTACCGGTGGTCGCCGCGCAATTTCCATCATTAGCGAAACCCGGGGATTTAACACAATAGGTGTGCGCCTCGGCCGCAATGATGCCACATTGACACTCTTTGATCTGAGCGGAAAATCCCTCGCGGAAGAGCACTACCCACTGCCTGAGCGTACGCAAGACACGCTAGAGAATGCGCTATTCAATGCCATTGAGCACTTCAATGAATTGCACCAGCGTAAACTACGCGAATTAATTGCAATCTCAGTTATTTTGCCGGGACTGGTCGATCCTAACAACGGTATTATCCGCTACATGCCGCATATCAACGTCCATAACTGGCCGCTGGTCGCTCAGTTGGAAAAACGTTTCAGGGTGACCAGTTTTGTCGGTCATGATATCCGCAGTCTGGCGCTGGCAGAGCACTATTTTGGCGCATCACGCGACTGTGCGGACTCTATTTTAGTGCGGCTGCATCGTGGAACCGGGGCAGGCATCATCACTAACGGTCATATTTTCCTCGGCAGTAATGGCAATGTTGGCGAAATCGGCCATATTCAGGTTGATCCCCTCGGCGAACGTTGTCACTGCGGCAATTTTGGTTGCCTGGAAACCATTGCAGCCAACAGCGCAATCGAAAACCGTGTACGCCATCTGCTAACGCAAGGCTATGCAAGCTCGCTGACGCTGGATGATTGTCAGATTCAGCTTATCTGCAAAGCAGCAAATCGCGGTGACCCGCTGGCAGTGGAGGTTATCGAATATGTCGGGCGCTACCTGGGAAAAGCGATTGCGATTGCGATTAACCTGTTTAACCCGCAAAAAGTGGTGATCGCCGGGGAGATTATGGAAGCCGAAAAAGTGCTGTTGCCCGCCATTGAGGCCTGCATCAACTCTCAGGTGCTACAAGCCTTTCGTAAAAATTTGCCAGTGGTGCGTTCGGAAATCGATCACCGTTCTGCTATTGGTGCCTTCGCCCTGGCTAAACGCGCGATGCTCAACGGCATCCTGCTACAGCGCCTGCTGGAAGTATAATATTGTTAGTGAGTGCCAGTAGTGGCCTCTTACGGATAAGCGTTATGACTCTTAAAAATGTGATTTGCGATATCGACGGCGTGCTGATGCACGACAACACGGCGGTTCCTGGGGCCAAAGAGTTTCTTACCCGCGTGCTGGAGAAACAGATGCCGCTGGTAGCACTCACCAACTATCCTTCTCAAACTGCACAAGACCTGGCAAACCGTTTTGCCTCTGCCGGAATAGAGGTACCGGACAGCATCTTTTATACCTCTGCAATGGCAACCGCTGATTTTCTGCGTAAGCAGGAAGGTAAAAAAGCTTATGTAGTGGGTGAAGGCGCGCTGATCCACGAACTGTATAAAGCCGGCTTCACCATTACCGACATTAATCCCGACTTCGTGATCGTAGGCGAAACGCGTTCCTTTAACTGGGAAATGATGCACAAAGCCGCGTTTTTTGTCGCCAATGGCGCCCGTTTTATTGCCACGAATCCCGATACCCATGGGCGTGGCTTTTATCCCGCCTGTGGGGCGCTCTGTGCCGGCATTGAGAAAATATCAGGGCGCAAGCCGTTTTATGTTGGAAAACCTAGCCCGTGGATTATCAGGGCAGCGCTCAATAAGATGCAAGGGCACTCCGAGAATACGGTGATTGTGGGTGACAACCTGCGAACCGATATCCTGGCAGGTTTCCAGGCTGGATTAGAAACGATTCTGGTGCTGTCTGGCGTTTCCACGCTGAGCGATATTGATGCCATGCCTTTCCGCCCCACATGGATTTATCCTTCCGTCGCCGATATCGACATTTTCTAATCCCTCGCCTGGCCCTTGTCAGGCTTTTTATTATCAATATACTGTATGTTTTTTAACCAAAAACCAAACCAGATTGAATATCCATCAATAAAAACCATTATTTTTTAATGAATCATCAAAAACCAACCACAAGCAACAGACTATTTTTCAGAGAATCGCTAAATTACTTGCATTGGAAACCCCTTCTGACGCATTTTCTTATATATCGAACAGCATCCTGTTTGTCTGAAATCATGATTCCCCCGCCATTGGAGTTAGCCTGCATCGCAGCAACCTCCAGCAAAACGGGTATACGATATCACCGCCGTAGTTAGTCTTAGGGAGCGTTACTATGTGTTCTATTTTTGGTGTGCTGGATCTTAAAACCGATCCTTCTGAATTGCGTAAAAAAGCACTGGAGCTGTCGCGTTTGATGCGACATCGCGGCCCAGACTGGTCCGGTGTTTATGCTGATGATAATGTGATTCTGGCACATGAGCGTCTTTCGATCGTTGACGTGAATAATGGCGCACAACCGCTTTATAATGCAGATCGCACCCATGTTTTGGCGGTGAACGGTGAAATTTATAATCATCAGGCGCTACGTGCAGAGCTGAGCGACCGCTATGATTTTCAGACCGGTTCAGATTGTGAAGTGATTCTCGCGCTCTATCAGGAAAAAGGCGTTGATTTTCTTGATGACCTACAGGGAATGTTTGCTTTCATCCTGTACGATAGCGTGAAAAATACTTACCTGATTGGCCGCGATCATATCGGTATTATCCCGCTATATATCGGTAACGACGAACACGGTAACCGCTTTGTCGCCTCAGAAATGAAATCGCTGGTGCCGGTCTGCCGTAGCATCAAAGAATTCCCCCCAGGAAGCTACCTCTCCAGTACCGATGGAGAAATTCGTCGCTACTACCAGCGTGATTGGTTTGACTATGCCGCTGTAGAACACAATGCCACAGAGGCTACCGAACTGAAAAACGCGCTGGAAGACGCAGTGAAAAGCCACCTGATGTCCGATGTTCCTTATGGCGTACTGCTGTCTGGCGGCCTTGACTCCTCGATTATTTCTGCCGTGACGAAAAAATATGCGGCAAAGCGCATTGAAGATCAGGATAAAAGCGAGGCCTGGTGGCCTCAGCTTCACTCATTTGCCGTGGGGCTTGAAGGCTCACCTGATCTGAAAGCGGCAAAATCCGTCGCCGAACATCTCGGCACCGTGCATCATGAAATTCATTTCACGGTTCAGGAAGGCCTGGATGCCATTCGCGATGTGATCTACCACATTGAAACCTATGACGTGACCACCATTCGCGCATCAACGCCAATGTACCTGATGTCACGAAAAATTAAAGCCATGGGCATTAAAATGGTGCTTTCTGGTGAAGGCGCTGATGAAGTCTTTGGCGGCTACCTCTATTTCCATAAGGCTCCCAACGCCAAAGAGTTTCATGAAGAGAACGTTCGTAAGTTACTGGCGCTGCATATGTTCGATTGCGCCCGTGCGAACAAAGCGATGTCGGCATGGGGCGTTGAAGCGCGCGTACCATTCCTCGACAAGAAGTTCCTGGACGTAGCCATGCGCATTAACCCACAAGACAAAATGTGTGGCAGTAACGGTAAGATGGAAAAACACATCCTGCGCGAATGCTTCTCCTCTTACCTGCCGGAAAGCGTAGCCTGGCGTCAGAAAGAGCAGTTTTCAGATGGTGTGGGTTATAGCTGGATCGACACGCTAAAAGAGGTCGCGTCAAAACAGATTAGCGACCAGCAATTGCAGACGGCGCATTTCCGTTTCCCATACAACACGCCAGCGTCGAAAGAAGCGTATTTGTATCGTGAAATTTTTGAAGAGCTGTTCCCGGCACAAGGCGCGGCCGAGTGTGTACCCGGCGGGCCATCCGTCGCCTGCTCTTCGGCAAAAGCGATCGAGTGGGATGAAGCCTTTAAAACGATGGACGATCCCTCTGGACGTGCCGTTGGCGTACATCAGTCCGCTTATGCATCCTGAATAATCGTTGTTTCCCTCTATTTAAACACGGGCCCAGGATGGCCCGTTTTTATTCTGTGTTTTTCTTTGATATTGTCGTTGACTGTCGGTTTTATAACCAGACTGGTCACAGGCCAAACAAACGAAACGTCTGAGGACAAAAACGGTAAAAAATTTGTTGACGCTTCCAGGTCAACTACGCATAATGCGCCCCGCAACGCCGATGAAGGTTACGCGAAAAAGATGGCTACGTAGCTCAGCTGGTTAGAGCACATCACTCATAATGATGGGGTCACAGGTTCGATTCCCGTCGTAGCCACCATATTTGCGGGAGTGGCGAAATTGGTAGACGCACCAGATTTAGGTTCTGGCGCCGCAAGGTGTGCGAGTTCAAGTCTCGCCTCCCGCACCATTTCCAGACTCGGTTAGCAATGGATGGGGTATCGCCAAGCGGTAAGGCACCGGTTTTTGATACCGGCATTCCCTGGTTCGAATCCAGGTACCCCAGCCAGTTTCTTCTGATTTAGCACGATTACAGGGTGCGGAATTGGGGTATCGCCAAGCGGTAAGGCACCGGTTTTTGATACCGGCATTCCCTGGTTCGAATCCAGGTACCCCAGCCATTAATCAGAAGTAACGGTATTATATATGCAGTATAATGGCTACGTAGCTCAGCTGGTTAGAGCACATCACTCATAATGATGGGGTCACAGGTTCGATTCCCGTCGTAGCCACCATATTTTTGGGGTGTCGCCAAGCGGTAAGGCTCTGGTTTCTGATACCAGCATTCCGGGGTTCGAATCCCTGCACCCCAGCCACATAAAGACAATTTGTGAAATAAACAGATTGCACCCAATTGGGGTGTCGCCAAGCGGTAAGGCTCTGGTTTCTGATACCAGCATTCCGGGGTTCGAATCCCTGCACCCCAGCCACACGACAGTAAAAAGCCCGCTTTTGCGGGCTTTTTTACGTCTGCGATAAATTCACCATCAAAACTACAATTATATCGGGGCTGACACTCAACCCCGTGAAAAAAACGCTATAACCCCAGCGCATAGCGTAACGCCTGACGTTTTAATACACCGGAATGCTCCGCGGCGATTAACCCCAGATTACGCAAAATGCGCAGTGGCGGAATACGGTTACTGAAGGCGAAATAAAACAGGTCCATACCGGTCTGCATCAATAAATTATCTTTCTGACGTTTACGCTGGTAGCGCAATAAAACCGACTCGGATGACCAGTCTTCCGCGTTGTTGCGCGCGTGAGTAAGAACATCGATTAATGCATCCACATCACGATACCCGAGGTTCACGCCCTGCCCTGCTAACGGATTAATCGTATGTGCGGCATCGCCCACCAGCGCGATCCCCTGCTGCACATAGTGCGTCGCATGGCGCCGCACCAAGGGAAAGGAAGCTGCCGCCACTGGCGTAAAATGTCCCAGCCGCGCCGGAAAACTGGCCTGAATCTCTTTCTGTAGTTGCGCCATGGGCAGTGCCTGTAACTGACGGATACGGGCCGGGCTGTCGTACCAAACCAGCGATGCCCAGTTGTCAAACAGCGGCAAGAATGCCCTGGGTCCCTGCGGCGTAAAATGTTGCCAGGTAGTATCCCCTGTATCATGCTCGGCGCGAATCGTGATCAACATACAGGATTGCGTATAGTTCCAGCCATTGATGCCAATTCCTGCCTGCTGCCGGACAAAAGAGTTGGCACCATCCGCACCCACGACCAGTCGCGCCTGTAACTGTTCCTCATTATTCAGTGTTAGCGTCCAGCCGCCATTATACTGCTCAATACGTTTTAGCGTCGCCGGACAGAACAGACTCACCTTTTGCTGCTGCAAGCGCTGCCACAGCGCCAGTTGCAGAACGCCATTCTCAACCATATATCCCAGCTCGGGCAGTCCCAACGAATCCGCATCAAACATCACGCGCGCCGTTTGCCACTCCCAGGTTTCCAGCTTGCGATAAGGTGCCGCACGCATCGCTTCAATTGCTGGCCACACCTCAAGCTGCTTCAACAGGTCAACCGATGCGCTACCTATCGCCGAGATACGCACATCCGGATCGCGAGCAGCATCAAATGCCTCGGGAGGTTGCTGCTCCAGCACGGCAACGGCGAACCCTTGCTGAGCTAAACCGCTGGCCAGCGCTGCACCAACCATTCCACCGCCTACGATGACGACATCAAAATGCTTATCATGCATATTATTATCCTTTTGCGGCGATAATCCTGAATGGCCGACAGTTCAAAACGCGTTAGCTAAAGTGTATCGGATTTTACTGCAACAAACAGAAGCCTCGCCATATTTCACTGACAGGTAAGCGAGTGAAGCTAACGCTGGGAGCGTTTCAGGTATGACGAGAATACCCTAAATACCTGGAACGATATCAAGGCAGCAAGCGAGCGCATCCCGATGAGCTTACTCCAGTAAGTGATTCGGGTAAGCGAATGACGCTAACGCTGGGAGCGTTTCAAGTATGACGAGAATACCCTAAATACCTGGAACGATATCAAGGCAGCAAGCGAGCGTATCCCGATGAGCTTACTCCAGTAAGTGATTCGGGTAAGCGAATGAAGCTAACGCTGAGAGCGTTTCAAGTATGACGAGAATACCCTAAATACCTGGAACGATATCAAGGCAGCAAGCGAGCGCATCCCGATGAGCTTACTCCAGTAAGTGATTCGGGTAAGCGAATGAAGCTAACGCTGAGAGCGTTTCAGGTATGACGAGAATACCCTAAATAATTGGAACGATATCAAGGCAGCAAGCGAGCGCATCCCGATGAGCTTACTCCAGTAAGTGATTCGGGTAAGCGAATGAAGCTAACGCTGAGAGCGTTTCAAGTATGACGGGTATGGTCACAACAGCAGCAAAGCATTACAATATGCCCCCTGCATTCCCTCCTGCACTGAGTAATGGCAAGTCGATGACTAAAAAACTGCATATCAAAACATGGGGCTGTCAGATGAATGAGTATGATTCATCGAAGATGGCTGACCTTCTGGAAAGTACTCACGGCTATACGCTGACGGACGTAGCGGAAGAAGCGGATATCCTGCTGCTTAATACCTGTTCCATTCGCGAAAAAGCGCAGGAGAAGGTGTTTCATCAGCTGGGACGCTGGAGAGCGCTGAAAGAGAGCAACCCTGAGCTGATCATCGGTGTGGGTGGCTGCGTCGCATCACAGGAAGGGGATCATATCCGTCAACGCGCTCACTACGTTGATATTGTATTTGGTCCGCAGACGCTGCATCGCCTGCCTGAAATGATCAATACCGTACGGGGTTCAAAAAGCCCTGTCGTGGATATCAGTTTCCCTGAAATTGAAAAATTTGACCGTTTGCCAGAACCTAAGGCTGATGGACCGACTGCGTTTGTTTCCATTATGGAAGGCTGCAATAAGTATTGTACCTTCTGCGTCGTGCCTTATACGCGCGGTGAGGAAGTGAGCCGCCCTTGTGACGATATCCTGTTTGAAATTGCACAGCTTGCCGCACAGGGCGTCCGTGAAGTCAATCTGCTGGGACAAAATGTCAATGCCTATCGGGGCATGACGTTTGATAATGAGCTATGTTCTTTCGCCGATCTGCTACGCCTGGTGGCGACGATTGACGGCATCGATCGTATTCGCTTTACCACCAGTCATCCTATCGAATTTACCGATGATATTATTGACGTTTATCGTGATACGCCTGAGCTGGTGAGCTTCCTTCATTTGCCTGTACAAAGTGGTGCCGATCGCATCCTCACGCTGATGAAGCGCGCGCATACCGCTCTGGAATACAAGGCCATCATTCGTAAGCTGATTGCAGCGCGTCCGAATATTCAGATTAGCTCCGACTTTATTATCGGCTTCCCGGGTGAAACACAGGCTGATTTTGAACAGACGATGAAACTTATCGCTGATGTAAACTTTGATATGAGCTTCAGCTTTATTTATTCAGCACGTCCGGGTACGCCTGCCGCCGACTTGCCGGATGACGTCTCTGAAGAAGAAAAGAAACAGCGTCTCTACATTCTTCAGGATCGCATCAATCAGCAGGCGATGGCATGGAGTCGCCGCATGATGGGTACGGTGCAGCGCATTTTGGTAGAGGGTACGTCGCGTAAAAATGTGATGGAGCTTTCCGGTCGTACCGAAAACAATCGCGTGGTTAATTTTGAAGGCACGCCAGAGATGATTGGCAAATTTGTCGACGTTGAAATTGTTGATGTTTATCCAAACTCGCTGCGCGGTACCCTGATCCGTACTGAAGATCAAATGGGTCTGCGCGTAGTCGAGTCCCCGGCATCCGTTATCGCGCGTACCCGCAAAGAAAACGAACTTGGCGTTGGTACCTTCCAGCCTTAATAAGTCCCCCGCACTTTCTGTCGTCATTTGCGGCAAGCATTCAATGCTTGCCGCATAATTTCATGCTGTTGCACTTGGTTTATGAAAGCGTCGCCCAAATATTTATTCTATTGCTTGCGCCACGCTGCTCTGACATAAATACTTTCCTTATCGTATCGAAACGGAATGAACGGTGAGCCTTCCTGGCTGAATAGTCGGTAACAGAACGTCTCTGACTTGGCTGGTTAGCGCCGTGATGTGAGTAAGCATCTTCTTCATCAGCGCACATGGCGCAGACAGCATGAAGTAGGATCGACATATATTATTAATATCCTCAACCTGGCCCTGAGCGACCTTAAGGATTAGTTTGAATATCGAAACTCGCGAAATACTATTAGAACCCGCCGATAACCGTCGGTTATTAAGCCTGTGCGGTCCGTTTGACGATAATGTGAAACAGTTGGAGCGTCGATTAGGTATTGAGATTAACCGTCGTGACAATATGTTTAAGCTGGTTGGCCGTGCTCTTTGTGTCAATGCTGCAGCGGACATTTTGCGCGATCTGTATGTTGATACCGCGCCCGTACGTGGCAACATTCCCGATATCGATCCGGAGCAAATCCATCTGGCGATAAAAGAGAGTCGAGTGCTGGAGCAAACCGCAGAAAACGTGCCTGACTACGGTAAAGCGATTCATATCAAGACCAAACGCGGTGTCATCAAGCCTCGCACACCTAATCAAGCACAATATATTGCCAATATTCTTGATCACGATATCACCTTCGGTGTGGGTCCTGCCGGTACGGGTAAAACCTATCTTGCGGTAGCTGCCGCAGTGGATGCGCTTGAACGCCAGGAGATTCGTCGCATTCTGTTAACCCGCCCCGCCGTTGAGGCTGGTGAAAAGCTGGGGTTTTTACCCGGCGATTTAAGCCAGAAGGTCGATCCTTACCTGCGCCCGCTTTATGACGCTTTGTTTGAGATGCTGGGTTTTGAACGCGTCGAAAAATTGATGGAGCGTAACGTTATTGAAGTGGCACCACTGGCTTATATGCGCGGTCGTACGCTGAACGATGCTTTTATCATCCTGGACGAAAGCCAGAACACAACGATCGAACAGATGAAGATGTTCCTGACGCGTATCGGGTTTAATTCTAAAGCCGTGATTACTGGCGACGTTACGCAAATTGACCTGCCACGTAATATGAAGTCAGGGCTACGTCACGCTATCGAAGTGCTTTCCGATGTTGACGAGATTAGCTTTAACTTTTTCCACAGTGAAGATGTCGTGCGCCATCCGGTTGTCGCCCGTATCGTTGTGGCTTATGAAGCTTGGGAAGCCGCCGATCAAAAGCGCCGTGACCAGCAGGCAGAAGAACGTAAGCAGGAAGCGCTCGCTGCTCAAGCCGCACAGGTACAGAAATGAGCAATGTTATCCTCGATCTACAAATCGCCACGCAATCTGCCGAAGGTTTACCGGCGGAATCTGATTTTCAGCATTGGCTGGAAGCCGTACTGCCACAGTTTCAGCCCGAAAGTGAAGTGACAATCCGGCTGGTTGACGAAGCGGAAAGTCATGACCTTAACTTGACTTACCGTGGCAAAGATAAGCCAACTAACGTGCTCTCTTTTCCGTTTGAAGCACCGCCCGGTATTGAGTTACCGCTGCTTGGCGATCTGATCATCTGTCGTCAGGTGGTGGAGCAAGAAGCCGCCGAGCAGGAGAAAGCCGAACTGGCTCACTGGGCACATATGGTGATTCATGGCAGCCTGCATTTACTCGGCTATGATCACATCGAAGATGATGAAGCCGAAGAGATGGAATCACTGGAAACTGAGATAATGCTTGCTCTTGGTTATCCCGATCCGTACATTTCGGAGAAAGAAGCGCCATAGTGGCAGCGGGGCTGCCTTCAGCAGCCTGCTTCTGTATTATACGATCGCTGACATTTTGTCTGCGAACCGATCCTCAGTTAGAGAGCCCAAAACTTAAACGCCATGAGCGACGACCATTCACAAAACAGCGACAGTCCCAGTAGTAAAAAGGGATTTTTTACCCTTATTCTCAATCAACTTTTTCACGGCGAACCCAAAAACCGTGATGATTTGCTGGAGCTGATCCGCGATTCTGAACAGAACGACCTGATCGACCCCGATACCCGTGACATGCTTGAAGGCGTGATGGATATCGCTGAGCAGCGCGTTCGCGACATCATGATCCCTCGTTCACAAATGATTACGCTCAAGCGTAATCAGACGCTTGAAGAGTGTCTGGCAGTGATTATTGAATCAGCCCATTCACGTTTCCCGGTGATTAGCGAAGATAAAGATCATGTAGAAGGGATTCTGATGGCTAAAGACCTGCTGCAATTTATGAGCAGTGAGTCTGAGCCCTTCAGCATGGAAAAAGTCTTGCGCACAGCTGTTGTGGTACCGGAGAGCAAGCGTGTTGATCGCATGCTTAAGGAGTTCCGTTCTCAGCGCTACCATATGGCAATCGTGATCGATGAATTTGGCGGCGTGTCTGGTCTGGTCACGATTGAGGACATTCTGGAACTGATTGTGGGTGAAATTGAAGATGAATATGACGATGAGGAAGATCGGGATATCCGTCAGTTAAGCCGTCATACTTATACCATCCGGGCACTAACACCTATTGAAGATTTTAATGAGGTGTTCGAAACCCACTTCAGTGATGAAGAGGTCGATACCATTGGCGGCCTGGTAATGCAGGCTTTCGGTCATCTTCCTGCCCGTGGCGAAAGTATTGAAATTGATGGTTATCAATTTAAAGTCGCGATGGCCGATAGTCGACGTATTATCCAGGTTCATGTCAAAATTCCGGAAAACTCGACTCAACCGCAACTGGAAGAATAATTCATTTATGGCAATCGCCTCACTTTACCAGCGCCAACGGGTTCGCCTGCTGCTGGCGCTGATTACAGGTGCCTGTGGCACGCTGGCATTCTCCCCCTATGACTTCTGGCCTGCTGCACTGGTTTCACTGTGCGGCTTGCAAGCTCTCACGCTACAACGCACAACCCCCCAGGCTACCGCCATCGGATTTGCCTGGGGCCTTGGGCTATTTGGCTCCGGCGTTAACTGGGTATATGTCAGTATTGCTACTTTTGGCGGTATGCCCGGCCCCGTCAACGTTTTTCTGGTTATTCTACTGGCCGCGTATCTGTCACTTTTTACCTTGCTATTTGCTGCCTTACAAAACCGACTGTTTCCGCGGGTATCATTCACGCGTCTTGTACTTGCGGCCCCGGTTCTGTGGCAAATCACTGAATTTTTACGTGGCTGGATAATGACGGGGTTTCCATGGCTGCAGTTTGGTTACAGCCAGATTAATGGTCCGCTAAAAGGCCTGGCTCCGATAATGGGGGTCGAGTCGATCACCTTCGTATTAATGATCGTTGCCGGTCTGATCATCTATGCCTTTGCGCGGCGGCGTCTGGCTGCAGGGATCGGTGCCGTAGCGTTATTACTTCTGTTCTGGCCACTTAGGCAGTTGAGCTGGTATCAGGCGCTACCTGAGAAGACCGTCGATGTTGCCATGGTTCAGGGAAATATCCCCCAGTCAATGAAATGGGATCGCAATGAGTTACTGCAGACGCTGCGCATTTATACACAGTTTTCGCAACCCTTTATCGGCAAAGCTCCAATCATCATCTGGCCGGAATCCGCGATCCCCGATTTGGAAGTGAATCAGCAGCCCTTTTTGAAATCACTGGATGACGATCTCCGGGCACGAGGCAGCAGCCTAATTACCGGAATTGTTGATTCACGGCTTGAACAGAACCGCTACCACGACTACAACTCAATTATCGTCCTGGGTGGCGAATCGCCCTATAATTACAACAGCAATAATCGTTACCAGAAAAATCACCTGGTTCCTTTTGGCGAGTTCGTACCGATGGAAACGCTATTGCGTCCGCTGGCCCCCTTTTTTGACCTGCCAATGTCATCCTTTAGCCGCGGCGCTTACGTCCAGCCACAGCTAGCAGTGGCTGGTTATAAGCTCACCGCCGCTATATGTTATGAGATCATACTGGGACAGCAAGTAAGAGACAATTTCCGCCCGGATACTCACTTTCTGCTGACCATTTCCAACGATGCCTGGTTCGGCCACTCAATCGGCCCCTGGCAGCATTTGCAGATGGCGCGTATGCGGGCACTGGAGTTAGGTCGCCCGCTGTTACGCAGCACTAATAACGGCGTAACTGCCGTCATCAATGCCGATGGTGATATACAAAAGATAGCGCCACAATTTACCCGTACCGTACTGGATGCTCAGGTCACACCAACCACTGGACTGACGCCATACGCGCGTTTTGGTAACAACACAATCTGGATTATCACGCTGCTGTTTGGCTTCTCCGCAGCCGCATTGAGTTTTCGTCAGCGTCGCTAGTTATTTCTGTTATCCCTTGCTATCGCTGGTCAGTACGCCCCGGCCAGCTTTAGCGACTATCTTGATACACCCCCTACAACTCTGGCATGAAATTTGCTCTATTTTTCTCATCAGCCGCCCAACGCCAGACGTTAACACCTTAAATAAACGCGCCGCACTACTGCAGCTCAGGCAGCGCCCCACGGTGAAGCAACGTCTGAAAAATTGCGCCCATTTGGTGCGGCACGTCTCGCAAAAAAGAAACTTTTTTGTTTCATGGCGTTAACATTCGGCTATTTTAAAGGGTATTCAAACCTCTTTACGTTTCGGAATTAAAGAGAAAAACAGTAGCAAAACGATACAACATCAGAAACCGGTGCCGTTATTTTCCGCGAGTACCTAAAAACGACGAAGGAGTTGGAACATGAAATTACGGAAACTGGGGCTTAGCCTTGTATTGGCTGGATTGGCCTCCGGTGTCGCTCATGCAGAAGATCCGAAACCGCAGGCAACAGATCAGGCCGCGGCCTCGCAGCAGCAGACTTCCACGCTGGATAAAATCAGCAAAAACGGGGTTATTGTTATTGGCCACCGTGAATCGTCTGTTCCTTTCTCTTACTACGATAATCAGCAAAAAGTTGTCGGCTATTCACAAGCTTATTCCAACGCCATCGTCGATGCGGTGAAGAAGAAACTGAATAAACCCGATCTTCAGGTAAAATTTCTGCCGATTACCTCACAGAACCGTATCCCGCTATTACAGAACGGAACTTACGATTTTGAATGTGGATCGACCACAAATAATATAGAACGCCAGAAACAGGCCGCATTTTCAGACACTATATTCGTGATCGGTACCCGCTTGCTGGTTAAAAAAGGCGGCCCCCTCAAAGATTTTGCTGACCTGAAAGGGAAAACCGTCGTCGTCACTTCCGGTACCACATCAGAAATTCTGTTAAATAAGCTGAATGACGATAAAAAGATGGAGATGCGTATCATCAGTGCGAAAGACCACGGTGACTCATTCCGTACGCTGGAAACCGGCCGTGCCGTTGCCTTTATGATGGATGATGCATTGCTGGCAGGCGAGCGTGCCAAAGCGAAAAAACCGGATAACTGGGAAATTCTCGGTACGCCACAATCTAATGAAGCCTACGGCTGTATGCTGCGTAAAAATGACGCTGACTTTAAGCAATTAATGGATGACACTATTGCTCAGGTACAGACCTCCGGTGAAGCGGCAAAATGGTATGACACATGGTTTAAACAACCTATTCCACCGAAAAATATGAACCTTAATTTCGAACTTTCGGACGATATGAAGGCGTTGTTCAAGTCACCGAACGACAAAGCACTGAACTAATAATGAAAAAAAGGGCAGTTGGCTGCCCTCTCGATTGCTGATAACAGGCATGGACAGACAAACGCTGGTGGTCGTTCCCCACCGAACGTTATGAGAAGCCTTTCATCAGTCTTCAGGGTAGCTTCGCTACCCTTTTTTACCGGAGTTATTTATGTCAATCGATTGGAACTGGGGCATTTTTTTTGAACAGGCCCCGTTCGGTAATACCACTTATCTTGGCTGGTTATGGTCAGGATTTCAGGTCACTATCCTGGTCTCGGTTTGCGCCTGGATTATTGCTTTTCTCGTCGGTTCGCTGTTTGGCATCTTACGTACCGTTCCTAACCGTCTTCTTGCCGGTATTGGTACCTGCTACGTTGAACTCTTCCGTAACATTCCACTCATTGTACAATTCTTCTTCTGGTATCTGGTTGCTCCGGAATTGGTTGGCGAAAATTTAGGAATGTGGTTCAAATCCGAATTGGATCCTAACATTCAATTCTTTATTTGTTCCGTCATCTGCCTTGGCTTGTTTACCGCAGCACGTATGTGTGAACAGGTACGCGCAGCCATTCAGTCACTACCTGCCGGGCAGAAAAACGCGGGATTGGCAATGGGGCTAACGCTGCCGCAGACCTATCGCTACGTGCTTCTTCCTAACGCCTATCGCGTGATCGTACCGCCGATGACGTCTGAAATGCTAAATCTGGTCAAAAACTCGGCGATTGCCTCTACTATTGGGCTGGTCGATATGGCCGCGCAGGCTGGAAAATTGCTGGATTATTCAGCACACGCCTATGAATCTTTTACGGCAATTACACTGGCTTACGTGGCTATTAACCTGGTCATTATGCTCATTATGAGTCTGGTTGAACGCAAAATACGCCTGCCGGGCAGTATGGGGAGTAAATAATGTACGAATTTGACTGGAGCTCCATTGCTCCCAGCCTGCCTTATTTACTTAACGGGCTGGTGATCACGGCAAAGATCACCGTAACAGCGGTGATCTTTGGCATCGTGTGGGGAACGATCCTCGCCGTTATGCGCCTTTCTACCTTTAAGCCAATCAGCTGGTTTGCCAAGCTGTACGTCAACCTTTTCCGCTCCGTTCCACTGGTCATGGTGCTGCTCTGGTTTTATCTGGTGGTTCCCAGCTTTCTGCAACAGGTTTTAGGGCTATCGCCAAAGACCGATATTCGTCTTATCTCAGCGATGGTCGCCTTCTCACTGTTTGAGGCTGCCTACTATTCGGAAATCATCCGTGCAGGTATTCAGAGCATCGCACGCGGCCAGGGAAGTGCGGCACTGGCATTGGGCATGACTCAATGGCAATCAATGCAGCTGATCATTTTGCCTCAGGCATTTCGTGCCATGGTACCGCTGCTGCTTACTCAGGGCATTGTCCTGTTCCAGGATACGTCTCTGGTGTATGTGTTAAGCCTGGCTGACTTCTTCCGTACCGCCTCAACCATTGGCGAACGGGACGGGACTCAGGTTGAGATGATTTTATTTGCAGGCCTGGTTTATTTTGTTATCAGCGTTTCGGCGTCAATGCTGGTCAGCTATTTAAAGAAAAGGACAGTTTAAATGATTACCCTGAAAAATGTTTCTAAGTGGTATGGTCACTTTCAGGTGCTGACCGACTGCTCAACGGAAGTTAAAAAAGGCGAGGTGGTCGTGGTTTGTGGGCCTTCGGGCTCAGGGAAGTCAACGCTGATCAAAACTGTCAATGGCCTGGAGCCTATTCAGCAAGGGACCATCGAAGTGAACGCAATTGAGGTCACCGACAAAAAAACTAACCTGGCGCAACTGCGTGCCAAAGTTGGCATGGTGTTCCAGCACTTTGAGCTGTTTCCACATTTGACGATTGTGGAAAATTTGACACTGGCACAGGTTAAAGTGCTAAAGCGCAATAAAGAAGAGGCACGTCAAAAAGGGTTAAAGCTGCTGGAACGCGTAGGATTATCCGCGCATGCCAACAAACACCCAGGTCAGCTTTCCGGAGGGCAGCAGCAGCGCGTGGCAATCGCTCGTGCGCTATGTATGGACCCTGTCGCGATGCTATTCGATGAACCGACATCGGCACTCGATCCTGAAATGATCAACGAAGTGCTCGATGTTATGGTTGAGCTGGCAAATGAGGGCATGACAATGATGGTCGTCACGCATGAAATGGGCTTTGCACGCAAAGTCGCTAACCGCGTGATTTTCATGGACGAAGGCAAGATTGTTGAAGACCGCGCTAAAGATGATTTCTTTAATAATCCGCAATCCGAACGCGCTAAGGATTTCCTCGCAAAAATTCTGCATTAAAAGTCATCGGGCGAGTCTACCTCGCCCGACAACAGAGATTAAGGTTCAAAAGGCTGCCTTTGAAACTGATCGTGCCCACACTCTGGGCACCGTGTCAGGGTTTCGGGGGTATAAATAGCCCGGGTGAAATGACATTTTTCGCACACTAAGTTTCCCAGCCCGACAACCTCACCGCTCTGGTAAACGCCATGATGATTCAGGTCCTGGAAAACCTCACGCCACTCTAACTGGCTCTTATCCGTAATATCAGCCAGCTCTTTCCATACGCTTTCCCGGATGACCCGCATAAAAATACTGTCGTTAAGATCGTCCTGATTTTCACTATAGCTGCGAGCAAATTCCTCCAGATCGCGACGCACTGCACGCGTAACTTCACTCACCTCAAGATGAGTCAGTTCCCCCGTAGCCTGCAGCCGCTGGCGCGCATTTTCGACTAACGTATCAATGTCACGTTCGCCGTTATTCAAACGCTCGGTCAACGACGCCACTAAATCCCGATAATACTGAGCAACCTTGTTCATGTTCTCTCCTTAATCTTCTTGAACGATAATCCCTTTAATTCTAGCGCTTATCAGAATATTGCGGGGATTACGGCACCATGACGATGAAAATCTGGAGGGCAGATTCCAGCTTAAAGAGAAATGCGCCTTGATGCGCCGCGAAGTGTTGTTGCAGCGAAGGCTTATCAGCTATGCTATGCGGATCTAAACGAACACTGTTGCAGCTGTACCCCACATCGTGTGAATTGCAGGACAATGACAAGCTCAAACCCCTGGCACTGACTCAGTGAAGTGACAGGCGTAAATCGGTGTAACCAACCTGCAGCTTAACGTATGACGGGTATAAAGCTTCGCGCTATTCAACAAGGACCACAGGCAGCCATGCAAGAGCAATACCGCCCGGAAGAGATAGAATCCCACGTCCAGCTTCACTGGCAAGAGAAGCAGACTTTTAAAGTGACTGAAGAAGAAGGCAAGGAAAAATACTATTGCCTGTCCATGCTCCCCTATCCTTCTGGTCGCCTACATATGGGCCACGTACGTAACTATACGATTGGCGACGTTATCGCTCGCTACCAGCGTATGCAGGGCAAAAATGTGCTGCAGCCAATTGGCTGGGATGCATTTGGTCTGCCTGCAGAAGGCGCTGCGGTAAAAAATAACACGGCCCCTGCACCGTGGACTTACGACAATATTGAGTACATGAAAAACCAGCTTAAACTGCTGGGTTTCGGCTATGACTGGAGCCGTGAACTGGCAACCTGCCAGCCAGAATACTATCGCTGGGAACAGTGGTTCTTTGCACGCCTGTACGAAAAAGGTCTGGTGTACAAAAAAACCTCAGCCGTCAACTGGTGTCCAAACGATCAAACCGTGCTGGCGAACGAGCAGGTTATCGATGGCTGCTGCTGGCGCTGTGACACCAAAGTCGAACGCAAAGAAATTCCACAATGGTTTATCAAAATCACGGATTATGCCGAAGAGTTGCTGAATGACCTCGACAAGCTGGAAGACTGGCCTGAGCAGGTTAAAACCATGCAGCGTAACTGGATTGGTCGTTCGGAAGGCGTAGAGATCACCTTTAACGTGGTGAACAGCACTGAAAAACTGACCGTTTATACCACCCGCCCGGATACCTTTATGGGCGCGACATATTTGGCGGTTGCTGCGGGACATCCACTGGCGGTGCAGGCTGCGGCAACACAACCCGCACTGGCTGATTTCATTGACGAATGCCGCAATACCAAAATGGCCGAAGCCGATATGGCGACCATGGAGAAGAAGGGCATGCCCACCGGCCTGTTTGCTTCCCATCCGCTGACCGGCGAACAGATCCCGGTATGGGTCGCTAACTTTGTGCTGATGGAGTATGGTACCGGAGCCGTAATGGCCGTACCTGCTCACGATCAGCGCGATTGGGAGTTCGCCACCAAATACCACCTGAATATTAAGCCAGTGGTACTCAATCTGGATGGCAGTGAGCCCGATATCAGCACTGCAGCTATGACCGAAAAAGGCGCCCTGTTCAATTCAGATGAATTCAGTGGTCTTGATCACGAAGCCGGATTTAACGCTATTGCTAACGCACTAACAGCAAAAGGCGTGGGCGAGCGCAAAGTCAATTATCGCTTGCGCGACTGGGGCGTATCACGTCAGCGCTATTGGGGTGCACCGATTCCTATGGTCACATTGGAAGATGGCACAGTGATGCCAACACCCGATGATCAACTGCCGGTAATCCTGCCTGAAGATGTGGTGATGGACGGGATTACCAGTCCGATTAAAGCCGATCCTGAGTGGGCAAAGACAACGGTGAACGGACAGCCTGCGCTGCGCGAAACCGATACCTTCGACACATTTATGGAGTCGTCCTGGTACTACGCACGCTATACCTGCCCGGATTACGATAAAGGCATGTTAGATCCGGCTGCAGCCAACTACTGGCTGCCCGTCGACCAGTATGTCGGCGGTATTGAACACGCAATTATGCACCTGATGTATTTCCGTTTCTTCCATAAACTGCTGCGTGATGCAGGATTGGTCAACTCTGATGAACCGGCTAAGCGTCTGTTGTGTCAAGGGATGGTGCTGGCAGATGCATTCTATTACGTTGGCGTGAACGGCGAACGCAACTGGGTCTCTCCGGTTGACGTCACGGTTGAACGTGATGAGAAAGGCCGCATAACTAAAGCCAGCGATGAAGCTGGTCACGAGCTGATTTATGCCGGCATGAGCAAAATGTCGAAATCGAAAAATAACGGCATTGACCCGCAGGTCATGGTGGAGCGCTATGGTGCAGATACCGTTCGCCTGTTTATGATGTTCGCTTCACCAGCTGAGATGACGCTGGAATGGCAGGAATCCGGCGTTGAAGGTGCGAACCGTTTCCTGAAACGCGTCTGGAAACTGGTATTTGATCATACAGAGAAAGGCGCGACCGACGCTCTGGACGTTGCCAGTCTGAATGACGATCAAAAATCGCTGCGTCGCGATCTGCATAAAACCATTACTAAAGTCTCAGATGACATTGGCCGCCGCCAGACCTTTAATACAGCGATTGCCGCCATTATGGAACTGATGAACAAACTGACCCGCGCACCACAAGAAACAGTGCAAGACCGGGCTTTAATGCAGGAAGCGCTGGTGGCAATCGCCAGCCTGCTCTACCCGTTCACTCCGCACATCAGCTTTATGCTGTGGCAAACTCTGGGTGGTGCAGGTGATGTTGATAATGCCAGTTGGCCGATTGCGGACGAAGACGCAATGGTAGAAGATTCTCTGCTGGTTGTCGTCCAGGTTAATGGCAAGGTCCGCGGTAAGATTACCGTCCCGGCTGATGCAACGCAGGAACATGTTCAGGCGCGTGCCTCGCAGGAGCATCTGGTGGCAAAATATCTCGACGGCGTTAGCATTCGTAAAGTGATTTACGTCCCGGGCAAACTGCTTAACCTGGTGGTAGGTTGAGTTCAGGAGGAACAGTGCGACATCCAATTTTATCTTTGTTACTCAGCTTTGCGGTGCTGGTCACCGCTGGTTGTGGTTTTCATCTTCGGGGCACGACGCAGGTTCCTCAGGAGATGAAAACACTGATCTTCGACAGTAGCGACCCCTATGGTCCGTTAGCGCGTACCGTTCGTGAACAGCTTCGTCTGAATAACGTCACTCTTGTTGATAACCCAGGCTTGCGTACCGATCTTCCATCCTTGCGTATTGTCGGCTCATCCGGTGGACGTGATACCGCGTCAGTGTTCCTGAATGGGCAAACAGCGGAATACTCGATGGTGATGACGGTTCATGCACAGGTACTGATCCCTAATAAAGGTATTTATCCGATCAGCGCAACGGTATATCGCTCATTCTTCGATAACCCACAGGCCGCACTGGCAAAAGACTCCGAGCAGGATATCATCATGCAGGAAATGCGTCAGAAAGCAGCGGAAGAGCTGGTACGTAAGCTGTTGACTGTACATGTTGCACAAGAAGAACAATCGACGATCAACAGCACTGAAGGAACGTCAACTTCAGATAGCCACATTCAGTCCGACGCTGCTTCATCAACGTCAGGAAATACACCCGTCCAATGATCAGGATCTATCCTGAGCAACTTAACGCGCAGCTCCATGAGGGGCTGCGCTCCTGTTATCTGTTAAGCGGCAATGAGCCATTGCTGTTACAGGAGAGTCAAGACGCTATACGTAAGGCTGCTCAGCAACAGGATTTCACTGAACACTACAGCGTTACGCTGGATGCCAGTACCGACTGGGATGCCGTCTTTGGTATTTGTCAGGAACTTAGTCTGTTTGCGACCCGGCAAACGCTGCTGTTAACGCTGCCGGAAAGTGGTCCCAACACGGCAATGGCAGAGCAACTGCTTAAACTGACGACCCTGCTTCATAGCGATATCCTGCTGATATTACGCAGCAACAAGTTAACCAGATCGCAGGAAAATAGCGCATGGTTTAAAGCGTTAAGCGTGCATGCCGTCGTGGTTCCCTGTCTGACTCCGGAACAAGCACAACTTCCTCGCTGGGTTAATGCGCGGGCAAAGAGTATGAAATTGTCACTGGATGATGCCGCCAGCCAACTACTATGTTACTGCTATGAAGGTAATTTACTGGCTCTGGCACAGGCACTCGAGCGCCTTTCATTGCTCTGGCCGGATGGAAAACTGACTTTGCCGCGCGTTGAGCAGGCGGTAAACGATGCCGCTCACTTTACGCCTTTCCACTGGGTTGACGCTCTTCTGGCCGGAAAAAGTAAGCGGGCATTGCATATCCTGCGCCAGATGCAGTCTGAAGAGAATGAGCCTGTGATACTCATTCGTACGTTACAGCGCGATTTAATGACGATAATGACACTGCAACGTCAGATGCAAACCACCCCGCTTCGTACCTTATTCGATCAGCAACGCGTATGGCAGAATCGTCGCCAACTGTTTACGGACGCATTACAACGTCTCAGCGATAAGCAACTGCTACAGGCCATTCGCTTGTTAACCCGCATTGAAATCACGCTAAAGCAGGATTATGGCCAGTCGCTGTGGTTAGAGCTTGAAACGTTATCGCTACTGTTATGCCACAAATCGTTTCCTGAGAGTTTTTGTGATGCATGAGATCGCCTCACTCCACGCCCTTCTGGGGGGAACTTTTGATCCCATTCATTATGGCCATCTCCGTCCAGTGGAAGCGCTTGCGCAGTTAACCGGATTGCAAAAAGTGACGCTGCTGCCAAATAACGTTCCGCCACATCGTCCGCAGCCCGAAGCTTCTTCGGCACAGCGGGTGAGAATGGTAGAACTGGCCATTGGCGACCGTCCGCTTTTCACACTGGATCGACGTGAAATGCAGCGAAAAACCCCCTCTTATACGGTGGAAACCCTGGAAGCACTGCGCGGAGAGTATGGAGAACAACAGCCACTGGCGTTTATCATTGGCCAGGACTCTCTGTTAACGTTACACACGTGGCATCGATGGCATGATTTACTGACGCTGTGTCATCTGCTGGTCTGCCGGCGACCCGGTTACCCCACAAAGATGGAGACGCCCGCATTGCAAAGCTGGCTGGATACCCATCTTACTGCACAGGCAACCGCCCTTCATCAGCAGCCATCAGGGCTTATTTTCCAGGCTGACACACCGTTGGTGCCGGTTTCCGCTACCGAAATTCGCCAACGTCGCCATCAGGGCCAATCCTGTGATGATCTACTCCCTCCTGCCGTCATTGACTATATTGAACGCGAAGGCCTGTATCTGAAGTCATTCACATGACCGGGTGAGATCTTGGCGTAACCAACAAACCTGCGGCCTGAAGTATGACGGGTATATATCGTGACTGGCAGGGCGTGCTATACTTCGCCGCTATTTTTGGGCCATGCCCATAAAAATTTTGTTACGTTTATAGCCGCTCATTTACGCGCGATTATGCGATAACCCTTCAGACTTAATTACCCAAGGGGGAACCTTTTGCAAGGTAAAGCACTCCAAGACTTCGTTATTGACAAGATTGATGATCTTAAAGGTCAGGAAATCGTTTCGCTAAACGTTCAGGGCAAATCCAGCATCACAGACTGTATGATTATCTGCACTGGAACATCCACCCGCCACGTGATGTCCATTGCCGATCATGTGGTCCAGGAGTCCCGTGCGGCGGGTATGATGCCACTTGGCGTCGAAGGCCAAACCACCGCAGACTGGATTGTCGTTGACTTGGGCGAAGTCATTGTTCACGTCATGCAGGAAGAGAGTCGCCGTTTGTACGAGCTGGAAAAACTCTGGAGTTGATGCGTGAAGTTGCAGCTTGTCGCCGTTGGCACCAAAATGCCGGATTGGGTACAAAGCGGTTTTATGGAATACCTGCGCCGATTTCCTAAAGATATGCCGCTGGAACTGATTGAGGTTCCAGCGGGTAAACGTGGCAAAAACGCTGATATTAAACGCATCCTTGAGAAAGAGGGTGAAGGTATGCTCGCCGCTGTTGGTAAGGGGAATCGTATTGTGACGCTGGATATTCCTGGCCACCCATGGGAAACCCCACAGTTAGCCCATCAGCTCGAGCGCTGGAAACAAGATGGTCGTGATGTCAGCTTGCTAATCGGTGGTCCGGAAGGTCTGTCGCCAGCTTGTAAAGCCGCAGCAGAACAAAGCTGGTCGCTCTCTGCCCTAACGCTCCCCCATCCGCTGGTGCGCGTGCTGGTTGCTGAGAGCCTGTATCGAGCCTGGAGCATCACCGCGAATCATCCTTATCATCGTGAATAATTGCCAGCGCAACCGGATATAAATAAGCAGCGGATGAAATTACAACGCAACTCTTTTCGTGACTATTCTGCAGAACAATCGCTATTTGTTCGGCGCGCACTGATCGCATTTTTAGGCATTTTAGCGCTATCCAGCCTGCTGGTCGTCAATTTGTATCACTTGCAAATTTTACGTTTTGATGATTACAGCACGCGCTCTAACCAAAACCGAATCAAACTGGTTCCCGTAGCACCCAGCAGGGGCATCATTTACGATCGTAACGGTACGCCGTTGGCTTTAAACCGTACTATCTACCAAATTGAGCTCGTGCCGGAGAAAGTTGATAATCTGAAGCAAACACTTGAGGACCTGCGTCCTGTGGTCAATCTGACCGACGAAGATCTGGACGCCTTTGAAAAAGAGCGTAAACGCTCGCGCCGTTTCACCTCCATCGCATTGAAAACCGGCCTCAACGATGAACAAGTCGCTCGCTTTGCGGTTAACCAATACCGCTTTGCTGGCGTTGAAGTAAAAGGCTACCAGCGCCGCTTTTACCCTTACGGTGCCGCGCTAACACATGTTATTGGTTACGTTTCTAAAATTAACGATCGTGACGTTGAACGCCTTGATAAAGAGGGTAAATGGCCAAATTATGCCGCCACGCATGATATTGGTAAGTTGGGTGTGGAGCGCTATTACGAGGACGTCCTTCACGGTAAAACCGGCTACGAAGAAGTCGAGGTTAACAACCGCGGACGTGTGATTCGCCAGCTTCATGAGCAATCCCCACAAGCCGGACGTGATATTTACCTTACTATCGATCTGAAACTACAGCAGTATATCGAAACTCTGTTGACGGGTAGCCGTGCGGCGGTGGTGGTGAGCGACCCACGCAATGGCGATATCCTGGCGCTGGTTTCGATGCCAAGTTATGATCCTAATCTTTTCGTTGATGGAATCTCCAGCAAGGATTACAGCACCTTGCTGAACGATGAAAATCGCCCTCTCATCAATCGCGCTACCCAGGGGACTTATCCTCCAGCTTCAACGGTTAAGCCTTACGTTGCCGTTTCAGCATTAAGTGCAGGCGTCATTAACCGTAATACCAGCCTGTTCGATCCAGGCTGGTGGCAGCTTCCCGGCTCCGAAAAACGCTATCGCGACTGGAAACGCTGGGGGCATGGTCGCCTGAATGTTACTAAATCGCTGGAGGAATCCGCCGACACCTTCTTCTATCAGGTTGCCTATGATATGGGCATTGATCGCCTGTCAGCATGGATGAGTAAATTTGGTTATGGTCATTTGACCGGCATTGATCTTTCTGAAGAGCGCGCAGGCAATATGCCAACGCGCGACTGGAAAATGAAACGCTTTAAAAAACCCTGGTATCAAGGCGATACCATCCCGGTTGGGATCGGGCAAGGGTACTGGACGGCTACACCAGTACAAATGAACAAAGCCATGATGACCCTGGTTAATGATGGCGTGATCAAGGTGCCGCATCTGTTGCAAGCGACCCGAGAAAATGGTGCGCTGGTACCGTTTCGCCAGCCCGCAGAGACACCGATCGGTGATATCCATTCCGGCTACTGGGAAATTGCGAAAGACGGTATGTACGGTGTAGCAAACCGACCAAATGGAACCGCACATAAGAGTTTTGCGGATGCTCCCTATAAAATAGCCGCCAAATCGGGTACTGCCCAAGTCTATGGTTTGAAAGAAAATGAAACTTATAATGCACACAAAATTGCAGAACGCCTACGCGACCATAAATTGATGACGGCTTTTGCACCGTACGATCATCCACGCGTAGCCGTAACTATGATTCTGGAAAATGGCGGCGCGGGGCCGGCGGTAGGGACAATTATGCGTCAGATCCTCGACCACATTATGCTGGGCGATAACAATACAGATTTACCTGATGCACCGCTCGTGCCATCGGGCTATGAGGGTGAATGATCATGTCAATGAATGATAGCCCGCAGAAAAAAACCATCTGGACAAAAATCCATATCGATCCGATCTTCCTTGTGATTATTGCCGGCTTGTTGATCTATAGCGCCTTCGTTATGTGGAGCGCCAGCGGGCAAGATCCCGGCATGATGGAGCGTAAAATCGGTCAAATTTTTATGGGATTTTTGGTCATGGTGGTACTGGCTCAGGTACCGCCGCGCGTCTATGAAGGCTGGGCCCCCTATCTTTATATCATTTGCGTAATATTACTGGTTGCCGTCGATGCCTTTGGTCAAATCAGTAAAGGTGCCCAGCGCTGGCTGGACCTCGGCGTTGTGCGTTTTCAACCTTCAGAAATCGCCAAAATTGCCGTACCACTGATGGTGGCGCGCTTTATCAATCGCGATGTTTGTCCTCCATCACTGAAGAACACCGGCATTGCACTGATATTGATTTTTATGCCCACACTGCTGGTTGCCGCGCAGCCCGATCTGGGGACCGCCATTCTCATTGCTGCATCCGGCCTGTTCGTACTGTTTCTTTCAGGCATGAGCTGGAAACTGATCGGCATTGCGGTATTGCTGGTCGCCGCGTTTATCCCGGTACTGTGGTTTTTCCTGATGCATGATTACCAGCGGGATCGCGTCATGATGTTGCTCGATCCAGAAAGCGATCCGCTCGGCGCGGGTTACCATATTATTCAGTCTAAAATCGCGATTGGCTCCGGAGGACTGCGTGGGAAAGGCTGGCTTCATGGCACCCAATCACAGCTGGAGTTCTTGCCTGAACGCCACACTGACTTTATTTTTGCGGTGTTAGCTGAGGAGCTTGGACTTGTTGGAGTATTAATTCTGCTCGCTCTCTATTTACTGCTTATTATGCGTGGGTTGGTTATCGCTGCACGTGCGCAAACCACCTTTGGCCGCGTGATGGCAGGTGGCCTGATGTTGATTCTGTTTGTCTATGTTTTCGTTAACATTGGTATGGTTAGTGGTATCTTACCTGTGGTTGGCGTACCCTTGCCGCTGGTCAGCTATGGCGGCTCCGCATTGATTGTACTTATGGCGGGATTCGGCATTGTTATGTCGATCCATACTCACCGAAAAATGTTATCAAAAAGCGTTTAAGAGGCTTCACATGCGTAAGGATTGGCTTTGGGTGGGAGCAGCATCACTGCTGCTCGCCGCCTGTACTACCACAACACAGCAGTCCCCTGTGCCGCAGCAACCTGCATATAACGGGTCTGTGGTAGAAATCGGCGGTGTGGAGCCGCATTATGAACCGATGAATCCTGGCACCAACCAGGATTATAAAGCGAACGGCAAGACTTACCGTATTATCAAAGATCCTTCGCAGTTTAGTGAAACCGGACTTGCTTCCTGGTATGGCGATGAAGCCAACGGAAACCAGACGGCCACCGGTGAAACATTTGATCCTGAGGCATTAACCGCGGCTCACCCTACGCTACCGCTGCCTGGTTATGCGCGCGTCACCAACCTCGCGAATGGCCGACAACTGGTCGTAAGGCTTAACGATCGCGGCCCCTATACCGCCGGACGCATCATTGATTTATCAAAAGCGGCAGGCGATCGCCTGAATATTTCTAATAATACCAAAGTGCGCGTCGACTACATTGCCGTTGCACCAGACGGCACGCTTTCCGGCCCGGGTACGATTGGAACTACCGTTGCGAAACAAAGCTATGCGTTACCCGCTCGTCCAAATCTTGGCGGCGGCATGGCTATGGGGACTCCAGCGCCCAGCGATCAGGCTTACGAACCTGCAACTGCAGTGAACACACGGCCAGTAGATAATCAAGCGCTGAGCAGCGATGACAGTATGGGGGCTCCGGTTCGCAGTAGCGGTTTCCTTGGTGCACCCACCCCATTACGCGCAGGCATACTCGAAGGGAGTGAAGCCCCTGCCCCCTCGATAAACAGTACCCCTGTCGCGTCTTCTGCGGCAGCGTCGACCACATCATCGACCACATCATCGACAACAACGTCAGCCTCGGGCTATGTCGTACAGGTCGGCGCTTTAAGCGACGGTACACGCGCACGCCAGTGGCAGGCATCGCTGAGTCAACGGTTTGGCGTGCCAGGTACTGTCTCAACCAATGGCGCGATTCATCGCGTTCAACTGGGCCCGTTTAGTCATCGCCAGCAGGCCGTTGCTTTGCAGCAGCGTCTTGCCAGCGAAGCACAGCAGCAATCATTTATTACCGTCGCACAAAGCGGAATGTAGAGCCTTCAGGCGCAGTGCATTAATCAGTGCACCATACAGTCCCTGATTAATGCCTGTTAATAACAGAAAGGGAAAGTCGGATGCCTGTAAAATATGCATTTGCTATAGTGAGTCACTTTTTTAAACCTAACCTCACGGATGTTGTTGTCCCAAACATGAACACTCAGACACCTACTCGTTTCATCAAACGCCTGACAGTGGGCTCACTGATCGCACTCAGCATTACCACCTTCGCACATGCCGACGATGTTAATCTGAAAACTATGATCCCTGGCGTTCCGGATATTGATGCCGAAGCCTATGTGCTGATCGATTACAACTCAGGCAAGGTGCTGGCAGAGAAGAATGCTGATGCACGTCGCGATCCGGCAAGCCTGACCAAAATGATGACCAGTTATGTCATTGGCCAGGCGGTTAAAGCTGGAAAAATCCACCAGGATGATATGGTCACGGTTGGACAAGACGCTTGGGCAACCGGTAACCCGGTATTTAAAGGCTCGTCTTTGATGTTCCTGAAGCCAGGCGATCGCGTGCCAGTTTCCCAGCTAACACGTGGCATCGTGCTACAGTCAGGTAATGATGCTTGCGTTGCTATGGCGGATTATGTCGCCGGTAGCCAGGACGCTTTTGTCGGACTGATGAATAACTACGTCAAAGCGCTGGGACTGCAAAATACCCATTTTCAAACCGTGCATGGCCTGGATGCGGATGGCCAATACAGCTCGGCTCGTGATATGGCGCTGATCGGTCAGTCGTTGATCCGCGACGTACCGGAGGAATATGCGGTCTACAGAGAAAAAGAGTTCACCTTTAATAATATCCGTCAGTTAAACCGTAACGGTTTACTGTGGGATACCAACCTGAATGTTGATGGCATTAAGACCGGCCATACTAATGCGGCAGGCTTTAACCTTGTTGCTTCAGCCACCGAAGGACAGATGCGCCTGATTTCCGCCGTTATGGGCGGTCATACTTTTAAAGGCCGTGAAACTGAAAGTAAGAAACTACTGACTTGGGGTTTCCGCTTTTTTGAGACAGTTGCACCACTGAAGGCAGGTAAAGAATTTGCCTCTGAACCGGTATGGTTTGGTGACAGCGATCGCGTGGCCCTCGGTGTAGAAAAAGATGCGTATTTGACTATTCCTCGCGGTCGGATGAAAGATCTCAAAGCCAGTTACGTTCTGACTAACACCGAATTGCATGCTCCTTTGCAGAAAAATCAAGTCGTCGGCAACATCAACTTTCAGTTAGACGGCAAGACGATTGAACAACGTCCGCTGGTAGTACTGAACGACGTTAAAGAAGGCAACTTCTTTGGTCGAATTGTTGATTATATTAAACTGATGTTCCACCACTGGTTCGGCTAAGTACGCGACACTGCCTCTGTAGTTAATTTGACCTCTCCTATCAAGCCGGTGCCCCCCGGGAGCTTACACAGTAAGTGACTGGGGGAGACGGCGCAGGTAACAAAGAGGCAGCCTGAAGGATGACGTAAGATACACTAAATCATTCTGGTTGCGTCGAGGCGACAAGCCGGTGCACCCCGGGAGCTTACACCCGTAAGTGACTGGGGGAGACGGCGCAGGTAACAAAGAGGCAGCCTGAAGGATGACGTGTATTACTTGATAAAGATGAATGCTACCCTCATATAATCATCATTAAGCTCACGCTCTACGGCGGGAGCCCTCGTTTCAGTGCATCGGAGTTATAATGAAAACCAAACTTAATGAACTGCTTGAGTTCCCCTGCTCATTTACCTATAAAGTCATGGGGTTGGCGCAGCCAGAGTTGGTTGACCACGTCGTTGAAGTTGTCCAGCGCCACGCGCCCGGAGACTATTCACCGGATGTTAAACCTAGCAGCAAAGGGAACTACCACTCTGTTTCCATCACGATTACAGCCACGCATATTGAACAGGTTGAAACGTTGTATGAAGAGTTGGGCCAAATTGAAATTGTTCGCATGGTGCTGTAATCCTGGCATCACCGACCGGGCGAGCCCTGCTTGCCCCCCTATTTTTTAACCGGATCGCGTATTTTGTATCAGGACACTATCATCATCCGCCAGTTAGGCTTGCGCGCATGGGAACCCGTCTCACTTGCGATGCATCAGTTTACCCATGAACGTGATACTTCAACTCCCGATGAATTATGGCTGGTTGAGCATCCCCCTCTGTTTACTCAGGGCCAGGCGGGTAAAGCGGAGCATCTTTTGATGACGGGTGATATTCCTGTTGTTCAGAGCGATCGCGGGGGACAGGTAACTTACCATGGCCCTGGTCAACAAGTGATGTATGTCATGATTGATTTAAAGCGTCGTAAACTGGGCGTTCGTCAGTTAGTAACGGCAATTGAACAGACCGTGATTAATACCCTTGCCTGGTTTAGCGTAACAGCCTACGCACGTCCGGATGCACCAGGAGTCTACGTAGACGGTAAGAAAATTTGTTCGCTAGGCCTGCGTATTCGTCAAGGCTGCTCTTTTCATGGACTGGCATTGAATATCGATATGGACCTCTCCCCTTTTTTACGTATCAACCCATGCGGTTACGCAGGGTTAGAGATGACACAACTGAGTGCATTGCAGCCTGACGTCACGGTTGGCGATGTTCAACCGGTACTGATTGATAGTTTTGTAAAGCTGCTGAATATTCAGAAAGTTGAGTATACCAACACGCCTTCCGGCTACATTAAAACTACCGGCTGATCTGTGCGCCGGCCCACGGCGAGTTTGCCGATGCGTGCGACTTTACAACTTTATCCATTTCCAGGTTTGTCACAGGCTGAATCTCTGTTGCGCTGATGTTATACTTCGCACCTGGTTATTCAAAAAAATTTGAAAAAACATAAAACTCAATGAGTTGTTATGTCTCTCCACACTGGAACCTGCAAGCTTATGAGTAAACCAATTCAGATGGAACGCGGCGTCAAATATCGCGACGCAGACAAAATGGCATTGATCCCGGTGAAAACCGTCGTGACTGAACGACAAGAGCTGTTAAGAAAGCCGGAGTGGATGAAAATCAAACTGCCCGCTGACTCCAGTCGTATTCAGGGCATAAAAGCCGCAATGCGTAAAAACGGTCTGCATTCTGTCTGTGAGGAGGCCTCTTGCCCTAACCTTGCTGAGTGTTTTAACCATGGCACCGCCACCTTTATGATCCTTGGCGCGATCTGCACACGTCGTTGTCCGTTTTGCGACGTTGCCCATGGTCGCCCCCTGACGCCTGATGCCAATGAACCGGGTAAACTGGCACAGACTATCGCCGATATGGCTTTGCGTTACGTGGTGATAACCTCTGTGGATCGCGACGATTTGCGTGATGGCGGCGCACAGCATTTTGCCGATTGTATTCGCGCCATCCGCGAAAAAAGCCCCACTATAAAAATTGAAACGCTGGTACCTGACTTCCGTGGCCGCATGGATCGCGCATTAGAGATTTTAACCGCCACACCACCTGATGTATTCAATCATAATCTGGAAAACGTTCCGCGTGTCTACCGCCAGGTACGTCCGGGAGCGAATTACGAATGGTCACTGAAATTACTGGAACGCTTTAAAGAGGCGCACCCTGATATCCCCACCAAGTCGGGGCTGATGGTTGGACTGGGCGAAACCAACGCAGAGATTATCGAGGTTATGCGCGATTTGCGCCGGCACGGCGTCACAATGCTCACGCTAGGCCAATATTTGCAGCCGAGCCGCCATCATCTGCCAGTTCAGCGTTATGTGAGTCCTGCCGAGTTTGATGAAATGAAAGAAGAAGCACTGGCGATGGGGTTCACCCATGCCGCATGCGGGCCTTTCGTTCGCTCGTCATATCATGCTGATATGCAAGCAAAAGGCCTTGAAGTGAAGTAATTTTTTATCCATTAAAAAAGCAGCGGTATTAGTAGCTGCTTTTTTTATGTCTTTGATAACGTTTACTATTACCTTCAAAGCCACTGCATAAAAAAAGAACCGTTCACCACAGCGTTTCCGGTTCTTCTATTCATACCAATCGCAACGTTTAGTTACACTCAATGCTACACAATTAATCTTTGTGAGTCACGCGCTCTGCTGCTGCGTCATCTGCAGCGGTTTTTTTCGCTGCAGCATCCTCTTCGCTCATGGCTTTTTTAAAGCCCTTAATCGCAGAGCCTAAATCACCGCCAAGGGAACGTAACTTATTGGTGCCGAATAGCAGTACGATCAACGCACCGATAATTAGCAGCTTGGCAATACTGATACCTTCCATAATACCTTCTCTATTATCCGGAATAAGAATTTTGTACCCTAAATAATTCGAATTGCAGCAAAACGTTGGTATCGCAATGATGCATCGGAAACTTACTCAAAACGGGCGTAAGCAATTGAAAGCAGCGTGCAGACCAACATGAAAAACAATTTGAAGTACAAACGGTATTTTTTATTAATACGCGCAGTTAAGCGGTCAGTACAACAGCAATCTGTAACAAAGTAAGACCGCATCACTCAGACATTAAGCTGCCATGTTAGCAGCGATTTTCATTACATGGATGGACAAAACGATCAGTAGACTTTCAATTCCGGACGTACAAAGCGACGATTCTCTAATACAGGCAGCATGCGGCGAGCATCAGCAATACGTTGTGGATCGAGGTCGGCAAACACCAACGCCGGACCTTCTGCCGCTCTCGCTATTGCTACGCCAAGCGGGTCAACCACCATGCTGTTACCTATGTTACGCGGGCCACACTCTCCCACCGCAACTAAATAACAGGTGTTCTCCAGCGCACGGGCGGTTACCAGCACCTCCCAATGCATCTCTTTTAATGGCCCTTTAACCCACGCTGCTGGCAAAACCAGCACCTCAGCGCCATCCAGTACTAGCCGACGAGCCAATTCCGGAAAGCGGATGTCATAGCACGTCATTAGTCCTACGCGTAACCCCGCCACTTCAACCAGAGGCGGGATCGCCTCACCTGCCGTAACATTTTTCGATTCCTGCACGGAAAAGGCGTCATAGAGATGCAATTTATCGTAGCGGGCCACAATCTCACCACGGCGAACGGCGACCAGCACGTTAAGCACGCGTTGGTCATCTGCCGGAACATGCATCGTCAATACGGTCGTCATATCATTCTCATTACTGACCGCCAAAATTTGGCTCAGAAAGGGTCCATCCAATGGCTGTGCAGTCTTCAAGGCTATATCAGGATCGGCAATATCGCGTGCCAGTATAGCTTCGGGTAACACCAGAAGGTCGGCCCCACCTGCATATGCCCGCTGCATCAGTGACCGACAGGTTGCTGCATTCTCCTGCCATTCACGACCCACCGCAAACTGCCCCATCGCGACTTTCATTGTCATTCCCCTTTATTTCAGTCTGAAACTTAGCTGCACGTCGCCGCTATGCTTTACTGCCTGCAAAATGAAACTCACCACCTTTTTGCTAAAACGATGCGGCAGCGGCAGATGAGCATCCACGCCATACTGCATTCTCTATGCCGGTGATGATTATGCTAGCGGATGCGGGTTAATGTTGCCTTAAGGATGATTTGCGACACTCGACGCTGTTTACACAGTGTGAGAGAAGAAGATGAAAAAGTCATTATCCACAAAGCTGCACGAACTTGCGGCATTTTCGATCAGCTTGCTGGCAGTGATCGCTTTTATTGCAATTTACCTCTATCGCTAAAATAGGCGAAAAAAAACCCGCCGAAAGGCGGGTTTTAAAAATTCTCTGATAACTAACTTAAATAGCAGCAACGTTAGCAGCAGATGGGCCTTTAGCACCGTCGGTGATTTCAAACTCTACACGCTGACCTTCAGCCAGGGTTTTGAAACCATTGCTCTGGATTGCAGAGAAGTGTACGAACACATCTTTGCTACCATCTTCAGGAGTAATGAAACCGAAACCTTTGGACTCATTAAACCACTTAACGCTACCTTTAATCTTAGACATCAATATTACCTTTACATGAAAAATGGACACTAAACTGTGTCGACATCTAGTACAGCAATTGCGAACGCTTTTGTCCAGTCTGGCGTGACGAAAAAGTGATAAATATCGATATTTTTTGTCAAAACACCATTTAACAAGGCGAAATGCAGCTAAATCTGCCAGCGGAACCAGGCAAAAAAGACATTACCATTGTTATAAGTTCCCGGAATATAAGTCATTTGAAATGACGCACGCCCATACCCAACCGATGCCAACGGCAACAAGACGGGAAGAGGAATGTAGTTCCAGTTATCACGCATAGTTATTCCTGCGGTAAAACCAGCACCAAAATGAATATTCTCATCACTAAATGGTCGCCAGGTTTTTTCCCAGCCGTATCCACCAATGGGCTCCCACTTGTTGAAGGAGTCCTTAAACGCCATCAGATAGATGCCATTCCAGTTACCCCTAGTGTCATAGCGAGAGATACCGCCGCCAGCACCCCATGGGCGCTCATTGTAGCTATCCGTTTTGTCTTTATCATACGTCCAGCGGTTATGCCAGGTGATTGCCGGTACATAAAGGTCGTAACTATCGGACGAAGTCCAGGTATCTTTAACATTCCCGGTAAAGGTCTGCCATAGCGCAGAAATTTCTCCTGAGGGCTGTGTTTCAGCAGTGCACCCCGAAGACGCATAAAAAAGAGATACGACAGGTATCAGGATTAATCGACAAAATTGAGATACTTTCACTTCATTTATAACCATTTTAAAAAAACAGGAAACAGTCGCCTGCCGGAGTTTCACCGCGGATATAGTGTATTGTGATGGCTGTGGTAGCGAGGTGCGTTCTGCATATACCACATCAAATAACTGATGCGGGGCTCTCCATGCAGATGCGGTTTGCCTGATTGAAGTGGCAACGTCCTTTTACCCATAAAACAGCGATCCTGGAAGGATTTTAAGCGCTCCCCTTATCTTCTTACAACTTCTTTATGCCGCCACGCCCTTAATATCCACTAGCACGCCGACACATCCCCTGGATTTCTTCTGAAAAAATGAGAAAAAACAACGATGATGAAGAAAAATAAGAATTCGTTAAAAAGGTAAAAAAAATCAACCCAATATGGCCTCAATTAAAACATGAATAGTTAATGTGCTTAATCTGCCTTTGTGTAGATAAGACTTATCTTAGCGATAAATATGAACGTTATCGTCAAAAACGGAGATAACCCCAACGGCAGCAGTCGTGTATTTTTACCCGACACAGAAAACGACGAAGCAATCCTTATTTACCTCTCACTATGTTGACAACGACTGTGCCGGTTAAACGGATGCTGCCGTCTAGACGACAGCCCCCCGCTTTAAAAAATAAGCTTAAATACGCCAGTTAAGGTAAGCAGCCCCACGATAAAAATAATCGCAATAATCCAAAGAATAATTTTCATTCCATTTTCCTCACTCATTGGTGATAAAAAACCACAGGCCATAGCGACTCAAGTATAGAAGAATAATTTCATATCATCAGCGCCATAGAAAATCCCGCATAGGTTTTTGACAGTCACCGATCGGACGATACTTCCGCACTGTCGTTAGCGTATGGCACTCACTGGAAGAACACTGCACCGGTTACATCATTTTTTGAGAACCCTGTCGCGCTGTGAAATTTTCTCCCTCTGCTCATTAGCCGAGCAGTCTGGTTCGGACTAAACTTATTAATCTGGTAGTTGCAACTGCGTTTGGGTGGTATGAGAACAAATAGTGATGGTTCACCTACACTCTCTAAAGGCTCGCTAAGGGTTAACAGCACACCGGCTGAGTCCGTCAGAACGCATTGTCCGCTATCACTGGATAAATACGGGTATTGACCCGGGGTCCTCGATTGTTATGGTTTTTTTATTAACAAGTAACAAGGAGATCTTATGAGTACGATAAATACCAGCATGGGCAGATATTGCCTGAAAGCAAAAAATAGTGGCGATCACATTAAAGGAACGATCGCGATTAATGATGAAGGCGGTTCTCCGCTTACTTCACAAGAATTTAGCGAACACTATCTTGATGACGTGGTGAATAACGTTATCTACCCGATAACCGGCGGTAATCGCGAAATTACCCGTAGTTTACGCGAACAGATGGTTAAGGCTGGATTCGGGCAGCCACACTAAGAATCTTCTCACGGGCCATGCTCATGGTCCGTGTTTCATTACTCCATTTCCTGCCATGTAATAATAGGATCATACCGATCGGGGCTGCGCTCAGGCAGTGACAGGCAGTGAAATGTGGAGGCAAGCAAGATACTTCCATCGAATATAGCCCGAACAGGAGGAAAACCGCGTGCATTCAGATCTCCGTATTCATCACGAACGCCTTGCGAAGTTTGTGCAGGCAATCTGGAGTCACGCGGGAAGTGCGCCGCGTGAAGCTGAACTCGTTGCCGAGCATTTGGTTCAGGCTAACCTTGCCGGGCATGATTCGCACGGCGTCGGTATGATCCCCAGATACATCGCCTCACTGGCCGAGGGGCAGCTTAAACTTAATACACATGTCAGCGTCATCCGGGACGCCGGTGCTGTTCTTACCCTTGACGGAGGCCGAGGTTTTGGCCAGGTGGTGGCCTGCGAAGCAATGGCACAAGGTCTGCAACGTGCAAAGCAGTTTGGCCTGGCTGCGGTGGGTTTACATAACGCACATCACATTGGACGCATCGGTCACTGGGCAGAACAGTGCGGCAAGGAAGGATTTATCTCTTTTCACTTTGTGAATGTCATGGGCGACCCCATGGTGGCTCCCTTTGGTGGTAGCGACCGACGCTTTGGAACTAATCCATTCTGTGCCATTTTTCCGCGTAAAGATGAAAAGCCCCTGCTACTGGACTTTGCCACCAGCGCAATTGCTTATGGTAAAACGCGGGTAGCTTACAACAAAGGTCTGACTGTTCCCCCGGGCGCACTGATTGATCATCAGGGGCACCCCACCATGCAGCCGCACGTTATGCATGAGCCCCCCTTCGGTTCACTGCTACCTTTTGGCGATCACAAAGGCTATGCGTTGGCAGCACTATGTGAAATCCTGGGCGGCGCGCTTTCTGGAGGGCGAACCACACATGATGAAACTCTCGAAACAGATAACAGTGCCATCATTAATGGTATGACGACGATTATTCTTAATCCTGAAGCTTTTGATGCACCTCATATGCAGGCTGAAGCGGAAGCGTTTATCTCATGGGTTAAAAAATCACCTCCATCAGGCAATATGCCTATTCAGCTCCCGGGAGAGTGGGAAGAAGCGAATCGCGTTGACCGCATAGCAAATGGTATTACGGTTGATCCCATGACATGGCGGCAAATTTGTCATGCGGCACGGCTGGCTGGCATGCCTGAAGAAGAATTGAATGCTTTTAACGCATTAGTCGGTTAAATACCGACGGATAAGCCCCACTTTTATATCAGTGGGATAACCTGCACCACGGATACAGCCTGACAGACCCTTTCCAACAGTCAGCACCAAATAAATCTGCGCGTCACTGCGGTAGCAATATCGCGTACGGCTATTTAGACTGGTACCCCAACGCTTATTACATTCGTCCGGAACCCTGTAATGATTGGTCAGATGATTGCGAACAGAAAGACTTTTTTCGGCAACGGTAGCCTCCATGAGCTACTCCCTTTATTGACATCCTCTCCCTGCCCCACCTTACTCTTTTGCGCCCGATCTTTTCTTAACGGCCCAGCCTATGCCGAGATAAAAGAAGCGCTTTCGCCACTACTGGCAGGCATAGAGATTGTCAGCCACGAAGCCTCTTCTTCAGAACTTGATGAATGGGTGACACGCTGGCGCGGTAAAGTGTCACGCGTAGTCGCGATCGGTGGGGGAAGCGTAATGGATGCGGCTAAAGCGGTTGCTGCACTGTGCGAACATCCGCTGAATACGCGTCGTTACCTGGAAAAGGTTGGCGATAGTCAGATCAGCGGTAAAACGCTGCCGCTGATCGCCATTCCGACCACTGCGGGGACCGGCAGCGAGGTCACACAAAACGCCGTGGTCACCGATAAGAGAGGCCATAACGTAAAAGCATCTCTACGTCACGCCGCTTTCGTACCCGAGATTGCTATCCTGGACCCACAGCTATTGAAAGGCGCATCTGATCATGTGCTGGCCTGCTGCGCAATCGATGCCTTCACCCACCTTTTCGAAGCCTATCTTTCAAAAAGCGCCACCGCATTGAGCCAACGGACAGCCTTGAGTGGAATGCAGGCATTTGTTCTTGCCTGGCCGGTGTTAAATCAACAAGGTGAAACAGGCGATGACGCTCGTGAACAGATGATGCTGGCATCATGGCTAGGTGGACAAAGTCTGAGTATGGCGGGTTTAGGCGTTATTCATGGTCTTGCAGGCGAACTGGGGGCGATCAAGGATTATCATCATGGCGAAGTCTGTGGCCGCCTGCTGTTCCCTTTTTTGACGCTTTTAAGTAGAAGCGATCACCCACAGCAGCAGCAGTTGATGCATAAACTGAACAAAGTGATCTTCGGACAGTCTGGAGACAACCCGGCGTTGCATCTGGCTGAATGGCTCAAACAGCATGCTATTACCCCATTCTGGCAACAGCCTCAGCTACTGGATGACGAAGAGATTCGTTGGATTCTGGCACGTTCTAACAGCAAAAACTCGCTGATTGATTACAGCCCGCAGCAACAGCATTTTATGCTTAAGCAGGCGTGGCCTGAGCGATAACACAACTCATCACACTTTATCTATGATTAAAAAACAATCAAACCTGGCTATTCTATACTCGTCGTCCCATACTTCATCCATCGCCAGTATAGGCGTTAAGTAGAATTAACCTCAATATTGCCTGCAGGAACGGCGGGCAATTTTTTCGCCCTGCATATCAGCAAAGTAATAACCCGATGACGCTTTCCATCGTCATTCAGTGGGATGGCATACGCTTCAGACACATTTTCACTGAAGCAGCACAGTGTTTTTCTCAATTTTCTCTTTCTGATTTAATGAATTTTTAATATGTCTCTTCGAAAAAATGATATCTTCGTGGCGTTTTTCACAAGACTTCATATCAGGTTAAAATAAACTCATTTAGATATTACCAATAAACAAGAATAATGAATGCGGTAAAACAAATGCTCACTATAATTTAACATGCATCTTAAGTTATTGATATTGCAGGCTGGAGAAAGCGTTGTTCCCATAAGGCAAGCAGCACGATCACGATCCTCGATAAGCTTACTCAGATAAGTAACCGATTTGACTGAGCACAGCCCTTATACGTTCAGCCTGAAGTAGTATAATGGATATCACGCTTACTTATGCACGGAGGCATAATCATGTTGGACAAAATTCTTGAACTGCTTTTTTCCATTGTGATAATGATGTGGATAGTCATAATCCTCGACATCGGCAATGTCACATTGAAAATCAGCAATCTTATATCTCTTCTCGCGGATTAATATTAAATATCCGACCTATCCTTCTATATGGATAGATTCGGCTTTCGCCGTTATTAGCACAAATTAATCACAACCAAGTTGTACACATCACACGTCACTGTGTACGTTATTTATCAAAATCTCTTCATGGAATGCGAAAGAAATGATGCACTTACGTAACTTCTGAAGGTATTGGAATTCTATCTTCAGAGTTTTTTTTACCTTCAATATTGACTCAAATGCAGAAAATTCAACCTTCTCTTGCCGGTCCGATCGCCTAAAAAACTTGTGACCCTACACGCTGCGATGAACGTAAAAATCCTATTTTTCTCAATCGGATACTCATAAAGAATTGAGATAATCAGCATAATATCGTTCCGCAACATCGGTATGAGACCGTAAACGCCCTTTTAGATAATTCCAGCCAACATCACGCAGCAGAGGATTTAATGGATCGCTGGCCGGACCGTGAGCATCTTTGGCAATCGCTTCTGATAACTGATACACCGGGACGATGGCTCCCAACTGCGCACCTAAGAAAAAAGCGATAGACAGCCGCTGGCGCCCTTCTGCAGGTGAAACAACACGATGTACAGTTGCCCGCAAATAACCATTCGTCGCCAATTCCAGTAATTCACCAATATTCACCACAAATGCACCCGGGAGCGGAACGGCTTCAACCCAATGGTCGGGCTCCACTTCAACCTGCAACCCTTTCTGGTCATCCTGTAATAAAAAGCTAAGGAATCCCGAATCTTTATGAGCCCCCACCCCTTGCTGACTCTCTGCCGCATGCTGGCCGGGATAGCGGATCAGCTTGATATGTTCATTCGGCTTTTCACCATATAAATCATCAAAGGCATCTTCCGGTAACTGAAGCGCCAAAGCAAAAGCACGTAACAAGCGCAGCGACATCTGGGTCATTTCCTGCTGCCACTGTAACAGTGCGGTTTTCAATTCCGGTAGCGATGCCGGCCACTGGTTAGGCCCCTGTAAACGCTGCCAGGCGGGGGAATCAGCATCAAGTTGCAGTGCAGGGCGCTCCGCGCCAATATCAAACTGCTCACGCAGGTCCGGCTGATTACGCGTCATTTCCGCTCCTGCTTTGTTATAACCGCGAAAATGGGGGGAATTGACCATGGCTACCGCTGCCTTTTCCACGTCGTCCAGCGCGAAGAATTGCCTTGCCAGCGTCTGCAGCCGCTGCTGTAACGTCAAATTAATGCCGTGATTGATGATGTAAAAGAAACCGATATCACGGGCAGCCTGTCCTAGCTGAGTCAGAAACGTATGACGCTGCTCTGTCGTTCCCTCCAATAATGCCAGATCAAGGACGGGTAAACTTTCGCTCGAAATTGTCGTCATAGGCTCCCCCACATCATCATTACACCATTATTTGCGCTGTCAGTAGGATATCCACGCAATCGCCAGCACTGTGCCCAGACATAACGGGCATGGCTGATGAAGAATAACTTGTCATCTTACTGAAAGTTAAACCAATACTGTTATGTTCTAAGTTATGGCATCCGTCTATAGATCGGGATAAAAACGCGCGATATCGGAGACTTAATAGCATCCATGTCAAGAGAAAGTGCTGAACCGCCCTCCTCGTCAGCGCCCCCAATACACGGTGCAGTCATCCAGTCCAGTTGACCGTTCGTCAATATATTACTGATGATGAAATTCGATGCCGATTTCCAATCTCTACGTCGCATTAACACAGTATTAGCCGGCGGTTCGTAAGGACTCTCTATCACTCAACCCATTGAAAAATAGAACATCAAGAAGAACCCAGCGGATAAACCCCATAATCCGCTCTGCCGCCGGCAGCGTAATATCATTGAAACGATTATTTATTCAACTGGTAATCGAGGGTGATATTAGCGTTAAGCAGTTTCGATACCGGGCAACCAGCTTTTGCCTGATTAATAATATCGTTAAACACTGCGTCTTCGATGCCTGGCAGGATGACATGGCTTGTCAGTGCAACTTTAGTGATAGAGAACCCCTCGCCGTCTTTATCCAGAGAGACATCCGCAGTGGTATCAATACTTTTTGCCACGTATCCCTCGTTGCCCAACATTAAAGAAAGTGCCATGGAAAAACAGGCCGCGTGTGCCGCGCCAATCAGCTCTTCAGGGTTGGTCCCCGCTTTATCTTCAAAGCGCGTGTTAAAACCATATGGTTGCCTGGTTAGTGCCCCGCTCTCGGTAGAGATCGTGCCGGTGCCGTCCTTAATACCACCTTCCCAGTGTGCGAGGCCTTTCTTATGAATAGTCATATCTATACTCCCGTTAGTGTGACGTCGACTATTGAGTATAGACGCTAAATAATTCGCCTTGCGGCTGCCAGAGATTGTCAGACTATGTGGATGAGTGATTAACCATACATAATGAAACTGGAAGGGGGATGCGGTATATGAGGCAAATAGCTGGTAGTCAACACACCTATGCACCGGAAAAACCAACTCGTATTACGTAACATATTCATCGTTTCGCCCTGAAGTCGTGATGGTTATTTTCCAGCGGGACATGGCAATATCACGCCCCCAGATTGGTCTGCGTTGTATAGATTTGTAGCATGAACAATATAGCGTAGACAGGATTTATCCGAAAAATGCTACCAACCAATCATTATCTAACAAAAATATAAATGAACGTTTCAGGCGTCAACGTGAAGGAGGAAAACCTCAGAAAAATAATGCAAAAAATGACGTAATTATAAATTAATTTTAATTAAAACAGGCTGTATGGGCATTGATTATCACAGCAAGTTGCATTCAGCGTTTTCGCACAAGCATCGCAAACGGTAAGAAAAAACTGTAAATCTTGAATGAATCCAAAATCTGGATGAGTTTCAAGGACCAGGCATCCATGCACCGCTGGCAATAAACCATACCAGCAGAGCCACGCCAGCTATACCAATAACGATGGGGAACACATATCCTATTTTCACCTATCTCAACTCTCTCTTTGACGCTAAAAAACGTCTTCCCGTCAACATGATACGGAGGAAGACTACCCGTTCCACGGCATCCAACTGTGCGTCAGCGCGAACATAATGAGCTCGAGCACAATGACTACCGTCAGTAAAATCCCCAGCTTGTGATTACAAATCCAGTTAAACATGTCTCCCACCTTAGCTAAGGCGTTGTCTGCTATTGGGGACAATAGACTACACCTTTAGCGTTAAGAAGGTTGTGAATACCTTATCATAATTGGCGGGACACGATTATGGTCGCGGTTAATTTGCTCAGGCTGGACGTGCCACCATTTGGTCGGCATGGCCACCCTTTGAGCATTATTGCTGGAGCAAATCCGGGGCAGGATCACACAACTGCACTAGCCATATGCGTATTGTGTTTAAATCGGTGCCATAACAGCTCTGTTTTATCAACCGTGTTGGCTGAGTTTTGCCCAAAGAATGGTTCTCGTTCCATCCTTCAGAAGTGCTTAAACGACCGTTCGCGTATAATGCATTCGCCACGGGGGGATATTCCCGGTATTGCGTACGTGCGGATTGTTATTGTCAGGAGGCAAAAGTGTTACTTGAACATATCGGAATCATCAATCTATGGACCTATCTCGCAGGGCTGATCGTCATCATCCTCCTCCCTGGGCCCAACTCGCTGTATGTGCTTAAAACAAGTGCGTCGAAAGGTATTAAAGCAGGTTACGTGGCCGCATCAGGCGTTTTTATTGGTGACGCGATACTTATTTTCCTTTCATGGTTGGGGGTAGCTTCGCTCATTAAGGCTTCGCCTTTGCTGTTCACTGCCGTTCGCTTTCTCGGCGCTTTTTATCTGCTTTATCTCGGCATCAAAATTATCTATGTTAATTTTTTCTCCGGAAAAAACCCTGCTACAGCCTCGCTTAATGAACAGGAAAATGTGCTGACAAAAGCCCTGACGCTCAGCCTGACTAATCCCAAAGCAATAGTATTTTATATCTCTTTTTTTGTGCAGTTTATTGATTTCAGCTATTCACACACCGGGCTATCTTATTTAGTGCTTGCCTCAATACTTGAAGTATTTAGCTTCCTTTATCTGAGCACGCTTATTTTTGGTGGTGCCGCTATGGCCAGATTCTTCAAAGCACGTCAGAGTCTTGCTAAAGCAGGCAATGGCTTGGTTGGGCTATTCTTTATGGGGTTTGCCGTAAGGCTAGCTGCGATCTCATCTTAAACATCCTCTGCCGCCCCCATGGAAGGGTCACTACGCAACACATTCCCTGTCGATGTTACGCCTGATCTTTTTAGATGAGACTGGTCAGGTTTTCCACGGGTTCCCAGGCCATCGTCCCATCCGGAAGCCTCTCACTGTTGCCATGATCGCTATACTTCTTGCGCCAGCAGAGCCATGGCTGATGTAATGCAGCTCCAGAACCTGGCTGCGTAATAAAGCCTGCCTGCCGCCAGACTTTTCAGGATGTTTTTTCCAGTATTTATCGCTGCTGCGATGAACCCCGAATACCTGGCAGAGTATGGCTCAGCGAAACAACAGACCGAGAAAGACACTGAAGTTCAAAACACCAAAAGAGATAATTGAAAGGGGTGTTGCGTTGACAGATCGAATCTACAGTAGCCTTCTTTAGTGTGTCGTTTACCGTTTCAACACGTTGTAGCTTTTTCTTCAGCTCGCGTATTTCAATTTGTTCCGGGGCTGGGGGGAGGCTTTTGGCGTTTTACCCTGACGTTCGTCACGCAACGGCTTCACCCATCGCGTCATGGTAGAAAGCCCCACATCCATAGCACTTGGCTGTATCTGCCACGGTGTGGTTCTGGTCAAGGACCCGTTGAGCGGATTCGCGTTTGAACGCTGCGCTGAAATTTCTTCTTTTGGGACGCCTGTGTTGTTCTGAGGTGGGCATATCACCTCTGTTCAGGTGGCCAAATTCAGTAAACTACTACACTTACCTACTATCGATTCTATGACGGGATTGTTATCATAGCGGATTACCCTCTTGTTCCGGTGCGCCCCGGATGTTGACCTGTTTGAAAGGATTACGCCATGCAACCTCTCAGTGGCCCTGGTGCGCCGCTTTCCGGCGATCGTGCAACGGTCTCGTCTTTGCCCGGACAGAAACGTCCAGTTAACGTGGACGATCGGCCACTGACTCCTGCACAACGCACCACTCTTGAACGCCTTATCGTGCGTATAATGTCACTGAGCTCGCTCAAGTCCGTGGAACTTTGGGCAGGATTACGCCATGAGGTAGGTGTCAAAAGTGATGGAGGGTTATTGTCACGTCATTTCCCGGCGGCAGAACATTTTCTTAATACCCGACTTGCTCAGGTGCAAAATAGTCATGCTACGCGCCAGCTTTTTCAGCAGTTAACAGATTTACTGCCGCTGGGGAACAATCGTCAGGCAGTGAGCGATTTTATCCGCCAGCAGTTTGGCCATACGGTACTCAGTTCACTGTCGCAAGATCAGCTGCATCAGGTCTTAACCATGCTACAAAATGGTCAGTTAACTATCCCTCAGCCGCAGCAAACACGCGTTACCGATCGTACGCTACTTCCTGCTGAGCATCACACCCTGAATCAGCAGATTGCCAAACTGGCGGCAGCGACGGACGAACAACCAGCAAATCTGTGGGCATCGCTGCTAAAACTGGTTAGTTTAAAAAGTGGCGATCCCATTCCATTGCGGCATTTCCCGTTGTTAACTCAATATCTACAGGCTCGACAGACGCTGAGCCAGCAAAGCGCTCCGACGTTACGCACGCTGGAAGCCTCGCTGAAGCAACCTCTCGATCGCACTGAACAACTTATGCTGGAGGAGTACAGCCAGCAGCGTTTTCAGGCAACACCGCAGACATTTTTGACCGCAGCACAGTCGCAGGACCTACTGAATCTGCTGTTTACTCGTCGCGCAGAAGAAAAACAGCCCGAGCAACCTCTCCCTGCAAGCGAAATTAAACCGCAGCCTATTGTCCACCCATTAGTTGGCTCACTGCCTTCAGTACTACAGCCGTTTGCTAACCGTCCCGCCTTCACCGCTTTTGCTGTGCTGGTAGTGACAGGCTTGCTGGCTTGGTGGCTTTCTCTGTAGCCTGAATGTGTCACCCGGGCGATGCATGAACCGCCCGGATAGCGCTACTTTAATGCCCCGGAAAGAAATTGCTGTAAGCGCACGCTTTTTGGCGAAGTGAAGACCTCTGCGGGCGGACCTTCCTCTTCAATCTTCCCCTGATGCAGAAAGATAACGTGGTTCGAGACATGTCGAGCAAACTCCATCTCATGGGTAACCACCACCATGGTTTTCCCCTCCTCCGCTAGCTTTTGCATAATACGCAGGACTTCCCCGACCAATTCAGGGTCAAGCGCTGAAGTCGGCTCATCAAACAGCAACACTTCCGGTTCCATTGCCAGCGCCCGCGCAATCGACACGCGTTGCTGCTGCCCGCCGGACAAATGTGCGGGATATTTTGCGCGCGCGCGCGCATCAATCCCGACCTTATCGAGATAACGCACGGCACGCTCACGCGCATCCTGCTTACTCAAGCCCAGAACCTGAATCGGCGCTTCCATCACGTTTTCCAACACCGTCATGTGGCTCCAAAGATTAAAATGCTGAAATACCATGGTCAGGCGCGTACGTAGCATACGCAATTGCTCTTTATTAGAAACCTTAAGCTGACCATCGGTATCACGCACCAGGCTGATCATCTCATTATTCACCGAAATGGTGCCTTCACTCGGCTTTTCGAGGAAGTTAATGCAGCGCAAAAAGGTGCTTTTTCCGGAGCCTGATGAACCAATAATACTGATGACATCGCCAGCATTTGCCTGCAACGAAACGCCCTTCAGCACCTCATGCTCGCCATAACGTTTATGGAGCTCAGTTACGCTTAATTTATTTTCGGCCATAGTCACTTACTCAATGGGACGATGAAGGTTTAACGTGCGCCAGCCAACGCTTTTCCGCAAGCCGGAACAGGCTAATCAACGCATAAGAGATAATCAGATACAGCACCGCTGCCAGACCGAAAGCGATAAAGGGCTGATAGGTCGCCGAATTAATATCACGCGCAACTTTTAACAAATCCGGCACGGTCGCGGTAAAAGCCAACGCGGTGGAGTGCAGCATCAAAATCACTTCATTACTGTAAGCAGGTAGCGCACTACGCAGCGCCGAAGGCAAAATTATGCAGCGGTAAAGCTTAATCGTTGAGAATCCATATGCACGCGCGGCTTCAATTTCACCATGCGGTACTGCGCGGATCGCACCGGCAAAGATCTCGGTGGTATAAGCACAAGTATTCAATGTTAACGCCAGCAGTGTACAGTTAAGGCCACTGCGGAAAAACGCATTGAGTAGTTCGGTGCCCTTAACAATTTCCAGCGTGTACATACCGGAATAGAACACCAGCAGTTGCACATAAAGCGGCGTCCCACGAAATACGTAAGTGAATAACCACACGGGGAAACGTACGGCACGATTTGGCGAAACGCGTGCAATCGCCAGCAGTACGGCCAGAAAACCGCCCAGCACGACCGAAATCACCAATAGCCAAAGCGTGATGGCGACGCCAGTGAAGCGATAACCATCCGTCCAGAGCAGTGGCTGCCAATAGTCATGAATGATATCGATCATAAATCTGCCCTTCTTACTCCAACGGAGTAACGACGCTCAAGCCACCACAGCACGCCGTTGGAAAACGTGGTAAAAATCAAATAAATGATCCCCGCAACGATAGCAAACCAGAAAGGTTGCCAGGTACTTTTACCTGCTAACTGCGTCGCTTTTACCACATCTTCCAGTCCCAGCAGCGACACCAGTGCCGTCGCTTTCAAAATCACCTGCCAGTTATTGCCAATGCCGGGCAAGGCAAAACGCATCATTCCCGGAAAAAGAATACGACGAAAAATCTGCGAGCCGGTAAAACCAAAGGCCGTAGCGGCTTCAATTTGCCCTTTAGGTACGGATAGATATGCGCCGCGGAAGGTTTCAGTAAAATAAGCGCCATAGATAAAGCCCAGCGTAATAATCCCCGCCGTCATCGGATCGATATCGAACTGCGCGATCCCGATCAAATCGGTTAATTGATTCAGAGCGATCTGCAAACCATAAAAGATCAGTAGCATCAAAACTAAGTCAGGCACACCGCGAATCAATGTCGTGTAAGCTTCGAATATAAGGACAATCCCGCGGTTACTGGAGAGCTTGGCTCCCGCGCCAATCAGCCCCAGTATCACCGCAATCAGCAGTGAACTGAGCGCCAGCTCAAGCGTGACCGCCGCGCCTTTAAGAATAACTTCCGAATAGCCATACAGCATGAATAGAGTCCTGTCGTGTGGTGTTGAACAGGCTATTGCCCGACGAAATGGGCAATAGCGAGCGAGCTGACAGGGTTACTTAGCCACCGTATACATCAAAGTCGAAATATTTCTTGGCCAGCTTATCGTAAGTACCGTCTTTACGCATTTCATCAAAAGCTTTGTCAATCGCCGCTTTTAATTCGGTATTCTCTTTCGCCATACCCATACCGGTGCCAACACCGAAAATAGCATTATCTTTTACTGCCGGGCCGGCAAAGGCATAGTCTTTACCGATTGGCTGCTTCAAAAACCCTTCGCTGGCAGCAACTTCATCCTGGAAGGCGGCATCAATACGGCCCGCCGTCAGATCCTGATAAACCAGATCCTGATTTGCATAGGGGGTGATGGTCACGCCTTTTGGACGCCAGTATTGATTGGCATAGGTTTCCTGCGTAGTTCCCTGCAGCAGACCAATATTCTTGCCTTTTAATGATTCAATTGTTGGCTGGATGGGTGAACCTTTGGTCGCAATCAAACGGGCATTTGCTGCGTAAAGTTTCTCGGAGAAGGCAATCTCCTGCTGGCGTTTTTCAGTAATGGAGAGTGAAGAGATAATGGCATCAATCTTTTTCGCTTTCAGCGACGGGATCAGCGCATCAAAATCGCTTTCTACAAAAGTACATTTGGTCTCAATGCGTTTGCAAATTTCGTTGGCCAAATCAATATCAAACCCCACCAGTTGCCCCTGCGCGTTCTTTGATTCGAACGGTGCATAGGTTGGATCGGTTCCGATACGCAGATTTTTCGGCACGGCAGCGAACACGCTACTTGCGCTGGAGAAAGCCAGCACCAGAGAAAGAGCCAGGACCTGCTTTTTCATAGATTACCCTCAAGTAAAGTGCTTTTTGTTATCACTATAATATGGTGTGTTGCGCAGTTTATTTAGCAGGTTTCATGCCAGTTTTGTGGCAATCAACTGCACATGACTCGCGCACTAAACCCGGCACCCAAAATGGGCGCAAGCGCTTAGTTTATGAGGAAAAATATAACAGGGTTGTTATGCATAAGCGGCAACTATGTTGCATTTTGGTGCGCGCGATGCACGAAAAGTGATCCATGACAAACTGTTGCACCATAATAGGTCAGTTCGCTACGCGCTATGCCCCATTCCAGCGCGTAAAGAGATCATGTGGAAGCGTGAAATCAAACTGATCAATAACGCGGTTAACCGTCTGGTCGATAATCTGCTGCACGTTTTCAGGGCGATGATAAAAAGCGGGTACTGGCGGCATGATAATGGCTCCCATCTCGGCGGCGGTGGTCATCATCCGTAAATGTCCCAAGTGCAGCGGCGTTTCACGCACGCACAACACCAGACGACGCCGTTCCTTCAGCACGACATCCGCCGCACGCGTCAATAAGCCATCAGTGTAGCTGTGTACTATGCCGGATAGCGTTTTCATCGAACAAGGCAGAATAGCCATCCCGTCAGTTTTGAACGAGCCGGAAGAAATACTGGCTGCGATATCGCGGACATCATGCACCACATCCGCAAAACTCTGGATTTCCCGCACGGTAAGGTCGCTCTCCAATGCCAGCGTCTGGCGCGCTGCCTGACTCATCACTAAATGGGTTTCTACGTCATCCACCTGCTGCAAAACCTGCAGCATACGCACGCCGTAGATCACGCCACTGGCACCTGAAATGCCAATAATAAGTCTTTTCATGGTAGAGCCTTATAAAAAATGGGCCGGAATAATCCGACCCATTATGACATATCCACAGAAAATTGGCGTGGCATCAACCTTCGTTATGCATCTCCAGGTTTTCCACTTCATTCTGACGAGCCAGCGCTTTTGCATCATCATTACGCAGTGACTGAAGATATTCGAGGTAACTCTGGTCTACATCTTTAGTGACGTAAATACCGTTGAACACCGAACATTCAAACTGAACAATATCCGGGTTCTCTTCACGCACGGCTTCAATCAAGTCGTCCAGATCCTGGAAAATCAACGCATCAGCACCGATAATCTGGCAGATCTCATCCACTTCACGCCCATGTGCAATCAGTTCCGTCGCACTTGGCATATCAATGCCATAGACGTTAGGAAAACGAATTTCCGGCGCGGCTGAAGCAAGATAGACTTTCTTCGCACCCGCTTCACGTGCCATCTCGATAATTTGCTCAGAAGTCGTGCCACGAACGATAGAATCGTCGACCAGCAGTACGTTTTTATCACGGAACTCAGCACGATTAGCGTTAAGCTTACGACGCACGGCGCTACGGCGCTGGTGCTGACCCGGCATGATAAAGGTCCGACCGACATAGCGGTTTTTCACAAAGCCTTGCCGATAAGGTTTGTTCAGAATACCGGCGATCTCCAGCGCAATATCACAGGACGTTTCCGGAATTGGAATCACGACGTCAATATCCAGGTCTTCCCATTCACGCGCGATTTTTGCGCCCAGTTTGGTTCCCATCCGGACCCGTGCGCTATAGACAGAGATTTTATCGATAAAGGAGTCGGGACGAGCAAAATAGACGTATTCAAACAGGCAAGGATTACTTTTCGGGTTTTCCGCACACTGGCGCGTAGAAAGCTGACCTTTTTCGGTAATATATACCGCTTCGCCCGGCGCTACATCGCGCAGAAATTCAAAGCCCAGCGTATCCAGCGCGACGCTTTCGGACGCCACCATATATTCAATACGGCCGTCATTCATGGCGCGTTTACCAATAACCAACGGGCGAATACCGTTTGGATCACGGAAGGCAACCATACCATGACCAATAATCATTGAGACGCAAGCGTAAGCGCCACGGACTTTCTGGTGCAGTGCCGCGACCGCTGAAAAAATATTTTCGGCTTCCAGTGGATAGTGCGGGAAACGGTCTAACTCCTGCGCAAAGATATTGAGCAAAATCTCAGAATCCGAGGTGGTATTAACATGACGACGCCCGCTTTCAAACAGCTGCTTACGCAACTCGTGCGCATTCGTCAGGTTGCCGTTATGGGCCAGTGTAATACCGTAAGGCGAGTTGACGTAGAAGGGCTGTGCTTCAGAAGCACTGGAACTTCCCGCAGTAGGATAGCGGACATGGCCAATACCCATGTTGCCCTGCAGCCGTTGCATATGACGCGCTTCAAATACATCGCTGACCAACCCGTTCGCCTTACGCAAACGGAAGCAATTTAATGCATCGATGGTCACAATACCTGCAGCATCCTGCCCACGATGTTGAAGCACCGTTAACGCGTCATAAATCGACTGGTTTACCGGCATGAAACCGGTGATACCGACAATACCGCACATGTAGTCATATCCTCATAAGCCGCACCCCCGGCGCGATTACCGGGGTAAAAAACTCGACGAGCTTTGCAGGTAGTCAAAAAACCACCTGATGATGTAACTGAACTGGGGAACCAGTTGCGACTGCTGCCAGTCAGGACTTTTCGAAAATCCGGTGAAGGTATCGAGGAAGAATAAAATGGCGGAAACAATTAGCACGCCACGCAATGCCCCGAAACAGACACCCAACACCCTGTCGGTTCCTGACAGGCCGGTTTTTTCCACCAGTGAACCAATGACATAATTTACTATCGCCCCGACAATCAGCGTGGCAATAAAAAGTATCCCGATGGCAATTCCATTTCGTACCAGCTCATCTTCAAAACCTGTGAACCAGACCGCAAGAAAGGAGTAATAATGACTGGCGACAAAGAATGCGCATCCCCAGGTTACGAGAGATAATGCTTCCCGAACAAACCCACGGATAAGGCTAACCAGAGCCGAAAAACCAACAATCGCAATAATGACGTAATCTATCCAGACCATGAACTCTTCCAGCGACAGTGCCCTTAAGATCACATCCCTCTGCTGCACCCAACGCAGTTGCAACAGAGGGATGTGACCTAAGTTCGGGGCGAATTCTAACAGAAAAAGAAAACGTTTGCGTATCGTTTTCCTTTCCCAGACAAAATAAAAAAACCCAAAAAACAGCCTGACAATCCATCATCAAGAGGGGGCAATTGACCGCAGCGCCAGACATTCAAACCACCGCAGCGCTCGGCAAAAAACCGGATACAGCTTAACCAATGTCGATGATGACGTTGCCATAATGTTCAGCAAAACTTAATTAACCGACGCGTTGCAGAACATTACGGCGGTGACATAGCCCCCATCCCATTGCGCAAGTACGGGAACGAATAGTGACGTCCCCGACCAAAACGCTCAATTATCGCGAACTGTAGGGTTTCACCACTCCGCCCAGACCAGAAATACCTTTAAGCTCACCCACCGCAGCCTGCATTTTCGCTTTGGACGCATCCGGCCCAACGTAAATACGGGTAATCTGCCCTTGTACAGGCGTCGATGGTACGGTGAAGGTGCGATAGCCTGATAAACGCAGTTGAGCAACAATTTCGTTCACTTTGCTGGCATTTTTTAGCGCACCCAACTGAACAACATACGCTTGCCCTTCCGGTGCCTGCTGCTGTTGCTTCGGTGGATCTATTGGCTTCGGCTGCTCTACTGGTTTCGGTTGCTCAACCGGCTTCGGCTGTTCAACTGGCTTCGGTTTAGGTTGCTCTACGGGCTTCGGCTTCGGTTGCTCTACGGGTTTCGGTTTCGGCGGCTCTACTGGCTTTGGTTTCGGCTGCGGTTGCTCAACCGGTTTCGGCTTCTCCGCAGGTTTCGTTTGCTGCACTGGCTTCATTGGCGGCGGCGAAACCACCGTTGGCGCACTGCTGGATTGAGGCGTAGTAGAACCGTTATCCGCGGGCTGTGAAGTCCGATCGTTATTGCCGCCCACCGCAGCACCTGCACCTTCTGGAGGTTGTGCAGGTAAAGATTGCGTAACCGGTGGCACCATATCCGCATCTTGTTGGTCGTCAGGCTTCGGGACCAATGGGATCGCCGCAAACTCTTCTTTGTAGTGTTTTTTTTGGCCGTCAAGCAAACCCGGCAGCACAATCACGCCAATGGCAACTAAAATGACGGTTCCGACTAAGCGGTTTTGAAACTTACTGGCCACTTCCGTTCTCCATTTGCATCGCTTCCATGACATGAGCCACGGTATGGAAAGAGCCGCATACCAGCACAATGTCGTCTTGCTTCGCCTGCTGCAAAGCGGCCTGCCAGGCAGCAACGACGCTGACAAAAGGCTGTGCCCCCGGCAGGTGTTCAATGAGTTGCGCCGCACTGGCACCGCGCGGACCCTCTAATGGCGCGCAGTACCAAATATCAACCTGAGAGGCCAGACTCGCCAATGTTCCGGCAATATCTTTATCATGTAACATCCCAACCACCGCGTGCACCCGCCCTTTCTTAGGCAGTTCAGCGATACGGCCGGCCAGATAGTCAGCCGCATGTGGGTTATGCGCGACATCAAGGATAACGCGTGGCTGGTACGCAACCGTCTGAAAACGTCCGGGAAGAATCGCTTTATCCAGCGACGCCCTAATAATACTGTCGCTTACCGTGAGTGAGGACGCGCGAAGCGCTGCGAGCGCAGTCGCTGCATTGGGCAAGGGAACCTGTGGTAAAGGTAGTCCACGCAATTCTCCCGCGGCGTCACGAAAATACCACGTCTCACCATCTATGCCGTAACGCCAATCACGATCGCGCTGCCGCAGGCTGGCGCCAAGATTATCAGCCACTTCACGAATGCTGTGCGGCATATCAGGCTCACCAACCACGGCTGGTTTCCCGTAACGAAAGACGCCTGCTTTTTCACGGCCAATACTTTCCCGATCGGGCCCCAGCCAGTCAGTATGATCCAGCGCAATACTGGTGATCACTGCCACATCCGCATCCACAATATTAGTCGCGTCCAAACGACCGCCCAACCCCACCTCCAGAATTACCACATCCAACGCCGCTTGCTTAAATAGCATGAGCGCCGATAGCGTACCGTATTCGAAATAGGTTAATGAGGTTGCACCACGTCCTGCTTCTATTGCCGCAAAGCTTGCGGTATGAGCGGATTCATCCAGTTCCTTACCCTGAATGCGTACGCGTTCGGTATAGCGTAATAAGTGGGGAGAACTGTAGACGCCGACGCGATATCCTGCGGCCATCAGCAGCGTTTCCAATGTTCGGCAGGTGGTGCCTTTGCCATTAGTACCAGCAACGGTGAATACGGTAGGAGCAGGCGTTAGCAGACCGAGTTGCGTGGCGACACGCAGAATGCGATCCAGCCCGAGTTCGATAGCCTGGGAATGTAAACGCTCAAGATAGTCAAGCCACGTGACCAAAGGCGACGTGGCTTGAGGAAGGTGAAGATTATCCATGGATCCCGTTCAGCACGTTACGGTTCATTGGTGAAAAGAGCAGCGCCAGGGTAGTCATTGCTGCTCTTTTCCATCATCTGTCAGGCCTCGCGACGCTGCGACGCTTCTTCCGCAGCCGCTTCTGCTTCCTGTAATGGTACAGGCGCTGGCTGATTGGTCAGCTTAGCAAGAATGCTGGCCAACTTCAGACGCATATCAGGACGACGTACAATCATATCAATCGCCCCTTTCTCAATCAGAAACTCGCTCCGCTGGAAGCCCGGTGGCAACTTTTCACGCACCGTTTGCTCAATAACGCGTGGGCCAGCAAATCCGATCAATGCTTTAGGTTCAGCGATGTTGAGATCGCCTAACATCGCAAAGCTGGCGGAAACACCACCCATCGTCGGATCGGTCAGCACAGAGATATACGGTAAGCCGCGTTCCTGCATTTTCGCCAGCGCTGCGCTGGTTTTCGCCATCTGCATCAGCGACATCAACGCTTCCTGCATACGTGCGCCGCCGCTGGCGGAGAAACAGATCATTGGGCAGTTGTCTTCGAGCGCCTGCTCAACCGCACGTACGAAACGCGCACCGACCACGGACCCCATTGAGCCACCCATGAAGGAAAACTCGAACGCACAGGCAACTACCGGCATACCGTGCAACGTGCCTTTCATAACAATAAGCGCGTCTTTCTCGTTAGTCTCTTTCTGTGCGGCCGCCAGACGATCTTTATATTTTTTAGAATCCCTGAACTTAAGCAGATCTTTGGGTTCCAGTTCGCTGCCCAGCTCTGTCAGCGTACCTTCATCAAGTAAGCTGTGCAGACGTTCACGCGCATGCATACGCATGTGGTGATCGCATTTCGGGCAAACTTCCAGATTGCGTTCAAGCTCGGCGCGGTAAAGAACCTGGCCACAGCTGTCACACTTTGTCCAAACCCCTTCAGGAATGCTTGCCTTACGCGAAGGGGTGATGGTGCTTTTGTTGAGAATTCGTTCAATCCAGCTCATTGATGACCTTTCTGTTTGAACCTGGTGAAACCAGTTTTTCTTGTCGCTGCTGAAAGCATTTTCAGCAGCCCATAAATGTCGCTCATTAAACCATAACCTTCCGACGCTGTGGATAAAAATCTGGTCGAATCGGTTGGATTTAGCGCTTTTCTTAAGGCTGTTTGTGCTGGCGAGCTGCCCGACGATGGCGCCAGACTTCGATTATGCCCGGCAGAATCGAAACAGCGATAATCGCCACAATTAACAACTTTAAATTCTCCTGTACGACGGGCAAATCACCAAACAGATAGCCCGCATAGGAGAACAGTATGACCCACAACAACGCGCCCGTGACGTTAAAAAGCGCAAAGTAGCGATAGGACATATGCCCCATCCCGGCGACGAAAGGCGCAAAAGTGCGAACGATCGGCACAAAGCGCGCCAGAATAATCGTTTTTCCGCCGTGACGCTCGTAAAACGCGTGCGTTTTATCGAGATAGCTGCGCCGGAATATTTTCGAGTCAGGGTTACTGAAGAGCTTTTTACCGAACAAACGACCGATCGTATAGTTAACCGCATCACCTGCAATTGCCGCAATCACCAGCAGGGCAACCATGGCATGGATGTTAAGATCGTTTCCTGGCAGCGCAGCCAGCGCGCCAGCGACGAACAGCAGAGAATCGCCGGGTAAAAAAGGCGTCACCACCAATCCTGTTTCACAAAACAGAATCAAAAACAGGATGGCGTAAACCCAGATGCCATATTGCGCAACCAGCTCAGCAAGATGCACGTCAATGTGTAGAATAAAATCGACAACAAAATGGACGAGATCCATAACTCTCCCTCAAATCCTTCGGCTCAATGTTAATCCTCGAGGAACAGCGGTCCCATCGGTGGACGTGGTAAGGCAAAATGCTCGGGATAATCGACAGAAACTAAATACAATCCTTCAGCACGTGCTGTTGCCGCCGCCAGAGTACGATCCTTTGCCGCCAGTAATTCCGCCATCCAGCCTTCGGGTTGATTGCCACAACCAATTTCCATCAGACTACCAACGATATTACGTACCATATGATGAACAAAGGCATTTGCCTTAATGTCCACCACAATATAAGCGCCGTGACGACTCACCCTCAGATGCATCACGTTGCGCCAGGGCGTGCGCGACTGGCACTGTACGGCGCGAAACGACGTGAAATCATTTTCGCCCAGTAAGCATTGGCCGGCGCGCTGCATTTTTTCCGCATCCAACGGGTGATAAAAATGCGTCACTCCATCATGTAAAATCGCCGGACGCAGCCGTTGATTATAAATGACATAACGATAACGACGAGCCGTAGCGCTAAACCGTGCATGGAACGCGTCGGGCACCGCTTTTACCCAGCGCACCGCAATATCGTGCGGTAGATTAGCGTTGACGCCCAGCGTCCAGGCAGCGTCTTTGCGTGCCGAAGTGGTCTCAAAATGGACCACTTGCCCGGTACCATGTACGCCAGCATCAGTACGCCCGGCGCAAAATACGCTCACGGGATGATTCGCCACTTTGGACAGCGCCTGTTCCAGCCGAGCCTGCACGCTGCGCACCTCCTGCTGCCGCTGCCATCCGTAATAACGGCTGCCATCATATTCCACACCCAGCGCCAGCTTTACCGTGCCTGCTTCCGGCAGAACCGAGTCGGACATTAGTACATATACTCCTGAACCAGCTTTTCTGCGGCTTTGATCGCCATTAGCGCCCCACCAAAACGGATATTATCGGCCACCGACCAAAATTGCAGCATCTCAGGCACGCCGTAATCGTTACGCAGACAGCCGATACTCAGTTGAATATTTCCGGATGCATCTCCGACCTGTGTCGGATAGTCATTTTCTTCAGACAGCGAAATGTCTTCTGCCCGTTCCAACTCATCGCGCGCCTCTTCCGCAGAGAGCGGGCGTAAACCTTCGACGTAAACAATCTGTGCATTGCCATAAAAAACCGGTGATTGTACGCAGCTTACCGAGACAGGCAAGCCTTCATCCTGCATCACTTTGCGTACCTGCTCGATAAGACGGCGCTCCTGCTCCACGCTACCGGTACTATCGGCTAACAGCGGTAGCACGTTAAAGGCTAGCTGACGACCAAAGTAGTGATCTTCCGCAGGCAAGCCATTCAGCAAACGAGCACTTTCTCCGGCCAGAGAATCCACCGCGGCTTTTCCGTGTGCCGACGCTGACAGCAGATTGGTGACCTGCAGACGGCTCAATCCCGCCTGCTCGACCAACGGTTTAATGGCGCACAGCAGTTGGCTGGTCAGGCTATCGGCCACGCTAATGATATTACGGTTGCGATAATCGGCCAGCACGTGCGGGTTGACGTCGGCCACTACCAACGGTACATCCGGCTCCAGCGCAAAAAGATCGCTGCTGTCGATCACCAGACAACCCGCGCTGGCAGCGTCTTCCGCATAGCGTGCGGAGGCTTCACGCCCGGCAACAAAAAAGGCCAGTTGCGCCTGCGACCAGTCAAAATCACTGGCATCATTTACCAGGTAGGTTTTGCCCTCAAAGCGCATGTTTTCACCCGCGCTACGTTCACTGGCCAGCAAATATAACTCACCAACCGGGAACTGGCGTTCCGCCAGTAATTCCAGTAAAGCGTTCCCTACTGCGCCTGTTGCGCCTAAAAGCGCAATATTCCAGCCGTCAGACATGTTGGTTTACTCCAGACAATGACACAAAAACAGAAGGCGGTGATAACACCGCCCGTTGATTCAGACTTTTCCCTACGCACGTAATTTCATGTTGTATTCACGCGTTAGCGCGCAGGATGATAAACAGCGTTAAACCCAAGTTTTTTCAGCAGTTCTGCAGCAGCGGCATCATCACACTGCACATGCAGCGACGACCATTCGCGTCGCTCCTGATAATTTTTACGCAAGCGGTCAAACTCACCCGCTATTGCCGCAACATGACGCAGAGGCGCATCGTCGCGGCGCACATCATACACCAGATGAACTAAACGTTTTAGCGTTGCCTGATCCAGAGCGCCATGTAGCGTAATTCGACCAAATTCGGGGGCTGGCAACAGCGTTTCCAGCGAAACTTGCTGTGCCTGGCCAATAAACTGTGTCCAGGCTTCAAATACCTGCGTCGTGCCCCGCGCCTTGCCTTCCAGCGTATAGCCGGCAATATGCGCGGTGCCAATATCCACGTAATCCAGCAGTTCCAGCGATAATTCTGGCTCCGGCTCCCATACGTCCAGCACCACGCTCAAATCACCACGCTGTTTTAATACCTGTAATAACGCAACATTGTCTACGACAGCACCGCGACAGGCGTTAATGAGAATGGTATCCGGCCGCAGCGCGTTCAACAGCGTTTCATCAGCAAGGTGTAAGGTTTTAAATGGGCCATCCTTAAATAAAGGAGTATGAAAGGTCAGCACATCTGCTTCAGCCACCAACGTATCCAGCGAGTAAAATTCGCCCTCATCACCGCGCTCAGCGCGCGGTGGATCGCAAAGTAAAGTGCGAATGCCTAGGGCTTCCAGCCGAGCCTGCAGCCGCCCGCCGACATTACCCACGCCAACAATGCCGACGGTACGATCCTGCAATTGAAAACCATCTCGTTCAGCCAGTAATAATAGCGCTGAAAAAACATACTCCACGACAGCAATCGCATTACATCCTGGAGCCGCAGAGAAACCAATCCCCTGTTGATGAAGATAATCTTCATCAACATGGTCCGTCCCCGCCGTCGCCGTGCCAACAAATTTAACGGGTTTTCCCTTTAACAACGCGGCATCGACTTTTGTGACTGAACGCACCATCAATCCATCAGCATCCTGTAGCTCTGCTTCCGGGATCGGGCGGCCAGGTACCGCAACGACATCACCCGTTCGGCTGAATAGCTCACGGGCATAAGGCATATTTTCATCAACGAGAATTTTCACGGACTGTTTCCTGCTTTGGCACGCTTAAGCGTGGTATTTTGCCATAGAACAAGGGGTAATTCATGCCCGAGTCTTTATCAACGAGGCCGGGTACGGTAGCGATCTGGCGTTGTACCAGCTTGCTGCTGAAACATCACAATTAAAGACGAAGCAGAACTGTATCCCAAATCAAGCGCCACATTCTGCACCGTCATTCCCTGCTCCAATCGGGAAATAGCATGCAAGAAGCGCAAGCGCTGACGCCATTCGCTGAAAGACATGCCTAATTGGGCCTGACAACGACGCGAAAGGGTGCGCTCCGTGGTGTAAACGCGTTGCGCCCACTGCGCCAGCGTGGTGTTATCGGCCGGATTATGTTCCAGCGCCTGTAGAATTGGCGCCAGATATTTATCCTGTGACATCGGCAAATAACTTTCCTGCACCTCAGCGTTACGCAACTGGTCGAGTAGCACATCGCACAGCCTTCTATCCTCATCCGTATCCGGCACCAACAACTGACGTGAGGCACAATCATCGATGATGGCATTAACGATTGGTCCAACGTTTAGCAGGCAGGCTTTCTCCGGCAGACCGCCGCATAACACAGCAGCGATATTAAAGGTGCGAAAGTTCGCCTGACGGTTATTGTAGCTGGCATGCTCTTTACCCGGCGGGACCCACACGGGAAAATCGGCGGGCGTTAGCAATCTTTCTCCTTCGACATGAATCTGCAACACATTACATTTTACAAAGATCAATTGTCCCCACGCATGGCTATGTGGCAGATATTCTGTTTTTGCGTTGGCCTGTTCATAGCGGAAGAAAAAGCGAGCATCTTTCGCATGCTGTGGTGCGTAGTAGGTAAGCTTCAGCGACATTCTGTCCGATCCGTAGGCAATATTGTCTGATTATCACTATCTCATGGAAAACAGACAAGCGTACACTGCGCTGACGCTTTTATAATAAGAGAACCACCATGAATTTTCTGTTTCCACTCTTTGCGGTGTTAATTTGGTCGGTCAATGCCATTGTCAGCAAAGTCTCGGCTGAGGCGATCGATCCTGCCGCGATTTCTTTCTACCGCTGGCTGCTGGCATTGCTGGTATTGACACCGTTTGCGCTTCCTGGCGTCTGGCGGTTGCGGCGACAGATATTACAACTGTGGTGGAAGCTGCTCATACTCGGCCTGCTTGGTATGGTGCTATATCAAAGCCTGGCCTACTACGCAGCGCATAGCGTTACGGCACTCTTTATTGGAATACTCAACGCCCTGATTCCGCTGCTCACCGTATTGATCAGTCTTTTTTTGCTGCGCCTTGCACCTACGTTGGGTATTGTTATCGGCGGCTTGCTCTCCTTTGGCGGTCTGGTGTGGCTGGTCAGCCAGGGTAATCCGCAACAGCTGCTGTCACACGGGCTGGGTAAAGGAGAACTGATGATGTTTGCCGCATCTACGTCATATGCGCTGTACGGTGTATTAACCAGACGTTGGGCGATCCCGCTACCAAACTGGCAAAGCCTGTATGTGCAAATTTTATTTGGCGTGCTGCTGTTAACGCCGAATTTCCTGATGGCAACTGACGTATCGCTTAATCTGCACAATATCCCACTGGTGCTTTTTGCCGGTATCCCGGCATCCATAATCGCACCTTTTCTCTGGATTCAGGGCGTACAGCGTTTGGGCGCCAGCACCACCTCTATTTTTATGAATCTGGCCCCCATTTTTACCGCCATCATTGCCGTACTGTTCCTGCATGAATCCCTGCGTAGCTATCACTATATAGGCGGCAGCATAACCCTGTTTGGCGTGATTCTGGCGCAACGACTGCGCACGCCGCTGCTGCGCGGCAAAAAAGCTGTGGAACCGGAAAGTGCGGGAGTGACAAAAAAGGGATAATGGCATGGGGGAATACGTCGCTTTCATCTTCGATGGAAGGAAGAGAACTATTTAGGGTTATATCAAATTCCCCCGACACACGTAATATCGACTCGGCGCTGAGTGCGGTTCTGGCACCCGCTTCCTGGAATTGGTCATATATTCTTCGAAACGTTGCCACATGCGGTAAAATCGTTGACTCAACCTTATCTGACCGTATAATTCGAGCGCATCAACAATGCGCCCTTAGCTCAGTTGGATAGAGCACCGGCCTTCTAAGCCGTAGGTCACAGGTTCGAATCCTGTAGGGCGTACCATTTCGAAGTAAACAGACGTCAACTGACGTCTTTTTTTATGCCTGAAATTCAGTGATTTGGTTGATTTTAGCGCGTCGAAACTCTCTCAGCATCTACCCGCATCAAGTAATATCTGTTGGTATATGTGAGGGTACATTCCCGTTCAATGAAATCTTGTACCAACAAGCACCTCAAATGGCGTCTGTGACGTCCGGTCATAATGCGCCTGTTTTTTTGACTATGAGGCGATATATCACACCTATTAAGGTGGCTAAATTTAGTGTGCCACGAAAAGGGCGTGGAGACGTTAGCGATCGTCCAGATCGCTAACCACCGGACTGAATCCACCTCAAATCATGGCTGTCTGGCGAGGTTATTTAGCCAGGAGTTCTTTTCGAACGATTTCTGCGCCAGCACTTAAAGCATCCAGCTTGCCTCTTGCGACTCCGCGAGGCAAAGGAATCATGCCACAGTTAGTGCAAGGATAGAGCTTGTCGGCGTCAACAAACTGAAGTGCTTTGCGAAGAGTTGCAGCAACTTCCTCCGGTGTCTCAATGGTATTCGAGGCCACGTCAATGGCACCAACCATCACCTTTTTACCTCGAATAAGTTCCATTAGCTCCATGGGAACATGAGAGTTTTGGCATTCCAGTGAGATTATATCAATATTAGATTTCTGCAGTTTTGGAAAAATCTCTTCATACTGCCGCCACTCTGATCCCAGCGTCTTTTTCCAATCTGTATTAGCCTTAATGCCATAACCGTAGCAAATATGCACAGCAGTTTCACATTTCAGCCCTTCAATTGCCCTTTCTAACGTGGCAATTCCCCAATCGTTCACCTCATCAAAGAAAACATTAAATGCAGGCTCATCAAATTGGATAATATCGACGCCAACAGCTTCTAATTCTTTGGCTTCTTCATTAAGAATTTTAGCAAATTCCCAGGCTAATTTTTCACGGCTTTTATAGTGATTATCATAAAGCGTATCTATCATAGTCATGGGACCTGGCAGGGCCCATTTAATGGGGTGATCAGTTTGCTGACGTAAAAACTTAGCATCTTCAACAAAAACAGATTTTTGACGACTGACAGGACCAACGACCGTCGGTACACTCGCATCATACCGATTACGAATTTTAACGATCTCACGTTTCTCAAAATCAACGCCGTTCAGGTGCTCAATAAATGTAGTAACAAAATGTTGACGGGTTTGCTCACCATCACTGACAATATCAATACCGGCCTGCTGTTGGTCTTCCAGGCACAAGCGTAGAGCATCTTGTTTGCCGTCTATTAATTCCTGGTCCTGTAATTTCCAGGGCGACCAGAGTGTCTCAGGCTGTGCCAACCAAGAGGGTTTAGGTAAGCTGCCAGCAGTCGACGTCGGTAATAATTTTTTCATAATAGATGCCCCTGTGTTTGGTTAATCAAAGAACGCAATTAGCAGACCATTGTTCAAGAATAGTTTGGTACGGTTTAATAAAATTCTCTTCAGTAAACTTTCCTTGCTCAATAGCCAACTGGCTACGCTCTTCCCGATCATAAACAATTCGAGTTAAAGAGTAATCCTGCTGATTCAAGCTGGGTTGATAGCATTTTCCTGCTGCAGAATTAGCATTATAAATCTCAGGTCGGTAAATCTTCTGGAAAGTTTCCATCGTGCTGATGGTGCTAATAAGCTCAAGATTAGTGTAATCACTAAGTAAGTCACCACTAAAATAAAAAGCCAAAGGCGCAACACTATTTGCAGGCATAAAATAACGGGACTTCAATCCCATTTTGCTAAAATACTCATCGGTCAATGAAGATTCATCTTGCTGATATTCAATACCCAGGACAGGATGTTCATTACCCGTTCGATAATAGGTATTTTTACTCGATACGCTTAAACATATAACAGGCATTTTATTGAATTTATTTTTGTACGCGTCTGAATGAACAAAATATTTAAATATATTACCGTGTAGACAGCCGAAGTCATCAGGCGTACTAAATCCAGGTTTGTTTTTATTGTGAGCTGACAGTAATACGCTAAAGTCATAATCTCGCACATAAGAGGAGAAGTTGTTCCCTACAATACCGTCAATGCGCTGATTGGTTTTTTTATCAATAATATTTGTTTTCAATATTTCAATCACTGGGAAGGTGCCATGATTGTCTTCAATATCAACCTTTAACTCAGCAGAAATGATTTCAAGCTCGACAGAATAGCGATCGCTTTTGGGATTATCCCAATGCGCCAGAGCATTAAAGCGATTGTCAATCATCACTAAGGCGTTGCGCAAATTCTCCTGGCGTTTCTCACCTCTGGCTAAATTAGCAAAATTGGTAGTAATACGCGTATTTTCAGAGGGGTTATAGTTTTCGTCGAAACAAAGGCTCTTAATCGCAAATGTAAATTTATTATTCATCGTAATCTGGTATCCTGACTTCCGGTATAAATTCTGATTTTATTGCTTGCTATTCACGATTTCCCGACTTTCTTTACTCGTTTGCTCATTTAGCAGGCTTTATATTGTCTATTGTTAATCACAATGCACATTTTATGCCTGAGTCATTGATTGAGTAAAAGTGATTTAATTTCATTAAACATGAGACATATTCATGATCATGCGTACCGACAGGGGCGGTGTTGGTACAGACGCCGCCTTCCAGGAGGTTTCATCCCGGAAGTCCATAGGGTTCTGAGGTCCGAACTGTCGTAATATGCTAAAAATCAGGTGTAAATAGCAGCGTGCCCAGATACTTCTTCTGCGATATGGCTATCGGATAGAGTCAGCTAGCTGAATGAGCCAGCCCATTTCCCAGAGAAAGAATCGGCCCACCAGCATAAGCCATGAAATTAATAGCAAGTGCCGTCAGCGTGATAAGCGCCCGTGCCGCTATGTGGATAAGTGCCTTTAGGGCATGCCATAGCGGAAGTTGAAAAGCGAAAACGGCGATAAGCATGATTAAAGCTGCGATCTTTTTCATTTATATTTATATCCCTGTCTTATGTTACGTGATGTTGGAATCCTTGCTAAGCCAGAGTATCAGAATATTCCTATCACACAATCCTGAAGCATGAACAGTGCGTAAACTCATTGCGAGTAATTAATATCATCTTCCAGATCGGTATTCGGCAAAATCGGATACTGATAGCACCCGGTAACATTAGTTTGCTTTACACGCCCATCCTCTCCCTCACCTTAATCATTCTGTTGCCACGAATCAGAGACTGACAGCCACGCACGCTTCTGCCAGAATAGGCGCATTCCCCGAATAAACGTAAAACAGATGGATTATCTCTCTGATGGCAGCAAAAATTATTGATGGTAAAACGATTGCGCAGCAGGTACGCCTTGAAGTTGCGGATAAAGTTCAACAGCGTCTGGCTGCCGGAAAACGTGCGCCGGGCCTGGCGGTGGTTTTAGTCGGCGAAAACCCGGCTTCGCAAATTTACGTTGGCAGCAAACGTAAAGCCTGCGAAGAAGTCGGTTTTATTTCACGCTCTTACGATTTACCCGCCACCACTTCTGAAGCAGAGCTGCTGGATCTGATCGACACACTGAATAACGATGCCGAGATCGATGGCATCCTGGTACAGCTGCCTCTGCCAGCTGGCATTGATAACGTTAAGGTGCTGGAGAATATCTCTCCGGATAAAGATGTCGATGGCTTCCATCCATACAATGTGGGCCGCTTATGTCAACGCGCACCTAAGTTACGTCCCTGCACGCCGCGCGGCATCGTCACGCTGCTTGAACGTTACAATATCGATACCTATGGCCTGAACGCCGTGGTCGTCGGCGCGTCTAACATTGTGGGACGTCCTATGAGTATGGAGCTTCTGCTGGCGGGTTGCACAACGACCGTCACTCATCGCTTTACCAAAGATTTACGTCATCATGTGGAACATGCCGATCTGCTGGTCGTTGCGGTGGGTAAGCCGGGCTTTATTCCGGGTGACTGGATCAAGCCGGGCGCGATCGTTATTGATGTCGGCATTAACCGACTTGAGAGTGGAAAAGTGGTGGGCGATGTCGAGTTTGATACCGCGTCCGAACGCGCGGCCTGGATTACTCCCGTGCCGGGCGGCGTAGGACCCATGACAGTCGCAACGCTGATTCAAAACACCTTACAGGCATGCGAAGCGCATCATGATGGAGCAGTAAACTAATGGCGACTTTTTCTCTTGGCAAACACCCTCACGTTGACCTGTGCGATCTGTTAAAGCTGGAAGGATGGGTTGAGAGCGGCGCGATGGCAAAATCGCTGATCGCCGATGGCCTGGTAACCGTTGATGGTGCAGTAGAAACCCGTAAACGCTGCAAAATCGTTGCCGGGCAAACCGTTGAGTTCAACGGTAACCGCATTACAGTTCAGGCCTGATTTTTCCCGATAATTTCAGGGGCTTACGCCCCTGATGTGTTACTTACGGCGCCAGCGAGTCCCTTCCGGCCCGTCTTCCAATACAATACCCAGTGCATTCAGCTTATCGCGCGCGATATCGGCCTGTGCCCAGTCTTTCGTCTGACGAGCATCAAAGCGCATTTTGATTAGCGCTTCAATTTCCGCGACTTCGGCGTCATTGCTCTGTGCCCCGCCCTGCAAAAACAGTTCAGGATCTTGCTCCAGCAGTCCCAGAACACCGGCCAACTGACGCAATTTTGCCGCCAAACCATTAGCCGCCGCGATATCTTCGACCTTTAAACGGTTCACTTCGCGCGCCAGATCGAACAATGCAGAATAGGCTTCCGGCGTGTTGAAATCGTCATCCATCGCTTCACGGAAGCGGGTTTCAAACGCTTCACCGCCCTGCGGTTCCGCATCAGCATCGGTATTACGTAGCGCAATATACAAACGCTCAAGCGCAGCACGCGCCTGCTTGAGGTTATCTTCACCATAATTCAGTTGGCTGCGATAATGGCCAGACATCAGAAAATAACGCACGGTTTCGGCATCAAAATAGTTCAGCACATCGCGCACGGTAAAAAAGTTATTCAGCGATTTTGACATCTTCTCGCGATCGACCATCACCATGCCGGAGTGCATCCAGTAGTTCACATAAGGGCCATCATGCGCGCAGGTTGACTGAGCTATTTCATTCTCGTGATGGGGAAACATCAGGTCGGAACCGCCGCCGTGGATATCAAAGTGAGTGCCCAGCTGTTTACAGTTCATGGCAGAACACTCAATATGCCAGCCTGGACGTCCGGCGCCCCAGGGCGAAGGCCAGCTTGGCTCGCCCTCTTTCGACATTTTCCACAGCACAAAATCCATTGGATTGCGCTTAACATCAGCGGTCACTTCAACGCGTGCGCCCGCTTGCAACTGCTCCAGATCCTGGCGCGACAGCTTGCCATACTCTGCATCGCTTTCGACGGCAAACATCACATCACCATTGCTGGCAACATAGGCATGCTCACGCTCAATTAGTTTTCCAACGATCTCAATGATTTCGCTGATATGGCGCGTCGCTCGCGGCTCTAAGTCCGGCGGCAGAATGTTCAGTGCGGCAAAATCGGCCTGCATCTCAGCGATCATGCGGTTGGTTAAATCCTCAACCGTTTCACCGTTTTCATGAGCACGCTTGATGATCTTATCGTCGATATCGGTAATGTTGCGGACATACTTCAGCGCGTAGCCGCAATAACGCAGGTAGCGCGCAACCACGTCAAACGCCACAAACGTACGACCATGGCCAATGTGGCAGAGGTCATAAACGGTAATTCCGCACACGTACATGCCTATTTCACCGGCATGAATAGGTTTAAATTCCTCTTTTTGACGACTCAGGGTGTTGTAAATCTTTAGCATTGAAACATTCCGTATTGACGTGTGCGGGTTATGCCCTTCATTCTGCGTAGCTGCAGCGCTATCTGCTACCTTCGCTTACCTGGCTTCCTGCCGGATTGATTCCGGAAAAAATGGACCACCTGTCTCGCCATCATAAGTCGGAAGCGGTTGAGGATAGCGAAGTTGATCTGAAGGGATATTTTGATCGTATTGTTAACGTTAGCGCGATGCAATGCAAGATATTGGGTTTCATCTGCATATTCGTTGGCTTGCTGACGCGTCATCACAATTTGTGATATAAGGACGGTCTCTTAAAGCTGGCACGGCAACATTTAGCGTTCGCTGTGAGACCAGATGTTTAATACTCCCACCTTTACAGGACGAGATTATGGTTACTTTCCAGACTAATCACGGCGACATCGTTATCAAAACTTTCGATGATAAAGCTCCAGTTACGGTTAAAAACTTCCTGGATTACTGTCGCGAAGGTTTCTACGACAACACCATTTTTCACCGCGTGATCAACGGTTTTATGATTCAGGGTGGCGGTTTTGAACCCGGCATGAAGCAGAAAGCGACAAAAGAAGAGATCCGCAACGAAGCGAATAATGGCCTGAAAAACACCAAAGGCACGCTGGCAATGGCGCGGACGTCTGCTCCACATTCTGCAACGGCACAGTTCTTTATTAACGTTGCAGATAACGACTTCCTGAACTTTAGCGGTGAAAACCTGCAAGGCTGGGGCTACTGCGTGTTTGCTGAAGTAGTTGAAGGTATGGATGTGGTTGAGAAAATCAAGGGCGTCTCTACCGGCCGTAGCGGTATGCATCAGGATGTGCCTAAAGAAGACGTTGTGATCCAGAAAGTGACCATTAGCGAGTAATGTCACGTACGCTATTTATCGCAGATCTTCATCTGTGCCATGAAGAGCCGGCAATCACTGCCGGTTTTCTGCGTTTTTTACAGCGCGAAGCCGTTCACGCGGATGCGCTGTATATTCTTGGCGATCTGTTTGAAGCCTGGATTGGTGATGACGATCCAAACCCACTTCATGCAGAAGTCGCCCGCGCCCTGCTGGTATTGAAGCAACAGGGCGTTCCCTGCTACTTCATCCACGGGAATCGGGACTTTCTGCTCGGTCAGCAATTTGCACATGCCAGTGGTATGCGCTTATTGCCGGAAGAGAAAATACTGACGCTCTATGGCAAACGTATTCTTATCCTGCACGGCGATACACTCTGCACCGATGACCAAAGCTACCAACGCTTTCGCCGGAAAGTTCATCAGCGCTGGCTGCAAAAACTCTTTCTGGCACTGCCGCTGTTTGTGCGCCAACGTATTGCCGCACGCATGCGCGACGGCAGCAAGCAGGCCAACAGCACTAAATCACTCGCCATCATGGATGTGAATCCCGAAGCGGTCATCAATGCTTTCAAACAGCACCAGGTTAACGGGATGATTCACGGCCACACCCATCGCCCGGCGGTACATACCCTGGAAATTGACGGACAAACCGTTCAACGCGTGGTACTTGGCGCATGGCATCAGCAAGGTTCAATGATCCAGGTCGATAACGCAGGCGTTACACTGATTTCATTCCCGTTTTAAAACCCGAAAAAAGCTAAATTTTGCTTACCCGCGTCGCGACGCAACCGTTTCCCTTGCTGCGCGCTCATGGTATTCTCTGTGCCCTTCTCAACTGGCGCCAACCATGGCGCGCCAGTGAAGTTTGTACAATCACAGGAGTCAGACTCACATGTCATCCAACGCCGCCCCGGCCCGTATTGCTATCGTAATGGGTTCCAAAAGCGACTGGGCCACCATGGAATTTGCTGCGGAAATCCTTACCGCGCTTAATGTGCCTTTTCATACCGAAGTGGTTTCAGCGCACCGCACGCCAGATAAGCTGTTCAGCTTTGCTGAGGACGCGGCGGACAAAGGCTTTCAGGTGATTATTGCAGGAGCCGGTGGTGCTGCTCATCTTCCGGGTATGCTGGCGGCAAAAACGTTGGTTCCAGTGCTGGGCGTTCCGGTACAAAGTGCCGCACTAAGCGGTGTGGACAGTCTTTACTCCATTGTACAAATGCCACGCGGCATTCCGGTTGGTACACTGGCGATTGGTAAAGCGGGCGCAGCAAACGCAGCACTGCTGGCTGCACAAATTCTGGCCATTTATGATCGCGAGCTGGCTACCCGCCTGGCAACCTGGCGCCAGGCGCAAACCGATGACGTGCTGAATAATCCCGATCCGCGGGGGGCTGTATGAAGCCAGTCTGTATCTTAGGTAATGGCCAGCTTGGACGTATGTTGCGTCAGGCCGGTGCACCGCTTGGCATCGCCGTCTATCCGGTAGGACCAGACGAGGTACCGGAAACGCTCCCCATACAACAAAGTGTGATCACCGCCGAAATTGAGCGATGGCCCGAAACGGCGCTGACGCGTGAACTTGCCCGCCACCCCGCGTTTGTAAATCGCGATATTTTCCCTTTGCTGGCTGACAGGCTGACGCAAAAACAGTTACTGGACAGACTAAAACTCGCTACTGCGCCCTGGCAATTGCTGGAATCAGCCGAACAGTGGCCACAGGTTTTCGCCTCGCTGAGTGAGCTGGCGATCGTTAAGCGCCGTACCGGCGGCTATGATGGTCGTGGCCAATGGCGTTTACACGCTAATCAGACCGATACATTGTCCGCCGATAATTACGGCGAATGCATTGTGGAGCAAGGCATTCATTTTTCCGGAGAGGTATCACTGGTTGGCGCACGCAATCAACAGGGGGAAACGGTATTTTACCCGCTGACCCACAATCTCCATCAGGACGGCATTCTGCGCACCAGCGTCGCATTCCCCGATCCCGATAGCGCACTGCAACACCAGGCAGAGCAGATGCTCTCCGCCATTCTAAATGAGCTTAACTATGTGGGCGTCATGGCGATGGAGTGTTTTGTGGTGCCGGAAGGTTTACTGATTAATGAACTGGCACCGCGCGTGCACAACAGTGGCCACTGGACGCAAAACGGCGCATCAATCAGCCAGTTCGAGCTGCATCTACGCGCTATCCTAAATTTACCGATGCCAAAACCGGTCGTCAGCGCACCCGCAGTGATGATAAATGTGATCGGTACCGACCTCAATTTACAGTGGCTGGAACAACCGCTGGTGCATCTACACTGGTACGAAAAAGAAGTTCGCCCGGGGCGCAAAGTCGGTCACCTCAACCTGAGCGATACTTGCCAGACACGTCTCTGCGAAGCGCTAAGTGCACTCGTTCCCTTACTGCCACCGGAATATCATAGTGGTATTGAATGGGCGACAGAAAAGTTGCGCTAACTTCATACGGGCCGGTATCTGACGGCCCGTTTTCCTGTACGTCGTCATCAATCCCTGCCACCCCAACGCAGTGGTGAAATCAGGATGCGCCAAAGCTCCTGAATAATGCCTTTCCGCGTAATAACCTTACCCCAAGCCACCCACCACAGACGGAAAGCAACAGCGCACCAGTCAAAGGCAGCAGAATCCACAGCATAAAATCAGGCTGCCATGGGAAATCGAACACTTTCCGCTGTAATCCCCACAATGCAGCCTCCGCACCGATAGCGGCAGCGATACCGGAAACCGCACCGAGAGCAGCAAATTCACACCACAGGGTTCCACGTAACAGCTTCTTACTGGCGCCAAGCGTACGATACACCACTAACTCCTGCTGGCGTTGACGCATACCGACCTGAATTTGTGCCAGTAGCAGCAACATCCCACAGGCGGTTACCAGCACCACCATAATTTCCAGGGCCTGACTCACTTGCGCCAGTACCTGCCCCACCTGTTTCAGGATACTGCCAATATCCAGCAGGCTGATCGTCGGGAATTCACGGTTAAGCTGTGCCAGCAGCAACGGATTATCATCCATACGAAAACTGGTCAGCCAGCTCTGCGGTTGACCATCAAGCGCGCCCGGCGGGAAGATAAAGAAGAAATTGGGACGCAAACTTTCCCAGTCGACTTTACGCAGGCTACTAATTTTCGCAGTAAACTCTTGCGTATCCCCCGTGAAAGTTAAGCTATCACCCAGCTTCACGCCCAGCCGCGACGCCAGCTCCATCTCCATGGAGACTTCATCCTTTTTCGGTGGCCAACTTCCTGCCACCAATGGATTGTGCTCGGGACGCTGCTGCTGCCAGGTCAGATTCAATTCACGATTCAGCGCGTCATCACGTCTGGGGTCCGCAGGCTGATGATTGATGCTGGTCAATCTTACCCGCGCAACCGGATAAAATGTCTCTGGTTTCACATTATGCTGCTGCAAGAAACGGGTAACCTGCGGCACCTGCTGCTGCGTTACATTCAGCAGGAAATAGTTAGGGCTTTCCGGCGGCAGCTGTTGCTGCCACCGTTCAAGCAAGTCGCCACGCATCACCAACAGTAGCGCGAGTAACATAAAAGAGAAAGAGAACGCTGCAAGTTGGCTGAGTGTGGTCCAGGGCTGGCGTAACAGACGATTGACCGCCAGACGAAATGCAAGATTGCGCACAGAAAGCCGCCGTAACACTAACAGCGCTCCCCAGCCAATGGCTCCCAACAGTATTGCCAGCAACACCATGCCCGCGACTAACGCCCAGAGTAGTTGACTCCCCCCTACCAGTAACGCCAGCAAGCCAATAACCACCAACGCCATCACCGGCAAGTAGACCTTGAGCGGCCAGACGTTAGCAATCACATCACGGCGCAGTACGCGCAGTGGCTGCGTAGCCAGCAACAGTCGGTAAGGCCGCAGCCCAACGATCAGTGAGATGACAAACAGCGACCCAATAGCCCATAACCAGGGCCAGAAGCTGGACGGAGGCAACGCCCCCGGCAGTACCGGACTGAGCATTTTCAGCAGTATGGCCTCAAATCCCAGCCCTGCTATGCTGCCGCAGACGGCCGCCAGCAGCAGCACCGACAGCCACTGGCCGATAATCAGCTTACGTAGAGCCGCACGGTTAGCACCCAGAGTTTTTAATACCGCCACCAGATCATACCGGCTGCGGCAATAATGGCTCATCGCGACCGCAACCGCTGCAATCGCCAGCATCAACGTCAGCAGCGCGGATAGCAGTAAAAACTGTTGGGCACGCTGCATGGATTTACCTAGCGCATCCTCTGAGTTTTCAATGCTTATCCATTTTTGATCGGGCTTCAGCAACGGTTCGATATAGCTATCGTAGCGGCTCAGTTGCTCCGGCGTCCCGGAAAATTTATAACGCCAGGTCAGGCGACTGCCGGGTTGTACTGCTCCGGTTTTTTCCACATCGGCCAGGTTCATTAATAACCGGGGAGCCGTTTGAAACGGATTGAATCCGCTGTCCGGCTCCTGAACCACTTCCCCGGCAATGCGTAGCGTAGTATCCCCAACGTCCAGCATATCGCCGATTTTCAAATTCAGCAGCGCCAGTAAACGCGGTGCGGCAAGAACCGTACCGGCGGTGGGCTTCAATCCTGTCGGTTCGGTACTGAGTTCGCCATACATCGGATACACGTCATCGACGGCCTTTACCGATGCCAACTGCGGTGTATCCCGGGCAAACGTCATGGTCATAAACGTCAGTTGGCGCCCAACCCGCATTCCTTCCTGCTGTGCCTGTTCCAGCCAGGCGGGCGGCACTTCACGCGCGCTGCGTAACGTGCGATCGCCCGCCATAAAGTCACGGCCCTGCTGGGTCAACCCTTTTTCCATGCGATCGCTCAGCGAACCAAGCGCCAATACGCAGGCTACCGCCAACGTCAGCGCCAGCCAGACAATGAGCAATGAAGGCGAACGCCATTCACGCCAGAACCAGCGCCAAATCATGCCTCCTCCCACAATTTTCCGTCACGAAGACGCAACCGACGATCGCAGCGGGCCGCCAATTGCTCATCATGGGTGACCAGGATCAGCGTGGTAGAGAAATCTCGATTGAGAGAAAACAGCAGATCGGCAATGCGATCACCGGTTTTACGGTCAAGATTGCCGGTGGGCTCATCGGCAAATAGCAGCCCAGGACGGCCATTAAACGCGCGTGCCAGCGCAACACGTTGTTGCTCACCGCCGGAAAGCTGTGCCGGAAGATGCGTCAAGCGCTCACCTAATCCAAGCTGATTAAGCAACGTACGCGACATTTCACGGCTTTCTTTATCGCTGTTGCCCCTTAGCAGTGAGGGGAGCTGCACATTTTCCAGCGCATTGAGCGTAGGTACCAGCATAAAGGACTGAAAAACAAAGCCAACGTGTGTAGCTCGTAACTCAGCGCGCTGTTCTTCATCCATCCGGTGCAGCGGCTGACCAAACATAAACACTTCGCCGTCACTGCCATCATCCAATCCGGCAAGAATCCCTAATAACGTTGACTTCCCCGAGCCGGACTCACCGATCAACGCGATAGTTTCAGCCGGTTTGACAACCAGCTCAACTCCGGTGAGGATATTCAACTGGTGATCACCCTGACCGACGGACTTACTAAGATAATGAACTTCAAGAATGTTTTCCGCTGGCATTACCCTTTCCTGTTATTATTGCTACTTATTTCACGCGTGGCATCAGCCGATACCTTACTGGTGCTCGGCGACAGCTTAAGCGCCGGCTACCGTATGTCGGCTGGCGCGGTCTGGCCTGCGCTACTGAATAAAAAATGGCAAAACACACCCAATGTCGTGAATGCCAGCATTAGTGGTGATACTACTGCACAAGCGCTGGCAAGACTGCCGGGCCTGTTAAAACAGCATCAGCCTCGCTGGGTGCTGATTGAGCTGGGCGGCAACGATGGTTTACGTGGGTTCCCGCCGAAAAACATTGAGCAGGACCTGCGTAAAATCATTGCCGATGTGAAGGCCGCTGACGCCGAACCCTTCCTGATGCAAATTCGCTTGCCAGCAAACTATGGTCGCCGCTATACGCAATCCTTCAGTGGGATCTATCCCCAGTTGGCGCAAGAGTTGAGTATCCCTCTGGTGCCCTTTTTTATGGAGCAGGTCTATCTGAAGCCCGAGTGGATGCAACAGGATGGCATTCATCCCACACCGGATGCTCAGCCTTTTATCACCGATTTTATGGCTAACGCACTGGCACCGCTGGTTAGCCAGTAGCCTGCACGTATTCAGTTAAACATGAGTCGCGGAAAATCAGCACGATCAACAGGTAAAGTTATGAAAATAATCACAACGATAGCCGCTAAACAGAATCAGCGCCTGCGCGGTAAAGCATGATGCAAAAAAATATCGTGATCACCGGCTGTTCCAGCGGGATCGGGCTGACGGCGGCAAACGATTTACTGCTGCGCGGTTATCGTATTTTTGCCGTCTGCCGCAAGGCAGAAGACGTACAACGCATGGATACACTGGGATTTACCGGCATTAAAATGGACCTTGATAGCGCGACGAGTGTAAGCGCTGCCGCTCAACAGATCCTTAAATTGGCTGATAATCAACTTTATGCACTGTTTAATAATGGCGGCTATGGCGTATATGGCGAGATAGCCAGCCTGTCACGCGCGCAGTTGGAGCAACAATTTGCAACGAATCTATTTGGCACTCACCAGCTCACCGCGCTGCTGCTGCCGGCTTTGAAGGCCAATGGCGGCGGCAGAATCATTAATACCAGTTCCGTACTGGGATTGGTTTCCACTCCGGGGCGCGGCGCTTATGCTGCCAGCAAATACGCGCTGGAGGCATGGTCTGATGCCTTACGTATCGAATTATATGATAGCGGCGTACGTGTCAGCCTGATTGAACCCGGGCCGATTACAACGCGCTTCACCGATAACGTCAATCAATCCCGGGAGGATAAGCCAGTAGTGAATCCGTCTATCGTCGCCCGGTTTTCCCTGCCACCGGAAGCAATATTACCTAAATTGCGCCATGCTCTGGAGAGCGCTCATCCCCGGTTACGCTATCCGGTGACGCTGGTTGCGCATACCATGGCGATACTGCGCCGCGTACTGCCGGGCTGGATGATGGATCGCATTTTGCGCGGACAATCACGCCACAACGACGATTTTGCTTGAAGGCAGCCTATAAACCCCAATATCGTTATCAGGCCATCAGATAAAGAGACGAATTTATGTCACCACAAGCTTCAATTATTGATATTAATGAAACCAACCTGCATCAGACGCTTGAACAGTCGATGACTGTTCCGGTGCTGTTCTATTTTTGGTCAGAGCGCAGCCAGCACTGCCAGCAGCTCACGCCGCTGCTCGAGCGTCTGGCGCAGGACTATGCCGGACAGTTTATTCTGGCTAAGCTTGACTGTGATGCAGAACAGGCCGTCGCGGCACAGTTTGGTCTGCGTTCCATTCCCACTGTTTATCTGTTTCAGAACGGTCAACCCGTTGATGGCTTTCAGGGCCCTCAGCCGGAAGAAGCGGTACGCGCCCTGCTGGAAAAAGTATTGCCACGCGAAGAAGAGTTAAAGGCGCAGGCTGCGATAGCATTCATGCAAGAAGGCAAAATGATCGATGCGTTGCCGCTGCTGAAAGATGCATGGCAGTTAAGCAATCAGTCCAGCGAGATCGGTTTTCTGCTTGCTGAAGTGCTGATTGCCCTTACCCGCAGCGATGAAGCCGAAGCCGTGCTCAATGTCGTTCCGCTACAGGATCAAGACACCCGCTATCATGGGCTGCTGGCGCAAATTGATTTACTGAAACAGGCAGCCAATACGCCTGAAATTCAGCAATTGCAGCAGCAACTGGAAAATGATCCAGCGAACAGTGAACTGGCCGCTAAACTCGCATTACAATTACATCAGGTTGGTCGCAATGAAGAAGCGTTGGAATTACTGATGAGCCACCTGAAGAAAGATTTAAATGCCGCTGATGGCCAGGTAAGAAAAATGCTGCAGGAAATTTTAGCAGCATTAGGGACTGGCGATGCGCTCGCTGCCAAATATCGCCGCCAGCTCTATTCATTGCTCTACTGATTTTACTCATTTAACGGGCCGAAGCGACTCGGCCCGCCATCTAACAATCCGGAGGTTTACATATGCTTGCCGCTATTCCTGTACTGATCGTACTGGCATTAATTATCGTTTGGTCCGGTATTAAAATTGTGCCTCAGGGCTATCAGTGGACCGTTGAACGTTTCGGACGTTATACCCGCCCCCTTCAGCCTGGCCTCAGCCTGGTGGTGCCATTTATGGATCGTATTGGCCGTAAGATCAATATGATGGAGCAGGTACTGGATATCCCTTCACAGGAAATCATCTCCAAAGATAACGCCAGCGTCACTATTGATGCCGTCTGTTTTATCCAGGTAGTAGATCCGGCTCGCGCAGCATATGAAGTCAGTAATCTGGAGCTGGCAATTATCAACCTGACGATGACAAATATGCGCACCGTATTGGGTTCGATGGAGCTTGATGAAATGTTGTCACAGCGTGACAGCATTAATACGCGCCTGTTGCATATCGTTGATGAAGCCACCAATCCGTGGGGAGTCAAAGTGACGCGTATTGAGATCCGCGATGTGCGCCCACCGGCAGAATTGATTGCTTCTATGAACGCCCAGATGAAAGCCGAACGTACCAAACGTGCCGATATCCTTGAAGCAGAAGGTGTACGTCAGGCAGCAATCCTACGTGCTGAAGGGGATAAGCAATCACAGATTTTGAAAGCGGAAGGCGAGCGCCAGTCTGCATTTTTACAGGCGGAAGCACGGGAACGTAGTGCCGAGGCGGAGGCGCGTGCAACGCAGATGGTATCGGAGGCCATTGCTGCTGGCGATCTTCAGGCTATTAACTATTTTGTGGCACAAAAATATACAGACGCACTGCAAAAAATTGGTTCAGCGAATAACAGCAAAGTGGTGCTGATGCCGCTAGAGGCCAGTAGTCTGCTGGGATCCATTGCCGGAATCGGCGAACTCTTGAAAGAGACACGGCAGGAGCGGAGTAACCCCTGATGTTGGCGGAATTTGTTACGCATCCTCATTGGTTTTGGCTCACGCTTGGCGGTTTATTGCTGGCGGCTGAAATGCTGGGGAGTAGCGGCTATCTGCTGTGGAGTGGAATCGCGGCGATACTGGTTGGCCTGCTGGTGTGGCTGTTTCCCCTATCCTGGGAGTGGCAGGGGGGGCTTTTTGCCATTGCCACGATGATCGCCGCCTGGTTTTGGTATCACTGGATGAAGCGACGCGATCGCAAGGTAGCCCCTAATATGCTGAACCAGCGCGGTAACCGTATGATTGGCCAGCACTTAATTTTGCATCAGCCATTGGTTAATGGTTTGGGACACGTGCAGGTCGGTGACAGTAGCTGGCGCGTGCAGGCCGATAGTGATTTACCCGCGGGCAGTACAGTCATCGTTGTCGCTATTGAGGGAATTACTCTGCGTGTCGTGCCGGAAGCAAGTTAGGCAGGGCCAGTATGCTGGCAACATCCGGCAAGAGTGTTGATGATTGGACAATCGGCGCTGTCATCCCCCGGACAGTCTGCTGCAAGCGCCAGTAGCCGCTCTCTCATCTGGCTCAGTTCTTTAATATGTGCCTCAATTTCAGCCACTTTCTCCAGCGTACGCGCTTTAACATCTGCGCTATGGCGTGCAGGATTATTGAACAGAACCACCATCTCACGACATTCATCCAGATTAAACCCCACCTGCCGGGCCTGACGCAGAAGCGTCAGCTCTTCAAGATGTTTCGCGGTATAACTGCGATACCCGTTTTCGCCCCGAAGCGGCGGTGTTACCAGGCCTTTCTCTTCATAAAATCGAATGGTTTTATGGGTTAATCCGGTTTTTTTTGCCACGTCACTGATGTTCATCCCGGCCCCCTTTTCCTCGCTTTTCGCGAGGTCGTGGAACGTTATCAACACGGGGGAAGATAATTTATGTCCTTCCCCCGCAGCGATTATTTTGCGTCCTGACTCTCAGCAATACGACGCAGATATTCATTGTTCTTAAACGCTATCATAATAAGCTCAAAGCCGACACGGACAGCGACACAGCCAACAATCAGCCCCAATATATTAAAGAGTGAGAAATTAACGGCCATGCTAAACAGACTGGTAGCAATAACCATAATCAGGCTCAGCCAGTAAAACAACACCAAAATTTTAGGTGTGATCAAATTATCGAAAAAAAAGATATTTTTCATAACATTCCATTGATTGAATAGATTTTATTGTGGAAATGCTTTCCGTTATAACGAAAAGATTTATCGCCTGAATAATACCACTTACCTGCCCTAATCTAACCAAACTTTCGATGGAAAAGCGCATAAATACATGGATTATGGGAGTCAAGATAAGAGGGCGCCGCGGCGACAGGCGCCGATTACCAGGCCATTAAATTACTTGCCCGTGCGGGAAAATTCGTCTTTTGCTTTCTGCAACTGTTGCAGGAACGCAGGGTTGGTGTGCAATGTTGCAACCACCGCAGAACCGACGATACGCGCCGCATCAACATCGCTCTGCCAGTGATAACCGCAAATTACGCGGCTCTGCCCTAGCGCATATCCACGTTTGAGGATCTGATCCTGTCGCTGTGGGTTGATCTCCGCCAGCACCAGCGCCGTTGCCCAGCCAATCGAGGTGTGACCGGAAGGATAAGACCCATTTTTCGCCAGCTTATCTTGTTCTTTGGTGTTACAGGTTGCCGCACCATAGAATGCAAACGGACGAATACGCATATACTTCTCTTTCGCAGAACGTGTTGCCAGATCACCCGCATCCTCAATCATATTGGTCAGCAGCTTATGCAACTCGGGCGCATCCTGCGGGGTGATGGGCGAGCCAAAGGCGGCGGAAAAGGCATTCGCCACCCCACCACCACTCAAATTGGCATCTTCTGCCGCCTGACGACCGCGTTCACTTGAACGCAACAGCCGCCCTTTTTCATACATAGCCTGATCGTTAAGAAACGCCACACTGCCCACTTCTGGCGGTGGCGGCAATAGCGCCAGGCTATCAATCGCCTGATTATTATTTAAATAATAGAGATCCGGTTTAGTTGTTGCATCATTACCGCCCGGAACAAGTGCCAATGTGCTGACAGAAAAAAGGCTGGTAAAACAGAAGGCAATCACACTCTTTTTCATTAAAATTTCCTTATTCAATGGCTGCGGCTATCATTTTTAATCCGCTAGCGGGCTAACTATACTCCTGATTTTTTAGGAAAAAACAAATCGGCCTCTAAAAAAACCACCCCCTATCACAAAACCTCAGCGTTTCCCAGAAACCTCACCGCAGGGCTCAATGCGCCCCCCCCCATGCCAATTCATTCTGAAGGCGGGGGATTTCCCCCCACTCTACGACTCTATGACCGAACATCTCCCCCCTATACTGCCCCTCTCATCCGGCCAGGCTGGTGATACACCTGCGATCCTTGCCGATCCGGGATCTTGAGATAAAGAAGAGAAACTGACGCGATACCGGGGGGATTTATTCAATAGATAAATTTGCCCAATGGGGCCATCTCCGCCTGAAAGCCTCAATTCGCACGTTCTATGCCTGCTAACAAAGGGACACTGTCATGGGAAAATTAAAAACGGGTTTTTGTGTACTCACTATTTTACTGGGAACCGCGCTTCAGGCTGGCGCAGCAACCTCCGGGGCAAATTGTCACGTTCCTGAGCTAAGTGCATGTCCTGAGCCGCTGGATCAGCATCTGCCGGATGTGAAAGAGATGCTCACCTGGAACCAGAACAATCGGGTTATCGGCTTTCGCAATGACTACCGCTCTTATGCTGGCGACGTTTTTAAGGCCGGTACACCTGTACCTTTGCAGCATGCGGCACGGGACTTATCCGGCGCGGTTTATCAGTATCACGGCCATGATTACCATCTGAATGACTATATAAAACGCAATAATGTTACCGGCATGCTGGTCATCAAAGACGGCAAGGTTGCCTGGGATTATTACGGCGGCGGCAATAACAAGCAGACGCTCTGGACGTCTCGTTCTGTTGGGAAGTCAGTGGTTTCTACGCTAGTCGGCGTAGCGTTAAAAGAGGGTAAAATCGCCTCGCTTGATGACAAAATTGTCAAATATAATCCTGACGTACATGGCACCGTCTGGGAAAACGTAACCATTCGCCAGCTACTCCAGCATACCTCCGGTGTTCAGTGGGATGAGAATTATAAAGATCCCAAATCCGATTTCGCGCAGCTTACCACCTGCGAAGCGGGCAATGATGTTTATAATTGTGTGAAAAAGCTCATCATTAATCCACAACGCAAAACCTACGCCGCTCCGGGCGAAGTCTGGTCCTACTCTTCAGGCGGAGCCTGGATGCTGGGCGATACCCTGGAAAAAGCCACGGGTATGCCACTTGCTCGTTATCTGCAGGAAAAAATTTGGCAGCCGTTTGGCATGACACACGACGGCGTATGGCACAGCTATGAGAAAGGTAAGCATGATGTTGGTGCTCATGGCTTTAATGCCACACTGGAAGACTGGGGGAAATTTGGCCTGTTTATTCTGCACAATGGCCGCTTGCCTGATGGTACAAAACAGTTGCCAGATAACTGGGTTCAGGATGCCAGAGCCTGGAACCAGGCGAAAAACTCGGTTTCTCCCGCCCATCCGGAAGGTTCATACGGCTATCAGTGGTGGAATAACAGTACACCAGCAAATGCCGGGGATGTTGCACCCAAAACCGGCCTGAGCGAAAAAGACACGTTGTGGGCGCTGGGTATTTTCGGACAGATGATTGTGGTGAATCAGAAAGAAAACCTTGTGATTGTCCAGTGGTCCACCTGGCCGCAGGCTGAACCCGCTTTCAACGCTCAGCCTTTAGAAGCCTCACTGATGTTTAATGCGATTGCGACTACGCTTCAAAGTCACTAATCACGGCATCATGTTCATAAGCCTCTGCGGAGGCTTTATTTTTATTCGACACGTCCTGAATATACGATGTTTCGCTGCGGCGTATTGCTGTCGCGGGATATCAACGCCACCCGACGATATAAAATCTTGCTTGACCTTCCCCTTGATGGAAGGTTTAACCTCCTATACACGTTATTATTTAAGAGCATTCTGCTTTCTATCCGGTACTGAGGAGTATCTGTCATGTCACAAACAATATTGTTGACGCTTGAAGGTCTCACGTGTGGCCATTGCGTAAAACGTGTGAAAGAAGCGCTTGAGCAACGTGATGACGTTGAGCAGGCGGAAGTCTCTCTGGATGAAGCTCGCATCACCGGCCCGGCATCGTCGGCAGCATTAATTACCACAGTTGAACAGGCGGGCTATCACGCCAGCATCAAACAAGGTGTTACCTCCCCAAAGCCTAATCCGCTGACAGAAACAGAAATCCAGCCGGAAGCGCTGACAGCGGAATCCCTTCAGCTTCCGGCAGATTCAGCAACTGAAAGCTATCAGCTGCTGATTGACGGTATGAGCTGCGCAAGCTGCGTAAGCCGAGTCGAGAATGCGTTGAAACAGGTCGATGGCGTACAGCAGGCCCGTGTCAATCTCGCCGAACGCAGTGCATTGGTCATGGGTACGTCTTCATTAGCAACCGCCCTGGTGCAGGCAGTTGAAAAAGCCGGCTACGACGCCGAAATAATTGAAGATGAAACCGTACGTCGCGAAAAACAGCAGTATACGGCACGACGAGCGATGCAGCGTTTCAGCTGGCAATCTGCACTGGCCCTCACGCTGGGACTCCCCCTGATGATATGGGGCATGTTCGGCGACAATATGATGTTAACCAACAGCAATCGTCACGGCTGGCTGGGGATTGGGGTTGTCACGCTGCTGGTGATGATTATTGCTGGTGGACACTTCTACCGTAGCGCATGGCGCAGTCTGCGAAATGGTGCCGCCACCATGGATACTCTGGTGGCTTTAGGCACGGCTGCGGCATGGTTTTACTCCATCACAGTGAATATCTGGCCTACCGCCTTCCCGGCGGAAGCACGCCACCTCTACTATGAAGCCAGTGCCATGATCATCGGATTGATCAATCTCGGACATGCGCTGGAGCAGCGTGCACGTCAGCGCTCATCGCAAGCGCTGGAGCGCTTGCTGGATCTGACTCCTCCGACCGCGCGCGTGGTGACGGAACAAGGCGAAAAAAACCTCCCCGTCAGCGATATTCAACTTGGTATGACTCTGCGCCTCACGACCGGCGATAGAGTCCCCGTTGATGGCGACATTACCCACGGAGAAGCCTGGCTGGATGAAGCCATGCTAACCGGCGAACCGCTACCTCAACAAAAATCCGCTGGCGACAGACTCCATGCAGGAACGCTGTTACAAGACGGTAGCGTGTTATTTACCGCCAGCGCTATCGGAAAAAACACCACGCTTTCACGTATTATTCAAATGGTGCGTCAGGCGCAAAGCAGTAAACCAGCCATAGGACAACTAGCCGATCGTATTTCTGCCGTTTTTGTGCCTACGGTTATCGCTATTGCACTGCTAAGTGCGGCTATCTGGTACGTTATCGGCCCTCAACCACAACTGGTTTATACTCTGGTAATTGCGACTACGGTGCTGATTATCGCCTGCCCCTGCGCTTTAGGGCTAGCCACACCGATGTCGATCATTTCCGGTGTAGGGCGTGCCGCAGAGTTTGGTGTATTGGTACGCGATGCCGATGCGTTACAGCGGGCCAGTACGCTGGATACGTTGGTATTTGACAAAACAGGTACGCTGACCGAAGGCCGTCCACGCGTGACGGCGGTGATCGCCTTCAACCAGGCCGAAGTCGACCAGGCAATATTGTGGGCGGCGGCGCTTGAACAATACTCCAACCATCCACTGGCACAGGCAATTGTCGAGCACGCAGCTCCCCGCAACCTCCCGGCCGCAGAACGATTCCGTACGCTAGGTGGATTAGGCGTTTCCGCCCTCGTTGGCGGCACGGAGATAATACTGGGCAATCCTGCACTAATGCAGCAACACCAAATCGACACCCGCGCTGCAGAACACAGTATACGACAGCAGGCAGAAGCGGGCGCGACTCCGGTCTTGCTTGCCGCCGGTGGCCAGCTGATAGCGTTAATCGCCATCCGCGATCCGATTCGTCCCGAAAGCCGTGCAGCGCTAAAAAAACTGCGTAAGTCAGGCTACCGACTTATTATGTTGACCGGTGATAACCCGATCACCGCCAATGCTATCGCCCGGGAAGCAGGATTGGATGACGTGATTGCAGGCGTACTGCCGGCAGGCAAAGCTCAGGCAATTATGCAGCTACAGCAGCAGGGCCACCAGGTTGCGATGATTGGGGATGGTATAAATGATGCACCCGCGCTGGCACAGGCTGATGTCGGTATGGCAATGGGCACGGGTAGCGACGTTGCTATTGAAACCGCAGCGATTACGCTAATGCGCCACGATCTCAGTAGCATCAGTGATGCGCTGGCTATCGCGAAAGCGACATTACGAAATATGAAACAGAACCTGCTGGGTGCCTTTATCTATAACTCGCTGGGGATCCCCATCGCGGCCGGTGTGCTTTATCCACTAACGGGAACTCTGCTCAATCCGGTGGTTGCAGGTGCGGCTATGGCCCTTTCCTCCATTACTGTTGTAAGTAACGCCAATCGCCTGCTGCGCTATCATCCGCCAGGATGATTGATACATAGCGGCTAAACACAGCATGAACGATAAGCATTCCTCTGTTCAGCCGCGACGTAAACCGCTAGCATGGATCGTTTGATATGATAAGGCGGGAAAAATGGATGCATTGCTGCGTAAAGTGACCGCGTGGTTCAGAGGGTTCTCTGCGGTGAATTATGCCTATCCCGCACTGGATATTACGCTACCCGGTGAACGCAAACTTCATCTTGTTGGCAGCATTCATATGGGCACACGCGATATGATGCCGCTGCCCGCCACACTGCAGCAGCGCATTATCAGTGCAGATGCGTTGATCGTTGAAGCGGACATTACCGCCAGTGGCATCTCTCCCTTTACGCAAAGCGAACCTCAATTGCCCCTGAGCGATCGTTTATCCGCGGACAATCGGCAAACGCTTCAGCGCCTGTGTGATGAGCTGACAATCAGCAGTGAACTGATTGATACCCTGCCCGGCTGGCAAATTGCCCTAATGTTACAGGCACAACAGGCACAGCAGTTAGGTCTGCGTCCCGATTACGGTATCGATTATCAACTGCTGCAAATGGCAAAACAGCGGAACTTAAACGTTATTGAGCTGGAAGGTCCAGCCCAGCAGCTTGAATTACTGAAAACATTGCCGGCCAACGGCATAACGCTGCTGGAAGATACCTTGTTGCACTGGCATACCAATGCACGGCTGTTGCAAACGATGATAAGTTGGTGGCTGGAAAAACCGCCGGGACAGACTCAAATGGCACTTCCAACAACCTTTAGTCGTGACCTGAACGATATTATGATGAACCAGCGTAATCAGCTCTGGTGCAAAGCGCTACACGGCCTGGCCGCCGGACGCTATGTCGTTGCGGTCGGTGCATTACATCTCTATGGCGAGGGGAATTTGCCCGATTTACTGAACCGCAGATAAAAAAAAGGCCAATATTTAAATTGGCCCGTCAAAGAGGAATTTTTTTATGATTTTGGTTATCCACCGCAAGATACTTGCGTGTGGGATGGCGATTGTCGCTCAAAGCCTGGATTTTCGCCACTATTTTTCATCGTTACGTTGATTATGTCCTGATCAGACACAAGGAATACGCGCAAATGACCCCCGCGGTAAAACTTCTGGAAAAACAAAAAATCGCGTTTACGCTACACGCCTATGAACATGACAGCAATGAAACCCACTTCGGTGAGGAAGTCGTGCGTAAACTGAATCTTAATGCTGAACAGGTTTATAAAACGTTGCTGGTGGCAATCAACGGCGATGACAAGAATCTTGCGGTAGCAGTTACTCCGGTGGCGAGTCAGCTCGATCTAAAAAAAGTCGCCCGGGCGCTCGGCGCCAGACGGGCAGATATGGCCAATCCGTTACTGGCGCAGCGTGTTACCGGTTACCTGGTCGGTGGTATTAGTCCACTTGGTCAGAAAAAACGCCTGCCAACGGTTATCGACAATCTGGCGAAGCAGTTTGCCACCATTTACGTTTCTGGTGGCAAGCGTGGGCTTGATATCGAACTGGCCGTTAGCGATCTCGCCTCATTGCTGGATGCCAAACTGGCCGATATCGCGCGCCGCGATTAATCCTGACGCTGCGCGCAAAGCTGGTCAAGCATCCATCTTCCCGCAGGTCCAGGCGGGGTTCTTCTTGACCAGACAGCATCAACATCAATACGTTGTGGCCAACCCTCGACCGGTAATTCGTACAATACCTGATGACCAAATTGCTCCACCAGCCAGCGCGGTAAGATACTCCAGCCAAACCCCTGTTCTGCCATCTCAAGCAACAGTAAATAAGATGGCGCAAACCATATTCCGCCAGGCGACGGGCGGCTTTCGTTTTGCGCCAGGGTACTGAGTCGAAGTTGCCTGACGCCGTTCAGCTGGGTTTGCGTTACCTCCGACGTCTGCACCAACGGGTGATCGCGGTGGATAAATATGGCCATTTGCGCCTGTACCTGCAGACGCGAAGTCGTAATATCCTGTGGCAGATGAGGTTGTACCCGTACCACACCAATATGTACTCGCCCCGTTTGAAGCAGATCAATAACATCCGCATCCTCCGCAAGCATACATTCAAACTCAATATCAGGATAACGTACCGAAAAGCGTTTAAGCAGGGACTCCTGGTGATCGGCCTGCCAGAAATCCGAAATAGCCATGCTCAAGCGCGGCTCAACACCCGATACAAGCCTTACCGCCAGTTCGTCTAACCGGGAACTGGCGGCCAGTATCTCCTGCACCTGCGCCAGCGCACGCCTGCCCGCCTCGGTCAGAACGGGCAGGCGTGCGTCACGATTAAATAGCGCAAAACCAAGATCGTCTTCAAGGTTGGCCACGGCGGTGCTGATAGTCGACTGACTTTTTTGCAACGTGCGCGCCGCCGCGGAAAAAGAGCCACTTTCCACTGTCTGAACAAAAGCATGGAGGGATTCCGGTGAGTAACGCATCATTATCTATCGCTTTTATAGATGGGTTCTAATTTTATACTAGCAACAAAAACGATGAGAATACGAAACTGTCTCCGATATTTTTCATTGCACTACGGCAGCCTACCCGCGCCAGAAGTATTCACGGAGAGAAATGCATTAAGGAGCTATTATGCAAGCCAAATCGTTGAAAGAGCGTTTTTTACATGCCGCCGGTTTTGAAGTTCTGGGAATTTTACTTGTTGCCCCACTGGCCGCCTGGATTATGCATAAACCGCTATTTCAGATGGGAGCCTTGGCGATCATGCTTTCTACTGTCGCCATGCTCTGGAACATCGTTTATAACGCCGGCTTTGACTGGGTGTGCCCCCCAGGCAAAATAAAACGTGGACTGGCACTGCGCATTGTCCATGCACTTGGTTTCGAAGGCGGTTTTATCGGGATCGGTTTACCCATTGCCGCCTGGATGCTGGGGATTACCTTAGTCCAGGCATTTTTAGTTGAGGTCGCGTTCTTCCTGTTTTTCCTGCCTTACACCGTTGCGTATAACTGGTGCTGGGATATCCTTCGCCAAAAATGGATGGCAAATCGCACTTGCGGCGCATAAGTCAGGGCCGGTTTAACCGGCCCTGTACCCTTGCGGTTCAGGCCAGGGAGAGCCTGATGATTTTCAATTCGGGCCGATGACAACGGACTCCTGGCGGACGTCCGTTGGTGCGACAATGTCCCCCTGAGGTGCAAACTTTGTCGCATCCAGCGGTGAGTGCTGCTGGATATATTGCTTTAATACCTCGGCGTCCACAAATCCAGTGTCAACGTAGCTGGCCAACTGGTTTACCGGCGGATAGCCATCCCCACCCGTGGCATTAAAATTCAACGTTGCCATTCGATAAGTTTTTTCAGGCTCAAGTGGTTTTCCATTAATTTTCACCTCACTTACACCCTGACCGTCTGCCACCAGACTTACATTGGCAAATTGTGCATAAGCCCCCGAATCAACCTGTTTGTTAGCAACAACCGCCAGGTATTTTTCGACGTCACGTCCCTTCATATCGACATAAATCACTGTATTGCCAAAAGGTTGCACCTTAAGCACATCCTTATAGGTAATATCGCCTTCTGCGATGGAATCGCGCACCCCACCGCCGCTCATCACGGCAAAATCGGCCTGTGTACGCTCAATTTGCGCAGCAAGAATCAGCCGTGCCATGTTGGTTTGTACAAAGCGGACCTTGCTACGATCGCCCTCCAGTCGTTGATTGACGCTGCCAATTTTCACGCTCAGTTGTGCTTCACCTTTGTTCTGAAAGGGCATTAACAGCTTTAGCATCGCCGGATTAGCCGCGATTTCCGATGTATAATTGATCAAGCTTTCTGTACCGTCGCTGTTGCGTACTTTATGCTTCAGGTTAATCGGGATCAGTTGGTAGTGCTCAAGCTTCAGCTCGCCATTGCGGAAAGTGAAGTCTGCCCGACCAACATACTTACCCCACTCATGCGCCTGAACAATCCAGGTGCCGTTTTGCCGATCGGGTACGCAGGGCGAACCCGGAACGTAATCCACCTGTTTAACATTCTCTTTCGCCATACAGACCGGATCCTGAGAATGCCCACCGACAATCATGTCCAGATAGCCTTTCGGTAGCTCGCGCGCCATCTCTACATCACCGGGTGCGTTTGAACCATGCTTGCCATCGTCATAATGCCCCATGTGCGTCGCTGCGATGATCACATCAGGTTTTTCTTGAGCGCGTAGAGCCTCAACCACCGCTTTCGCTTCAGTCGCTGGCTTTCGGAATTCAATATCGGTGAAATATTCAGGATTACCGATTTTCGCAGTATCATCCGTTGTCAGGCCGATAACCGCAATTTTTAAGCCCATTCGATTGAAGAGTGCATAAGGCTGGAAAAGACGCTTTCCGCTACTTTTTTGATAAATATTTGCCGAAAGGAGCGGGAATTTCGCCCATTTCTGCTGCTGACGTAAAACGGAAATCGGGTTATCAAATTCGTGATTGCCAAGTGCCATTGCATCATAACCAATCAGATTCATACCACGGAAATCGGGCTCGGCATCTTGCAAATCAGATTCTGGCACACCGGTATTGATATCACCGCCGGACAGAATAAGTACTTGTCCTCCGTGCGCTTGCACATCCAGGCGTACGCTATCCACCAACGTTTTCTGCGCGGCAAGACCATACTCCCCACGTTCGTTACTCCAGAAACGCCCATGATGATCGTTGGTATGCAGTACGGTGAACTTGTAAAGACGATCTTTTTCCCATGCCTGAGCCCCCATGGGTATTCCTGTTAACGTCAATAACAACCCACCCAGCAGAGCTTTTTGTGTAAAGCGCAAAATCGATCTCCTTATTAGCAGTAACCAAATGTCACCCCCGGCGTAGCATTCGTCACGGGATTGACGACTGTTGCGTTATTTTCTGTACTTGTCTGTGAATTATGCCCCAGGTCAGATGATTAGGATAATTGCATTGCCCGGTTAAATCATTGAGACTGAATCAGACATGATTAAAATAACACCCTCACCACGACAGGTTCTTTCATGGCAAGCGATCAGACAATTCCTTCAGCAAAAGTAGCACCGCCGCGCACCGCCTTCCGGATACTCGGCGCCATCAGCCTCGCACATTTATTAAATGATATGATTCAATCGCTTATCCTGGCGATTTATCCGCTATTGCGTGCAGAGTTTTCACTCAGCTTTGTACAAATAGGCCTGATCACACTGACTTTTCAAATCACTGCCTCTCTACTACAACCGGTGATTGGGTCTTATACCGATAAGCACCCTCAGCCCTGGTCCTTGCCCATTGGGATGGGATTTACGCTAACTGGCTTGGTGCTACTCGCCCTGGCGAACAATTTCCCTCTTATTTTACTGGCTGCAGCACTGGTTGGTACCGGCTCCTCCGTTTTTCATCCGGAATCATCGCGCGTTGCCCGGATGGCATCGGGTGGGCGCCATGGGCTGGCACAATCACTGTTCCAGGTTGGCGGTAATCTCGGTAGTTCACTGGGGCCGCTCCTGGCGGCGTTAATTATTGCTCCGTATGGAAAAGGTAATGTTGCCTGGTTTACGCTGGCTGCGCTGCTTGCCATTGTTGTTCTGTTACAGATCAGCCGCTGGTATCAGAACCAGCATCGCGTAGCAAAAAGTAGCGTCCCCCTTCCCCTGACAAGCCCACTGCCCCGCCGCCGGGTCGTGCTGGCGATCGCCATTCTGCTGATGCTGATTTTTTCCAAATACTTTTATCTCGCCAGTCTCAGCAGCTATTACACTTTCTATCTGATTCATAAATTTGGCCTGTCGGTACAAAATGCCCAGTTTCATCTGTTTGCATTTTTGTTTGCCGTCGCTGCGGGGACCATCATCGGCGGCCCACTTGGCGATAAAATTGGCCGTAAGTATGTGATTTGGGGCTCGATACTTGGTGTGGCGCCTTTTACCCTTTTGCTGCCACACGCTTCGCTGGCCTGGACCGGCGTACTAAGCGTTATCATTGGTCTGATTCTGGCCTCCGCTTTTTCCGCCATTCTTGTTTATGCGCAAGAGCTGTTACCTGGCCGCATTGGCATGGTTTCCGGATTATTTTTTGGCTTTGCCTTTGGCATGGGAGGATTGGGCGCCGCAGTGTTGGGATGGGTAGCCGATCGCACCAGTATTGATTTGGTTTATCAAATCTGCGCTTATCTGCCACTTCTGGGCATATTAACTGCTTTCTTACCGGATAACCGGTCAAAATAGAGTGGTTCTGCGGTGAATAGTTGTTAGTTTCCCCGTATGCTATACGGATATATTCAAGCCAGAAACACGATGAGTGGGTAAAATCCTGCTCATCAGCCATTTTTAGTGCCTTTTCATCTTTTTTTAGAGTTAACTCAATTATTGACAAGCGTTGAACTGAAATATGCCATAAACTTAAAAATTACAACCAGACACATTTGCATACACAAGGAGAAGGCATGCACCACACAACACCGCTTATCACGACCATCGTCGGAGGCCTCGTGCTCGCCTTCCTCCTTGGTATGCTGGCTAATCGCCTGCGCATCTCCCCTTTAGTCGGCTATCTGCTGGCTGGTGTACTCGCCGGACCTTTTACGCCCGGGTTTGTTGCAGATACTAATCTGGCGCCGGAGCTTGCTGAGCTCGGAGTCATTCTGCTGATGTTTGGTGTTGGCTTACATTTTTCTCTGAAAGATCTGATGTCGGTAAAGTCCATTGCCATTCCCGGCGCTATCGCTCAAATCGCCGTTGCGACATTGTTGGGTATGGCACTCTCCTGGGGCATGGGCTGGTCAATGATGACCGGCTTTGTATTTGGCCTCTGCCTTTCAACCGCCAGTACCGTGGTGCTACTGCGTGCGTTGGAAGAGCGGCAGCTGATTGATAGCCAGCGTGGGCAAATCGCGATCGGCTGGCTGATTGTTGAAGATTTAGTGATGGTGCTGACGCTGGTGCTGCTGCCCGCGATTGCAGGTATGTTTGAACAAGGGAATGCCAGCTTCTCATTAATCGCGTGGGATTTGCTGCTGACCATCGGTAAAGTCGTTGCCTTTATGGTGCTGATGATGGTGGTAGGCCGCCGCGTCGTTCCCTGGATTTTAGCCAAAAGCGCAGCGACGGGTTCACGTGAGTTATTTACACTGGCCGTACTGGCCCTGGCGCTGGGGATCGCACTGGGCGCCGTTGAGTTCTTCGATGTCTCTTTTGCGCTCGGCGCCTTCTTCGCCGGCATGGTGCTAAACGAATCAGAGCTAAGTCATCGAGCCGCTCATGATACCTTGCCACTCCGCGACGCTTTCGCCGTGCTGTTCTTTGTTTCCGTTGGTATGCTGTTTGATCCTAAAATTCTGGTACAGGAACCGCTGGCGGTGCTGGGCGCGTTAGCGATTATCGTGCTGGGCAAATCGATCGCCGCTTACCTGCTGGTTACCCTGTTCGGCCATTCACGACGCACCGCCCTGACTATTTCGGCCAGCCTGGCGCAGATCGGTGAGTTCGCCTTCATTCTGGCAGGACTCGGTATCTCACTGGGGGTGCTGTCAGAAGAGGGGCGCAATCTGGTGCTTGCTTCCGCCATCCTTTCAATCATGCTCAATCCAATTCTATTTACCGTGCTTGAGCGCTATCTGGAAAAAACGGAAACTATCGAAGAACAGACAATGGAAGAGGCGATCGAGGAAGAAAAACAGATCCCGGTCGATATCTGCAATCATGCAGTCCTGGTAGGATATGGCCGCGTTGGTAGCCTGCTGGGGGCACAGTTGATCGAGGCTGGCGTACCCATCGTGGTGGTGGAAAATTCGCGACCACGCGTCGAGGCCCTGCGTGAACAGGGGATTAAAGCGGTTCTGGGTAACGCCGCCCGTGCGGATACGATGGATTTGGCACGTCTGGACTGTGCCCGCTGGCTGCTGCTGACCATCCCCAACGGATATGAAGCGGGTGAGATCGTCACCGCAGCGCGGGAAAAGCGCCCAAATATCGAAATTATTGCGCGAGCGCATTACGATGATGAAGTCGATTACATTATGGAGCGTGGTGCCAACCGTGTTGTGATGGGCGAACGTGAAATCGCTACCAGCATGCTAAACATGTTGAAGCTGGAGCTGGAGAACGAGTTACAACAACCAGCCCAGTGCCCTATTTGACCCTCGTAGCGGATGACAAAGGTAAGCGTAATTACCCTGTCATCTGATTCATTGTGCTGAAGGCATAACATATGCCAGCCCGTTTCATCCCGGAACGCGCTGGCTATATTTTCTTAGCGTTCCCAGTAAGCCTCTTCAAGGCTGTCTTCTCGCTCAGGCAGACCACGCGTTAAGCGAGGTGAATGCTGATTTAATACCTGGTAACTCACACGATTTGCATACTTACATACCTGCGCCAGTGAAGAGTAGGTCAGGTAGCTGCGCCCGTGTTTACTGGAGTTAGGAACATTCACGCGATGGTAATTATTCGCCGTGATATCGTGTAGCAGCGCCGCCAGAGCAACGTCCCCCGCCCCATTGGTGTTCATAATTTTCTCCGGCCCGCCCATATACGGCGCAATATGAGAGAAAATGCGCAGCGCTTGCAGGCAGTCCTGATGGCGCATGGCACGACTAAACTCGAACTGATTAAACTCAGGAATGGCACCCGGTAACAGAGGATGGTTGGTTGTTCGTTTGCCCGCTTCCTCAGTGAAGCCCGCCATGTAGAGGCCATTAGGGCCGGCGGTGCACAGTACCAGGTCAACCCAGTCCAATGCTTTATTCGCAGCCTGTAACGGATCGCTATACCCCGTGAGCTCTAACGCTTCATCTTCATTCATCGCAACAATTGAAACGTGATCGCGCAGGAAATCGCGCCAGAACTCGGGATTATCGGCAATAACATATTTCGTACCCAACGTCAGCACTACCGGTACATCATGCTTTTTCGCATATTCGATAGCCTTCATGGTCGCTTGCGGCATGGGCTCACCGGGCTTACAACGCACCAGATAAGAGGTTAGAACCAACGCTGAGGCGCCAGCAATAACCTCTTCGGGAATACTTTCTGCATGAAGCTGATTCATCATCCCCGGGCTAATTGCAAAGGTGCGCTCGCCATTATCACCGATTAGCGTGAAACAGCGACCAATTGCGCCGTCGACGCCCTGCAGGTAGTTCAAATCGGTGCGGCTTGAGGTGTTACAAAGATAGCGATAGGCATAACCACCAATCTGTACGTTATTGCACATGACCCCCAGTAACACCGAGCGATCGTCCGCCAGTACGGAGTAATTGTGCATGGTGTTACCAATCGTGCCACCCGCAAATTGGTGGCTGATCAAACCTTCACGCATTAACTCATCGTAAAGCGCTTCAGCAACATCATCTTCGATAACCAGCGAATGCCCGACGCTCAATCCGTAGCGCGTCACAAAATCTTCATCAACTCTGGCCTCAATATCCACCAGCGTCTGATCGATGCCGACCACCCAACTGGTGCCGGTTTCATTTTCGGGTTGGGTCTGTTGGAGCAGAGGATCGCGTGCGCTAACGGGGAAGTAATGTTTGGATTTGCGTTTGCCAGGGAATTTCATGATCGATGACTTCAGATGGGTTGTGACCGTGAATAATACCATATTCACGGTCAATGCGATTAGCGATAGCGATTCACCAGCTCGACCATCATCTCGATATGTTCCACGTCCGCATTCAGGGCAGGAATATACTCAAATTTGCTACCGCCCGCATGCATAAAAAACTCGCGGTTCTGTTCACTAATCTCCTCGAGCGTCTCCAGGCAATCTGCGGAAAATCCCGGACTCATAATGTGAATATGCTTCACGCCTGTGCCCGGTAAACTGCGCATCGTTTCATCAGTATATGGCGTCAACCAGGGCTCGCGTCCAAAACGCGACTGAAACGTTAGCATTACTTCATTTTCGCTCAAACCAAGCGCTTCTGTGAGCGCTTTTGTCGTATCCCGACAGCGCTGGGGATAATCGTCCCCTTCATCGGCAAAACGTTGTGGGATACCGTGGTAAGACATCACCAGCAAATCGGGTTTGCCGTGTTGGGCAAAAGAACGCTCAACGGAGGCCTTTAACGCCGCAATATACGCCGGGTGCTCTGCATAATCACGAATGAAATTTACATCAGGCAACGAGCGATAACCGGAAAAAACCTCGGTCAAACCATTCCATACTGCCGCCACGGTTGAACAGGAAAACTGCGGATACAGCGGCAATACAATTAACCGTGTCACGCCCTGCTCCAGCAGGCTATCTACGGCACTTTTCAGACTGGGATTGCCATAGCTCATTCCCAGGGCAACAGGGATATCCAGCCTCGCCGCAAGCGCCTGATGCTGACGTTTACTGTAAACAAGCAGCGGCGATCCCTCTTCCATCCATACCGAAGCATAGAGCTTAGCAACGCGCGGCGAACGAATCGGCAGGATCGCACCATTGAGGATTGGCCACCACAGCCAGCGCGGTGTATCAACCACCCGTGGATCGCTAAGAAACTGCTTTAAGTAACGTTTTACCGCCGACGATGTCGGCGCGTCGGGCGTACCTAAATTGACCAGCAAAACGCCGGGTTTATCTTGCCTCATTGTTATTCCTTTTACTGGTCGTTACGTGGCTGACATTATTATCGCCGTAGTGTTTCTGCTTAGCCGCTGGTGAGTATATTTCGCTGCCTGTTACGCAGCGTGAAACCTGCCAGATTATTGGCTTCCATGTGTGATAATTCAGGTTTGTAGTGTAGCGGAAATGATAAGAGCAGAAACCGATTGCTGCAAAAGGACCAGCAAATGCTGGTCCCTTCGATCATCAGCCGAGGATTTTTTGCAGCTCGCTGCTGACGTCGGCAACGTTACGTGTGCCATCGATTTTGTGATATGCGGTGTTACCGGCTTCCGCTTCTTTGCTGTAGTAAGCAATAAGCGGCGCGGTCAGCTGGTGGTATTCAACCAGGCGTTTACGCACGGTCTCTTCCTGATCGTCTTTACGCGTAGTAAGTTCTTCACCGGTCACATCGTCTTTACCTTCCACTTTCGGTGGATTAAACGTGACGTGGTACACGCGGCCAGAAGGCGCATGAACCCGACGCCCGACGATACGCTCTACGATTAGCTCATCAGGAACAGCGAATTCCAGCACATGATCGACTTTGATGCCGGCGTCTTTCATTGCATCAGCCTGAGGAATGGTGCGAGGAAAGCCATCAAGCAGAAAACCCTTACGGCAATCATCTTGTGCAATACGTTCTTTTACCAGCGCAATAACCAGTTCATCGGTAACCAGCTTGCCTGCATCCATAATTTCTTTGGCTTGTTTACCCAGTTCCGAGCCCGCTTTAACTGCTGCACGTAACATATCGCCCGTAGAGATTTGCGGAATCCCGTATTTCTCCATAATGAACTGAGCCTGAGTACCTTTGCCTGCGCCCGGTGCGCCGAGCAGAATAATACGCATTGCGTAAATCCCCTTGCGAATTGCATTGATCTAACTGAGAAGTTCAAGAACATACCATTATGGCCGTCCAGCCACAAGAAATGCGCTCAGTTCTGCAAGATGGATTCGCCAGAATCAGAAAAGTTGTCACCCTCATCGCCCTCGGGTAGGCCATACCTGAATGGTATGATAATGAAATATTTTTACATCAATTTATCTTTTTCTTAATCCTACATTCTTCATATTACTCGCCAATAATAGTTTTAATATTCAGTGTGGTTGATTAAGCCTGTCCCGCATAAGCTATTTATCACACCGCAACAACGCTCTATTACCCCGAGACATTTTCACTCTACGAGCGGCAAAAACACATCAATAAGATGGGCCCTCTCCTGCCGGTGTAAGGGTCACGCAGCCGGTCATTCACTGCTCTGCGGACTGGCGCAACCCAAAAGCTGTGGCCGCGTTTATTTAACCAACGCAAATCCTCTCGACGTTGCTCGCGTTGATACCAATTTCCTTTCTCATCCTGACGATATGAAAGCGGCACTTGAAAATTATCTCCGCAATTCTGCCGGCACGTTCAAACACCAAACCTGTACTGCCAAAATGGAGCGTGATGAGATGTCCGTCGTCGACAATACGCTCAGTGTTTAGGGTATCGAAAATTTGCGCATCGCCGACGGTTCCATTATGCCGCGCGTGACCACCGCAAATACGATGGATCCCTCCGTCATCATTGGCGAACGCGCTTCACAAATTTTGAGGGCGAAACACGCATTTTAGGTGTGCATCCCCTAAAGCAAAACGGGTGGCAATAAGCCACCCGTTTTTTTACTGGGAAGGTTATCCCAGCAATAATTGGTTCATACGACGGATAAACTGGTTTGGATCTTCGAGCGTGCCGCGTTCAGCGAACAGCGCCTGCTCCAGTAACAGCTCGATCCACTCGGCAAAGCGCGTATCGTCCTGAGTATCCGCCGCACGCTTCACTAACGCGTGGTCGGGATTGATCTCGAACAGATATTTCACCTCCGGCACATCCTGTCCTGCCGCAGCAAACAGTTTCGCCATTTGCGTACTCATTTCATTCGCTTCAGTGGTCACGATGGCCGGCGTGTCGGTTAAGCGATGCGTCAGGCGAACCTCTTTGACTCGCTCACCCAGCAGGGTTTTCACACGATCAACAAAAGGCTCCAGCGCTTTTTCCGCTTCTTTCTGCTCTTCGCTCTCTTCATCAGCCAGTTTGCTGAGCGACTCATCGGCTTTGCTGACGGACTGGAATGGTTTACCGTCAAATTCAGTGAGGTAGCTCATCATCCATTCATCAATACGGTCAGAAAGCAGCAGTACCTCGATGCCTTTCTTGCGGAACAGTTCCAGGTGCGGACTGCTTTTCGCGGCGGCATAGCTGTCGGCGGTGATGTAATAGATCTTCTCCTGCCCTTCAACCATGCGGCTAACGTAATCTTCCAGCGAAACCGTCTGTGCAGATCCTTCGCTGCTGGTGGACGCAAAACGCAACAACTTAGCAATGGTTTCAACGTTGCCGCTGTCTTCAGCTGGCCCCTCTTTCAACACCAGACCGAACTGCTGCCAGAACTGCTGGTAGTTCGCTTCATCATCCTTCGCGACTTTCTCCAGCATTTGCAGTACGCGCTTCGTCAACGCGCTACGCAGATTTTGCGTAATACGGCTGTCCTGCAGGATTTCACGCGAGACGTTGAGCGGCAGATCGTTAGAATCAATCAAACCACGCACAAAGCGCATATAATTCGGCATAAACTGCTCGGCGTCATCCATGATGAACACGCGCTGAACATAGAGTTTCAGGCCATGCTTGTGGTCACGGTTCCACATATCCCACGGTGCCTGCGTCGGGATATACAGCAAGCTGGTGTATTCCTGCTTACCTTCTACACGATTGTGGCTCCACGACAGCGGATCGGTAAAATCATGGGCAATATGCTTATAGAACTCTTTATACTCGTCGTCGCTAATATCAGACTTATTACGCGTCCACAGCGCCTGCGCCTTATTAATTTTTTCCCAGCTGGTGGTGTCGTCCTCTTCATTATGGGACTCAATCTCTACCGGCAGCGCAATATGGTCAGAGTATTTGCTGATAATGCCGCGCACGCGCCAGGCATCCAGAAACTCATCTTCACCTTCCCGCAGATGCAAGGTGATTTCAGTCCCTCGGTCAGCTTTGCTGATATCAGCAATGGTATATTCACCTTCACCTGCTGACTCCCAGAACACCCCTTCATCGGCCGTTGCGCCTGCCGCACGGGTACGCACTGAGACTTTATCGGCCACGATAAATGCGGAATAGAAACCTACGCCAAACTGACCGATCAGTTGGCTATCTTTTGCCTGATCTGAGCCCAGCGATTCAAGAAATGATTTAGTACCCGATTTAGCGATGGTCCCTAAGTTTTCAATGACCTCTTCACGGCGCATACCGATGCCGTTATCGCTTAACGTCAGAGTACGTTGTTCCTTATCCACGGAGACACGCACGCGTAACTCGCCATCACCTTCATATAATTCAGGTGAAGAGAGTGCACGGAAACGCAGTTTATCAGCCGCATCAGAAGCATTGGAGATCAATTCACGCAGGAAGATCTCTTTGTTTGAATAGAGGGAATGGATCATCAGGTGCAGAAGTTGTTTCACTTCAGACTGGAAGCCACGCGTCTCTTGTCCTTTCATGGTCATTGATACCTCAACTAAAGCAGGTTTATCGAACGTTGAGGAGGAGATGGGGATAGAATTGTCGTTTTCAAGCTGGCACGGCGAACCGTGCCATCAAATGGTCAGAATTTAATCTTTTGCCGACCGGCAAGCGAGTGAGATAACGTAGTGCCATCGACCATTTCCAGTTCACCGCCCATCGGAACACCATGAGCGATACGACTGGCATCCACGCCGTATTGTCCACACAGCTCGGCAATATAATTGGCGGTCGCCTCACCTTCTACCGTAGGGTTGGTTGCCAGGATCACTTCCTGAATAGTTTCAGTTTCCAGCCGCTGTTCAAGGCGATCAAGACCAATGTCCTGCGGGCCGATACCATCAAGTGGCGAAAGATGGCCCATTAGCACAAAGTAGCGACCAGCAAACTGCCCGGTCTGTTCAATCGCATGAATATCAGCTGGACTTTCCACTACGCAAATCTGCCCATTTTGCTGACGCCGCGGATTGGCGCAGATGGTACACATTTCCTGCTCAGTGAAGGTACGGCAATGCGTACAGTGCCCAATCTCTGACATCGCGCGTGTTAGTGCCTGCGCCAGGCGCATTCCACCACTGCGATCGCGTTGTAATAACTGAAATGCCATGCGTTGCGCTGATTTAGGCCCAACGCCAGGTAAACAACGCAGCGACTCCATCAACGCTTCCAGAAGCGGGCTGGTTTGCATCAGAATGGCATCTTGAAGCCCGGTGGTAATTGCATACCACTGGAAACTGCTGCCATTTTTTCTTTCTGTGCTTCGCCGATACGGCGTGCAGCATCGTTAAAGGCTGCAGCGACCAGATCTTCAAGCATATCTTTATCATCTTCCAACAGACTGGGATCAACCTCAACGCGACGGCAGTTATGCGCGCCATTGATGGTAACTTTAACCAGACCAGCGCCAGATTCACCGGTCACTTCCATGGCGGCAATCTCTTCCTGCACCTGTGCCATTTTGTCCTGCATTTGCTGGGCCTGTTTCATCAGGTTGCCAATACCGCCTTTACCAAACATAGTTTTCTCTCTCTGCTCTGGCCGCGTAACCGTAAGTATGGCTATGCGGCGATTCAAACGGGGCGAATACTCTCTTCATCCAGATCGGCATCAAAGAACTGACACAGCGTCTGAATGTGAGTATCCGCAATAATCGACTGACGCGCCTGCGCCAGCTTCTCTTCATAAATCGCCTGCCGCCATTCCAGCGGCGTTAGAACTGATGGATTATCATCTTCAATGATAGTCAATTCAACCGTCTCACCCGCAGCCGCACTTAAGGCCTCTGCCAGCACTTTTTGTGCCGATTCTGAGTTAAGATGCCGCTGTCCCGGGCGCAGATGCAGGCAAATCTGCTGTCCGTTCTGCTCTTTCCAGGCGTTTAACGCCAGTTGCTGAACCAGTTTCGGAATTGAGATCCGTGCGATTTCTGCCGCCCAGGCATCTCGCTGTAACGACTCTTCCGTTAGCCTGGCCGCCAGTTCCGGTGTCTTTTCATGCTCTAATGCCGAGCGCAACGCTTTAGGTGTCGCAACGGGTGCAGTCTTCACTTCTGCAACCTTCTGCGCTTTCCAGCGATACGCCTCTTTTTTTACCGCAGCAACAGGTTCATCTGCTGCAGCCGATGGTTTCTGTCTCCGCTCGGTAACTGAAGCCAATCGCTCCAGCGCCGAGCTTGCCGGCCGCGCACCAGGCGCCGCCGGCTCACTCTTTTTTGCTTTGGTTGCTCCCTGCTGGCGCATGAGTTGCGTTCTCGCCTGCAGAAGCTGACTGGTGCTGTCGGGTAAAGGCGCCGATGATGAATTTTCCGCGATCGTATGCGTCACAACGGCGGATGGCGGCGGTGTAGCCGCGTCTTGCCGCTCAGGTACCGCTTTCGCCGTCATGACCGGCCTTGCAACCGGCTCAGCAATGCTTTGGCGTGGGTGAAACGCCAACGCCCGCAACAACGTCATCTCCACCCCCATTCGTCGATCCGGTGCCAGCGGCAGCTCTTTACGGCCGACCAATAAGGTTTGATAGTAAAGCTGAACATCGGCGGGTGGGAGCACTCGCGCCAACTCCCGCAGGCGTTGTTCAATCGCCGCCTGATCGTCATCAATGGCAGAAGGTAGCAATTGGATCATAGCGATACGATGCAGCAAACGCAGCATTTCAACCAACAGCGCTTCCCACTCCACACCCCGTGAAGCGGCCTGATTAAGCAAAGACATCGTGCGTTGACCATCGGCATCCACCAGCGCTTCAATCAGTGCTAGCGGCTGTTCGTCATCCAGCGTGCCCAGCATCGCATTGACGGTATCCGTAGCAATTTGCCCCTGTCCCAGCGCAATAGCCTGGTCAGTCAGGCTCAACGCATCACGCATACTACCATCGGCGGCACGCGCCAAAAGTTGCAAAGCGCGGGGTTCGGCGTTGATATCCTCCGCCGAGAGTACGCGTTCCAACTGACCACGAATTTGCTCTACATCCATCGCTTTGAGATGGAACTGCAGACAGCGGGAAAGAATGGTGACCGGGAGCTTTTGTGGATCGGTGGTTGCCAGCAGGAATTTGACATGCGCTGGAGGCTCTTCCAACGTTTTTAAGAGCGCGTTGAAGCTGTGACGTGACAGCATATGCACTTCATCGATCAAATACACTTTGAAGCGCCCGCGTGCCGGCGCGTACTGTACATTATCCAGTAGATCACGCGTGTCTTCGACTTTAGTACGCGAGGCCGCGTCGATCTCAATCAGATCGACAAAGCGTCCCTGTTCAATTTCCCGGCAGTTATCGCACTGCCCACAAGGGGTGGCCGTAATGCCGGTTTCACAATTCAGTCCTTTCGCCAGCAAGCGCGCAATAGTGGTTTTTCCCACACCTCGGGTGCCGGAAAAAAGATAAGCGTGATGGATGCGGCCCAGCGACAGGCCATTGGCCAGCGCCTTCAGGACATGTTCCTGGCCGACAACATCAGCAAACGCTTGTGGACGCCACTTGCGGGCAAGTACCTGATAGCTCATTGATTCGCGGGATTTGTGAGTGAACCGGAGGGTAATGCTAACACAGCCCCACCTTTACGGCGAGGCTGAAGGTTCGGCACCGTTAGTGCCCTGGAAATGCCACCAGGCTGTAGCTCTCAACGCCCATCGCTTTCAAACGGGTTTCACCGGTAAGATCGTACAGATTAATCACGAATGCCGCATGTTTAACTTCACCACCAGCCCGGCGGATCAGCTTGACCGTAGCTTCAATGGTGCCACCTGTCGCCAACAGATCATCCACCACCAGGACAACATCCCCCGGTTGAATCGCATCACAATGCAGTTCAAGGCTATCGCTACCATACTCCAGTTCGTATGATTCGCTGAAGGTTTTACGCGGCAGCTTGCCGGGTTTACGCACCGGGACGAAACCGACACCGAGCCCCAGCGCCACAGGTGCACCGAACAGAAAACCTCGCGCTTCTGTTCCCACAACTTTGGTTATACCAGCGTGACGATAACGTTCAACCAGCAGTTCAATCGTGGTTGCGAACGCTTTCGGGTCTTCCAGCAGGCTGGTAACGTCACGAAAAAGGATGCCCGGCTTTGGGTAATCCGGAATGCTTTTGATACTCTCTTTCAGAAATTCAAGCTGCTGCGCAGTGGCGGTCATAGTGTTATGCCTGGTAAATACGGATCTGACTCACGCAACCTCTTCCCGCTCTGACAGTAGTTAACCGCCGACGGAATCGCCATAAAACAGAGAAGCTACGTACGAAAACGACCAAATCTAAGCAAAGCGTCTGGCAATTGCAACTGCGAAAAGTGAAATCACAAATTTTGTTGCTCTTTCTCAACAACAGGTAGCCGCAGCATAAAAATCAGCAGTACACAAAGCATGCACCCAAGGAGTATACGCAGCCAAAGCAGTTTGACCCACCACAGGGAAAACGCAAATGTGATAAGGATCAGAATGATGGCTCTTCCCTTCGCTTTCGGCGGTAGCGCGCGGTGCTGCTGCCAGTGGCGCAGGTAGGGGCCAAACCAGGAACGGTTGAGTAGCCAGGCATGAAAACGAGGAGAGGAGCGGGCGAAACACCATGCCGCGAGCAGAATAAACGGGGTCGTGGGTAATAAAGGCAATACAATACCCAACGTGCCAAGCACGATGGCTAACCAACCAATGATCAGTAGTAATATTCGTTGCATAATAAAGCCCGTCTCTGGCATGCCAGGAGCACTTTACCACAGCAGTAAACAGCGGAGAGAGAAAATGAAAAGCGCCCTGCTCCTTCAGCAACTTGAAGCCAGACTGGAACAGCTTGCCGCTACGCTGTCGCCCCGAGCGGAACAGCAGACATCACGTGCGCGCTTTGATCGACAGTTATTTCGCTGCCACGGTACGCGCCTGGGTGATTATCTCCAGGAGGCCCGTCAAACGCTGTCGCAGTTAAAACAAAGCGCGCTGGAAAAAAATCCCGACCGGCTCACCTGGCTGGCCGAGCATATGGTATTGCAGATGGGGGCTCTGCAACGGGAAATTGCTACCCAGCCCCTGCGACAGCGCGAGCCACAGGCTAGCCGTGCTATTGATACGCTTGATCAAAAACTGGCTGAGCATCAGGGCTTTGAGCAACGTCTGATAATGATGCTTAGTGACCATGAAAAACAGCTTGGTCAACAAGAAACGTTACGGCAACAACAGCAGATCCAACGGGAACTGACCGCGCTCGAAGCACGCTTACTTCGCTGTCGGGAAGCAATCACGCTTATTGAGCAGGCAATCCAGCAGCGCGATGGATAACATTAGGTAGGAAATCTGCGGTAAAGTATTAATACGGCGTCGCGAAACACTATACATGTCAAACGCGCAACCAGCCGCAGGACGGATATACTTACGGTCACGAGCGACGTTCACTTGGGGCCATGTCATGGGACTTTTCTCCTGGATTATTATTGGCGTTTTTACCGGTTTACTGGGGCGTAGATTTTCCCTGACCCAACCCGGTAGCTTGCTTGTCACGTTGGTTTTATCTGTGGTTGGCGCATTGGTTGGCGGGTTTATTAGCGTGTACTTTAACTGGGGTACGCTAGCGACCTTGAATCTACGTGCTTTATTGCTGGCGATCTCCGGTTCATTACTGATGCTGTTAGTGGCAAAGTTCCGGATTTAACGACAGGAGAAGAGGATGCCTTTAGAAAAAGCGGCAGATGAAATCAAACTTGCTGTTGATCTGATTATGCTTCTTGAGGAGCATAAAATTGCACCAGAGACGGTACTGGCCGCTCTGGAAATCGTAAAGCGCGACTTTGAACGTAAATTACCTGCGCAATCTTAAGCATTGGGCGATGGCTGGCATAACGTCGGACTGTTGCCCAGCGTGTCCAGCAGCGTATCCACCAGAGCTGGCGCTTCGGCCACCAGATCGAAATTTTCCGGCATAAACAGCCAGTTTTCGATAATACCGCTCATATAACCCCGAATGATAAATGCCGCTCGACGCGTGTTCAGTTCAGGTGGAAGCTGCCGTAAATCAATGCACTGGCGCAACATTAGCTCTATCTTCTCATAGCAAGTTAGATAAAGCTTTTGTTGTATCATTTGCAGTGTTGTCATTTCACCGACAAACTCGCATTTATGGAAGATGATTTCCAACAGCGATCTTCTGCGCTGATCGCGTGCCGTTGCTTCGACGACATAGATCAGCATTGACCGCATAATAGAAAGTGGATCACCCGGGTATTTTATTTGATACTCATGCTCTAAGTCCTCTAAACCGGACTCAGACTGCACCCAAATCTCATTTAATAAGTCAGTTTTGTTTTTGAAATGCCAATAAATCGCACCACGCGTTACCCCTGCTGCCGATGCGATATCGGCGAGCGAGGTTGCTGAGACGCCATGCTCAGAAAACTGGGCGATAGCCGCATCAATAATGTGGTTTCGCGTTTCAAGGGCTTGTTGTTTGGTTTTTCGTGCCATAAATGCTTTTTTTACAAGAGAGTAGACTTACATACATTTCCGAATGTATGTAACATAGCATGACCATAATTTAAACGCAGCAATGGGCTTAACGGTTTGTGATCCATTGAATAATCGATATCGGATACTCGAGGTTTATTTATGAAAAAAAACAGAGGGTTCACGCCTCTGGCGGTCGCACTGATGCTATCAGGCAGCTTCGTGCTAACAGGATGTGATGATAAAAGTGCTCAACAAGCCGGCCAACAACAAGCGCCAGAAGTGGGCATTATTACGTTGAAAAGCGAACCGTTGAAAATTACAACTGAGCTGCCGGGAAGAACGTCGTCATTCCGCATCGCGGAAGTTCGTCCGCAGGTTTCAGGCATTATCCTGAAACGTAATTTTGTTGAAGGAAGTGATATCAAGGCTGGTGAATCGCTCTATCAAATCGATCCCGCAACTTATCAAGCAGCCTACGATAGTGCCAAAGGCGATTTAGCTCAGGCTCAGGCGAACGCGCAAATCGCGGCACAAACTGTCAAACGCTTCAAACCACTGCTGGGCACCAAATATATCAGCCAGCAAGATTATGACCAGGCTATCGCTACACAAAGCCAGACTGCAGCAGCAGTACAGGCGGCTCAGGCAAACGTCGAAAGCGCCCGTATAAATCTCGCCTACACTAAAGTCACTTCACCAATTAGTGGCCGTATTGGCAAATCATCGGTAACGGAAGGCGCCTTGGTACAAAGCGGACAGGCGACAGCGTTGGCGACCGTGCAGCAACTTGATCCAATTTATGTTGATGTCACTCAGTCCAGTGACGATTTTCTGCGTCTGCGTCAGGAGCTTGAGTCCGGCAAACTGCAGCAGGTAGATGGTAAAGCTAAAGTACAGCTTTCATTTTCGAATGGTAACGAGTATCAGCAGCAGGGCACATTAGAATTTTCTGATGTCACCGTGGACGAAACAACCGGTTCTATCACGCTGCGTGCGGTGTTCCCGAATCCGGATAATCGTTTACTGCCGGGTATGTTTGTGCGTGCCCGACTGGAAGAAGGTACCAATCCTAACGCATTGATGGTTCCACAGCAGGGTGTGACGCGTACGCCAACCGGACAGGCCACGGCGATGGTCGTGGGTGCTGACAACAAGGTCGAACTACGTAACCTCACCACCGGACAAGCAATTGGCGATAAATGGGTGGTAACTGACGGCCTTAAGGATGGAGACCGCGTGATTATCACCGGTATTCAACGCGCGAAACCTGGTGCACAGGTGACGCCACAGGAAGTATCAGAAAACGCTGAAGGCAGTGCGAAATCGCAGTCTCAGGCGCCATCTGACCAAAAACAGTCTTAACAGGAGCCACTGATACATGGCTAAGTTCTTTATCGATCGCCCCATTTTTGCGTGGGTTATCGCCATCATTATCATGTTGGCTGGTGTGCTATCGATTCTTAAATTACCGATTGAGCAATATCCTAATGTTGCGCCGCCGGCAATTGAGATTCAGGCAGCCTATCCTGGTGCAGATGCGAAAACGCTACAAGATTCGGTAACCCAGGTTATCGAACAAAATATGAATGGTATCGACGGGTTTATGTACATGAGTTCCAGCAGTGACTCTTCCGGTACATTAACGCTTACCTTGTCTTTCCAGTCGGGTACAGATGCCGATATTGCGCAGGTGCAGGTACAGAATAAACTGCAACTGGCCATGCCACTGTTGCCACAAGAGGTACAACAGCAAGGTATCAAAGTACAAAAATCTTCCAGTAGCTTCCTGATGGTGGCGGGTTTTGTGAATGAAGATGGCACCATGACGCAAAACGATATTGCGGATTATGTCGCCTCTAACATCAAAGATCCTATCAGCCGCGTTACTGGCGTGGGTGATACCCAATTGTTCGGTGCCCAGTACGCAATGCGTATCTGGATGGATCCACATAAGCTGAATAACTATCATCTGACGCCGGTTGATGTCGTTACCGCAATTAATAGCCAGAACGCGCAGGTCGCCGCCGGGCAATTAGGAGGAACGCCCCCCGCGAAAGGACAGCAGCTTAATGCATCAATCATTGCGCAAACGCGTCTGACTTCCACCGATGAATTCGGCAAAATTCTGCTGAAAGTGAATCCGGATGGTTCACAGGTGCGCCTGCGTGACATTGCCCGTATTGAGCTCGGTGGTGAAAACTACGAGATTATCGCCCGTTTTAACGGTCAACCCGCGTCAGGACTTGGGATCAAATTGGCCACTGGCGCTAACGCGCTGGATACCGCCGCCGCAGTTAAGGATGCCCTCGCTAAACTGCAACCCACGTTCCCTGCCGGACTAAAAACGGTTTATCCGTATGATACAACGCCCTTCGTACAAATCTCGATCAACGAAGTTGTCAAAACGCTGTTAGAAGCGATCGTATTGGTATTCCTGGTGATGTATCTGTTCCTGCAAAACTTCCGTGCCACGCTGATCCCTACCATTGCGGTTCCGGTGGTGTTGCTCGGTACGTTTGCCATCATCAATATCTTCGGCTATTCGATTAACACGTTAACCATGTTCGGGATGGTGTTGGCGATAGGTCTGTTGGTCGATGATGCTATCGTTGTGGTTGAAAACGTCGAACGTGTCATGGCGGAAGAAGGTTTACCGCCTAAAGAAGCAACACGAAAATCGATGGGGCAGATTCAGGGCGCGCTGGTAGGTATTGCCCTCGTGCTGTCAGCGGTATTTATTCCTATGGCCTTCTTCGGCGGCTCAACTGGGGTTATCTATCGCCAGTTCTCCATCACCATCGTTTCCGCAATGGTGCTGTCAGTCATTGTGGCATTGATTCTGACGCCAGCACTCTGCGCCACAATGCTAAAACCGGTGAAAAAAGGCGACCATGGTAAAACTACTGGTTTCTTCGGCTGGTTTAACCGACTGTTTGAGAAAAGCACCAACCACTACACCGATAGTGTTGGTCATATCATACGCAGCACCGGGCGCTATCTGCTTCTCTATCTGTTGATTGTGATCGGTATGGCTTATCTGTTCCTGAAGCTACCGACATCATTTTTACCGGAAGAAGATCAGGGCTTACTGCTGGCTCAGGCTCAATTGCCTGCGGGTGCAACGCAAGAGCGAACCCAGAAAGTGCTGGATCAAGTTTCTGATTACTTCCTGACGAAAGAGAAAGCGAATGTAAACTCCGTATTTACCGTTAATGGCTTTGGTTTCGCCGGCCGTGGTCAAAATACGGGTATTGCGTTCGTCAGCCTCAAGCCTTGGGATGAGCGCAGCAGCAGCGATAATAAAGTGCCGGCCATTGCCGGGCGCGCAATGAAGGCGCTGGGGACCATCAAAGATGCGATGGTGATCCCCTTCAACCTGCCAGCGATTATTGAGCTGGGTAACGCCACGGGCTTTGACTTCGAACTGATCGACCAGGCTAACCTTGGGCATGATAAATTGACTCAAGCACGTAATCAGCTGTTAGGCCTGGTCGCACAGCATTCGGATACACTGGTTGGCGTGCGTCCAAACGGACTGGAAGATACACCTCAATACAAACTGACCATCGATCAGGAAAAAGCAGAAGCATTGGGCGTTTCCATTGCCGACATCAACACCACGTTGGGCGCGGCATGGGGTGGTTCCTACGTGAATGACTTTATCGATCGTGGACGTGTGAAGAAAGTGTACGTGATGGGTGAAGCTAGTGCGCGTATGCTGCCCGACGATGTCAATAAATGGTACGTACGTGCCAGTAATGGCGAGATGGTGCCCTTCTCCTCCTTTGCTTCAGCACACTGGCAATATGGCTCTCCTCGTCTGGAGCGCTATAACGGTCTGCCTTCGATGGAAATGCTGGGGCAACCAGCGCCAGGTAAGAGCTCGGGCGAGGCGATGGACCTGATGGAGGAACTGGCGGCACAGTTGCCAGAAGGTATCGGTTATGACTGGACGGGCATGTCTTATCAGGAACGTCTGTCAGGAAACCAGGCTCCTGCACTTTATGCCATCTCACTTATCGTGGTGTTCTTATGTCTGGCCGCGTTATATGAGAGCTGGTCGATTCCTTTTGCAGTAATGTTGGTCGTTCCACTGGGGGTTATCGGTGCACTGCTGTTTACTACCTTGCGTGGTCTCAGCAACGATGTTTACTTTGTGGTAGGTCTGCTGACAACCATTGGCCTGTCGGCGAAGAATGCGATATTGATTGTTGAATTCGCCAAAGACCTGATGGAAAAAGAGGGCAAGGGATTGGTTGAAGCGACGCTGGAAGCTGTACGTATGCGTCTACGCCCAATACTGATGACCTCCCTGGCCTTTATCCTCGGGGTTTTACCGCTGGCGATCAGTACCGGCGCGGGCTCCGGGGCGCAAAATGCGGTCGGTACTGGCGTCATGGGCGGTATGGTGACCGCAACCATTCTGGCAATCTTCTTCGTGCCGGTGTTCTTTGTGGTGGTACGCCGCCGCTTCAGCAAGCATAAGGAAGAGCTTGAACCGTCGCATACGGTTGAGCACAACACCCACTGACATCAGTGATAACGATCGGAGGCCGCTTATGCGGCCTCTTTTTTTTGGCTGATGTGAGGGTTGCAATCCGCTATTTAGCAGCGCATACTTAATGTTATAACATAACAATTGAGGTATTTATGAAAGCGGATATCCATCCTCATTACCGCCCGGTGATCTTTCACGACACCAGCGCCAACCACTATTTTAAAGTGGGATCCACAATTAAAACCGACCGTACCATTGAGTATGAAGGGCTGATTTATCCTTGTGTACTGCTTGATGTCTCTTCCGCCTCGCACGCTTACTACACCGGGAAACAAAAAGAGTTTGCCAAAGAAGGCAGCGCAGCGCGCTTTAATCAACGTTTTGGCCGCTTTCTCGGTAAATCATAAGGATGAATTGCTATGCAGGTATTGAGTTCTTTACGTTCAGCCAAAACACGGCATAAAGATTGTAAAATAGTACGCCGTAACGGGCGAGTTTATGTCATCTGTAAAAGTAACCCACGCTTTAAAGCGGTACAGGGCGGGAAGAAAAAACGCTAGTATCATGTTATTTCTCTCGGGGCCGAATAAAAATTCGGCCCTTTTTTTACTTCATACTGGCCGAGATTGTCTCAACGTTGTGCTTAAACGCGGCCGTATAAGTCGCTGCCGGGCCATCCTCTGTCGATAATGCTTCCGGATAGAGTTCGCCTCCGGGTTGTGCACCCGTTGCCAATGCAATTTGTTTCACCAGGCGGGGATCGGTTTGATTTTCAATAAAGTAACGACTGATATGCTCTTCCTTTAGTTGTTTTATCAGCCCGGCGACATCACTGGCGCTGGCCTCCGATTCCGTAGAGAAACCAACCGGAGCAAGAAAGGTTAATCCATAACGTTGGCCAAAATAGCCGAAGGCATCATGACTGGTCAGCACCTTACGCTTCTGTTGAGCAATCGCATTAAAGGTCTGCATTGCCCAGCTATCCAACTGATTCAGTTGGCGGATATAAGCCATGCCGTGCTGGCGAAAATAATCCGCATCGTCGGGATCGGTTGCAATAAGGGCATCCATCACATTTGTCGCATAGGTCACGCCATTATGTACGCTATTCCATGCATGGGGATCGGTGATGGTTTGTCCATCCTCTTCCATTTTACGCGTTTCAATCCCGTCAGAAGCAATGACAACTTTGCCTTTATATCCTGAGGCTGTGACAAGACGATCCATCCACCCTTCCAGACCCAACCCACTTACGAAAACCACATCGGCTCGGGATAACGCCAGGCTATCCTGCGGCGTTGGCTCAAAGCTATGGGGATCGCCATTCGCTTCTACCAGACTTTTTACTTTGACATGCTCGCCACCAACCTGTTTCACGATATCCGCCAACACGGTAAAACTGGCGACGGTTTCAACTGTTTTGGCTAACGCGAGAGGACTGGCGATCGACGCGACGAGAGCCAACGTAACCGACAACTTTTTCATATTTTCTCCTTACCTGCAGATAAAAATATACGGCGCCTTAATAAGCCACCGCAGGGCCCCACTAAAATTGAAATAAAAAATAAAATAGCCGCGCTAAGCACCACCGCAGGTCCTGCCGGCAGCGCGAGATAGAAAGAAGCAAAAAGTCCACAGCAGCTGGCGACGACCGCCAGTGTTACTGCAGCGGCCAACATGCCAGGTAAGCGGATACTCCAGAAACGTGCGCTGGTTGCCGGTAACATCATCAGCCCAACGGACATGAGTGTGCCAAGTACCTGAAACCCGGCAACAAGGTTGACCACTACCAACATCAAAAAAATCGCATGCACCAGGGGAGAACTCCAGCGACTCTGCGTCAACAGAAACGAGGGATCAAAAGCGTCAATAACGAGTGGTCGATAGATCGCGGCCAGCATCACTACAGTCAATATGCTAATGCTACCGACAAGCAATATGGCGCTGTTATCCACCGCCAGTAACGATCCAAACAGCACATGAAGTAGATCGATACTGGAGCCGCGTAGTGAAACCAGCGTCACACCTAGCGCCAGTGAACCGAGATAAAAACCAGCAAAGCTGGCATCTTCACGCAACGGTGTAAATCGGCTCACGGCTCCGGAAAGTAATGCAACGGATAAACCCGCAATAAAGCCCCCTACGCCCATGGCTACAAGCGATAACCCCGAAATCAAATAACCAATAGCTGCCCCTGGAAGAACCGCATGTGACAGCGCATCACCGACCAGACTCATCCTACGCAATAATAAAAAGACGCCGAGCGGAGTCGCGCTGATCGATAGCGCGATGCAGGCCATCAGGGCACGCCGCATGAAGCCAAACTCGATGAAGGGATGTAAGGCATCCAGTATCATGGGGCCACCCGCTTCATGTGTACCCGTTGCAGCGTTTCAGACGCAAAGGAGTTAGACCAATACGCTTGATTTCCTTGTAAATATAACCTATCCGGAAACCAGTTATCGGCCAGTGCGCTGTCATGCAGAACAACAATCAATGTACAACCTTGCCGGTGCCGTTCAGACAGCAGTTGCAACAATAACGCGGTAGTCTGGCTATCAACCCCGGTAAAGGGTTCATCAAGGAGGAGTAAAGAGGCTCGCTGCATAAGCAGACGAGCAAAAAGCACACGCTGCAACTGACCACCGGATAACGTACCCGGCTGTGCACCAGCAAAATCAACCATGTTTACTTTCTGCAAATTTTGCATAATTTCGGCGCGTAACTGGTGACCTATACCACCAAACCAGCGGCAGCGCTGCCAGCATCCCATTGCGACCAGATCAAATACCGTTGCCGGAAATTGCCGTTCTATTTCCGTTTGCTGCGGTAACCAGGCCACCTCCGCGCGCGGAACAGATATGCGAACAGAGCCTGCTACGGGCGGTAACAATCCGGCAAAGGTTTTCAGTAACGTCGATTTACCTGAGCCATTAGCTCCCATCAATGCAGTCATTGACCCACGCGTGAAATGGCCGTTAACCGCAGGAGTAACCGCGGCATGCCTGTAACCCGCCAGCAAATTTTCCATTACGATCATAACGAAATAGCCCACCAGACCCCGATAGCAAGCAGCAGTATGAGTACAGCGCTCAACGCTATTCTCTGTCCGGCCGAGAGTGTAAAAAGCGTATGTCCGGATGTTAAAAAAGGAAGCATAATCACCATCAGATTATAATATGTTATAACATAACAATTGTTATACGCTTTCCTGTACGCCATTGCGAGGATTAATGTTGCTAACTTTGGTAAAATGCCCGGAAGCTTGGTTTGTTATCTCGTCTAAACATGATTCGTAATGCGGCTACAACGTGATAGTGCTACCGCTATCATACTGCGCGCATAATGAACGATGTGATCCATAGCGCGAATAGCGTCAGCCGAACGGTAAACTTGCGCTTAATCAGGTTGGTATATAAGAAAAATTGTTCTGCAAGCTATAGACTATCGCAGCAACTCAAAAAGCAGACTAGAATAAAATCAGGTAAATCATTAAGCTGGTTAAACGCACTTTTATAGCACTTGCTTTAGCATTAAGTAGCAACAAAATGTCTATAAGCAATGTTAAACTTTTGAGGATAAAATGCGCATTTCAATTGAATGTGACTATTTGACTGTTGAAATAAATCAGCCACAATTACAAGAAATAATCCAACAGAATATTCCCAAAATAGAGGATGCATTAACCGGAGATTTGAGCTGGTATTCTCAAAATGCACGATTAGTTCCTGACTCGATAAAAATACTTTTAATAGAACCTTTAGGAAAATTGCGTTATAAAATGCATTACAACTTTCGTTGGAACATATTCAATGCTTGTTTAGATATTGACGCCACGGATACGGCCACAGAAAGTGTGGAATTCGAGGTGGTTCCCGGTGCCCTGGTCTTTGACTTCACGGACAATGCGCACCCCGATACCGCGGATGAATTGTAATTTTTGGTAATTGCCTCACGCATTATTAATTAAATTACGTTATATTCATAAAGTCCGTTAAATAAATTATTTATTTATATACCCGAAATAAATCGAGTTGAACCAAAGCGTCAAAGAGGCAAATCCCGATGAACTTACAGAGTGATTCGGATATGTGAGTGAAGCCAACGCATATGTAGCCTGGAGTACGGCAACGATACGCTCTACATATTTGCGTTACAAGGCAGGAGCACGTTCAGGCATCTCCGCTAACTGACTCAAGTTGGTTGTCAGAGCGACCGAGCAAAGCCAACAAACCTGCAGCTTGAAATATGACGAGTATAATCGCTTCCAGGTTGCATTATCTTTCTGCTTAGCCCATTAACTACTGGCTTGTATCGCTCGCTATGGAGGGGAAACAGATGGACGAATATTCACCGAAAAGGCATGATATTGCCCAATTGAAATTCCTGTGTGAAAATCTGTATGACGAAAGCATGACGACCCTCGGGGATAGTCATCACGGATGGGTGAACGATCCGACTTCTGCAATCAACCTGCAACTGAACGAACTGATTGAACATATCGCCTCATTCACCATGAATTACAAAATCAAACACGTTGAAGATAGTGACCTGATTGGCCAAATCGATGAGTACCTTGACGATACTTTTATGTTGTTTAGCAATTACGGTATTAATGCTCAAGATCTCAATCGTTGGCAAAAATCAGCAAAACGTCTTTTTAACATTTTTGCTGAAGAGTGTGCTCTTCTACCGTTGCAACCGAGCCATTCGTTTTAGCAACCCTTTATTTTTATTACGGTTTAACAATGACTGACAAGACTCTTACTAAAACTGATTATCTAATGCGCTTAAGACGTTGTCGCTCGATTGACACGCTTGAACGAGTGATTGAAAAAAATAAATATGAATTATCTGATGATGAATTAGAAGTATTCAATTCCGCAGCGGACCACCGTCTGGCTGAGCTAACAATGAATAAACTCTATGACAAAGTCCCCGTTTCCGTATGGAAATATGTTCGCTAGAACAATCTATAGACAAAATCACTGGAATAACATAAAGGCAGAACGATAAACCGGCTTACCGTTTTGAATAGCGCTCGCGCTGGCCCACAAACTTACCATTCCGATCAACCGTTCAGGAAAGTGATGCGGATGATAGGATAGTACCCTGTAGCACCGATGCATCTTCAGGCAGGATGGAATCTGCATCAACTCATTGAAACTGCATCACGCCAGCCAGTGAATATTTCTGACGCCTAAGTCAGGATGTTCCTATGCCCGGCAATCGCCGGTTCACTATGAAACATGCCTCTTCATTCATCACGCCATGACCATTGCAACGCCTTCTCAGAGGTACCGATATCCAGATGCATGACTGATACAGGCATATTCACTACAGCCCAATGCCGTTGACGGGAAATAACGCGCAGAAATAAAGATAATATAAATTGGCGTATTGCAAAGGAGAACTAGCTGAATTGGTGGGGCCCCTGCCAGCCACATCCCGGCACACGCGTCACCTGCTGCGGCTGCTTCCTTCCGGACCTGACCGAGTTCACAAGTTAGCGTTGCGGGAGAACCAACAGGGCCCCCATTGAACGGCTCCGACTTACAGAGCGCAGGCATTATCAATGATGCCCTGGTCAATTGCAAGCAAACCCCTGATGACCGTTGTTTTCTTGAACAGGGATCGTAATGAATTGGAATGACTATGCGGCATGTCATGCCTGTTGCTTGCCCGTCATTCTGAATAAATTACATAACGGCGAGCCGAATCGGTTCCGATCGCAGCAAGTACGGGCTTACACTTCGGTGGTGATAACTGATAAATCGGTCAGGATAAATAGCATGTACCAAAATGACTCTTTCCAGCAGCGCGTTTATCATATCGTAGCTGCAATCCCCTATGGCTGCGTAACCACATACGGCGATGTCGCACGCCTTGCTGGCGCACCACGTGCAGCTCGACAGGTTGGTGGCGTTTTAAAACGCTTACCCGCAGGCAGCCACTTACCCTGGCATCGGGTGATCAATCGAATGGGGGAGATTTCACTTTCCGGCGATGGCTTGAGTCGCCAGCGTAGCGCATTAGAAAAAGAAGGGATTGAGGTCAGCAGCCAAGGGAAGATTTCCCTGCAGCGTTACCGCTGGCAGCTATAATATGCCCTTTCAGCGGACCACATATTCGCGTTGAAAAGAGGGACGGGGTTTCGCCCCATCCCACGCGGTTATCATAATCAGTGCCTGAACCAACGTTAATTACATATTTTCAGGAGCAGGTACCGACGATGATGGTGTTATCTGCGTCGGTGACGTCGATGGAACCGCGGTCGCCGCGCCGTTCTGGGTTGGCATCGCAACGGAAGGGACCGGTACCAGCGTCAGATCGATTTTTGTTCCCCCGCCGTTAATAACGGGCTGGACGGTATCGGTAATAAACGCCATTTTACCATCAATGGTAATAGCCGCACTCAGCAATATGCGTGCATTTGGCTGGATATCCGCCGGGTTAAATGGCAGAACAAATCGGAATGGCGACTGTTTACCCTCAGTCCGCGCAACACGCTGCGAAAGAACCTTTGAAGGTGCATCGGCCAGTGAAGCATCGGAAAGGGTCACGGTCAGGACCGCATCAGGCGGTAGCGCAATACGCTGAAGAATATAGACAGATCCGCTCACATTTGGCTGAGCAATAACCGCTTGCTGCCCTGCCCCATTCGCACCCAACGCTGGCGTCTGAATATCATGCCCCTGATCCGCACAACCTGAAATTGCGAGCGCCAGGGCTGCACCGCTCATTACTTGCCAAAGTTTCATTGATTTATTCTCCTTATGATCAATGTTATTACCGGTCAAAATGCCACCGGAGAGAGCACTTAGAAACAGCTGCATTCGATTAATTCTGGCACAAATTCGATATTTTTTCCTGATAGTGACATTTACTGTTCGTATTTTCGTAAAAAATCGCCGCCGCCCGTTTTTTCCTGCATTAATTGTGTGCAGGAAAATCAGGTGCGTCGATTTGCAATTCGCTGGCAAGAAATTGCAAAATGGCATCTACTTTAGGCAGTAATTGCCTGCCTACTGGCCATATCAGGTTAAGCGGCAAGCCAACGGTTGTTAGCATTGGCAAAATCTGCACCAATTCGCCACATCTGATTTCATCGCGTACCAGCCAGGTCGCTAGCTGTGCAATACCGCAGCCCGCCTTGACCGCGGCAACTTGGGCTTCAGCATGACCAGCGATAATTCGCCCTTCCATTGTCCTCCGTTCGACGATTCCTGCATCATGTGCAATCAGCCACGGGCTTGAAGAACCATCGGCTTTACCGTAGAGCACTGCGTCATGTTGCAGCAGTTCCGCCGGAGAAGCAGGGATACCGTGATGTGCCAGGTAGTCCGGCGAAGCGCAGAAAATCAGGCGTTCATGGCCTAAGTGGCGATGCCCGATAGCGGCAGGCCAGTGGTCCGGTCCCCCGATACGCACCGCAAGATCAATACCTTCGTCCAATAAGTCAGCAAAGCGATCGGTGAACGAGACGTGCGGACGAAGATGCGGGTACTGCGGCATCAATTGCAACACCAACGGCCATACTCGTAGGCGACCAAAGGTTGCGGGTAGGTCCAGTCTCAGACGGCCCACGGGTTCGCTACGCTGTACAGCAAGTACCGCCTCCGCTTCTTCCAGATCGGTGAGAACGCGGACGCAGGTACGATAAAATGCAGCCCCCGCATCCGTCAGAGCGAGTCGGCGAGTGGTTCGCTCAAACAAACGCGTGCCAAGCCGTTCTTCCAGCCGCGCTACGCTCTTACTAACAGCAGAACTGGTCAGGTGCAGAAGTTCCGCCGCTGCGGTAAAACTGCCTGCGTCTGCGGTTGCCACAAATGTTTCGATCCCCTTGAGCCGTTCAGTGGAAACCATGCCCCCCCTAATTAGAGAAATTAAATCATCAATATTGATAAAATATATCCGGGATAAGAAATTAAATCCTCAATAAGATAGAGGAAATGAACTTATGCCCGAGATTGTCCATGTCTTATTTTTCTGTATCTGATGGTGTATCCCGTACGTCTGGTCGTCTTGCCATCGTCATTCTCGCCATGGCGGCTTTCGTCATCGTTACCACTGAATATCTGATCGTCGGGCTATTGCCCGCACTGGCGCGCGATCTTAAGATTTCTATTTCTGCCGCCGGGCAACTCGTGACCCTATTTGCTTTCACGGTAATGCTATTTGGCCCGTTTTTAACTGCGCTGTTGTCTCACATTGAGCGTAAGAGGCTGTTCATAGCCATCCTGCTGATTTTTACTGCGTCCAATGTCCTTGCGGCACTCGCATCAAACATCTGGGTGCTGGCGATAGCGCGTTTCATTCCGGCGTTGGTTCTGCCGGTATTCTGGGGGACAGCCAGCGAAACAGCCGGAGAATTAGTCGGACCACAACGCGCTGGTCAGGCGGTATCACAGGTTTATCTCGGGATTTCTGCCGCCCTGCTATTTGGTATTCCACTGGGAACGCTGGCTGCGGATGCCATCGGCTGGCGCGGAACTTTCTGGATACTCGCCGGGTTGTCTCTGGCAATGGCTGTAGCGCTGCTGGTCTTTATGCCAACCATCGCACGACCTCAGCGGTTACGCCTGACCGAGCAGACGCGCATCCTTAAAGATCCACGTTTTGTCGTCAATGTTCTGCTGTCCGTGGTGGTATTTACTGCGATGTTCACCGCCTACACTTATCTGGCTGACATATTGGAGCGCATCGCTCATGTAGCGTCGTCACGGGTCGGATGGTGGCTTATGGGATTTGGGGCCATTGGCTTGGTTGGCAACGGGTTAGGTGGACGCTTCGTCGATCGCAGCCCACTTGGTGCTACCGCCGCGTTTTCACTTGTGTTAAGCGTCGGCATGGCGGCCAGCGTCCCCCTGTCAGGTTCGCCGGTATTACTGGCCATCGCACTGGCGCTGTGGGGTATCGCCTATACCGCGTTGTTTCCTGTCTGCCAGGTTCGCGTCATGAGATCCGCCTCACAGGCGCAAGCACTCGCAGGTACCCTGAATGTGTCGGCGGCTAATGCGGGTACAGGGCTGGGTGCCATTATCGGTGGATGGGCGATCCCGCACTGGGGGCTGGGGGCCATCGGTCACGTTGCCGCCAGCATTGCGGTTGTGGCAATTCTGCTCGTGATTTGGATAGCACATATGCGTCATTCCCCCTCAGGGACTATGATTAATTGAGAAAAGCATCGCAACCTTTGTTGTTAGAGTTGACGTTAACTGGTCGGATCTCGCAAACTAATTGCTGAATCAACTCTGAGGATATTGCTATGAGCCAGGCGTTACAAAACCTGTTGAACTTACTCAATCTGGAAAAAATAGAAGAAGGCCTGTACCGTGGGCAGAGTGAAGATCTCGGGTTCCGCCAGGTTTTCGGTGGTCAAGTGGTCGGGCAAGCGTTATACGCCGCTAAGCAAACGGTCGCGCAAGAGCGGATTATTCACTCCTTCCATAGCTATTTTTTACGTCCCGGGGACAGCCAGAAAGCCATTATCTATGACGTTGAAACACTGCGTGATGGCAACAGCTTTAGCGCGCGTCGTGTCAGCGCGGTGCAGAACGGCCAACCTATTTTTTACATGACAGCCTCATTTCAGGCACCAGAAAAGGGCTTTGAACATCAAAAAACAATGCCTGATGTGCCGGGCCCTGAAGCGCTTCCATCCGAAATGGATATTGCTAAACAATTGGCATCCTATATTCCGGAACAAGCTCGTGAAAAATTTCTTGCGGAAAAACCATTAGAAATCCGTCCAGTTAAATTCCATAACCCACTAAAAGGTCAAATCGCTGAACCCACACGCCAGGTATGGATCCGTGCTAACGGTAAAATGCCCGCGGATCAAAGTATCCAGCAATTTATCCTGGGGTACGCGTCTGATTTTAATCTGCTGCCGGTGGCATTACAGCCGCACGGGAAAGGCTTTCTCGAACCGGGTATACAGGTAGCGACCATCGATCACTCAATGTGGTTTCACCGCCCCTTCGATTTAAATCAATGGCTGTTGTATAGCGTAGAAAGCACATCGGCCTCAAGCGCTCGCGGCTTTGTCCGGGGGGAAATGTATAATCAGGATGGCATACTGGTGGCATCTACCGTTCAGGAAGGCGTTATGCGACAACGCGGCTAGTTATCATCCTGGATAAAAAAGGGGATATCTGATGATATCCCCTTTTTGATTCGTTTTTTATTTTTAGCGCACTGCTCTTCTCAGAGTTCAACCATAACGTTGCATCATACCTGGCGACGCACTGCGGCTGCACGCAGGAAGAGGAATCTATTACTGGTTATAAGCATTTTCGCCGTGGCTATTAACGTCCAGACCTTCGCGCTCCTGATCTTCCGGCACACGCAGTCCAACAAGCATGTCGGCAAGCTTGAAGCCGATAAAGGCAACAATACCGGTCCAGACAATAGTAACGCCCACGCTAAACAGCTGAACCCAAACCTGATGCCCCATAGTCACACCTTCGGCATAACCCACCCCACCTAATGAAGAAGAGGTAAATACGCCGGTGAGGATGCAGCCAACGATACCGCAAACACCATGAACGCCGAAAACATCGCATGGGTCGTCCACACGCAGCCATTTTTTCAGAATCGTTACGCCCCACAGACCAACCAGGCCACCTACAATACCAATAATCAGCGCGCCACCCACACCGACAGTACCGCACGCTGGCGTAATGGCGACCAGACCAGCAATCACACCAGAGCTGGCACCCAACAGTGAAGGCTTGCCACGGAAGATCCACTCACCAAAAGTCCAGGCCAGTACCGCACCCGCCGTTGCCATCACGGTATTCAGAAATGCCAGAGCCGCTATTTCGTTAGCTGCACTGGCCGAACCTGCATTGAAGCCAAACCAACCTACATACAGAATTGCCGTACCGGTAAACACCATTGGCAGGTTGTGTGGTTTGAACGCTTCTTTACCAAAGCCAGCGCGTTTACCTACCAGATAAGCACCAACCAAGCCCGCTACCGCGGCGTTAATATGCACCACTGTGCCGCCAGCAAAGTCCAGAGCACCATCCTGGGCCAGGAAACCGCCCGCCCAAACCATATGTGCGATAGGCAAATAGGCCAGCGTTAGCCAGACGATCACAAAAATCAGCACCGCTGAGAAGCGAATACGTTCTGCAATCGAACCAACAATCAACCCAACGGTGATACAGGCGAAGGAGCACTGAAATGCCACATGAATATACTGATAGAAGGTTCCCGTTAATGCAGTCAGTTCGATACCTTTTAGCATCGCCATGCTAAAGCCACCGAAGAAGGCATTACCTTCACTGAAGGCAAGTGAGTAACCATAAATCATCCACAGTACGCAGACCAGCGAGAAAGTCACGGCGACCTGAGTCAGCATTGACAACACGTTTTTACCGCGGATCAAGCCGCCATAAAAAAGAGCAATGCCAGGGATACTCATGAAAAGCACCAGTGCGGTGCAAATCATCATAAAAGCGTTATCTGCTTTATCAGCAACCGCCGGGGCAGCCATCGCGAGCGAGGGTAGCAGCGCCAGGCCTGCCAGCCCCAACTTAGTCAGTACTTTGTTCATTTTATTCCATCCCATCACAATTCTAAGCCCGAATTACAGTGCTGCTTCATCGGTTTCGCCAGTACGAATACGAATAACGCGTTGCAGTTCCGCAACGAAAATCTTACCGTCGCCAATTTTGCCGGTGTAGGCAGCTTTACTGATCACGTCAACCACTTCATCCAGTTGGTCATCAGCAATCGCAATATCAATTTTTACTTTTGGCAGGAAATTCACGCTGTACTCTGCACCACGGTAAAGCTCTGCGTGACCTTTTTGGCGACCAAAACCCTTCACCTCAGTGACGGTCAGGCCCTGAATGCCGATTGAAGAAAGTGCTTCACGCACGTCTTCCAGTTTGAACGGTTTGATTACCACGGTAACCAGCTTCATACGATCCCCTCTGGCGATTAAAATTATTAGTCACAGCCGATACGTTTTGTATAAAGCAAAGCTTGTGCCATAAGTATCTGATGAGGGAAATTATGCTGGAGCATGAAGGCGTGGAAGAAAATAACTGAAGCCGACTTAATACGTTTCAACGATGTATTTTTAAGCGTTTACGCATATCTCAGTCGATACGGCATCAATCTCCGAGATCGGTAATAGCGGCCACAGGGAAATAGTCACAGATGACTGTTCATTAATACTGAATTTTTAATGTGTTGACTGACTCATTTATGATGAAAAATTGATTATAGAAAAGGGGGATGATGATAGATGCCGTGGAACCTGCCGCACCATGAAGGTGCGACATGCGTTAACAAAGTGCATCACGATGGTTCAGCCAGGATACGCTGCGCAAAAAAGGTGCATTCGCCTTCAGGCCTCTACTGCTAAGCCTGATGCCAGCTCTTCGCCCACCTGCTGCAGCTGATACATCTGCCAGTATCGTCCCTGTTCAGCTAACAATTCACGGTGGGTTCCCCTTTCCACTGCCTGGCCACGATGCAGCACTAAAATTGTATCCGCCTCAGTAATAGTAGAAAGTCGGTGTGCGATAACCACCAACGTGGTGTGCTTACGCACGGCGATCAGCGCTTTTTGAATCGATTGCTCCGTGCCGGAATCAATATTGGCAGTCGCCTCATCGAGGATCAAAATCTGGGGAGATGCTACCAGCACGCGTGCCATTGCCAGCAATTGCTTTTGCCCTACAGAAAGCTTATTGCCCTGTTCACCTAACCGGGTATAAATACCCTTTTCCAATTTTCGCGCCAGTTCAGCAAGCTGTACGGTTTCCAACGCTTGCCATACTTGCGCTTCCGAGATATCCCGCCCCAGCGTTACGTTAGCAAAAAAGGTATCCGCAAGGATGACCGGGTCCTGCTGCACCATCGCCACCCCCTGACGTAAAGTCTGATGACTTAAGCTATGCAGCGGACGCCCATCCAATCGGATATTCCCTTGTTTGAGCGGATAATACCCCATCAGCAAATTCGCCAGCGTACTTTTACCACTCCCCGTATGTCCAACGAGTGCAATAAAATTGCGTGAAGGCACGTTAAGCGTGATGTCACTAATCACATAGCGATTGTCGCGATAGGCGAAACTCAGATTATCGATATCAATACGTCCGCTTTGTAACGGGCGATCGTCGTCGCCGTACAACTGGCGAGGGGCATCCATCAATTCAAATATACGCTCACCCGCAACCACCGCCTGCTGCAATATTGATTGTTGGGTAGTCAATTCGATCAGCGGTTCATTGAGACGACCAAGATAGTTGATAAACGCATACAGTACGCCAACTTCAATACTGCCTATAGAAGAGAAGCCAAAAAGCAGCATCAGACCGCAAAGAATCAATGCAGAAAAAAGACTCAGTAGAGGTCTGAGTAAAAAACCATCCAACCGCAGCGTCTGCATCCGCGCCAGATAATGGGAGCGGCTGGCCTCTCCCATTCGCTCGCCAAAGCGTGCCTGCTGGCGAAACTGCTGGATAACGCCCATACCGTTGATCACTTCGTTGAAACCGTTATTGATATCGGCAAGATAGCTACGTACGCGGCGAACAATGGGTGTACTAAAACGCTGATAAATCAGCATCACCAGCAGTACAGCAGGAAAGATCGTAATGGCGATAAACGCCATGCGCCAATCTAAACTAAACATCGCCACCAGCATTGCGCCTATGAGCGCAGCACTACGCAGTACGGTTGCGACTACGGTAACGTACAAATCGCGGACGACCTCGGTATCATTGGTTACGCGAGAAATAATCTGACCTACTGGCTGAGTATCAAAAGCGCTCAATGGCTGACGCAAAGCCGCATCCATCACATCACTACGTAAATTTTGGACTACACCAACCGCCGCCTGGTTAAATAACAATGCCTGAAAATAATGCAGTGTCGCGGCCAATATTTGTAGCAGGATATAACTCACGACCAGACCGACCACTATCCCGGGCGGCATATGATGTTTTGCTACCATATTATCGATAAAATAGCTTACGAGTATTGGGCCAAGCACTTCAGCCACCGCAGCAACCCAGAGCAGGACAACGGCAATACCTAAAGATTTTCGCCATGGCTTACCATAGGCCAACAGGCGTTTAACCGTTGGCCACAGCTTGATCAGTTTAGCCACGTGGCGCTCCCGTTTCGCTTTCTTCTTCATCCAGCGCCGCCTCAAGCTGCTGATAGCGATACATATCACTGTACCAGCCATGCTCATCAGCCAACCGATCGTGCGCACCGCGCTGAGCAATAACCCCATTTTGCATGACCAGAATTTCATTGGCCTCGGTCAATGCAGACAACCGGTGTGCGCTGATAATCACCGTACGCCCTTCTCCCCAGCTCTTGAGGTTGTGTAAAATTTGGTATTCTGTCCGGCCATCAACCGCCGACAACGCATCGTCAAGAATCAAAATTTCCGCATCCAGCAATAACGCTCTGGCGATGGAAATTCGCTGTTTTTGTCCACCGGAGAGCATCACTCCACGCTCACCAACTTCAGTCTCATAGCCCTGGGGCAGACGCAGGATATCATCGTGAACGCTGGCCAAACGCGCAGCCTGCACAATCTCATCCTCAGTCGCGTTGGGCCGGCCTAGCGCAATATTATTTGCCACCGTATCGGAAAAAAGGAACGGCGTCTGATTGACTACCGCCAGTCGTCCCCGCCAGTTATCAATACGCACCTGCGTCAACGGTATCCCGTGGTAGCAGATCTCCCCTTGCGTCATATCGAAGTGGCGCTGCAGCAGACTCAGCAATGTACTTTTACCCGAGCCGGTTGGTCCGCACAGACCTAACATCTGCCCGGGCTTGAGTACAAAATTGACATGATGTAGCGAAGGTTGTTGGTTACCCGGATAGCAAAATTCGCGGATCGCTACCTGCAGTTGACCGCGGCCCAGGGGTAAGTTTTTTTCACCATCCGCTACCGCGGGGGCCTCAGATAGCAGCGAACGGATTCGACTCCACGCAGCGCTGCCGCGCTCAACAATATTAAACATCCACGCCAACGCCAGCATTGGCCAAATCATCAGGCCAAGGTACATGACAAAACTGGTCAGTTGCCCCAGCGTCATTTCCCCCTGCCACACCAGCCAACTGCCGCCACCGATAGCCAGCAGGTTTGACATGCCAATCGCAATATAAATAGTGGGATCAAAACGCGCATCAACACGGGCTACACGCATATTTTTTTGCCCGGTATCACGAGCGATAGCAGAGAATTGAGCAGACTGATGATTTTCCAGGCCAAAGGCCTTAATCATACGAATGCTGGTCAGGCTTTCCTGCGTTTGATCGTTCAGAGCAGAAAATGCCGCCTGCGCCAACTTGAAACGCTGATGCAGTTGATCCCCATAGCGTTTAATGATAATTGCCATGACCGGCATTGGCAGCAACGCCAACAACGTGAGCTGCCAGCTAATTTGTGTACTCATCACGACTAAAACAACCAGCCCCATCACCAGTGAATCCACCAGCGTCAGAACCCCCTCCCCAGCAGCGAAAACCACACGATCGACATCGTTAGTGGCGCGGGCGATTAAGTCTCCTGTGCGATGACGAAGATAAAATTCGGGGTGCTGGCGACTCAGTTGACGATAAAAATCCTCACGTAATTCCACGGCAAGCTGATAGGAAGCACCGAATAGCAGCACCCGCCAGACATAGCGCAACAGATAAACGACGATGGCCGTAACCACCATCACACCAATCCACATCAGAATGCGTGTCGCGGGCATATGCTGTTGCATAACGCCATCCACAATAACGCCCACCACTTTTGGCGGCAGTAGCTGCAGAATAGCAATCACAACCAGCAGAGAAACCGCCCCCAGATAACGGCGCCACTCCCGAATAAAAAACCAACGTAACTGGCTAAACAATCGCACGTAAATCTTCCTGCTGTAGTGAAGGCAACATACTATACCCCAAATAATTAGCGTTACATCAAGGCAGAAAGCTCAGAAATATCCGGGAGCTTACACCGTTCGGTTGCCGGATTGTCCGGGCACAGTCAATACACCCGAAGTGTATACAGTATGCCGAATATCAGTTTTACAAAGTTAGCGGCAGGCCCGTCGTATGCTTTATCTCTTCCATAGCAAAACTCGATGTCACATCAATTAATCCAGGCACGCTATTGACCAGTCGTTTATAAAAAGCATCATAACGCTTCATATCCGCAACCTGGATGCGCAACAGATAATCGTATTCCCCCGCCATGCGATAAAAAGCCATGACTTCCGGCATTGCCTGCACCACATCGACAAACTGCTGAAACCAAATACTGCTATGCTGCTGCGTTTTTATCAGCATAAAGGCGGTTAGCGCCAATCCAAGCTTCTCCGCATCCAGCAGAGCTACCCGTCCACGGATAACACCGTCATCTTCCATTTTCTTGAGCCGCTTCCAGCAAGGCGTTGTCGTGAGATTCACGGCTTCTGCCAGCGCCTGCAATGAAAGAGTGCAATCTTGCTGCAGCAGGCTAAGGATCTGCAAATCTTTCTTATCTAGCGTTGAATTTAGCAAAATTTTCTCTTAATCGATGAAAATGAAGCACAATTATAGCAAAAGTTTCTTCCTGATTTTCGTTAATCTAAAAGGATAAATCCTCTTCAGGGACGAAATATTATGGGAACAAATCAGCCTGGTCGGATCGTTGCAATCGCCCTATTTTGTGTCGTCGCATTAACATGGGGAACAACCTGGCTGGCAATGAAAATTGCCGTCGAAAGCGTGCCTCCTTTGTTCGCGACCGGTATACGCTTTATGTGCGCTTCACCGCTACTGCTTTTGCTCGCCTGGTATAAAAAAGCCCCGCTTCTTTTCCCTAAGGGAAATCGCTTCTTTCAACTGATGGTTGCCGTATTCTATTTCGCGATCCCATTTACGCTGATGATCTATGGTGAAAGCTATACCCCCGCCAGCCTTGCTGCCATCATTTTCGCTATGATGCCAGTTGCCGTATTAGGCGCTTCACTATTATTGCTTAATGAAAAAACATCCGCACAGCAGATGCTCGGACTATGTTTCAGCCTGGCTGCGCTGTGCGGTATTCTCTGGCTAGAAACACAGCATAGCGGTAAAAGTACCTTCAGAGGCATTAGCGCCCTCGTAAGTGCAGTAATTATCCATGCCCTGATGTACGTGCAGTGTAAAAAGCGCGGGAACCGTGTTTCCGTACTGACTTATAATGCTTTACCCTGCCTTGCTGCAGGTGTCGCATTAACATTAGGAGGGTGGTGGATTGAATCTCCCCAGCCAGCAGCATTTACCCAGAGCGCGATACTGGCCATTTTATGGCTCGGAGTGGTAGCCGGTGTTGGCGGGATTTTATGCTACTTCGCCTTACAGCAAGTCGCACGTCCTTTTCAGGCATCATTGGTTTTTCTGGTTTTCCCGGTTATAGCCATTGCGCTGGATAACGTGGTCAAGGGAACCAGTATCAGCCCTGCATCACTGTTACTTATATTCCCGTTGCTGGTTGGTATTCTACTAACGCTAAAGCCTCAGCGCGCCGCACGAAAGCAATCCTCTATATCCGAAACCTCGATGACAATGCAGGAGTGAAAGCATCTTTGCTTTCCGCATACTGAGACACATCCGGTACGATATAGGGATGTTTATAAAGAGCATAAAAAAGCCGGACGATCCTGCCCGGCTGCTGTAACGGACCTCAGAATTCGGGGGAATAGGCGAGGTGTGGTGTTGTCAGCCAGTGATTCAAATAGTGAGACACTCCCTGCGTCTCGCAATGTCCAATAACGGGTAAATGTGGCAACGCTGTTTTCAGTTGTTCCATTGCGTTTGCCATAATAAAACCGCGTCCGACCTTTTCTAACATTTCGCGATCGTTCATTGCATCGCCAAAGGCCATACAATCCGCCATGCTCAGCCCCAAATAAGCGCTAAGAAAGGTTAACGCCGTACCTTTGTTGCAATTAATGGGCAGCACTTCAAGGCAATCCCATGCGGAGAAACAGATATGAGCACGGCCTGTCAACGCTTCATTAAGCTGTATCTGCAGGCGGCAAAGCTCATCATGTTCAGCAATAAAGCACACCTTAGTCACCTGATGAGCTGGGATCGTTTTCACATCAATCAACTGGTAGGCAAAACCGCTCATCTGATGCGCATGTAATATTTCCGGCATCGCTTTTGTGGTAAACCAGCCATCATCATTAAATATGTGCAGGGTGGCGCAGGTATCCCATTGCGTGTGAACAACCTGCTCCGCAACTGAGGGGGCAAGATCACAGGCAAACAGCGTTTCACCATGAACATCATGGATTCGCGTACCGTTACCGGTGATAAGATAAGCATCCAGCGCCATATTCGCCGCTAAAATTTGCATTTCCAATAGATGTCGGCCGGTTGCAAATGCCAGTACAACTTCCTTTTCCCTTAACGCACGCAACGCTGCTAAGGTTTCTTCACCAACGCGGTGATTTGGCAGTAACAGCGTACCATCCATATCAAAAGCAGCTAAACGCGACATTTTCTCTCCATTGGCTTACCCGACTTAGGTAGGTCAGATTATCGCCTGGCATTTGCGGAACTAATAGTGAATACTTTTATAAAACACTTCCGGGTTTACGTATGCGTCAACTTAATCGCATCAATCAGTTTGCACGACTGTGGCAATACAGTCGCGGTATGCCTCAGGAGACTAGCGTAGCTGAGTTAGCCACATGCTGTTTTTGTAGCGAGCGCCATATGCGCACTTTGCTGCGGCAATGGCAGGATGACGGATGGCTGGACTGGCAAGCACAATCAGGTCGGAGTAAACGTGGAACATTAACGTTTTTACAGGCACCCGATCGGCTACGCAGCGAGCTACTGCAACAGCAGCTAGATCGTGGTCACTCACAGCATGCCGTTCAACTGGCCCAGTTGGATCCGGAACAACTAAGCCAGTTGCTACAGCCATTTATGGGAGGCCAGTGGTTAAATGACACGCCGACGCTGCGTATTCCTTACTATCGCCCACTTGAAACGCTACGCCCATTGACCATGCATGGGCGTGCTGAGCAGCACCTTGCCCGCCATATTTTTTCAGGATTAACCCGCTTTGAAGGCAACCGTGTAGTTGCTGACCTCGCCCATCACTGGGTGAGCAATGAGAGTGAAACGGAATGGTTTTTCTTTTTACGCCCACAGCTTCGTTGGCATCACGGTGAACCGGTAAGCGTGCATCAACTACAAACGCGCCTGCAGGCTATGTTGACCAGCCAGCCAGGGCGTGAGCTCTTCGCCAGTGTGAAAAACGTCTCGCTGGCGCATGCCCTCTGTTTGCGGTTTGAATTATACTTTCCCGATTGCTGGCTGGCACATCGGCTAGCCACCGTTTTAGCATTACTCCCGCATCCCGCGGATGATGATGTGGGTACCGGTCCTTACCGTCTCGTTCATTTCTCGCCAACGCTAATTCGTATAGAAAGCCATAACGGTTATCACCTGGCACACCCCTTGATGCAGGCAATTGAATATTGGATAACCCCACAGCTATTCGACAGGACGTTGGGAACACGCTGCCGCCACCCCGTACAAATTGCCGTCGGCGCATATAATGAACTTTCCCTGCTGCGCCCGGTGAGTAAAAGTATCAGTCTGGGGTTTTGCTATCTGGCTGTTCAACAGCGCAAACGTTTGAGCCGGGAGCAAGCGAAAAAGCTAATGCGCCTGATTCATCAATCGGGCATCATCGCACACTTGACCGTCGATATAGGTTTAATCACACCCAGCAACGAGATGCTTCCCGGCTGGACGTTGCCTGACTGGCACAGCGACGCTGATGTTGCTCTGCCAGCAAATTTGAGCCTTCATTACCATTTGCCCAGTGAGTTACATGCGATGGCACGGAAGCTCCAGGAGCTGCTGGCCGATCACGGCTGTCAGCTCGAAATTGCCTTCTATGATGCAAAAAGTTGGGAAAACTATGATGCCCTGGACGACGCCGATCTTATCATGGGAGACAGGCTGATCGGTGAAGCCCCCGAATTCACACTGGAGAGCTGGTTACATCTCGATCCGCTGTGGCCCACTATTTTGCCAGAAATGCACTACGCGGATTTGCTGCAAACTTTACGAGAAATCCAGATACGAAAAGAAGAAGCCGCGCGCGTGGATGGCCTGAAGCAAACATTTCAGCGGTTGATGGAGGATGCGATTATTATGCCGTTATTCAACTATCACTATCAGGTCAGCGCACCACCGGGTGTGGAAGGCATTCAACTCAATGCCTGGGGCTGGTTCGATTTCACCCGCGCCTGGCTTCCACCACCGGTGCACATTGAGTGATAACCGCACAGGCAGTAACATACTTTCTTTTAATAATTCGGACAGTAAACACGCCAAAGAACCAGACCGGGGCTTGGCTGTAGTCTATGGCCATCAGGGCAGATAGCGTCAATACAAATTGAACACAAATAAGAAGGCAAAGCATGAAACGTGCAGTGGTAGTTTTTAGTGGCGGACAGGATTCAACAACCTGTCTGGTTCAGGCCCTCAGGCAATATGATGAAGTGCATTGCGTCACCTTCGATTATGGGCAACGGCATCGGGAAGAGATTGAAATTGCACAGCAGCTTTCTCAGCAGTTGGGTGTACGCGCACATAAAGTCCTGGATGTGACGTTGCTGAATGAACTGGCAGTAAGTAGCCTCACTCGCGATAACATTCCCGTTCCCACTTATAACCCCGATGCCAGCGGACTCCCGAGTACGTTTGTGCCCGGCCGTAATATTCTGTTTCTCACGCTGGCATCCATTTATGCATATCAGGTTGAAGCCGAGGCGGTCATTACTGGAGTCTGCGAAACGGATTTTTCCGGCTATCCTGACTGCCGGGATGAGTTTATTAAAGCGCTGAATCATGCTATTGAGCTTGGTATGGCACGTAATATACGCTTTGAAACGCCACTTATGTGGCTGGACAAGGCCGAAACCTGGGCGTTGGCTGACTACTGGCAGCAGCTACCACTGGTGCGCCAACAGACGTTGACCTGCTATAACGGCATTCAAGGCGATGGCTGTGGTAAATGTGCCGCCTGCCATCTACGCGCTAACGGCCTTGCTATCTACCAACACGATCCTCTTACAGTAATGGACCGCATGAAGCTCAAAACCGGCCTGCAGTAAATTACTGATGGGCGGATTTAGCCGCCCGTCGTTGGCGTTCAACCTGATGTTTGCATTGCCTCTATACGCGCTTTTAACTCCCCTTCCAGCGGTAATACTTTTTGCGAACTCAGGTCAATACAAACAAAGGTTAAGGTGGCATCAGCGACAGGGGAAGCATTCTCTCCCAGCGTGACATGCTGACTGATGACACCACTTTTACCATTAAGCTGAATGAGCCGGCTATCAATATGCAGCACATCGCCCAGCACGGCTGGATGGCGATAGTTAATATTGATGTTCGCTATCACGAATGCCATGTTGTTTTCCACCAACCAGTGGAAAGACTCCAGTTTTTCCAGCCACGCCCACCGCGCCTCCTCAAGGAATTCAAGGTAGCGAGCATTATTAACATGTTGATAAACATCCAAATGATAGCCACGCACTTTAATAATTGTTTGCATAACACCCTGCCTCACGCAAAGAAAGGTCACACCAACTGGTATGACCTCCAAAAGATTAGCAGCCTTCCCTCCTTCTGCCGCTGTATAAATCCTCACTTGCGAGAGCGATCACAATTTCAATCGGCCAAGATTGCGCTCTACCAATGCGCTGCCAATACCCGGCACCTCCGTTAACTGGTCTATACGGGTAAAGGGGCCGTAACTGTTGCGATAGCTCACAATTGACTCAGCCTTTTTAAGCCCAACGCCATTCATTGCCACAGCCAACTCTTCTGCGCTGGCACTGTTAATACTGATCTGTGCGTCCTGAGTGGCCCGTGCGGGAAGGCTTACTGTTGCCGTATTTTTTTCCATTGCTGCATCTTTTGCCACAACCTCGCTTCCAGCCACCTGTGCAAAAGTTAGTGGGGAAAACGTAATGCAACCCAATGCCAGACTGAGGCAAAGAAGGTGACCCGTATTTTTTTTCATGCTGCAGTTCCTCCGTGTGTTTGTCAGCACGGGTAACTTTCAGGTAAAAACGGCAGCATGACAAATGGCAAAAAACAGAAATGGAAAAGGCCGCGAAAGCGGCCTTTTGGTTTGCAAATTATTGCATTTTATTTGTGAGGGTTATTGGGCTTGTGCAGCTGCGCCATATTTAATCTTCGCGTCTTTACGCAGATTGTTCAGGAGTGCCTCGAAAGCAATTTGCGCATTATTCTGGGTCATCCCCTGAATCATCGCTTGCTTCTGTGCTTCTGGCATACTGCCTGCATTGACCTGATCAAGTGCCAGAAGTACCACGTTGCCCTGCATATCCTCACTTATGCCGTACGAAGGTTTACCCTTCTCAGGTTGAGCCAGTGCAAACGCCGCCTGAGTCACCGCGTCCTGACCATTGCGAGGCAGCGTTTTTGGCTCACCAAAACGCAGCCCGGCAGCCTTCAATGCATCATCTTTACCAGTTTTCAGCTCGACAAGAATTTTATCCGCATCAGCCTTAGCCTGTTTCACCGCTTTATTACGTTTAACAGTATCTGCAATCTGCGCTTGAACGTCGCTCAGTGGTTTGATTGCTTCCGGTTTATGCTCACTAATACGGAGAATAAACGCCCGGTCGCCATCCACGGTAATGATGTCTGAATTACTACCCGGTGCGCCATTCCCGCCAACCAAACCGCCATTAAAGATCGCGTCCTGTACCGGTTTAAAATTCAGCTCAGCGGGGACATTATCCTGACTGAACCAGTTGGTTTCTACCGCATGGACACCGGCAGCCTGCTCAGCACCAGCCAGTGACTCGTTGTCATTACTGGCCGCATCGCTCACTTTTTGCTGCAGTTTGTAATAAGCATCAATTGCTTTTTCCTGCTTCACGCGGGCCGCAATAGCATCATGGACTTCAGTCAGTGGTTTAAGTTGCTCAGGTTGTACATCATCAAGACGCGCGACCAGAAAGCCCACAGATGATTTGATGACGCCAGAAAGCTGGCCTTTAGTTTTCAACCCGGCATCTTTCAACTCATCAGGTGTAGTGGCAGGCTCTAACCATCCCATATCCCCCCCCTTACGCGCTGAGATTGGATCGGCAGATTTCTCTTTTGCCAACGCGGCAAAATCTCCCCCCTCTTTCAGCTGAGTCAGTACGGCCTGTGCATCCGCCTCTGATTTGGCCTGAATGACACTGTAGCGGCTACGCTGTGGCTGCGTGTAATCCGCTTTATGTTGGTCATACCAACTCTGAATGTCAGTCTCGCTGGCCGTTTCCTGCATGCTGGCGGCATCCAGTTTGATATAGCTGACGCGGAACTGCTCCGGTGCCATAAAGCTGCTTTTATTCTGCTCGTAGTTGTTTTTAATCTCTTCTTCACTCGCCTGCTGTTTCGCTGCAAGTGCATTCACGTCCAGTACAGCCTGGCGTACAACGCGCTGTTGAGAAACCAGAGCTGCCAGCGAATCGGTTTCACCAGTAAGCATAAAATCAGTATTAGCAACCGCGGTCACCAACTGCTGTGTTGTCAGTTGATTGCGCAGCGCTTCCGCATACTGATCCGCACTGAATCCCATATTACCAATCAGGGCCAGGTATTTAGCGTTATCGAACTTGCCGTTTGTCTGGAATGCAGGTTGTTCAAAAATAGCCTGTTTAATCTGAGCGTCGCTGATGCCCAGCTTTAATGTTTTGGCATACTCATCTAGCAGAAGCTCATCAACTAATTGTGACAATGCCTGCTGACGAATTTGCTGGATATAACCTTCGTTGCTCGCTAGCTGGGAAAAACGCTCGCCCAGCATTTGCTGCTGACGGCTGCGCTCATTGGCAAACGCACGCTCTAACTGTGCCCGCCCGATCTCCTGCCCGTTCACTTTAGCCGCGTAATCTCCGCCGCCACCGATCAGATAATTGCCAACGCCAGTCAGCACAAATGACAGGATAATCAATCCCAAAATAATTTTGAGCACGACATGGTTCGACGCCGCGCGTAAATTGTCCATCATGGTATGACAACACTCCGCTGTAGTGTGAATGTATACCCTGCCACGGTACTACTATGCCAGGCAGTGGGTATCAACCTTGCGCTTTCGCTCACCATCCTCGTAAACGTCCACGCCGCTGCGTTTCAGGCCCGCAGTTTCAGGCCATGCTGTGACAACAGCATGCGGCCTTTGTCACAGAAAATATAAAAAAGGCACATCAATAATGTGATGTGCCTCGTATGTTACATGAGAACGCTTTGTGCGTCCTCAATCCACCAAAGAAAACCTTCAGTGAACACCGGCCAATGTTAGTTAACGGCGTCTTTCAGCGCTTTACCGGCACGGAAGCCAGGCACTTTGCCCGCTGGAATGGTAATTTCTTTACCGGTTTGTGGGTTACGTCCGGTACGCTCTGAACGCTCACGCACAGAGAATGTGCCGAAACCAACCAGTGCCACTTCTTCGCCTGCTTTCAGAGAATCAGAAACCGAGCCCATAAAAGCATCTAATACACGTCCAGCTGCAGCTTTAGAAATATCAGCATTTGCAGCAATTTTGTCGATCAACTGTGACTTATTCACTCTATTCATCCCCTCTTTATTATTCACATCGTACCTGAGCATCCCGCCCCGTACGAACGCGCAGCCAGTTATATCAAGCATGCGAAGCCGAAACAACGTTTAATCATTAAGGTTGTGGCTCCAGCAGCCCTCTAAGTTAGCGGTACAAAAAAAAGCTGGCAAGTCTCAATTGACTTACCAGCTCCGCTTTTTAACTGTTTTTGTTGTGCATCACTATTTCGCCGTAGCGATCTGCATGCCGTACGGTGCATCCTGCAGCGCAAGCGTCAAGACTTCCTCAATGCGCTTCACCGGATGAATATCCAGATCGGCGATAATGTTATCGGGAATCTCTTCCAGATCGCGTTTGTTTTCATCCGGGATCAACACCGTTTTAATACCGCCACGATGTGCCGCCAACAGTTTCTCTTTCAGGCCACCAATCGGCAACACCTGACCACGCAGCGTGATTTCTCCTGTCATCGCCACATCTGCACGCACCGGATTACCCGTCAGGCAGGAAACCAGTGCGGTACACATCGCAATACCAGCGCTCGGGCCATCTTTAGGCGTCGCCCCTTCAGGCACATGAACGTGGATATCACGCTTTTCATAGAAATCGGCATTAATGCCCAACTTCTCTGCGCGAGCACGCACTACCGTCAAGGCTGCCTGAATAGATTCCTGCATCACTTCCCCCAGAGAACCGGTATAGGTTAATTTACCTTTACCAGGAACGCAGGCGGTTTCAATGGTCAGCAAATCGCCACCCACTTCTGTCCAGGCAAGTCCGGTTACCTGGCCTACACGATTTTCGCTATCAGCACGACCATAGTCAAAACGCTGTACGCCAAGGAATTCGTGGAGGTTTTCACCATTAATCTCAATGTGCTTCTTCGACTTATCCATAAGCAGTGTTTTCACTGCCTTGCGGCACAGTTTCGACAGTTCACGCTCAAGGCTACGTACACCAGCTTCCCGCGTGTAGTAACGAATGATGCCAACGATGGCACTGTCATCAACAGCAATCTCATTTTTCTTCAGCGCATTACGCTCAATTTGTTTCGGCAGCAGATGCTGTTTCGCAATGTTCAGCTTCTCATCTTCGGTATAGCCCGACAGACGGATTACTTCCATACGATCCAGCAGCGGTGCTGGAATATTCATCGAGTTAGAGGTCGCGACAAACATCACGTCGGAAAGATCGTAATCGACTTCCAGATAATGATCGTTAAACGCAATATTCTGTTCCGGATCCAGAACCTCAAGCAATGCTGATGCCGGATCGCCCCGCATATCGGAAGACATCTTATCGATCTCATCTAACAGGAAAAGTGGGTTCTTCACGCCAACTTTCGCCATTTTCTGAATCAATTTACCCGGCATGGATCCAATGTAGGTACGGCGATGACCACGGATCTCCGCTTCATCACGCACGCCACCTAAGGCCATTCGTACATATTTACGTCCGGTGGCCTTAGCTATCGATTGTCCCAGCGAGGTTTTACCCACCCCTGGTGGCCCAACCAAACACAGGATTGGCCCCTTGATTTTACTCACACGGCTTTGTACCGCTAAATACTCCAGGATACGATCTTTAACGCGTTCCAGACCAAAGTGATCGGTATCCAGCGTTTCCTGAGCTTTAAGAAGATCTTTTTTGACTTTACTGCGTGCATTCCATGGCACCTGAACCATCCAGTCGATGTAACCACGCACTACTGTCGCTTCTGCCGACATCGGAGACATCATTTTCAGTTTTTGCAGTTCAGCTTCCGTTTTCTCACGCGCTTCTTTCGGCATCTTGGCCGCATCAATTTTACGTTTTAAAGCTTCATTTTCATCTGGCGCATCATCCATTTCGCCTAATTCTTTCTGAATCGCTTTCATTTGCTCATTCAGATAGTATTCGCGTTGGCTTTTTTCCATCTGCTTTTTGACGCGGTTGCGAATGCGTTTTTCCACCTGCAACAGATCAATTTCAGATTCCATCATCGCCATTAAATATTCCAGACGTTCATTAACGTCGGACATTTCCAGCACGGATTGTTTATCCGCCAGTTTTAATGGCATATGCGCCGCAACAGTATCCGCCAAACGTGCAGCGTCATCGATGCTATTCAATGATGTCAGCACTTCAGGTGGGATTTTTTTGTTGAGCTTGATATAGCCTTCAAACTGACCGATTGCCGTACGTACCAGCACTTCCTGCTCACGCTCTTCGATCTCTGGTGAGTTCAGATATTCGGCTTGTGCAGTAAAATGGTCGCCATTATCCGCCAGCGTAGTAATGCGCGCGCGCTGTAAACCTTCAACCAGCACTTTTACCGTACCGTCAGGCAGTTTCAGCATTTGTAAAATGGAGGCAACGGTCCCTACCGAGAAGAGATCGTTGATGCCTGGTTCATCCGTTGAAGCCTCTTTCTGTGCAACCAGCATGATCTTTTTATCGTGATCCATAGCGGCTTCGAGGCACCGAATCGATTTTTCCCGACCAACAAACAACGGAATTACCATGTGCGGATAAACCACTACGTCACGCAACGGCAACACAGGGATTTCAATGCGTTCAGAACGCTCAGGATTCATAGAGCTCTCTCTTAGTTTAATTTCCGCCAGGGTGATGGGAACCGCATTGTCTTGTGAAATGCGCAGTAAACCCACAGGTATTTGAGTATATGGGGATGAATGTCAGACATTCAATGTTAAGCGCGAGAGAAAAACAAAAGGGGGAAAAAAATCCCCCTTTTTAGGTAACGTGCTGGATTAACTTGGTTATTTATTCACCAGAAGCCTGTTGCGCTTCGTGCTTACCATAAATTAACATTGGGTCGGTTTGTTCATCGATCACCGATTCATCAATCACAACTTTCTCTACGTCATCCATTGAAGGCAGATCGTACATGGTGTTCAGCAGCGCACCTTCAACAATAGAACGCAGCCCACGCGCTCCCGTTTTACGCGACATCGCTTTTTTAGCAATGGCGGTCAACGCTTCGTCACGGAACTCAAGCTCTACGCCTTCGAGATTAAATAGCGCCTGATACTGCTTCGTCAGGGCATTTTTCGGTTCGCGCAGGATCTGGATCAGAGCTTCTTCACTCAATTCATTCAACGTGGCAACGACGGGTAAACGGCCAATAAATTCAGGGATCAGACCAAACTTGATCAAATCTTCTGGCTCAACTTGCTCAAGCAACTGACCTTCACTGGCTTTCTCTGATTTACCTTTAACCGTTGCGCCAAAACCAATACCCGAACCGGTTTCAACGCGTTGGGAAATCACTTTATCCAACCCGGCAAAAGCACCGCCACAGATAAACAGTATTTTGGAGGTATCAACCTGCAGGAACTCCTGCTGAGGGTGTTTACGTCCGCCTTGTGGTGGTACAGCAGCAACCGTGCCTTCGATCAGTTTTAGCAGCGCCTGCTGTACACCTTCGCCAGAGACATCCCGCGTGATGGATGGGTTATCCGATTTACGCGAAATTTTATCGATTTCATCAATATAAACGATACCGCGCTGTGCTTTCTGTACATCGTAATCGCACTTCTGCAGCAGTTTCTGAATGATGTTCTCAACATCTTCCCCAACATAGCCCGCTTCCGTCAGCGTAGTGGCATCTGCCATGGTGAAGGGTACGTCTAACAAACGCGCCAGGGTTTCTGCCAGCAGCGTTTTACCACTACCGGTTGGGCCGATCAGCAGAATGTTACTCTTGCCTAATTCGATACCATTGCTGGTATCGCCATTACGCAGGCGTTTGTAGTGGTTGTAGACCGCAACGGCCAGTACCTTTTTCGCCTTTTCCTGGCCGATAACATAATCGTCGAGGTGATGGCGGATTTCATGCGGTGTGGGCAGCGCGCTGCGCTCACGATGCGGGGCCACTTCTTTAATCTCTTCGCGAATGATGTCATTACACAAATCAACACATTCATCGCAGATATACACTGACGGCCCGGCAATCAGTTTACGCACTTCATGCTGGCTTTTGCCGCAAAAAGAGCAGTACAGCAGCTTTCCTGAACCGTCTTTGCGCTTATCTGTCATCAGTTAACCTCTTCTCTTGTCTTCATCCGCAAGTTTTTTGCGGCGAGGGTTGCGCGCCCTGCGCTTCCCTCGTTCGTTGCAACTCAATGCCACCTTCTCCTGTTAACTATAGCCTGGAGACGGCAGACGGATGAGCCTTAATCGCGATGCGTCAGTATGGAATCGACTAAACCATACTCTACAGCTTCACTCGCAGAGAGGAAACGATCGCGCTCAGTATCTCTTTCAATTTCTTCCAGCGTCTTACCCGTATGCTCAGCCATAAGCTCGTTCATACGCTGTTTTACTTTCAGAATTTCGCGCGCATGGATTTCAATATCGGTTGCCTGGCCTTGATAACCGCCCAGTGGCTGGTGGATCATCACACGGGAATTAGGCAGGCAGTAGCGTTTACCTTTTGCTCCGGCCGTCAGCAAGAACGCCCCCATAGAACAGGCCTGTCCCATACAAATAGTGCTTACATCGGGTTTGATAAACTTCATGGTGTCATAAATAGACATCCCTGCGGTAATCACGCCACCTGGAGAATTAATATAAAGGTGGATATCTTTTTCCGGGTTCTCTGCTTCCAGAAACAGCATCTGCGCCACAATCAGATTCGCCATATGATCCTCAACCTGACCGGTGAGAAAAATAATGCGCTCTTTGAGCAGGCGCGAAAAGATGTCGTAAGAACGCTCTCCGCGGGAAGTTTGTTCGACCACCATCGGCACTAAAGCCATATGAGGTGCAATTTGTTCACGTTCGCCACTGTATGACATTACCGTCTCCTGGATAAATTTCATTTGGCAACTTCTGTACCGATTCTACTTGAGTGATCGCGGGAACTCTATGCCCGAACGCTCACTCACCGACGCTATACGAACGGTTGGTCAATCAGCATTACAAATACGGGTGGTATCGCTACCCATAAACCCTCGGGATACAGAAAGATAACAGCTCTGCAATCCACAACTCTGCAAAATATGCCGTAGCGGCATCCTGAAAGATGACAGATGTTAATTGTATCTGGGGATGCTGCCCCAATGATTCAAGCATAACAACGTTTTTATCAATCGCTAACCGGGAAAAACAGCTTAGATGATAATTTGCCGTTTAATTAGCCAAATATGCGCTAAATAATTCAATTTTCTTCGCCGTGAGCGGCCTGTTCTCCCTAACAAAGAACAATAAATATGACCACAGGGTTAATGAATCAATTATAGACCGATTACCACTAAGCTGTTGCTCTCACAGGGCAAAGCCGATAGATGAGGTGAATAAAGGTACTTGCCTGACACGGCAATAAGCTGAAGAATGAAGTTAATGGGAAGAAAAGGCTGTGCAGCCAGTCAGAAACAAAAAAGCCCACCACCTTGTGGTGATGGGCCTGGTTTACGCTATAAAAGACGATTCAGAATATCAGGCAGGCTGAGTCTGATTCATCAATTCCTGGAAGCCAGTGGTTTTTTCAGTCACTTTCGCTTTTTCAAGCACGGCTTCAACAGCCTGCTCTTCCAGAGCAACGTTACGCATATTGTTCATCAGCTCGTTATTCTTGCTGTAGAACTCGATCACTTCCTGCGGATCTTCATAGGCAGACGCCATCTCTTCGATCAACGCTTTCACGCGATCTTCATCGGCTTTCAGCTCATGAGTACGAATCACTTCGCCCAACAGCAGTCCAACTACTACGCGGCGTTTTGCCTGCTCTTCGAACAACTCACGAGGCAGTTCAAAAGCTTGCTTCTCATTACCGCCAAAACGTTGTGCTGCCTGACGACGCAGTACATCGATTTCGCTGTCAATCAGAGCGGCAGGAACGTCGATCTCGTTCGCGCTGACCAGACCATCGATCGCCTGAGTTTTAACGCGGTTGCGTACTGCGCCTTTCAGTTCGCGATCCATATTTTTACGCACTTCTGCGCGCAGTCCTTCAACGGAACCATCTTCAACGCCAAAACGTTTGATAAACTCTTCGGTGAATTCTGGCAGCTCACGCTCTTCAACTTTTTTCAGAACGATATCGAACTTCGCTGCTTTGCCTTTCAGGTTTTCAGCGTGGTAATCATCCGGGAAGTTAACGTCGATGGTAAATTCTTCACCGGCCTTATGACCTACGATCCCCTCTTCGAAACCAGGAATCATACGGCCTTGCCCCATCGCCAACACGAAATCAGAAGCTTTGCCACCTTCAAATTCTTCGCCGTCAACAGAACCGGTAAAATCGATAGTGGCACGATCTTCTGCGGTCGCTGCGCCATCGGTATCTTTCCAGGTCGCTTGCTGCTTACGCAGGGTATCCAGCATGGTATCAACGTCAGCGTCGGTCACTTCAACGACTGGCTTCTCAACTTCAATAGCTTCGAGGCCTTTTAACTCAACTTCTGGATAAACTTCAAACTCGACGGCAAAAGTAAAATCTTCACCGGTTTTGTATTCGCCCGGCACGTAACTTGGTGCACCAGCCGGGTTGATTTTTTCTTTAATGATGGCGTCAACAAAGTTGCGCTGCATCAGATCGCCCAGCACGTCCTGACGGATTGAAGCACCATAGCGCTGTGCAACAACGTTCATCGGCACTTTGCCTTTACGGAAGCCATCGATACGTACTTTTTTAGCCGTCTCGACCAGCTCTTTTTTAACTGCGCTCTCGATGCTGTCAGCAGCGACAGTAATCGTAACGCGACGGCCCAGGCCCTGAGTGGTTTCTACTGAAACTTGCATCTTGTTACCTCAAAAAAAATCACGTGCTCGGTCAACTTGAAACGGTACACCGCAATAAGTGTGCACAGCCTGATTAACAACCGGGACGGTTTCTGAACCAGAACCACATTCCCTGTTACCAGAAGCGTCCCGAAGACATTCCGGAAAAATAGACGCAGCATTATAGCGGCATCGCCTGAGCGAGTCGAGAACGCAAAATCACCCAATCTTTGACGTTTTTTCAATTTTCGATTGAAATCGCAAATTCGGTTCTACTTAGGGGGAGGTCACCCAGGCTCGGGCTAAGCGTTTAACGGCAACGGCCGCTCAACGTCAATTGTCACGAGTGGTTACGCCTGGGGCGGTTCCGTTCATCAGCGCCGAGCGGCTGAATGGTTCCATGGCGTGCGCATGGACGCGACGAGAGAGCGTACTGAACAGGCGCGAACGCCCTCCGTCAACTGTAAAAACAAAACGGCCCGCAGGCCGTTTTGGAAAGCATATTTAACGGTGAACTCAGGCTAATGTTCCCGCCCCACGGCAATTGGGAGAGGCAAGCACTGTATCCTGCAACCCGCCCCACTCTTTCGCCGTATATGTGTGCAGCGCCAGTGCATGCACACTACCCGCTAACTCTTCAGCTAACGCGCCGTAAATCGCGCGATGCCGAGCCAGGAAGCGTTGATTCGTAAAACTGTCACTGACGATAATCACTTTAAAGTGACTTTCAGAACCGGCAGGGACATTATGACGGTAGCTTTCATCATGTACCTCCAGATGAACCGGTTCGAACGCCGTTCGTAACTTTTCTTCTATTTGTTCGCGAATCATAACTACACTCCTTTACTGCAGCGAGCTGCGCCCCATCTATTTAAATAATAGCCGGTTTTTCTCTTTAGCCGCATTTTAACAATGAATATTTTTCAAGCGCTTTGTTTTCTGTCTCATCTCGGCATCATCTGGTGGCAGGCCGATGTTCGCATCACCATTTCCCCTTCAGACAGTCTGAAAAAAAACCACGTGATTAATTTACGCGCTTCCGGGGCTTTTTTCATTTATAGGCAATGTTATGATGACCGACGTTTTGTCAGCACTACACCTTACGCTAACGAGAAAATAAGCATGTTTAAAAAATTATTATTTCCGCTGCTGGCCGCTTTTATTCTGGCTGGCTGTGCAAACAACAGCAACACATTAAATGTTTCTCCTAAAATTCAGCTCCCGCCACAGGATCCCAGTCTGATGGGCGTGACCGTCAGTATTAACGGTGCCGACCAACGCAGTGACCAGGCACTGGCCAAAGTCACCCGTGATAACCAGTTGGTCACTCTGACGCCTTCACGCGATCTGCGCTTCTTATTACAGGAAGTACTGGAAAAGCAAATGGGCGCGCGTGGCTATATGATCGGCCCTAACGGAGCTGTCGATCTGCAAATCGTGGTAAACAACCTTTATTCTGATGTGACACAAGGTAACGTACGTTACAGTATCACCACGAAAGCAGATATCTCGATTATTGCTACAGCAAAAAACGGGAATAAACAGGTTAAAAACTACCGCCAAACCTATAGCGTCGAAGGTGCCTTCACCGCAACTAATGACAAAATCACCAACGCGGTTAACGCAACCCTTAGCGACGTAATTGCTGATATGGCGCAAGATACCAGCATCCACGACTTCGTTAAACAAAACTCACGTTAATGGCAATCCGGTGCCCGACGGTGGCCAGTGGCACCGGAAAATCTGCTCACATAAACAGTAGAACTATACCCTGACTGAGTTAAGTGACGGTAAGATGGCAAGACAATGAACGCAGAACACCTGACACCTATTCAGGTAAGTGTCCCTCGAAAGTCAGTGTCGCGAGCTTGAGCTATCACAGGCATCGGTCCTGAGGCGTTGATATCGTAATCACTTTCAGTGACTGTTTCTGCTATGACGAGTATCATGCCGCAAAATCACCTCCCTAATGGAATAGTCGCTTAAGGTTTGTATGTCCAACCACTACCTACGCATTTTTACTCAACGTAATGCAGCTCTTCTTCTTCTGTTAGGTTTTGCCTCCGGATTACCCCTTGCTCTGACGTCAGGGACACTCCAGGCCTGGATGACTGTCGAAAATGTCGATCTAAAAACCATTGGCTTCTTCTCATTGGTAGGCCAGGCTTACGTTTTTAAGTTTCTCTGGTCACCGCTGATGGACCGTTATACGCCCCCCTTTTTAGGCCGGCGTCGCGGTTGGTTGCTTATTTCCCAGCTATTACTCATCGTCGGCATCATCGCAATGGGTTTCCTGCAACCCTCACGCGATCTGACGCTGATGGCAGCGCTAGCCGTACTGATCGCTTTTTGCTCAGCCTCTCAGGATATTGTTTTTGATGCGTGGAAAACCGATGTGTTACCCGCAGAAGAACGAGGCAGTGGCGCAGCGATCACGGTACTGGGCTACCGCCTGGCGATGCTGGTTTCTGGCGGACTGGCGCTCTGGCTCGCCGATCGTTATTTAGGTTGGCAAGCTACCTATTGGTTGATGGCAATCATGATGGTCCCTGGGGTCATTGCAACCTTATGTGCCAAGGAACCCACGGCTGCCATTCCGAAACCCCGTACGCTTGATGAAGCAGTCATGGCACCGCTTCGCGATTTTTTTAATCGTAATAACGCCTGGCTGATCCTGTCTTTAATTGTGCTGTATAAACTAGGAGATGCCTTTGCTGCCAGTCTGACCACTACATTTTTGATCCGTGGGGTCGGTTTTGATGCAGGCGATGTGGGGTTAGTTAATAAAACACTCGGTCTACTGGCAACAATTATTGGCGCATTGTATGGCGGGGTACTGATGCAGCGGCTGAGTTTGTTCCGCGCGCTCATGTTATTCGGCCTGTTACAGGCTATCTCTAACCTTGGCTACTGGATACTGGCCGTCACCGATAAACATATGTTCAGTATGGCGAGCGCTGTGTTTGTTGAAAATCTGTGCGGCGGTATGGGCACTGCAGCGTTTGTCGCATTGTTGATGACTTTGTGCAATAAATCCTTTTCAGCAACCCAATTTGCACTACTGTCAGCCCTTTCGGCGATAGGGCGCGTTTATGTAGGACCGGTGGCAGGATGGTTTGTTGAGCTATGGGGATGGCCGGCGTTTTATGCATTTTCCGTTATTGCAGCGCTGCCGGGGCTTCTGCTACTGGCAGGCTGTAAACGTACCCTCGAATACACACAAAATACCGACAGCTTTAAGCCTCGTACAGCTTATCGTACTGGATATCGCTGGGCACTCCGCACGCTAGGCTTTGGCTGCGCTGTTTTAGCGCTGTGGCTGATCGCGCTGGCAGTGAATGCGGTAGGTTGGGTTATGCCGGGTAGTTTACTCAGATTGTTGTTTGAAGCTGGTATCGGTTTTACGCTCTTGGGTATCATTACAGGTTCTGTACTGGACTATCTTGCACTCAACGGTCGTTCCTCAACTGTAAACCTCAACGAATAACAGAGAATTTGTTACTATAGATAAGGAAAAATGAGCTATTTCCAGCTACCATCATGGACGATGGCACAACTTATGAGAGATGTGAATATTTATCAGCTACGATATTTAGAAAAAATAGAGTGATGAGATAACAGCGTTTTGGTAATTATTAAAAACCGGTGCGTAATTATTTTTGTATAATTAATATATCCAAAATGATGCAAACTTGTTAAATATTTGATTGCCATTTTCGCTGTTTATAACACGTATGTTTTTTCCTCAGAAATTTCCGTCTAATTTTGTTATATTAGTGCCAACTCATTGTGCCTGTTAATATTTTGTCATTTTCAGCAACATATGTGACAACCTTAGCAAAAGGTGTCAACACAGACCTGACACAATCTTAAGCTGGTTTACAGTGTTGAAACCTTCCCGTAAAATGCCGCCACACTTAAACGACAATAGAGCCCTTGTCATTGAGGTCGTTAAATGAGACTCAGGAAATACAATAAAAGTTTGGGGATTTTGTCATTAATAGCAGGCACGTTATTGTTAAGTGGCTGTGATAGTGCGTTGTTAAATCCCAAGGGACAGATTGCACTGGAGCAACGTTCGTTGATACTGACCGCTTTCGGTCTGATGATGATCGTCGTTATTCCGGCAGTCTTAATGGCTATTGTTTTCGCCTGGAAATATCGGGAAGGAAACACCAATGCCAAATACAGCCCAAACTGGTCACACTCGAATAAAGTGGAAGCCGTTGTCTGGACTGTCCCTGTCTTAATCATCGTTTTCCTTGGCATCCTGACGTGGAAATCAACCCACGCACTTGAACCAAGTAAACCGCTCGCGTCCGACGTAAAACCCATCGAAATTGATGTTGTGGCACTTGACTGGAAATGGCTGTTTATTTACCCGGAACAGGGTATCGCGTCCGTTAACCAGATTGCGTTCCCGGCGAATACGCCAGTGAACTTCAAGATTACCTCAAACTCAGTGATGAACTCCTTCTTCATTCCAACCCTCGGTAGCCAGATTTACGCTATGGCGGGTATGCAGACCAAACTGCACTTGATCGCGAATGAACCAGGGACTTTTGATGGTATGTCATCCAACTTCAGTGGCAAAGGTTTTTCCGGCATGAAGTTCAAAGCTATCGCAACGGCCAACGATGCTGAATTCCAGCAGTGGGTCGAGAAAGCTAAACAATCGCCGAATACACTGACGACGATGGATGATTTCGAAAAAATCGCCGCGCCTAGCGAGAATCACCCCGTTGAATTCTTCTCTACCGCCAATCCTGGACTGTTTAAACAGGTTATTGGCAAATTCATGACGGGCCACGAGAAAATGGACATGTCTGGTCATGAAGGTATGGACATGAGTGAAGCCTCTCACGCTGGATCCGAGGAATAAAACGATGTTAGGAAAATTAACACTGGACGCAGTGCCGTATCACGAGCCGATTATCGTGGTCACGGTTGCCGCCATCATTCTTGGTGGTCTGGCGCTGGTTGCGGCAATCACATACTTCGGTAAGTGGAAGTATTTATGGACCGAGTGGCTAACGTCTATCGACCATAAACGCCTCGGCATCATGTATATTATTATGGCGTTCGTCATGTTACTACGCGGCTTTGCCGATGCCGTAATGATGCGCAGCCAGCAGGTGCTCGCCTCGGCTGGCGAAGCCGGGTTTCTTCCACCTCATCACTACGACCAGATCTTCACCGCGCATGGTGTGATAATGATCTTTTTCGTGGCGATGCCGTTCGTTGTCGGTTTGATGAACATTGCTGTTCCTCTACAAATCGGCGCGCGTGACGTGGCCTTCCCGTTCCTGAACAACCTCAGCTTCTGGTTTACCGCTGTAGGTGTTGTTCTGGTTAACCTGTCACTGGGCGTAGGCGAGTTTGCACAAACCGGTTGGCTGGCTTACCCTCCCCTTTCTGGCGCGGAATACAGTCCAGGAGTCGGCGTCGACTATTGGATATGGAGCCTGCAGATATCCGGCATTGGGACCACATTAACCGGGATTAACTTCTTCGTTACGATCCTGAAAATGCGTGCACCGGGTATGACCATGTTCAAAATGCCGGTGTTTACCTGGGCTTCACTCTGTACTAACGTCCTAATCATCGCCTCCTTCCCGGTACTGACCGTGACGCTGGCATTGCTAACCCTTGACCGTTATCTGGGCTTCCATTTCTTCACCAATGATATGGGCGGCAACATGATGATGTATGTCAACCTGATCTGGGTCTGGGGCCATCCGGAAGTATATATTCTGGTTCTACCTGTCTTCGGTGTGTTCTCCGAAGTGGTTGCCACCTTCTCTAAAAAACGCCTGTTTGGTTACACCTCGTTAGTTTGGGCAACGGTTGTTATTACTATCCTGTCCTTTATCGTATGGCTGCACCACTTCTTCACTATGGGTGCAGGTGCCAACGTTAATGCCTTCTTCGGCATCATGACGATGATTATCGCCATTCCAACCGGCGTTAAAATCTTTAACTGGCTGTTCACCATGTACCAGGGACGCATTCAGATGCACTCTGCCATGTTATGGACCGTTGGCTTCCTGGTCACCTTCTCCGTAGGTGGGATGACAGGGGTACTGCTGGCAGTTCCAGGTGCTGACTTTGTCCTGCACAACAGTCTTTTCCTGATTGCGCACTTCCATAACGTTATTATCGGTGGTGTGGTGTTCGGTTGCTTTGCTGGCGTGACTTACTGGTTCCCGAAAGCATTCGGCTTTACGCTGAATGAAAAATGGGGTATTCGCGCCTTCTGGTTCTGGATTATCGGTTTCTTCGTTGCCTTTATGCCGCTGTATGCACTGGGCTTCATGGGAATGACGCGTCGTTTGAGCCAGGATATCGATCCTCAGTTCCACCCGCTGCTGGTTGTTGCAGCCTGTGGTGCCGCACTGATTGCTCTGGGTGTACTTTGCCAGGTTATTCAGTTCTGGGTATCTGTACGTGACCGCGATCAGAACCGCGATCTGACTGGCGACCCATGGGGCGGACGTACGCTGGAGTGGGCAACATCGTCTCCTCCGCCGTTCTATAACTTTGCGGTTATCCCTGAGGTCCATGAACGCGATGCATTCTGGGAAATGAAAGAGAAAGGTGAGGCTTATAAAAAGCCAGCACATTATGAAGAGATCCATATGCCGAAAAACAGCGGCGCGGGTGTCATCATCGCCTTCTTCAGTATGATCTTTGGTTTCGCTGCAATCTGGCACATTTGGTGGTTAGTTGGATTAACGTTCCTCGGCATGATTGTGAGCTGGATTATTAAGAGCTTTGACGAAGACGTTGATTACTATGTGCCAGTGAAAGAAGTCGAGAAAATCGAGAATCAGCACTTTGACGAAATTACCCAGGCAGGTCTGAAATAATGTCAACTGAAACTCTGAGTAAACACCACGACGCCCATGCGGAGCATGGGCATCACGATGCAGGGGCCAATAAAGTATTTGGCTTCTGGATCTACCTGATGAGCGACTGCATTATCTTTGCAACCCTGTTTGCAACCTATGCAGTTATGGTGAACAACACTGCAGGCGGTCCGGCAGGCAAGGATATTTTTGAGCTGCCGTTCGTACTGGTTGAAACTGCACTGCTTTTGTTCAGCTCCATTACCTATGGCTTTGCCGTCATTAGTATGAACAAAGGGAGCAAAGCAGCCGTTAACGGTTGGCTGGCATTAACCTTCCTGTTCGGTGTCGGCTTTATCGGTATGGAGATTTATGAGTTCCATAATCTGATCGTTGAAGGCTTTGGCCCACAGCGTAGTGGTTTCTTATCCGGCTTCTTTACGCTGGTAGGTACTCACGGTCTGCACGTGACCTCAGGTCTGATCTGGATGCTTGTGCTGATGTACCAGATCGCGAAACGCGGTCTGACGCCAACTAACCGTACCCGTATTATGTGCCTGAGTATGTTCTGGCACTTCCTTGACGTGGTATGGATTTGTGTATTCACCATCGTCTATCTGTTGGGGGCCATGTAATGAGTCATTCTGCTAACGAACATGGTGCCGCTCACGGTAGCGTGAAGTCTTATATGATCGGCTTTATCCTGTCGATTATTCTGACGGGTATCCCCTTCTGGATGGTGATGGATGGTAGCGCCTCTCAAGGTGCTATCCTGGGTACCGTTCTGGTGTGTGCGGTCATTCAGGTGCTGGTGCACCTGGTTTACTTCCTGCACCTGAACACCTCTTCTGAAGAGCGTTGGAACTTGGTTGCCATTGTTTTCGCGGCAATCATCATTCTGATAGTTGTTGTTGGCTCGATATGGATCATGTGGAACCTCAACTACAACATGATGGCCCACTAAAGAGTCGCCTGTGATGATTAAGCAATACCTGCAAGTAACGAAACCAGGAATTATTTTCGGAAATTTAATTTCTGTCATCGGGGGATTTCTGTTGGCCTCTAAGGGCAGCATTGATTATTTCCTGTTTCTCACCACCCTGGTCGGTGTCTCACTGGTGGTCGCATCGGGTTGTGTTTACAACAACTTTATCGACCGTGACATCGACAAAAAAATGGAGAGAACAAAGAATCGAGTGCTGGTCAAAGGGCTCATCTCGCCGAAAGTAACCTTGGTTTACGCAACCGTTCTGGGTATTGCTGGCTTCGCGTTGCTTTACCTTGGCGCTAATCCGCTGGCCATGTGGCTGGCGGTGATGGGCTTTGTGGTTTACGTCGGCATATACAGTCTGTATATGAAACGTAAATCAGTCTACGGCACGCTGATTGGCAGTCTTTCGGGTGCAGCACCGCCAGTGATTGGCTACTGTGCAGTCACTAATGAGTTTGATGCCGGGGCGTTTATTCTGCTGGCGATCTTTAGCCTGTGGCAGATGCCGCATTCGTACGCGATTGCCATCTTCCGCTTTAAAGATTATCAGGCAGCGAATATCCCGGTTTTACCTGTAGTAAAAGGTATCTCTGTAGCCAAAAACCATATTACGCTCTACATTATCGCGTTTATGGTGGCCACGCTGATGCTGACCCTGAGTGGTTATGCAGGTTACAAATATTTGGTGGTAGCTGCTGCGGTGAGCATGTGGTGGCTGGGCATGGCGCTGAGAGGTTATAAAACTTCTAACGACGGTGTCTGGGCGCGTAAACTGTTTGTCTTCTCAATCATTGCAATTACATCGTTAAGTGTGATGATGTCAGTAGACTTCATGGCTCCCGCCTCTAAGGATTTGCTGACCTACGTCTGGTAAGCAATAACAAACGCACGATAAAGAGCGCGCGTACTTCCTCGTCTGATGCTGTCAATTCAGCATGAGCCACAGGAAGTCTCGTGCTCTTTCTTTTTGTTACCACTGCTTAATAACTATTGTTTTACCCGCCCTGCCCTGCCCCTTAAAATATGCTGGGCAAACAAAGACTTTATTCCATCAGGCTCGTTTATTTGTTAGCCAGCTTTTTCCTACAAAGCAGGCAAGGTGTGTGTTTCACCCCGATGTGCGGCATAGACTCTCGTGCCTGCTGGAATAGATTCTAACTGAGGTCGTAATGAACGATAACAAAATGACTCCAGCCGAACGCCGTGCGACCTGGGGTCTTGGTACAGTGTTTTCCCTGCGTATGCTGGGAATGTTTATGGTGCTCCCCGTTCTCACTACTTATGGCATGGCGCTTCAGGGTGCAAGTGAAGCTCTGATTGGGCTTGCCATCGGTATCTATGGCCTGGCGCAGGCGGTGTTTCAAATTCCCTTCGGCCTGCTTTCCGATCGTATTGGCCGTAAGCCACTTATCGTTGCAGGCTTAATGGTATTTGTACTGGGTAGTGTTATTGCCGCAAGCACGACCTCGATCTGGGGAGTTATTTTAGGACGTGCCCTGCAAGGTTCTGGCGCTATTGCGGCCGCGGTAATGGCCCTGCTATCAGATCTGACGCGTGAGCAAAACCGAACCAAAGCTATGGCCTTTATTGGCATTAGTTTTGGAATCACCTTCGCTATTGCGATGGTCCTTGGCCCACTAATAACTCATGCGTTAGGCCTTCATGCCCTATTCTGGATGATCGCAGTGCTTGCCACCGGCGGCATTATCATTACGCTGCTGGTGGTTCCTTCTGCGTCCCATCACACGTTAAATCGTGAATCCGGTATGGTTAAAGGCAGTATCCGCGAGGTCCTGGCAAATCCACGCTTGTTACAGCTGAATTTTGGTATCCTTTGCCTACACATACTGCTGATGGCAAGCTTCGTTGCGCTGCCCGGCCAGTTTGAACTGGCGGGTTTCCCGCCGGAGCAGCACTGGAAAGTGTATCTGGTAACAATGCTGATCGCCTTTGCCGGCGTGGTGCCATTTATTATCTATGCCGAAGTCAAACGTCGGATGAAGCGCGTGTTTATTGGCTGTGTCGCGCTCATTCTGGTCGCCGAAATTGTGCTTTGGGGCGCAGGAAATCATTTCTGGACGCTAGTCGTCGGTGTGCAGCTATTTTTCCTGGCTTTTAACCTGATGGAAGCGATTCTGCCTTCACTTATCAGTAAAGAGTCACCCGCTGGTTACAAAGGTACAGCGATGGGGGTTTACTCCACCAGCCAGTTTATCGGTGTTGCACTGGGCGGCAGCTTGGGCGGCTGGATTTTTGGCAACATTGACGCACAAACCGTATTTCTTTTCGGTGCTATCCTCGCAGCGATTTGGCTGGTCGTCAGTAGCACCATGCACGAACCACCTTATGTTAGCAGTCTGCGGATTATACTCACCGAGGATAGTTACGATAGGGAAGCGCTGGAAAAACGTCTGATGGCACAGCCGGGTGTAACATCAGTCTTCATTGTGCCGGAAGAGAAAAGCGCCTACGTGAAGATCGACAGTAAAGTGACTAACCGTATTGAGCTGGAAGCTTTAGTCGCATCTGCGTAATCATTGGATTTCAGCATTGCCCTCAGCCTGTAAACTGAGGGCAATGCGTGGTCATCGTAACCGCGGTCAGGAATAAAAAAAACGTCCGCAAAACCACTTTAATCGCGAAAATTTTTGAACTGGAACGGTTGTCCCAAATCACCTTTTTTCACTAATGCCATGGCACTTTGCAGATCATCACGTGATTTGCCATTAACACGAACTTCATCACCCTGAATCTGCGGCTGAACTTTGATTTTGCTATCTTTAATGAGCTTAACAATTTTCTTCGCAATGTCAGTTTCAATACCCTGCTTCATCCTGGCATCAACACTCCAATGCTTACCGCTGTGCTCTATCTGCTCAGGCACTTCCAGCGCAGCTCCTTCAATTCCGCGTTTAAGTAATTTTTCACGCAAAATATCTACCAGTTGTTTCACCTGAAAATCAGATTCACTGAGCACTTTTATCGACTCATTTTTCTCATTTATCTCGAAGCTGGCGGTCACGCCGCGAAAATCAAAACGGCTCGCCAGTTCCCGGTTAGCATTTTCAACGGCATTACGCACTTCCTGCATATCAATTTCAGAGACGATATCGAAAGATGGCATGATTTATTCTCCAGATTACAAAGTGGCATGCATAATACCCGCTTGCAGCGGGCAAAGAAAACCACCAGCACAGAAAGCTATAATTAAAGCAAAGCTATGGCTAGATGAATAACCCGCACGCGGGGAGGAAGAATGAAGATTACCGTTTTAGGATGCGGAGCGTTAGGGCAAATCTGGTTATCTGCGCTTGCCCAACAAGGCCATGAAGTTCAGGGATGGCTTCGTGTACCACAACCGTACTGTTCCGTTAACGTTATCAATTTAGACGGAACCGTCGTCAATGAGACGTTTATTGCCAACGATCCTCTGTTTTTGGCAGAAAGCGACTTGTTGTTAGTAACGCTAAAAGCGTGGCAGGTTTCCGAAGCCGTCCATAATTTGCAGCCACTGCTACCGCCTGATTGCCCTATTTTGTTGATTCATAACGGCATGGGGACGTTGGAAGAGCTAAGCAACGTGTCCCAACCGATCCTGCAGGGCGTGACAACTCATGCAGCGAGACAAGACGGTACTGTGATCGTTCACGTTGCCAGCGGCATAACACACATCGGCCCGGCTACGCCAGATGGTGCAGCGCTAAGTGAACTGGCTGAAATTCTGCATCAGTCTCTACCTGACGTTGCCTGGCATAATCATATCGCTTCAGCCAGTTGGCAAAAGCTCGCAGTGAACTGTGTCATTAATCCGTTGACCGTGATTTATAATTGCCGCAATGGCGATCTTGCGGCTCACCGGGATGAAATAAGCCGACTGTGTCAGGAAGTGGCCAATGTGATGGAGCGTGAAGGCCAACATACCTCACGTAGCAGCCTGATGGACTATGTGCTGGCAGTCATCGATACGACCGCAGAAAATACCTCTTCAATGCTACAGGATATCCGCAACCAGCGGCGAACGGAGATTGAATACATCACCGGCTACCTTATGCGGCGCGCGCGCGCGCAGGGGATCGCCACGCCAGAAAACAGCCGTATTTATGAATTGGTTAAGCGAAAGGAACAAGATTATGAGCGTGAACGCATCGGTGCTGGTTTGCCTGGCACATGGAACTGAAGAAACCGAAGCCGTTACCGTCATCGATCTGCTGGTGAGAGCCGGCATCGACGTGACCACCGCCAGCGTAGCTGAAAACGGCGAACGCGAAATCGTATGCTCCCGCGGCGTGCGACTGCTGGCTGATGCGCCCTTAGTTGAAGTCGCCGACAACGACTTTGCAGCCGTAGTGCTTCCTGGCGGCTTAAAAGGTGCAGAGGCTTTTCGTGACAGTACGCTGATGGTGGAAACCATACGTCAGTTTCATCTCTCAGGGCGTATCGTTGCTGCTATTTGTGCTGCAGCCGGGACGGTTTTAGTCCCGCACAACCTATTTCCCGTTGGGAATATGACCGGTTTTCCCGGCCTGAAAAGCACTATTCCTGAAGAGAAATGGATGGATAAACGGGTGGTATGGGATCCGCGCGTAAATTTGCTGACCAGCCAGGGGCCCGGTACGGCTATCGATTTTGCACTAAAAATTATCGACCTGCTGCTGAGTAAAGAAAAAGCGCATGAAGTGGCATCGCAGCTGGTTCTGGCAGCAGGGATTTATGATTATCGGGAATGGGTAGACTAAACCTGCCGCTGACGGCATAAAACAACCCCCTCATTGAGGGGGCTTAGACTCAGGGGCGATAAACCTTCACATTTTTAAAGCCCTGCTCATGCAGATACAGCGCCTGCAAACGACTCATCACACCGCGCTCGCAATACAGCAGCCATGTTTTACTCTGGTCTAAATCACCAAACTGGGTACTGAGTTTATAAAACGGCAACGATTTTACCGCCATTCCTTCAATGTGCAGAGGCTTCGCATCCTGCTCATCAACGGAACGAATATCCAGCACCGTGTCGTTATCGCTGAACGAAACCACCGTCTCGACTTCGACTACCTCTTCCTGAGCTCGCTCAGCGATTTCACGAATATCAACGTTCGTCGCCTCCGCCACGACTTTATCGAGGATAGCAAAATCGAAGTTTTGCTCTTCGGCCTCAATTTTTGTCTTCACCGCTTTCACCGTCGGGCTTTTCGAGATCACGCCACAATATTCCGGCATGGTGCGCGCAAAATCCTCGGTGCCAATCTGGCGTGCCAGATTGATGATGTGCTCTTTATCGTGGGAAATCAGCGGACGCAGGATCAGCGTATCTGACGCGTTGTCGATCAATCGCAGATTAGTTAATGTCTGGCTCGATACTTGCCCCAACGCTTCTCCAGTAACGAGCGCCTGCACGCCATAGCGTTCCGCGACGCGGGACGCTGCGCGTACCATCATACGCTTCAGCACTACCCCCATCTGACCATCGTCAACGTTTTCCAGAATCTCGCCCACTACCGGCTCAAAATTAATGGCCACAAAACGTACGCGGTGTGAACTGCCAAAACGTTTCCAGAGATAATACGCAACCTGGCGCACCCCAATCTCATGCGCAGCGCCGCCGAGATTAAAGAAGCAGTAGTGCACTCGGCAGCCACGGCGCATCAACATATAGCTGGAAACACCGGAATCAAAGCCACCAGATATCAACGACAGCACATCTTCCTGGGTACCGATCGGGAAACCACCTAAACCTTCATAGCGCCCGGTCACCAACAGCAGGCGATCATCTTCAATCTCAAGATTAACCGTCACTTCCGGATGATTAAGTTTTACCTGTGCACTGGCAACGTGTTGGTTAATACCACCCCCAACATAACGCTCAACGTCCTGCGAGCTGAAATCATGCTTACCGCGTCGTTTAACACGCACACAGAAAGTTTTACCCGCAACGCGTTCACGGTTAAGTTCAAGCGTCTGCTCAAAAATATGATGAATATCGGTATACTCGCGATCTTCAACGGCCAGGACGTGATGAATGCCGGGAATACGCGTTAACTCATCAACGAGAGTGGCACGCAGGCTTTCATCTTTGGAGCGCACTTCGATATGATCCCAATGGCGGACAACTGCCAGGGTTTCGTCGTAGTGCTTTAGAACGTTACGAATATTCCCTGTAAGGATCTTAATAAAGCGCAAGCGCACAGATTGGCTTTTGATTGTGATTTCAGGGAACAATTTAATGATAAACTTCATGGCGGCACGGGTTCGGTTCGTTGGGCAATTAAGTGCTAAAAACAAAGGCGCTTAACTGTTAAAATCAATGTATTGCAAAGTAGCCTGAGCCCCTTGCATCCGAGGCGCAAAAGTATACCACCTTTGACGGGCGACTGCTTCAGCAACCGCCGACCTTATCATTATTTTGCTAATTATTTCGAGTCGGCTACCATGTCCGATTGCAACATAATGAAAAATTATTGAGCCGATACGTATTATGCCGAAAAAAGCCGAACAGCCCGCTAGTTTTGAAACATCTCTTCAGCAGCTTGAGCAGATCGTGACGCGTCTGGAAAGCGGTGACTTGCCGCTGGAGGAAGCGCTCAATGAATTTGAGCGCGGCGTACAACTGGCCCGTACCGGCCAGCAAAAACTGCAGCAGGCCGAACAACGCGTACAGATTTTGTTAAGCGATGATAAGGATGCCGATCTTACGCCTTTCATGCCGGATAACGAATAATGGATTTCGCCAAACTACTCTACGGTTACCACCAGCGCGTCAATATTGCGCTCACCCGGTTTATTGCTCCTTTGCCTTTTCAGAGTTCACCTCTGGTGAATGCGATGCGCTATGGCGCCTTATTGGGAGGCAAGCGGCTGCGTCCTTTCCTGGTTTACGCCACGGGGGAGATGTTAAAAGCCGATCCGGCCAGCCTTGATGCACCCGCGGCTGCCATTGAGTGTATTCATGCCTATTCTCTTATCCACGACGATCTTCCAGCTATGGATGATGATAACCTGCGCCGTGGGCAGCCGACCTGCCATATTAAGTTTGGTGAGGATACGGCGATCCTGGCTGGTGATGCGTTACAAACACTCGCCTTTTCAATTCTGGCAGATGACCCTATGCCCGGCGTTTCACCTCAGTCGCGGATCGCGATGATTTCCGAGCTGGCACAAGCCAGTGGCGTTGCCGGAATGTGTGGTGGCCAGGCGTTAGATTTAGCCGCCGAGGGAAAACATATTGATCTAGCAGCGCTGGAACAAATCCATCGCCACAAAACCGGCGCGCTGATTCGCGCGGCGGTGCGCTTGGGTGCGCTGTCTGCTGGCGATCGCGGCCGCGATGCACTGCCAGCCCTCGACCGCTATGCCAACGCAATTGGTTTAGCATTCCAGGTTCAGGACGACATTCTGGATGTGGTAGGTGATACCGCGGTTCTTGGCAAACGCCAGGGAGCCGATCAAGATTTAGGGAAAAGCACCTACCCGGCACTGATGGGGCTGGAGAACGCCCGTGAAAAAGCCTGGGACCTTCATAAAGAAGCTCTCAGCGCATTAGAATCGCTTGCCGCCCAATCATTGAATACAACGCTGTTACAGGCGCTGGCAAGCTTCATAATCGAACGCGATAAATAACTTCCACGATGAGTCTCCGATGAGTTTTGATATTGCAAAATACCCGACATTAGCCCTGGCAAATTCGGTGCAAGAATTGCGTTTACTACCGAAAGAGAGCCTGCCAAAGCTGTGTGATGAGCTGCGCCAGTATTTGCTGGACAGCGTAAGCCGCTCAAGCGGCCATTTTGCTTCCGGGCTTGGCGTGGTGGAGCTGACGGTTGCCTTACATTATGTCTATAACACGCCGTTTGATCACCTGGTGTGGGACGTGGGCCACCAGGCCTATCCACATAAGATTTTGACCGGCCGCCGTGACCAAATTGGTACCATCCGTCAAAAAAACGGCCTGCATCCTTTTCCCTGGCGAGATGAAAGTGAATACGATGTGCTCAATGTGGGTCACTCATCAACATCTATCAGCGCTGGTTTGGGCATGGCAGTTGCTGCCGGGAAAGAAGGTAAAGGGCGGCGTACCGCTTGTGTGATTGGCGATGGGGCCATCACTGCTGGAATGGCATTCGAGGCAATGAATCACGCTGGAGATATCAAAGCGGATCTTCTGGTCGTGCTGAACGATAATGAGATGTCGATTTCAGAAAACGTCGGCGCGCTGAATAACCGGCTTGCTCAGATTCTTTCAGGCAAAACCTATGCACGCCTGCGTGAAGGCGGTAAGAAGGTACTCACGGGACTCCCTCCCATCAAGGAGCTGGTCAGACGCACGGAAGAGCATCTGAAAGGCATGGTTGTACCCGGAACACTTTTTGAAGAGCTTGGCTTTAATTATATCGGTCCGGTAGACGGACATGACGTGTTGGCGCTCGTGCAGACGTTAAAGAATATGCGCGACCTTAAGGGCCCACAGTTTCTACACATCATGACAAAAAAAGGCAAGGGCTATGCTCCTGCCGAAAAGGATCCTATCAGTTGGCATGCGGTGCCAAAATTCGATCCGGCAAGCGGGCTATTGCCGAAAAGCGTAGAGGGTCTACCCAGCTACTCAAAAATTTTTGGTAATTGGTTATGCGAAATTGCCGCCAGCGATGACAAGCTAATGGCCATTACACCCGCGATGCGTGAAGGTTCAGGTATGGTCGGGTTTTCACGCCAGTACCCGGCGCAATATTTCGATGTCGCCATCGCCGAACAACATGCCGTTACCTTTGCCGCCGGTTTGGCCATTGGCGGCTATAAGCCGGTAGTCGCTATCTATTCAACGTTTTTGCAGCGCGCATATGATCAACTGATTCATGATGTTGCGATTCAGAAACTGCCGGTCCTGTTTGCTATCGATCGCGGTGGTATCGTCGGTGCGGATGGGCAAACACACCAGGGCGCTTTTGATATCGCCTTCCTGCGCTGCATCCCGGAAATGGTAATCATGACGCCCAGTGATGAGAACGAATGCCGTCAGATGCTCTACACAGGCTATCACTACCAGCAGGGTCCCAGCGCCGTACGCTATCCACGCGGCAATGGAACGGGCGCTACGCTGCAGCCTCTGGCACCACTCACGCTGGGTAAAGGCGTCATCAGGCACGAAGGTGAAAAGTTAGCCATATTGAACTTCGGCACGTTGCTGCCAGAAGCACAGACTGTAGCAGAGTCGCTTAATGCGACGCTGGTAGATATGCGTTTTGTTAAACCGCTCGATGAAGAGTTGATTCTGACATTGTCTAAAACGCATGAAGCCTTTATCACCCTGGAAGAAGGTGCGATTAAAGGCGGTGCTGGTAGCGGCGTGAATGAAGTGCTGATGGCAAAACGTGTCGGGATCCCGGTCTTGAATCTTGGCCTGCCGGATCGTTTTATTCCTCAGGGCACCCAGGAAGAAATCCGCCACGATTTTCAGTTGGATGCCGAAGGCATTCAGGCACAAATTAACGCCTGGATCACACAGTAAAAACGCTCACGCTCCCCTCTCGTGGGGGGCGCTTCGATTATTATCTTTTGACTCAAGTTTGCAGCTCGTTACGTGCTGCAATGACTTACTTAGTGCGCCATCCCGCACGCAGATGCTATAAGTAAATCCTACCAATGCCGTAAACCGCCCTAATTAATACAAAGGTGAGTGGTGATGAGGTCGTTCCGTTATAACAGGGGTTAGAATGAAAACGATTCAATTAGGTAACACCGATCTGCACGTTTCACGTTTATGTTTAGGTTGTATGACCTATGGTGAACCCGCTCGCGGACAACACGCCTGGACATTGCCCGAAGAGAGTAGTCGACCACTAATTAAACAGGCTCTTGAAGCCGGTATTAACTTCTTTGATACGGCAAACAGCTATTCCGATGGCAGCAGTGAAGAGATCGTGGGTCGTGCACTGAAAGATTATGCCCGCCGGGAAGACGTCATCATCGCAACAAAAGTTTATAACGAGATGAGCAATCTGCCCCGGGGTTTGTCACGCGCTCAAATTATGCAGTCGATTGATGATAGCCTGAAACGTCTGGGAACTGATTACGTCGATTTACTGCAAATCCATCGCTGGGATTACAATACGCCGTTAGAAGAGACGCTGGAAGCGTTGCACGATGTGGTAAAAGCCGGCAAAGCACGTTATATCGGAGCCTCATCAATGTACGCCTGGCAATTTGCCAAAGCGCTGTATACGGCTGATCGCCATGGCTGGACGCGTTTCTCAACTATGCAGGACCAGTATAATCTGATTCAGCGCGAAGAAGAGCGCGAAATGTATCCGCTTTGCCTGGCAGAAAATATTGCTGTCCTGCCCTGGAGCCCACTGGCAAGAGGCCGTCTGACCCGCCCTTGGGGAGAAACCACCGCACGTTCGGTATCTGATGAAGTAGGCCATGGATTATACAACCATAGCGAAGAGAACGACGGCCAAATCGCGCAGCGCGTTGAAGCTATTGCGAAAGACAAAGGCGTGAGCCGTGCGCAGGTTGCGTTGGCATGGCTGCTCAGTAAACCGGTTGTTACCGCTCCCATTATTGGTGCTTCACGTGCCGAACAGCTGGATGATTTGGTTAAAGCCGTTGAGGTTGAGCTAACATCGGAAGAAATTGCTGAGCTGGAGACGGTCTATCGCCCACACAGCGTAGTCGGTTTTAACTGAGTGTAAGGCATGCGGGGGCACCCTCGCATGCCTGTTAAAAACTGCAAACTGCAGATAACAGATGCCGGTCCATTAATCGATAAACCAGCAAAATTATTAGCCAAAAACACGGTCCAAATGCTGTGACATATCCGCAGTGAAAGTATCCGGTAGAGCTCTAACCTCACCTTCACGTAATGCTGTACCCCATATCGCCTCTGGAAAATGACTGTCATCACGATAGCGCGGAATAATATGCCAGTGCAGATGCGGAAGTCCCGTCCCAAGACTGGCCAAATTCATTTTGGCAGGCTGCATAGCGTTAATAATCATTCTTTCAACCTCAGCGACCACCTGAATAATATGATTACGCTCATCAGCCGTCAGCTCACTCAATTCTGACTGATGTTTTTGCCATACAACCCGACACCAGCCAGTAAAGGCACTGTCATTGACCAACAGAACCCGACACTTTTCATTTTTCCATATGACGCTTTCATTTTGTGGAAAACAGTAAGAACATGGATGTTCACTCATGATATTTCCTTTATTTATATTCAATCGCGGGAATAGCGAAAAGACGCCATAAAAACATTTCAGCGAAGCTGACTACTTTTTTTTACGCACTGAATCACGAATAACTAAACGGGGTGTAAATAAAAAGGCTTCGGGTTTAATTTTCGGATCGTCAATCCTTTTAATTAAACGCTCTATCATTAAAGCGGCCATTTCAGCAAGAGGAGGCATAACGGATGTCAAACCCGGATTAATTAATCCCGCAAGCGGGATATTATCAATCCCCACCACTGAAATATCTTCTGGCACCCGGATACCGATATCGCGTAACCCAGCAATTAGACCTATCGCCAGAGCATCATTCACAGTCACAATACCGTCTGGTGATGGATTAAGGGCACTGACGTCACGGGCAAGTTCGCGACCTAATTCTGCCATTTCCGTATCGCCATACGCTTTTGATGCCTTACCTTCAATAACCTGGCTCTCTACCTGCTCACCCTGTCCGGCGATAGCCGTATGAAACCCGGTAATTTTATGGCTGCGGCTCATAATATGACTGGCTTCAGTGACAAAGGCCAAATTCCGGCACCCTTGCTGAATTAAATATTCGGTGGCAATCCGACCCGCCTCAATATTATCCATCGATACGCTGTCACACAGAAGTTCCGTAGATGCAGATAGCGCACCAACTCGGCTGTCATAATTGACCATGACCAACCCCTGAGACGCGGCCTGAAAAAAGTGAGGCTTATCTACCGTACTTGAAGCAACAATCACCCCTTTGATACCATGCGCCAACATATCTTCGAGAAATGTATCTTCTTCGCTTTCCTGACGATAAGTATTACCCAACAAAACACGATAACCATCCCAGGCTTTCGCGGCCAGATCGATCTCACGGGCCAGTGCGGCGAAACTGGGGTTAACAATAGATGGAACCAGTAAACCAATCATTTTTACCTGACCCGTTTTTAACTGCTGGGCAATGCGATTCGGCTGGTAATTTAGTTCACGCATAGCAACCTGTATACGCAGTAGCGTTTCATGCCGCATTTGATCGGTTCGTCCATTGATCACGTTCGATACCGTGCTTACGGATACGTCCGCATGCCGTGCTACATCGCGTATATTGGCCATCTCTGTTCCCAGCGTGTTACTTCATCCCTACGACGCACCTCATATATCCTGAAACGGTATCTGCGCCAGGCCCCCACTCGCTTTGAGTATCGGGGACTCCTTATGCAGTTTTGATACCACTTCAATTATTCAGAATATACCTGCCACGTCGCACTCCCCTTAACATCTTGCGGTCATTAAGGTGCCATTTGACCACCGTTAATATCAACGATTTGCCCGGTAATATAGCCACTAAAAGAATGACTTGCCAGATACAGATAGGTCGGCGCAACTTCCTCACTGGTGCCGAAACGCCCCATCGGGATGGAATTACGCATTTTCTGTAGCACTTCTTCACTCTTTCCATGATGAAAAGCGGTATCAATACTGCCGGGCGATACGATATTGAAGCGAATATTATCGCCGGTAAATTCTTTTACCCAGTTACGATGGATACTGTGGACCCAAGCCTTCGCGCTACCGTACAAACCGGCACCTACACCGCCGCCATCGCGTCCGGCGATAGAGCCGGTACTGATTACCGCAGAGGTCTTGCCGCTTTCCTGCGCCGAGCGGCGGAGATGTGGAATAGCATATTTTGTCACCATCACCACTGACCGGACATTCAGGTCCATCACGCCGTCATAGAATACATCATCGATATTTTCCAGCGCACTGCGCCCGCCCAATCCTCCGGCATTATTAATTAACACATCAATGCCACCAAAATGCTCGGCGAAATCGGCCACCAGTTTTTCACAATGTGAAGACTGCGTTAAATCAGCACCAAGCTGAATATATTCACCGGGTAAAGCATCAAACTCAGCCAGGATATCAGGATCTTTAATGATATTTCGCCCATTAATTCCCACTTTAGCGCCGTATTGTAAAAATAACTTCGCCGTAGCCAGACCAATTCCCGCCGTTGATCCTGTGATCAGTACGCGTTTACCCGTTAATTCATTTAGCATACAAGAACCTCTATTAGTAAATAAACTGAGACAATATCAATATCCGGCAAGCTGAGGTAACCATGTTGTCATTACCGGAAGTAGCGAAACAATAATGATCCCCACAAACACAATCAGAGAATATTTCATCATTGGTCTGACGATATCTTTCATTTCGACACCACAAATCATACATGTGGTATATAAACCTAATCCCATAGGGGGCATAAATAATCCAAAGCCCATCGCCATGATCATCACGATACCGAAATGTAGAGGGCTAAAACCTAATTGCGTTGCAATCGGGACCAGAATTGGGGCAAAAATAATTAATGCTGGAGCCCCCTCAAGTACGGCACCGAAAATAACCAAAATAACAATGCTGAGACACAGAAAAATCCAGGCGCCATACTGATGACCAACCGTGACCAACAACTCGGCAATCTGCTGGGGAATCATTTGGATCGTCAACGCATACGAAAGGCTAGTTGCACATGCCACGATAAACAGCAATACACCCGACATTGTTCCCATATCAATGAACATCTTTATCGTAGCTTTAAGCGTCAGTTCACCAAATGCCAAACGACCAATAATTATGGCGTAGACGACCGCAAACGCGGAGATTTCCGTTGAGGTAGCAATGCCGAGCATCACACCGCGTCCAATCATAAAAATCATGAGCAACCCGACTGCAGCCCCAAGCCACAACTGCTTACGGGAACGCATGACCGGATAGGCTTCACTAATATCTACCCGTCCACCAAAGCGGTTAGCTGCAATTAGCAGTAGCACCAGCAGAAAAGCCGCAGGGACAATACCCGCGATAAACAATGCACCAATTGAAATATTGGCAATAAATCCCATCACGATCAGGTTAACGCACGGTGGAATCGTTTCGGCCATCACGGCAGAGGCCGCAAATACGCCAGCGGCTTCATTGCTATCCTGTTTGCCGCGCCTGACCGCTGGCATTAATACGCCGCCAACCGCAGCAACGTCAGCCAACTTAGAACCAGATATGCCGGAAAAAAAGGCCATTGACAGAACCGTGGTCATATTCATGCCACCACGAAAACGCCCCATCCCACGGACAATTAACTCCACCAGTCGGGTAGACATCCCGTTAACTTCCATCGCAGCACCAGCCAACAGGAAAAATGGGATCGCCAGCAAAACAAAGTGGTCAACGCCCGCAACTACCTGCTGCGAGAAAAACACAAACGGTAACGAGGGGGAAAAAATAAAAAATACCATTGCCGACAACCCGAGCGTAAAGGCAATGGGGACTCCTGCGATAATTCCCACCACAAAACAGGCAAACATCAGTGCTGTTGCTAACGATGATGGGTCGTCCATCACCGAGAACTGCAGCCAGGAGAGTGCAGCCAGTATTACGATTCCGACACCACTATAGATAATGACTTTTAGCTGGCCTCGCAGCGCATGCTCCAGCGCAGCGATACACATGATCAATGCTCCCGTTACCACGGGAATAACGAAGATAATCTGTGGTAGCCCGGTTTCCGTTGTCTGCGAGCGAGCCGCATCAAATAAGCTCGATCCAGAGATCAACAAACCGATCGACACCAAAACCAATACCCAGCGACTGGCATGAATAATGTAGGGGCGCAGCAATGCGGGAAAGAATTTCTGAAAAATATCAACCCCGATATGCCCGCCACGTCCGGTTGATGCCGCGACACCAAAAAAAACCAGCGCAACCATCATCGCCCTTGCCATTTCCTCAGCCCAATGTAAGGGGGAGTGCAGCAAATAGCGAAAGATAACCGATGAAAAAACAATCATTACGTCTACAAACAATACCACGCCAGCGGCCCATGAAGCGGCAGTCGCCAGTACTTTACTAAGCCGGCTTAGCACTGCGATATGGTCAATTTCTGCAGCTTTTACTTTTAGCGTTGAGTCTGTCATATCGAACCTCATCTTTCGGTTCCTGTTAACACACGATCCCGTTATGATTTATACGCAACGCCATTCACATTGCCGAAAGATGGCGAACGCATGCATTTACTTCTGTCAGTAAACGGGGCAAAAAATGTTACAGCCCTGGGCACAGCAGAATGCCTTCCCTGGCAATTCGACTTGTGTATTCATGTGTTCGTTTTATCTGAAGTCACGCTTGCGGCGCTGTTCAGAAAATACAGCCAACAAATCTGTAAATTGACGCATTTCGGGTATAAATGACGAAATATATTGTTCCTGAATCACTATATTTAATTATTTACTGTTGTCCCGTTTTTTGAATTTCGTCAACGACAGGTTTCATATCAGGATATTTATTCAGGAAATCATCCCAAACCGGGCGGACTTTCTGGGCAAAAAGTGCAGTATCAGTTTTATGAAACTTCACACCTTTCTCTTCCAGAAGACGAATGGACTGTTGTTCAACAACTTTATATTGTTGCCGCTCATATTCAGTCGCCTCTTTCGCTGCAGCAATAAAGTCAGGACGAATATCAGCAGGAATACGATCGAAGCTGGCTTTATTCATTGCAATCATAATGGGGTTATAGCTGTGTTGTGTTAGCGTAGCATTCTTAATTATTTCATAATACTTACTGGCATACACCGTCGCTGAATCATGCTCCAAACCATCAATCACACCGGTTTGCAGTGATGAGTAGACTTCGCCGCCAGGCATAGGTATCGCAACGGCTCCCATATGATTTATCGTGGCAATAAAATTAGGTACGGGCAATACACGAATTTTCAAATTATCCAGGTCGGAAGGTTTAACTATTTCTTTTTTAGTAAAAATATTTCTTGCGCCGAGGTTATAACCGTACCCCAACACCACGATATTCGCTTTTTGCAACATTAAGCCAGAAAGCATTTCTCCGGCTTTACCATCTAACGCCGCACCAGCCTGATCAAAATCTTTAAATAAATAACCGAGATCGAGCACCCCCATCTGCGGCACCATGGTCGCCCAGATAGAGGTTCCTGAAATCATCATATTTATTGCACCAATTTTCACTTGCTGTGTGGCATCAGCCTCTTTCCCCAACATACTGTTTGGGAAATAGTGAAGTTTAATTTCATCATTCAGGCGAGGATTTTTTTCAATATTTTCCTGGAATCGTTTAAACCAGATGTAATGTGCAGAATTACCATCTGCAGTAAGTGATGAATAAACACGTAAATCGCTTGCTGCAACAGCCTGTTGCCCAAATCCAGAGAATAACCAAAAGCCCGCGGCAACCAGCAAATAACGTAGAGTAAGATGTAAATTGGCTTTCATAATATTTCCTGTGACGTCACGTGAATTAGGATGCCTTTTCCTGCCCTCCCGATACTGAGGTCATTACGGCATATCGTTATCGTGAACTTATTTAACTGTAACGTTTTAGTAAACCGTTACAGTCACCATATATTCCTCGTCAGGAGAGTTCAACATGCACATTCAACATCGGCACGGTTTTTAAAATATTTGTGAAGGAGATCGAAATTTAGCCAGCGTTTAGACAAAAAACACAAGGGGGGAATGATGTGAATATGATTGAGAGGGGAACAGCCGTACAGACTGGATATTTATTGGTATGTTCTACACTGCTCCCCCGGAAAAACAGGCCGGAGGTGCAGTATCAAGGGTTAGAATGGCCAGTGATAACCAAGATAGTAAAGGATGCCGGCAGAGATGATCCCCGCAATGATATCGTCGATCATGATCCCCATACCACCATGGACGTTACGATCGAACCAGCGAATTGGCCAGGGTTTCCACATATCCAGAACACGAAAAATAACAAAACCCGCCGCAACCCACTGCCAACTCATTACCGGTATTGCCATCAGGGTTATCCACATCCCGATAAATTCATCCCAGACAATACTGCCGTGGTCGTGGACTCCCATATCTTTTGCCGTGCGATGACAAAGGTAAACACCCAGGCAAATACCCAGCATCACCAGCAGCGAATAGAGTTGGAGCGGCAGAAAAGTCATCAGCCACCAAAAAGGAATCGCGGCCAGTGAGCCCATCGTACCCGGCACCCAGCGGCTTAAGCCACTGCCGAATCCCGTAGCCAATAGATGCCAGGGATTACTCATTTTCAGGCGGCTTTTTGCAATATCTTTATCGCGCGTCAAAATGATCGAATCCTTTCAAGTTAACCTCAACGGGTTTCCCGTCCTGCAGTAGCGTGACACCTTCGGATTCAGGCGCAATCTGCCCGATACAGGTAAAGGGCACGCCAAGATGACCCAGCGCTACGTCAATTGCACCCCGATTAATTTCAGGAACGGTGAAACACAGCTCATAATCTTCCCCCCCGCTCAGCGCCCAGCGTAAAGCCAGTGGCCTGTCAATATGCTCTGACAGTGAGGATGATAACGGCAGCGCATCAAGGTTGATGCGTGCACCGCATTCGCTCGCTTTCAATACATGGCCCAGATCAGAAATCAGGCCATCGGAGATATCGATGGCTGAGCTGGCTAAATCGCGCAGTGCCTGCCCCTGAAGAATACGTGGCATTGGACGCAAATGACGTTTAATCAATGCTTCACAGGCAGCGGGATCGGCAATTTTTATATGGTGCTGCAATAGTGCCAGCCCAGCAGCACTATCGCCTAGCGTACCGGTCACGTAAATCCAGTCGCCAACGCGGGCACCTGACCGTTTCAGCGCACGCCCGGTCGGCACCAGCCCATGAATACCAAGCGTCAGGCTTCGCGGCCCGCGTGAGGTATCCCCGCCAATTAACTGCATATCATAATAATCAAGCAGTTCGAATAGGCTGTCGCTGAAGGCTTTTAGCCATTGCTCATCCACCTCCGGCAGCGTGATCGCTAGCGTAAGCCAGGCAGGATCGGCGCCCATTGCCGCCAAATCGCTCAGGTTTACTGCCAGCGCCTTGTAACCCAGATCGGAGGGATGAATATCGCGTAAGAAGTGGATGCCTTCTACTAGCGTATCGGTACTGATCGCCAGCGTTTGTTTCTCTGGTACGTTCAGTAACGCGCAGTCGTCGCCGATGCCTTTCTCAACATCGCGACGAGAGCTTGTCACGCGATTAAAATAACGCGCGATAAGTTCGAATTCGCCACATGCCATAAATGCGTTCCGGTAAGACCAGGAAAAAGGCCGGGCAACCGGCCTCAGGAGACTACTTTCTGTTGGGGCGAATCTGTGGAGCGGCTTTATCCAGCACGCCATTGACAAATTTATGGCTGTCTTCGGCACCAAATATTTTTGCCAGCTCAATGCCTTCATTGATGGCCACTTTATACGGCACATCTGAACGCTTGCTCAGCTCAAACAGCGAAATACGCAGTACGGCTTTCTCAACCTGTCCCAGCTCTTCAAGCTGGCGTGACAGATAAGGTTTCATCAGGCCGTCCAGATATTCCGCATTGGTCGCAACGCCAACCAGTAACTCACGGAAATAGCTGATATCAACGTCTTTGACGTCTTGCTCCGCCAGAAACTGGTATTCGACATCAGCGATGTCGTTTTTGGACAACTGCCAGGAGTAAAGCGCCTGGACAGCGCACTCACGGGCGCGGCGACGTGCAGCAGGTTTCACAAATTTCCCCTTAAAATCAGGCTTTAATGGCTTTCAATACATTGATCATTTCAAGTGCGGTCAACGCGGCTTCCGCGCCTTTATTTCCCGCTTTGGTCCCCGCGCGTTCAATCGCCTGCTCGATGTTCTCGGTAGTCAATACGCCGAAAGCAACGGGAATATCACTGTTCATTGCGACGCTGGCGAGACCCGAGCTGGCTTCACCTGCAACGTATTCGAAGTGGGCGGTACCGCCACGAATCACGGTGCCCAAAGCAATGACGGTGTCATGTTTGCCCGCTTTGGCAATGGCGCGTGCCGTCATCGGCAGCTCATAGGCACCGGGCACCCAAACCACGGTGATATTTTCATCTTTAACCTGGCCAATACGCTTCAGTGCGTCAATAGCACCATCCAGCAGGCTTTCGTTGATGAAATTGTTGAAACGCGCGATAACAATAGCAACGCGTGCATCAGGAGTGGCGACAGCAGCTTCAATAATCTTCATAATCTTCCTTTCAGGGTTCTGTTTGGCCCCGCAGGGGGGCGGATTCTAACATACTCTTTGGCGGTCTGCTTTCGCTTTTATGCAGGCCTGCATTTCATCTGGTAAAACGCCAGGATCAATCGCTTGATACATGCTACGGCCTGCAACGCCTCCACCTGACACGTTTCCGGTACCCTAGCGGGAAACCGGCGTTAATGTCAGGCGTAAATCCGGTCCAACCTGCCGCACATCGCTAAAGCTAAATGTAGGCACATCGGCAAGATGTGTCAGTCCAGGCAGATGGCACAGTCCGCGCGCCGCATCGCCCAGCAGTTTCGGTGCAAGGTAGATCAGCACTTCATCAACCACACCCGCTCTCAGCAGCGCTCCTGAAAGTGTTGCCCCTGCCTCAACCCATACGGTGTTGATCTGCCGCTGGCCCAATAGCATCAGCAATGACACCAAATCCAACTGTTGATCTAACGCCGGCACGGTCAGTTGCTCAACCCCTTCCGGCCAACTTTCTGCATCCGGCGTGAGACGCGCCAGCCAGCTATTTCCCGGTTCGCCGATCAGCCGATGCTGAGGCGTTACGCGGTTATGGCTGTCAACTATCACCCTCACCGGCTGACGCAGTTTATCCTCTGCATAACTCGCCTGCGTCAGGCTATCAAACTCTTCCCAGCGCACCGTCAGCGACGGATCATCAACCAGCACCGTCTCACTACTGCTGAGGATCGCGGAACTTTGCGCACGCATACGCTGAACGTCACGCCGCGCTTCTGGTGACGTAATCCACTGACTTTCACCCGAAGCCATCGCCGTACGTCCATCAAGCGAAGCACCGAGTTTTAGCTGTACCCAAGGAAATCCCGTACGCATACGTTTCAGGAAGCCGCGATTGATCGCCTCAGCCTCCTGCATCATCAGGCCATGGCTCACTTCAATCCCAGCCTGCTGTATACGATACAGTCCCCTTCCGGCGACCTCAGGGTTTGGATCCTGCATAGCCGCCACGACACGTGCCACGCCAGCGTCAATCAGGGCATCGCAGCAGGGTGGTGTTCGGCCAAAATGGCTACAGGGCTCCAGAGTGACATACGCCGTTGCGCCCTTCGCCCGTTCGCCCGCCATCCGTAACGCATGTACTTCAGCATGTGGTCCGCCCGCCTTCTGATGATAACCTTCACCAACAATGATGCCATCTTTCACAATAACGCAACCGACGCTAGGATTTGGTGTCGTGGTGAACTGCCCGCGACGTGCCAGTTCCAGCGCCCGCGCCATATAATTTTCATCCTGCATTCTTCAGTCCTGTAATCGGGCTATCTCTTCACCAAACTCGCGGATATCCTCAAAACTACGGTAAACAGAGGCAAAGCGAATGTAGGCAACTTTATCCAGCTTTTTCAACTCATCCATCACCAGATTGCCAATCATCTTGCTGGGAACCTCTCGTTCTCCAGTAGCACGCAACTGGGTTTTAATGTGGCTTATGGCATTTTCGACATCATCAGAATTAACCGGGCGTTTTTCCAATGCCTTCATCATGCCGCTGCATAATTTATCTTCGTTAAAGGGCTCACGAACATCATTGCTTTTTACCACGCGTGGCATTACCAGTTCAGCCACTTCAAACGTAGTGAAACGCTCATGGCACACCAGGCACTGACGGCGACGGCGAACGGATGTCCCCTCTCCAACCAGTCGCGAATCAATCACTTTGGTATCCACAGCAGAACAGAATGGGCAATGCATAGCGCTTCCTGATAATTCACGAAATTGAGCCACAGTGTAGCGCGAAGTCGGTATTAACAAAATAACCGCAAGTGGCAATCGTGGTATACAAGTGGCTGTAAGAAATTGACTTAATAGACATCGACTTATTCTTGATCAACTGAAAAAACCGCTATGCTTAACAAACCGCTATAGCGGCATACCCTGAATTTACCCTACAAAGCAGGGTTGCAGATCGATGGCATATTCAGGATTAACCTGAACAGTACGTGTGCAGGTTAATGGTATGCACCACTGGCTCATACTCCCGGGGCTGACTGATGTCGCCAGATGGAGTATCGCCAACAAAATCTGCGGCCTGAAATATGACGGGTAGTGTTCACATTATGGAATGACTGGAGGTTATATGGGACTGTTTGACTTCGTAAAAGATGCAGGTGAAAAACTGTGGGATAAGGTAACAGGCGGCGACGACCAGAGCCAAAAGTTGCAGGAACACATCAACACGTTGGGTCTACCCGGCAGCGAGAAAGTGGAAGTAAAAGTCGTTGATGGAAAAGCCATCATCAGCGGTGATGCCGTCTCGCAGGAACTTAAAGAGAAGATCCTGATCGCTGCTGGTAACGTGGCAGGAATTACCCAAGTGGAAGACAAGGTATCTGTAGCACAAAGCGAACCCGAGGCACGCTTTTATCAGGTCAAGTCAGGCGATAACCTGAGTAAAATTGCTAAAGAGATGTACGGTGATGCTAACCAGTACAATAAAATTTTTGAAGCAAATAAACCAATGCTCAGTCATCCGGATAAGATCTATCCAGGACAAACGTTGCGTATCCCGCAGTAAACATTGGCTTGCAGGGAGCGGAAGAAGAGAGATGGTTAAATACAGGTTACCCTTAAGTATGCTGGCCGCAATCATTTTGCTGGCAGGCTGTGCATCACCGCCACAGCAAACCAAAGTAAATGAGCTGCACAATGAAGTCAGCAAACTCAATCAACAAATGCGTAAGCTGGTGACGCAGGCCTCCGCGCTGGAACAACAGGGCCAGTTGAATGCAAATTCAGCACGCGGAGCATGGCTTCTCCCAAGGGCGAATACCGGCGTCGTTTTGCAAAGCGATATCGGTGATCTGCGCTTATCGCTAAATTATGTGGAAGCCGAAGCGAACGGCACGCGGGCCATATTACATATCCGTGCCAACGGCGAACGCATGCTACCCGCCTTTACGGCAAAAGTTGAATGGGGTGAGCTGGATCCAACCACCGGTAAGCCGCTGACCGTTGATAGTCAATCGCAAACCATTGAAGTTCCCTCTTCTCTTCTTGCTAAAACGGAAGCGACTGTCCCATTACGTCTGAGTGGTATTGCACCCGACCAACTGGGTTTTGTACGCGTGCATGACCTGATGGCCGTCGCGAAGCCGTCAGCTCAATAAAGGGGACAGCTTCACGCCTCGGGTAAGGATTACCAGGGGCGTGAAATATATACGACACGGGTTATCATTCTGCTTCCTTACGGCCCCTGTAAAACACATGACACCCCAGCCCTCCTGAACGAGGGGTAATGTCTCGAATAAGGCCGGATGCCCGTTCGACCTAAAGCAACCATTGTCTGGCGAAGTCGACAAGAGACGAGAAAGCAATCAAGAACTTGCACCATCCAGTTGTTGAACAATCAGGCTATCAATATCGATCGACGGTACGCACCTTAAATTAATGGCGACAATTTCCTCGCCTCCCGGTCCCTTGCCACGCCCAAACGGTTGGCATCCACATATTGAGCAAAAATGGTGCGCAATATTGTGTTTATTGAAGTAATACTCAGTCAGCGAGTCCTCACCTTCCGTAAGGGAAAAACGCTCAGCAGGCACAAAGGACAGCAGAAAGCCCTTTCGCCGACAGTGGGAACAGTTGCAGCCGATCGCCTCCGTGGGCGTTTCCCCACTCACCTGGAAAGCGACGGCTCCGCAGTGACAGCTTCCTTCATATGCCATACGCAAGTCTCCTTCAGTGTTGGTTATTCGAACACGAATGATTCTTCTGCAGAACAGAGGGACGTAAAACAGATTCCATCCGCACTACATCTGTCAAACCATTAACGCCCCAGCCATAAGCGTTTTCAACACAAGAGCGGCTTTTGCGTCGCAGATAGAGGTGATTACAGGTGGCATGGCGAGCGCATTGATGCAATGTTGAATATAGTATGCCGCACCCGATGGTCAACTATCCGGTTCAGTCTGAAGCGCGGTTTTGAGAAGCTCGTATCATCGTAACAATTTAAAGGGCTGGTAAAAATATGCCTTCATGTGAATAGGCTCATTGCACGCGCCCCTGCAAATTGTATTTTCTCTTACCGGGAAAACATCATCGAAAAATAAAAAAGCCACGCATCTGCGTGGCTTTTCAGCATAAAAACCCGTTAGCTTTTATGGAAGGATCGACGGCTGATCCGCGCCCTCTTTTTCTACTTTCTGCTGGATCATATGCTCACGCTTCATGCCCAGTTTCAACGCCAGCGCAGAGGCGACGTAGATAGAAGAAATAGTACCGATAGAGACACCGATCAGCATCGTTAGTGAGAAGCCCTCCAGCAGCGCACCGCCGAAAATGAACAGCATCAATACCACCACCAGCGTCGTCGCCGATGTCATGATAGTACGGCTCAGCGTCTGCGTCAGTGAGACGTTGACGATATCGTAAGGCGTACCGCGACGGATCTTGCGGAAGTTCTCACGAATACGGTCCGATACCACGATGCTGTCATTCAACGAATAGCCAATCACGGACATCAATGATGCGATAATGGTGAGATCAATCTCAATTTGAAACAGCGAGAGGATCCCCATGGTGATTACGACATCATGCGCCAGTGCCAGCACGGCCCCCAGCGCCAGACGCCACTCAAAGCGAAACGCGACATAAATCAGGATGGCAATTAGCGCGACTAACAACGCCATACCGCCCGCCTGGGCTAAATCGCTACCCACGCTAGGCCCAACAAACTCAATACGCTTCACCGTTGCCGTTTGTTCGGTCGCCTGATTAATGACCGAAACCACTTTATTGCCCAGTTCCTGACCCGCATTCCCTTCGCTCGGTGACATACGTACCATCACGTCGCGGCTGCTGCCAAAGTTCTGCACCTGCGGCTCGACAAAACCGGCTTTTTCCAGCGAGCTACGTAACGTATCGAGCTCGGCGGGTTTCTCCAGAGTAATTTCAATTACCGTACCGCCGGTGAAATCGAGACCCCAGTTAAACCCGCGTACGCCCATCACAATCACCGAAGCGATCAGTAACAGGCCAGACAGGGTAAAGGCCACTTTATCCCAGCGCATAAAGTCATGAACTTTACGCCCGTAGTTTAGTTGTTCAACGCTATATTCCTGTGCCACAACGCACTCCTCAAATAGACAGCTTGTTGATGCGTTTGCCGCCATACAACAGGTTGACGATGGCACGCGTACCGACGATCGCCGTAAACATTGAGGTCACCACACCAATCGCTGTGGTAATCGCAAAGCCTTTAATCGAACCGGTACCCACAGCGTAAAGAATGATAGCCGTGATCAGCGTAGTAATGTTGGCATCCACAATACTGGAGAATGCACCTTTGTAGCCTTCATGAATCGCCTGCTGAATGGAACGTCCATTCTTCAGCTCTTCTTTGATACGCTCGTTAATCAATACGTTGGCGTCAACGGCCACCGCCAGCGTCAGAACAATACCGGCAATACCCGGCATAGTCAGCGTAGCCCCTGGCAACAGCGACATAATGCCGACAATCAGCACCAGGTTGGCAATCAGTGCAGAAGTCGCTATCACGCCAAACTTACGATAGTACACCACCATAAATACAATAGAGGCGATAAGCCCCCACAGGCAGGCTTCAAGACCTTGCGTGATATTTTGCTGTCCCATCGTAGGACCGATGGTACGCTCTTCCACTATCTGAATCGGCGCGATCAAAGCCCCCGCACGCAGCAGCAGTGATAACTGGCGCGCTTCGTTCGGGTTATTGATACCGGTAATTCGAAAACTGTTTCCTAAGCGTGACTGGATATTGGCAACGTTAATTACCTCTTCCTGCTTCTCAAGAATAGCGCGGCCCGTGGCATCTTTCTTACCGCTGTCTTTGTATTCAACAAACAGCGTTGCCATTGGTTTTCCGATATTGTCCCGGGTAAAATTGGACATCATATTCCCGCCCGCACCATCGAGTGAAATATTCACCTGCGGTTGGTTATATTCATCAGTGCTGGAGGTGGAATCGGTAATGTGGTCGCCCGTCAGAATCACACGCTTATACAGCACAACAGGCTGTCCTTCACGCATTTGCTTGACTTCAGAGTCACCCGGTACACGGCCATTTGCCGCAGCCGTAGCATCCGCACTCGTGTTAACCAGACGGAACTCCAGCGTCGCGGTCGCGCCGAGAATCTCTTTTGCACGTGCAGTGTCCTGAATCCCCGGTAGCTCAACAACGATACGGTCAGATCCCTGACGCTGCACCAGCGGTTCAGCAACACCGAGCTGGTTAACGCGATTACGCAGAATATTGATGTTCTGCTGCACCGCATATTCGCGGGCTTCGCGCAGGCGATCGTCACTCATCACCGCACGCAGTGCATTGCCGCTGCCGTTGGCGATCACTAAATCGCGATGGCGGCTGGTTAAATAGCTTACGGCATCATCACGGGTTTGTGCATCACGGAAACGGATTTCCACACCGTAGTTATCCAGCTTACGCACGTTGGTGTAAGGGATATTCTTTTCACGCAGATCGCTACGCAGGCCATCTGTATTTTGCTCTTGCAATTTGCCTAATGCGGTATCCATATCCACTTCCATCAGGAAGTGAACGCCGCCGCGCAGGTCAAGACCGAGTTTCATCGGCTCAGCTGCCAGCATGTTCAACCACATCGGTGTCGCAGGTGCCAGATTAAGCGCAACGACGTAATTCTCGCCAAGTACCTTCATAATCGCTTCACGGGCGCGCAACTGCACGTCCGTATTAGAGAAACGCGCCAAAATAGCACCGTTCTCCAGCGCAACTGACTTGCTCTGAATATTTTTTTCTTTTAATGCAGATTGGATCTGAACCAGCGTTTGCTCACTGGCGGCGCCACCGCGCGCACCAGTGATTTGAACAGCCGGATCCTCTCCATACAGGTTGGGAAGTGCGTACAACAGACCGACGAGAATCACGACGATCAACATGATGTACTTCCACAAAGGATAACGGTTTAACACGGCAGTTCCCTTAGGGAAAAACTAAAATTAAAGCGCCTTCATCGTACCTTTCGGCAGAACGGCAGCCACGAAATCACGTTTGACCACAACTTCCGTCGTATCGTTTAGCGCAATAGCGACATAACCCGTCTCAGCCACTTTGGTCACACGACCTACCAGACCGCCAGTTGTCAGCACTTCATCACCTTTGGCAATGGAATCCATCAGCTTCTTGTGATCTTTCGCACGTTTCTGCTGTGGGCGCAGGATCATAAAATAAAAAATCAGACCAAACACCACCAGCATGATAACCAGAGAATAAGGACTTCCCTGCGACGGTGCGCCTGCTGCAGCCACTGCGTCAGAAATGAAAAAGCTCATTAAATTTCCCTCATAGTTTAATTATCAGACGGCTAAAGGCGGAACTGCCTTCCCCGTCCGTTGATAGAACTCGGTAACGAAGCGCTCTAATTTACCCTCTTCAATAGCCTGCCGTAAACCTGCCATCAGGCGTTGGTAATAGCGCAGGTTATGAATGGTATTCAGACGCGCACCCAGTATTTCGTTACAACGATCAAGATGATGCAAGTAGGCGCGGCTGTAATTGCGACAGGTGTAGCAATCACACTCGGCATCCAGCGGAGACGTGTCATCTTTATGCTTCGCATTGCGGATTTTCACCACGCCGTCAGTGACGAACAGGTGACCATTACGCGCGTTGCGGGTGGGCATGACGCAGTCGAACATATCGATACCGCGACGGACACCTTCAACCAAATCTTCAGGCTTGCCGACGCCCATCAAATAGCGAGGTTTATCCTCCGGAATTTGCGGGCAAACATGCTCAAGGATACGGTGCATATCCTCTTTTGGCTCGCCGACCGCTAAACCGCCCACAGCGTACCCATCAAAGCCAATCTCTACCAGTCCTTTGACGGAGACATCACGTAAATCTTCGTAAACGCTGCCCTGGATAATCCCGAACAATGCATTCTTATTGCCGAGTGAATCAAAACGATCGCGACTACGCTGCGCCCAGCGTAGCGACATCTCCATCGAACGTTTGGCATAATCCCAGTCGGCAGGATAAGGAGTACATTCGTCAAAGATCATCACGATATCAGAACCGAGATCGTACTGAATCTCCATCGATTTTTCCGGATCAAGGAAAATCGGATCGCCGTTGATCGGATTGCGAAAGTGTACACCCGCCTCGGTGATCTTACGGATATCACCGAGGCTGAACACCTGGAAGCCGCCGGAATCGGTCAGGATGGGGCCCTTCCACTGCATAAAATCATGCAGGTCGCCGTGCAACTTCATGATCTCCTGGCCTGGACGCAACCAGAGGTGAAAGGTATTTCCAAGAATAATCTGCGCACCGGTATCCTGCACTTCTTCCGGCGTCATGCCCTTTACCGTACCGTAGGTGCCAACGGGCATAAATGCGGGCGTTTCAACCACGCCACGCTCAAAAACCAGACGGCCACGACGCGCACGGCCATCCGTCGTATCAAGTTCAAATTTCACATTACCTCCACCAGAGAAACAGTCTGATGTATTCAGATTAAAATGACCGACGCAGGGAATGCCCGCTATCGGCAAATAATTAGTTACCGACGACCTCTACCAGTGCCTGCGGGTTATGGCTAATAAACATCGCATCGCCGTAACTAAAGAAACGATATTGTTCGGCAACCGCCTGCTGGTATGCATACATGGTATGGCGATAGCCGGCAAAGGCGGAAACCAACATAATTAATGTGGATTCCGGCAGGTGAAAATTGGTAACAAGTGCATCAATCACCTGGTAGCGATAGCCCGGATAAATAAAAATTTTAGTGTCGTCAAAGAAAGGGGCAATCAATGCCTCTTTTGCTGCCTGAGCAGCACTCTCCAATGAGCGTACAGAAGTCGTCCCGACGGCGATGACTCGATTACCGCGTGATTTACAAGCCAGTACCGCATCAACCACGTCCTGCGGCACTTCGGCATACTCGGCATGCATAATGTGGTCTTCAATGCTATCGACGCGAACGGGCTGAAAAGTCCCGGCGCCAACGTGCAGCGTCACAAACGCCATTTCAATGCCTTTTTCACGCAGCGCCGCCAATAGCGGTTCATCAAAATGCAACCCGGCGGTGGGTGCCGCGACTGCGCCCGGACGCTGGCTATAAACAGTTTGATACAGTTCACGATCCGCATCTTCATCAGGACGATCGATATAAGGCGGCAATGGCATATGCCCGATAGCATTCAGGATATCCAGCACGGCACGCGTATCATCAAAGACGATTTCAAACAGTGTGTCATGACGTGCAACCATTGTTGCTCTGACGTTCTCATCCTCACCAAGCAGCAACTCTGCGCCGGGCTTAGGTGATTTTGAGGACCGCACATGCGCCAACACCCGCTTATCATCAAGCATGCGTTCAACCAGCACTTCGATTTTACCGCCGCTCGCTTTCCGCCCAAAGATACGCGCCGGAATAACGCGCGTGTTATTAAAGACCAGTAAATCGCCGGGATTAAGCTTGTCCAGCAAGTCGGTAAAGATGCCATGCGTCAGCGCGCCGCTCGGCCCATCAAGAGAGAGCAACCGGCATCCGCTGCGCTGGGGCTGCGGATAATGGGCAATCAAAGACTCAGGTAAGACAAAAGAAAAATCGGCAACGCGCATGGTTAACATCTTCAGGTCCGAAACAGGCGGCATAGTTTAGCTGAAAAGCCATCAATTCTAAACAACGGGCTGAGTTTATTACCAAAAATCCACGATGATCCAAGATGCGGCGGCCTCCAGGGATGAAGGCTCACCCACCGTCATTGGCGTTGTAGCAAGGCAGCAAGAGAAGGAATCCCGATAAGCTGACACCTGTCAGTGATTCGGGTGAGTGAACGCCGCTAACACGGCTACAACGTCAAGGAGGAAGGGTATATACTGATTGCCATGAACTTCTTAGCCCACCTTCACTTAGCCTCATTGGCTGATAGCTCCTTACTCGGTAATCTGATGGCAGATTACGTGCGCGGCAACCCTTATGTTGCCTGGTCAAAGCCAGTAGCTGACGGAATTTCGCTGCATCGCCGTGTTGATGCGATGACAGATTCTCTGCCTGAAGTACGCGAGGCGCGAGGGTATTTTCGCGCGGCAACCCGCCGCGTTGCGCCGATTACGCTGGATGTTATTTGGGATCATTTTTTAGCATTAAACTGGGATCGCGTGCAGCCGGACATTTCCCTGCATGCTTTTTTACAACAGGCACAATCCGTGATCGAACCTCAATTAGCGATAACACCAGAGCGCTTTCAGAATCTTAATCGTTATTTATGGAAAGAACGCTGGCTGGAGCATTATGCTGACGCAGAATATTTAGAAAAGGTATTGCGAGGCATGGCTTCACGGCGTCCTCGTCTCGCTTCGCTCAGCGACTCATATCAGGATTTCGCCACGCATTATCATCTGTTTGCCACACATTTCTGGCAGTTTTATCCCCGGATGATGGAACGTGCGCGTCAACAGACGCTGTGAACCAACAGGATGATTTGATGCTTGCCCTTTTCACAAAAAGGGTTATTGTATTAGTTCGAATTGATAATTCATATTTTTCAATAGGCAAAGCCTATCTGATTAATCGGCGGTACACACTAGTTTCTGACAAGGCTAAGCCTCTATACTGCTCGCGTCTTATCACATTAACCTAAACTACTTTACAGGAGTGAACATGGTCCTGGTAACTCGTCAAGCCCCTGATTTTACTGCAGCTGCCGTACTGGGCAACGGTGAAATTGTTGAAAATTTCAACTTTAAAAAACACACCGCTGGTAAAGCCACCGTTGTGTTCTTTTGGCCAATGGACTTCACCTTCGTCTGCCCTTCTGAACTGATCGCTTTTGATAAGCGTTATGCAGAGTTCCAGAAACGTGGCGTTGAAGTTGTCGGTGTTTCTTTTGACTCTGAGTTCGTTCACAACGCATGGCGTAAAACCCCTGTTGATAAAGGCGGCATCGGCGAAGTGAAATACGCGATGGTTGCTGACGTTAAGCGTGAAATTCAGAAAGCTTATGGAATCGAACACCCAGATGCAGGTGTTGCGCTGCGTGGTTCTTTCCTGATCGACAAAGCTGGTGTTGTTCGTCACCAGGTTGTTAACGATCTGCCACTGGGCCGTAATATCGACGAAATGATTCGTATGGTTGACGCGCTGCAGTTCCACGAAGAGCACGGCGAAGTTTGCCCTGCACAGTGGGAAAAAGGAAAAGAAGGGATGGGTGCATCTCCGGAAGGCGTTGCTAAGTACCTGTCTGAAAACGCAAACAACCTGTAATCCAGGTCAGTTTGTTGGAAAAGCTCGCTTCGGCGGGCTTTTTTATTTTATATGGTTTATCAAAAGTCTAACGTTGCAAAATAGGTTAGCCAGGATATTTTCAAAAGCAAAAGGATGCTGAATGCAATACCAAATACAAAAATGGCTGGAAAAGCTGGGTATTCACTACACCGAAATAGCCGCTATTATCGCCGTAATTCTTCTTATTGTGGTTATTTCACTTATCGTACATGGGCTATTACGTCGCCTTGTGCTTCCCTTTCTTCAGCACCGGGCCGATAGCAGCACACGGCAATGGCCAAAAGTGCTGATGCAGCATAAATTATTCAGCCGCGTTGCGCTGCTGGCGCAGGGGATTTTGTTGCAAATTCTGTCCGCCTGGTTCCTTTCCGGCAACGAACATACCTATTCCATTTTACTGATCGCTTCGCAAATATGGGTGACGCTATTTTCATTGTGGGTACTGTTTTCATTGCTGGATGTGTTGTTGGCGCTGTCGGCAAACAGCAACATGGCGGATCAATTACCGCTGCGTGGCATTTTTCAAAGCATTAAGCTGATCGCGGCGATCGTTGTCGGCATCATGATCGTCTCAATACTCATTGGGAAATCACCCTTGGTGCTGATCACCGGCCTGGGTGCGATGACCGCTGTACTGATGCTGGTATTTAAAGATCCGATCCTCGGTTTAGTCGCCGGCATCCAGCTTTCAGCCAACAATATGCTGAAATTAAACGACTGGCTGGAGATGCCTAAATATGGGGCTGATGGCGCGGTAGTCGATATTGGCCTGACAACGGTAAAAGTACGCAACTGGGACAACACCATTACTACGATCCCCACTTATGCGCTGATTTCAGATTCTTTCAAGAACTGGCGTGCGATGTCAGAATCCGGCGGACGACGTATTAAGCGCAGCATTAATATTGATGCCACCAGCATCCACTTTCTGAGCAATAAAGAGATGGATGAACTGAAACGAGCCCAACTGTTAGCGCCTTATATCGATAGCAAGCGCCTGGAAGTGGGTGAATATAATGCCCTGCTGGACTGCGACCTCGACACACCGCTGAACGGGCGACATCTGACTAATATCGGAACCTTTCGCATATGGCTGGAGAGCTGGCTGAAATCACATCCCCGTACTCATAAAGGCATGACCTTAATGGTGCGCCAATTGGCCCCGACCCCGGAGGGACTGCCGATTGAGATTTATGCCTTTGCGAACACGACCGTTTGGCTCGAGTATGAACGCATTCAGTCAGATATCTTCGACCACATTTTTGCTGCACTGCCCGCCTTCGGCTTACGCGTTCATCAAACGCCTACCGGGCATGACATGCGAAATATCGGTGTAGCGCCCCAGCCCTAGCGCCGCGGCTCTTTCCATCGCCAGGCAGGCCCTTTTCAGGGCATGCCTGGCTGATAACATCACCGAAATAACAGAGATACGTTTCAGTCGATCACATCCGTACTCAGCCCGGCCTTACCCTTATGTTTTTTCCCTGATAATACATATCAACGACCAGTGAGCACCAACAGACCCTGTCGCCTCAGCGACACACACGTTTTTTAACCGCGTAGCCAGCCAGCAAAATACCGATCCATACCATGCCTACATAGAGTGAAACACGCGTGTCAGGGAAATAGCCGATTAACGCGATAATAAAGACCAGAAACAGCACGCCCACTGTCGCGGTGAAAACGCCACCAGGCAACGCAAATTTCAATCCTCGCGCATCTTCTTTCGTTAATGTCCGCCGAAACGCAATTTGTGAGCACAGGATCATTATCCATACCCAAACGGTCGCAAAGGTCGCCAGCGAGGCGATCACCAGAAACACTTTCTCTGGCATCAGGTAATTCAGATATACCGCCGCCAGCATTGCCAGCATCATCACCAGCACCGTGACCCATGGAATACCACGGCGCGAGACGTGCATAAAGATCTTTGGCGCATGTCCCTGCTCCGCCATACCGTGCAACATGCGTCCCACACCAAATACATCGCTATTAATGGCTGACAGCGAGGCGGTGATCACCACAAAATTAAGAATAGAGGCCGCAGCGGCAATCCCAAGATGCTGAAAAGTTAGCACAAACGGGCTACCTGCCGTACCGACCTGATTCCATGGATAGATCGACATAATGACAAACAGCGTACCAACGTAAAACACCAGGATACGTAGCGGAACCGAATTGATCGCGCGGGGAATCGACTTTTCTGGCTCTTCTGCTTCACCTGCCGTAATCCCAATAATCTCAATTCCACCGTAAGCAAACATCACCATTTGCAGCGAAAGCAGCATCCCCACAATACCATGCGCGAAGAAACCGCCGTGGGTCCAGAGATTATGGATACCCGTTGGCTGCCCACCGTTACCAATTCCCCAGAAAATAATACCGAAGCCGGCCATAATCATGATGATGATGGTGGCGACTTTAAAGAAAGAAAACCAGAATTCCACCTCACCAAAAACCTTCACACTCATCAGATTAACTGCACCGATGATCAGTACTACGCTCAAGACCCATATCCAGTGTGGTACCTCAGGAAACCAGACCCCCATATAGATACCAAAGGCGGTAACGTCAGCGATCGCAACGATCAGGATCTCAAAGCAGTATGTCCAGCCGGTGATATAGCCCGCCAGCGGCCCCAGATAATCTTGCGCATAACGAGAAAATGAGCTGGCTTGCGGGTTATTAACCGACATTTCCCCTAATGCACGCATGATAATGTATGCGACAGCACCGCCGATAATATAGGCCAGCAACACGCTTGGACCGGCCATGCGTATTGCGTCTGCTGAACCGTAAAATAGCCCGGTTCCAATCGCTGATCCCAACGCCATAAACCGGATATGGCGAGTGCTCAATCCTCTTTTGAGCTTATTTGTTTCTTGCATAGCCACTCACACCTGTAAAAATACAAGGTCGGTTTATAGCCGACCTTTTATGACTGCCTTTAATGAAAAAACCACGGGCTTGCCCGTGGTTAAGTTAAAGAGAAAACTAACTCATATTACTGCTGTACCGCCACCTGCTCACGTCCCATGACCCGATCGCAAATCGCTACCAGAATCAATATAGCCAGCGAAGGCGGTAACCAGGAAAGTCCCTGTTCTGCCAGCGGCAGGCTCTGGCTCCAGGCCGGCAACATTGCGCTAAAGTGTGTGGCCTTAATCGCATCAATAAAACCAAATACCAGGCTAACCAGCATCGTCGGCGCAATAATACGGCTGCTCTTGTTCCACCAGTTAAGGGTAAAACTCAGTACCACCAACACAATGCAAGGCGGATAAATCGCCGTCAGCACCGGAATGGAGATCTGGATCAGATGGCTTAGCCCCAGATTCGATACCACCATGGAGAACAGACCAAGGATAAACACCAGTGTCCGGTAAGAGAGCGGAAGGTACTGCTCAAAGAATTCGGCACAGGCACAGGTTAATCCTACCGCCGTCACAATACAGGCAACGAAGATCAGCGCAGCCAGGAAGAAACTGCCCATGCTGCCAAACGTCTGCTGAACGTAAGCGTGTAAGATCGCTGCACCGTTTGCATTTTGGTCAACGATTCCACCGCTACCCGAACCCAACTTAAACAGCGCCAGATAGACCAGCGTCAAGCCAACACCAGCAATCAGCCCGGCAAGCACGGTATAGCGCGTCAGCAATTTACCATCGGTCACGCCACGCGAGCGGGCCGCATTAACGATAACGATCCCAAAGACCATGGCACCCAGGGTATCCATGGTCAGATAACCATTGATGAAACCGTTAGAAAACGCCGCGTGCTGATACACATCCGTCGCCGTGGTAACCGAACCCGCCGGCCACATAATCGCAACCACGCCTAATACCGTAAGCGCAACGATTTTCAGCGGAGCCAGAATATGCCCGACGGTATCCAGCAATTTCCCCGGATATAGCGAGATGCCGATGACCAAAATAAAATAGACCAGGCTGTAAATAAACAGTGGCATTGCGCCATCGCCGGTAAGCGGTGCAATTCCCACTTCGAAGGAGACCGTTGCTGTACGTGGTGTGGCAAACAAAGGGCCAACAGCCAGATAACAAACGGTAGCCAGCAGCAAACCGGCTGCTTTACCGATCGGCGAGCTCAGAGCATCCACGCCACCGCCAACGCGTGCCAGCGCGATCACGGTCATCACCGGCAGACCTACTGCGGTAATAAGAAACCCCAGGGCTGCAATCCAGACATGTTCGCCGGACTGAATCCCCACCATCGGAGGAAAAATGATGTTACCTGCGCCAACGAACAGAGCAAACGTCATGAAACCCAGCGCAAGAATATCTTTTGAAGCTAAACGATGTGTCATAAAAAAGCCGTAATATCTGTTACTGATGTTGTGAAGGAGTCGTGTTTTGCGGTTATCAACTCTGTCTGCGTTAAAAGGCAGTCATAACTGGCGCTATTCGCAGCCGCAGTGTGCAAGCAAATGGCCGGATGCAGATAATTTGAACTATTTTTCTTCTGCTTACAGAGGATATATACCCAACCTATCCCGAATGGGCTGGCCCCGGTGAACGTCGCAAAAGAAGAAACAGCTACGAGCTCACAGATGCAGTCAATCCGCCCACAGCCGGAATATGGCAGAGTATATCGACAACGGCGCTAAGTTAAACGTTTATAGCGGAGAAAGGCAACACGGGATCAAAAAAGCAGAGTGATATGCCAGTTAAATTTTAAAAAGCAGTTTATCGCTTCAATATTTAACTAAAGCACATCATATGATTTGTATTTTTTTTGAACAGCCCGGAGGCAAGCTGGTCATTCAGGCAGCATAATTCGCACAAAACCCGCATTTTTACACTACCGTCTGCACAAGTTTACGCCATCTGCGTTTATCTTTCTTAGCGACGCATCCACAGCGCTTCGTTCCTCACCGACAATGCCTGTCAACGGTTTCGCGATAATGCGAACTCATTCAAGCAGAGCTCTGGCTATAGCGGCCTGTTGGGCTGAGAGCGGTAAATATCCCGCACGCCCCACCAAACCTTGTCCGGTGGGTGAAAGAACCTGCTTTAGAAAAGCGGCGGTTAGAGGCTCCAACGGCTTGCCTGGTGCCTTGTTGATATAGATATAGAGCGGGCGTGCATAAGGGTACTTCCCGCTACGAATATTGTCCGCCGTGGGTAGAATCGCTTCCCCTCCATCACGCGCCAGTGGAACCGTTTTGACACCGCTGATATGAAAGCCAATGCTGGTATAACCAATGCCGTTCAGTGAACCAACAACAGCCTGAACAACTGCAGCCGATCCCGGATATTCGCTAACATCATTGCGGAAATCGCCCTGGCACAGTGCCTGTTGTTTGAAAAAACCCCATGTTCCTGACGCTGAGTTACGACCAAAACGCTGAATGCTACGCTGCTGCCAGCCGGGCTGACGCAGCCCCACATCTCCCCAGTTTTTTGGTGATGTGGTTGCTCCGCATTGACGCGTGAGCGAGAAAATAGCATCAAGTTGTTGCGCGTTAAGCGCCACTAACGGATTGTCCTGATTAACGACCACGACTAGCGCATCCATCGCCACAGGGATCGCCAGCGGCGGGTAACCATAACGCTGTTCAAAGAGCTGTCGTTCACCCAATTGCATCGGCCGACTCATCGCACCTAACTGCGCCGCACCGGCGGCAAGCGCTGTCGGTGCCGTCGACGATCCCGCCGCCTGAATCTGAACATTGACGCCCGGATACTGGCGGTTAAAACTCTCGCCCCAAAGCGCCATCAAATTACCCAGTGTATCGGAACCGACACCCGATAAATTTCCCGCCAGCATTCCCTCTTTTGCCTCGGCTGGCATTGACAGCAGCAGCGCTACCGCCAAAAACCATAATTTCATACCTCGCGCCTGCTGGTAGCCCGCGCGCTATTTTCCGGCAGCTTGTGGTTCACAATAAGGCCGGGGGCCAGCGTAAAAGTAAAGCAGGTTTCCACTCCGGGCTGACTGGTAATATCCAGCCTCGCATTATGGTGGCTCAACGCATGTTTCACGATAGCCAACCCCAATCCACTACCGCCCGTGGTACGCGATCGCGCTTTATCGACACGATAAAAACGCTCGGTCAAATGAGGAATATGCTCTGATGGAATACCCGGTCCATTGTCCTTGACCGCAAACTGCGCACCCTGCTTATTTTGCAGCCAGCTAATATCGATCCGCGTACCCTCTGGGGTATGATTTATGGCGTTATAGACCATATTCGAGATTGCGCTACGTAACTGTTCATCATTACCGTAAACACGCAGGTGAGGATCGGTATGAAAATAGATCTCATGGCGCCCGCTACTTAAGGTTTCCGCCTCGCGCTGCAGTAAGCGCAGCATCATTGGCACATCAACGGTTTCCTGCAGATCAATCGCGGGAGCCGCCTCAATGCGCGAAAGCGTTAATAGCTGTTTGACCAGACTATCCATGCGGCGCGTCTGCTCCTGCATCGTGTTTAACGCCTTGTTACGCGATGGCCCTTCGAGTACCGAATCATTCATCATCTCCAGATATCCCTGCAATACGGTCAAGGGTGTGCGTAACTCATGACTCACATTGGCAAAAAAGTTCCGGCGAGCACCTTCCAACTGGTGCATCTGGGTGACATCACGCGCCACCATCAACCATTGCCCCTCGCTGTAGGGCATCACACGGAATTCAAGATGACGGTGATTATTCAACACCAGGGTTAGCGGGCGAGCAAAATCACGTTGGCGCAGATAGCGGGAAAATTCAGGGTAGCGCAAAAGATTAAGGATATTTTGCCCGTTATCTTCTGGCCAGCGCAGACCAAGATGCTGTTGCGCTAAACGGTTACACCAAAAGATATTGCCCTCTTCGGTAATGAGTACCACCGCATCAGGGAGTGATTCCGCCCCACTGCGAAAGCGTTTAATCAAATTGCCCAACTCGCGACGCCGACGGCGGTTGCGCAGTTGCATCTGATAAAGGCCATAAAATAGCGGTTCCCAACTGCCCTTACCCGATGGCGGCGTCATAGTGCGATCGACCCAAAGCCAATGGGACAAGCGCAATATGTTCACGAAATGCCACCCCAGCATCCCGAGTACCGACAACAGAAGCAACCACGGTAAGTAACCGACCAACAGCCCGATAACCAATGCTGGCAGGCATGCCAGCAGTAGCTCAATCAGTAATCCCTTCCAGGAGAGGCGTTCCAGCACGGTTTAGACCCCGATCAATAGCGAGCGGAGAAACGGTACCCCGTCCCGCGTACGGTTTGAACCATGCGGTCGTGGCCCGTCACCTCCAGCGCTTTACGCAAACGGCGGATATGAACATCAACGGTACGGTCTTCAACGTATACATTGGTACCCCAGACGTGATTCAGTAGTTGCTCACGACTATAAACCCGCTCCGGGTGAGTCATAAAAAAGTGCAACAGCTTATATTCTGTTGGTCCCATTTCAAGTGGCGTCGTTTCCGCCATCACTCGATGCGATGAAGGATCAAGACTCAACCCTTGAATTTCAATCACCTCTTCTACCGCCATCGGTGAAATACGGCGCATCACTGCCTTAATACGTGCAACCAGTTCCTTCGGTGAAAATGGCTTGGTAATATAATCATCCGCACCGACTTCCAGGCCACGAACGCGATCTTCTTCCTCGCCCCGGGCGGTTAACATCATTACCGGGATCTCACGCGTCATCGCTTCGCGCTTCAGGTGTTTGATAAACTGAATACCGCTGCCACCCGGTAGCATCCAGTCAAGCAGGATTAAATCCGGCCAGGGTTCGATCAGCATATTGATCGCGCTGTCATAATCTTCTGCTTCAATCGGTTGATAATCATTTTGCTCGAGAACGAAACACAACATCTCACGAATTGGGGCTTCATCTTCGACTACCAAAATGCGCTTAGCCATTATTGCTCCTGCGAATGTGACCATTTGTCACTGGGATTTGCGGCGTCATTATGCGTCAGTTTTATGACATATTTATGAAAAATGCACGGGTAGGTGCCGCCTTTAATACTCTTTAATGACAGCCCCGACGGCATGAAAACAGCCTGTTCTGGGGCTTACCTACACCTGATCAGGCAACTGTCACAGTCTGATATCGGCATAATCGCCCTCTCCCCCCCGGAATGAATAAGCAATCATGTCATCTTACCGGATGAGTTGACTCGCTCCGCTTCCCCTGCAACGCCAATTATTTAGGGTATAATCGGCACATCGCGTTGTGCTTTGCAGGGAATTTTATGCGCATTATTCACACCTCGGACTGGCACTTAGGTCAATTTTTTTATACCAAAAGTCGGGCTCCTGAGCATCAGGCCTTCCTCGACTGGTTGTTAAATAGCGTAGAACAACATCAGGTTGATGCGGTGATCGTTGCCGGTGATATTTTTGATACCGGTTCGCCACCGAGTTACGCGCGTGAAATCTATAACCGCTTTGTGGTTCAACTCCAGCAAACAGGCTGCCAACTGGTCGTGCTGGGTGGCAATCACGATTCGGTGGCCACCCTGAATGAATCGCGCGAGCTGTTAGCCTGCCTTAATACGCGTGTCATTGCTGCCGCCAGCGATAATATCGACGACCAGGTGCTGTTGTTAAAAAACCGGCAGGGCGAGCCCGGTGCACTCCTTTGTGCAATCCCCTTTTTGCGTCCGCGCGATATTATTCATAGCCAGGCGGGACAATCGGGACGAGACAAACAGCAAACGTTACTGGACGCCATCGCTGAACACTATCAGCGTTGTTACCGGCAGGCGGAAACACACCGTGAAACGCTCGGCCTTTCGCTGCCGATCATCGCGACCGGTCATTTAACCGCCATGGGCGTAACCCAAAGTGATGCCGTACGCGATATCTACATTGGAACGCTGGATGCTTTTCCTGCTCAGGCGTTTCCCCCCGCAGATTATATTGCCCTCGGACATATTCATCGCGCCCAGCGCGTGGCGAATAACGATCGTATTCGCTACTCTGGCTCCCCCATTCCGCTCAGCTTTGATGAGCTAGGTAAAGAGAAAAGCGTTTTTTTACTGGAGTTTAACCAATCGACGCTAGACCACATTCATACCCTGCCCATTCCCCGCTTTCAGCCCATGCGGATGATCAAAGGATCGCTGGAGGAAATAGAGCAGCAGTTGCTGCAGTTTGAGGCGGACAGCAATGGAAAAACCATCTGGCTTGATATTGAAATCGCCACTCAAGAGTACCTAAGCGAAATGCAACGTCGTATTCAGGAACTCACCGCAGGGCTGCCGGTAGAGGTCGTCCTATTACGCCGCAGCCGTGAGCAGCGCGATCGGGTGATTGCGCGGCAGGATAATGAAACACTGAGCGAATTGAGCGTGGAAGACGTCTTTGCCCGCCGCCTTGCTCTGGAAGAAGAGATGCCATCCGAACGCCAGCAACGCGCACAACAATTGTTTGCCGAAACGCTGGACGCAATTCGTCATGAGGCGCAGCCATGAAAATTTTGACGCTACGCTTTAAAAACCTCAACTCGCTGAAAGGCGAATGGAAAATCGATTTTACTTCAGAGCCCTTTGCCAGCAACGGCCTGTTTGCCATCACCGGTCCAACGGGTGCCGGTAAAACGACGATTCTCGATGCTATTTGTCTGGCGCTTTACCATGAAACGTCACGGCTGGGAAAAATCTCTCAGTCGCAAAACGATCTGATCACACGCGATACCGCCGACTGCTTAGCCGAAGTAGAGTTTGAAGTGAAAGGTGAGGCCTGGCGTGCTTTCTGGAGCCAAAATCGCGCGCGCGGTGCAGTAAGCGGTAACTTACAGGCGCCACGCGTAGAGCTGGCACGTTGCGCTGATAATCGCATTGTTGCCGATAAGGTGAATGACAAACTGAAGATGACCGAGGCCTTAACCGGTCTCGATTTCGATCGCTTCACTAAATCAATGATGCTCTCGCAAGGACAATTTGCCGCCTTTCTTAACGCAGACGCCAACGCGCGTGCCGCGTTACTTGAAGAACTTACTGGAACCGAAATTTACGGCCGTCTGTCAGCCGAAGTCTTTGAGCGACATAAAAACGCGCGCACGGCGCTGGAAACCCTTCGCGCTCACGCATCCGGCATGGCGCTACTCGACAATGCAATGCATGAAGCGTTAACGCAACAGCAAGCGCAGCTCAGTGCACAGGAGCAGGTACTGACGTCAGCGCTGCATCAACACCAGTTAGAACAGCAGTGGTTGATGCAGCAAGATAAACTGCAGCAGGACGGCGCGCAGGCGCAGCGCGCGAGGCTGTTAGCTGAAGAGGCGTGGCATGAAGCTCAGCCCGCCCGATTACAGCTGGCGCAGGCCGAACCCGCCGAAAAGCTGCGTCCGCTGTGGCAATGGCGTAACCAGCAGCAGCAAGATCTGCACGCACAGGAAGCACAACACCAGCAACTTAGCGAGCAGCTACAACAGGGCAGCATCCAGCTACACGCGCTCAGTGAACAGCAACAGCAGGCAGAAACGACCCGCAGTACATTGAATAAACAGCGTCAGCAGCAGGAGGCGTTGATCAGTGACAAAATCCTCCCGCTTGATAATCAGATTGCTACGCTACGCCAGCAAAGCGAACAACACGCCAAAACACTAAGTGAGCACCAACTTTCATTACAGAAAAAACAGCAGGCTCAGCACCAACAGGCAAACCAGTTAGCCAACTTGCAACAGTTACAGCAGCAGCACCAGCAGTGGCGTGAAAGCCACAGTGCTATCGCCCAATGGGGCGATTCACTGCGTTCCTGGCGCATCAGCTTTACACAACAGCAAAAAAGTGAACAAACGCTGTCTGCGCTGTTAACGCGTGAAAAAGAACAGGTAAATCGACTGCAGCAACAGCAGCAGATGCGGGAACAACTTGCCGCCCAACGTGCACCGCTGGACGCCGGACGTCTGCTTGCTCAGCAGCAGCTTGATCTCGCGGAGCAAGCGCTGGCCGCGCTGGAACAGCAGTACCCTGAAGCTATCTTACGCGATACGTTGGATCAATTAGCGCGGCAGCGGCCGCATCGGCAGCAGCTGGCGTTGCTTTCCCCACAGCTATTACAATTCAGCCAGCGCCAGCAGAAACAACAACAGACACAACAGACGCTGGAAAGTCAGTTACAGCGTGATCGACAGCAACTCCTCACGCTGCGTAGTGAATGGAAAAACAGAAAACAGCACTATCAGGATCTGGAAGCACGCTGCAAGCTGGAACAGCACATTGCCGACCTAGAGCACTATCGTGCGCAGTTGCAGGAAAATCAGCCCTGTCCACTTTGTGGCGCTTTGTCACATCCCGCGATTGAAGAATATCGCGCGCTCGTGCCGTCTGAAAATCAACAGCGCCTGCAGGCGCTGGAAAAAGAGGTTCACCTGCTGTTTGAACAGGGTACAGCAAAAAATGAGCAGGTTAAGCTACTCACCGGACAGGCAGAAAACCTGCAGCAGGAGATAAAAGAGAACCAAGCAGACACGGCCCGACTGACCCAACAATGGCAGACGATTGCTCGTGAGTTGGCACTCACCTTTAGCCCGCTGGATACAACGGCATTCAATGACTGGCTGGCACAGCAGGAGCAACAGGAAGCGTACCAACAGCAAATATTGCTCCGGCATGAACAGGCTGGCCGCAAACGGCAGCAGGCAAAAGATGCCTTAACCGAACGGGAGCAGGCAATACAGCAGTTACATCAGGCACAGCAACTGGCGCAGCAACAAGAAGAAAATCTACGCCAAACGTACCAGGAGCTGCAAAAACAGTGCGTTCTGGAACGGCAACAGATTCAGCAACAGCAGGATGACTTTACCGCAGAGTTGGCAAAGTATCAGCTGACACCGCCTGGCCGCGATGAGGTCGAAAGCTGGCTGCAGACTCGCCAGGATGAGTGGCAACGCTGGCAGCAAAGTGAACACGCCCTGAGCGAGCTCGCGCCACAGCAGGCATCGCTCCAGGGTAATCAGGATGCGCTGGCCAATGCGCTGAGTGACCTGCAACAACATATCGCCCGCTTAGAGCAAGAGCAACAAGCGTTACGACAACGTGGTGATGAATTGCAGCAGCAACGTCTGCAACTCTTTGGTGAGCGTCAGGTGCAAACTGTTCGTCAACAGCTACAGCAGGCCAGTGATGATGCAGATCGCCATTGTGCATCAATGCAACAGCGCTGGCTGACGGCACAGAATCAGATAAATACCCTGACCGGACAGCATAAATCACTAAGTGAGCAGTTACATACGCTACAGCAGCGGTTAACAGAGGCAAATAACCAGTTTAGCGTTGCGCTACAAAACAGCCATTTTGCTGATGAAGCCGCATTGAGTGCTGCTTTACTGGATGAGACGATAATGCAACAACTGCGGGCACAGCAGCAACGGTTGGAACGTCAACACCAGCAAGCCGCTGCGGTTGAACAACAGACGCTGAAAGCACAGCAGGAGCATCAAGCCCGGCAACCAGAAAATCTGTCCATGCATCAGGGACAGCTCAGCGAACACATTGACGCACTCCGTGCAGAAATACGTGACAACGCGCAACAGCAAGGTCAGGTACGCCAACAGCTACAGAGCGACAGCGAGCAACGTATTAAGCAGCAGGCGCTGCTAGAGCAAATTGCCACTGAAGAGCAGCGGGTAGACGATTGGAGCCTGCTGAACCAACTGATCGGCTCCAGTACCGGTGATAAATTCAGAAAATTTGCCCAAGGTCTGACGTTGGATCATTTGGTATGGCTGGCAAATAATCAGCTCAATCGTCTACATGGCCGCTATCTTTTACAGCGAAAATCACAGGAGATGCTGGAACTTCAGGTGATTGACACCTGGCAGGCCGATGCCCAGCGCGATACCCGCACACTGTCCGGTGGAGAGAGTTTCCTTGTCAGTCTTGCGCTGGCATTGGCTCTCTCCGATCTGGTCAGCCATAAAACGCGGATTGAATCGCTATTCCTCGATGAGGGCTTTGGCACGCTGGATGCCGAAACACTGGATACCGCGCTGGATGCGCTGGATGCGCTTAATGCCAGCGGCAAAACCATCGGCGTAATCAGTCACGTCGAGGCGATGAAAGAACGCATTCCGGTACAAATAAAAGTGCGCAAAGTCAACGGGCTGGGCTACAGCAAACTGGAGTCGCCATTTTCAGTTTAATCGCCCTTTCGCCAGGGATGGCTTCCGGATATGGTTGGGCATTAATAGCAGAGTGTCCCTTGAGGTAGAGATGTTGCGTTATGGTTTTTCCCTGATGGCGGCGCTCAGTGCGCTGCTACTCAGCGCCTGTCAGATCCCGGGGGGGAAACCTCAGGCTAATTTACCCGACCGCGACCGCGTAACAGAAAACTGCCCCGGGAAAATGGCAGGTGATAACGCGCTGTGTAGCTACTTTCACGAAATGCAATGGCGTCTACAAACTAACTTTATCGGCGCCGATCGCTATTACGGCCGCGAGTGTCTGATCACCGCAGAATACCGCCAGGGACGTTATAACGTGCTTCGCACGCAAGGCGATGAAGCACTCTGTCTGAAGGCGTGGAGCGTAGTTGGTACGACAAAAGGGTTACCTCCGCCACCGGAAAAATTACCGCACACGCTGTCATTTTGGTTTAAACCAGGCAAAAAGTAATACGCGCATTCCCCGTCTCCACTGACCATGCCGCGATGCTCCGTCCCCACGGACGCGGCACGTTTCTGGCATTGTACCCGTCGGTGCCAGCGCCACAGCGCAATTATTCAACAGGCCATAGCCACGCCGCGCCACGTACGCCACTGGAGTCGCCATGTTTGGCCTGCACAATGGGGGTTTCACACTCACCACCAAACACCCAGTTTTTTATCAACTGAGGCACGGTCTGATATAATCGCCCGACATTACTCATCCCACCGCCCAACACGATAATATCGGGATCAAGGATATTGACGATGTGCGCCAGAGATTTTGCCAGCCGCAGCTCATAGCGGCTCATCGTTAACTCCGCTAGTGCATCCTGCTGCTCCAACAGTTTCACGATCTCCGCCCCCTGACGCGCGGCCCCACTCAGGCGCTGATAATCGGTAGCAAATCCCGTCCCAGAAATAAAGGCTTCGATACAACCGGATTTGCCGCAATAACAGGGCACGTCCTGGCGAAAACGCAGCTCATCCTCATCCATCCACGGCAGTGGATTATGTCCCCACTCGCCCGCATTGCCGTTGCCACCAATATGCGAACGCCCATTTAAAGCAATACCGGCCCCACATCCTGTTCCGATAATCACAGCAAATACCGTCGATTTTCCCGCCGCAGCACCGTCAACCGCCTCCGAAACGGCCAGGCAGTTAGCATCATTCGCAACCCGTACCTCACGCTGTAATAGCGCGGCGAGATCTTTATCCAGCGGCTGGCCATTTAGCCAGGTCGAATTCGCGTTCTTTACCTTCCGGGTAAATGGCGAGAGCGTACCAGGGATACCAAGACCGATACTGCCCTGCTGACCGGTTTTTTCCTCAGCAAGCCGGATCAGCCCGGCAATTGCCTCCAGCGTTTTCCGATAATCATCACGCGGAGTGGCAATACGGTGGCGAAACAGCTCCAGCCCTTCGCTTGACAGCGCGATGACTTCCGTCTTCGTTCCACCCAGATCAATGCCTATACGCACGTTTTATTCCTCATTATTCGACGCAGAGTCAAATACATTAGAGGCCCAGTCCAGGAAAGGCAATGAAACCACGGCGATGTTTCGTTATCATGCGCCCTGACTTTGAGACTTGTGCGCCTGAATGCGCCCCCCGGCAAAGGAAAACACCATGTTGTGGTTTAAAAATTTGATGGTTTATCGTCTGAATCGTGATATTCCCCTGTCCGTTGATGACATGGAAAAACAACTCGATGCGTTCTCCTTTACCCCTTGCGGTAGCCAGGATATGGCGAAAACCGGCTGGGTTTCACCGATGGGCTCAAGAGGCGATGCGCTGACGCACGTAAATAACGGCCAAATCCTGATTTGCGCACGTAAAGAGGAGAAGATCCTGCCCTCTCCGGTCATCAAACAGGCGCTGGAAGCCAGGATCGAAAAGCTTGAAGCCGAACAGCAGCGAAAACTAAAGAAAACTGAAAAAGATTCACTGAAAGACGAGGTACTGCACAGTCTGCTGCCACGTGCTTTCAGCCGTTTTAGCCAGACATTTTTATGGCTTGATACCATTAATGGTTTGATTATGGTGGACTGCGCCAGCGCGAAGAAAGCAGAAGATACGCTGGCGTTACTGCGTAAAAGCCTTGGTTCGTTGCCGGTCGTTCCCCTGACGCTGGAAAATCCGATTGAAATGACGTTAACAGAGTGGGTCCGATCCGGTGAACTGCCAGCAGGTTTTGCGCTGATGGATGAGGCCGAACTGAAAGCGATCCTGGAAGACGGTGGCGTTATCCGCTGTAAAAAACAGGATCTGGTTTGCGATGAGATCGCCAATCATATTGAAGCCGGAAAATGGGTGACTAAGCTTGCACTGGATTGGCAGGAGCGCATTCAATTAATGCTTTCTGATGACGGTTCGCTGAAGCGTTTAAAGTTTGCCGATACGATACGTGAACAGAATGATGATATCGATCGGGAAGATTTTGCATTACGTTTCGACGCAGACTTTACCCTGATGACGGGGGAACTGGCCGCGCTGATCAGCAACCTGATTGAAGCTCTGGGCGGCGAAGCATCGCGCTAATGAGCGGCAGGATTGGCCCAATAACTGCAACCTTCCGCCGCCGTTAAGACACAGATTAATACCTGAAGGCATTCAGGTTGTATCAAGGGGAATGTTTCCCGGGCTCTTATCGAAAAGACGTAGTTCAGAGGAACCTGCGTAGCGGGCACTGGGGCTATCGAAAAGGCGACGCAGGGCCGACGCGTTCCGACCCTGCCAGGCCATTTCGGCGGGGGTCACCGAAATGGTTTAGCCGTCAAAGCCCTGGCAGCAGGGCTCCGACAACCGCGAGCAATAATTACTTATCAGCCAGATAACGGCACAGGTAAGACGTCGGCTCAGCAACCTGCAGATGGAGTTCACTGTGCCCCGGTACGTTAAATACCTCGCCCGCCTTATACAGTGTCCATTCCGTTTCACCCACCAGCAGCACTTTCATTGAGCCACTCACAACCGTCATCTCTTCCGGTTGTCCCGTCCCAAAAGTGTATTCACCCTCAACCATCACACCCACGCTAGCGCGGCCAGTGCTGGCACTGTCAAAATTAATTGACTTCACTTTTCCATCAAAGTACTCACTAACCTCAAGCATGTCACTTCCCTCAAAACCTGAAAATGGGTGGAAAATCAGTGTAGAGGTTTGATTAAGCCTCTGTCACGTAAAATTAATCAGCGGTGAGACATGCTTAGACCAGCAGCTCAGCGGCCAGTTTAACCAACAACATATTTGATAGCAGTACAGGAATACCTAACAGCTTTTGTAGAAGGTCACTGTGACGTTGCTGATAACCCAGGCTGTCCAGTACCACAACGTCAGCCCCCTGCTCCTGCAGGGAAAGCGCCGCGTCAATCAATCCATCATTATCCTCATGATACGGATTGGCGACGGCAAAACATGGCGTCCTGCTCAAGCTTTTCCATTTGATACTCTGCTGTTTGATTTGCTCAATCATCGGTACCACAATACCGACCTGATGGCCTTCGACGATAGATTTCACAAGGGGCGGGATAAGACGATCTGGCTCCAATAATACCGCGCGGCGAGCATGCAAAGTGCTGAGTTCATTGCTACAAAGCAACAAAATGGTTTCCACTCCTTCAGCTTCCAGCTCGACGATCTTTCGTTGTAATCCCGCTTCTACCTTTGCCACGGACAGCAATACCTGCGAACCATCGGGCAAATGTGATATCAGCACTTTTTCATGGTGTTCAGCGGCATACTGGCGTTCAATCTCGGTGGCGGTTAATCCTTCCAACAATGCAGCATGCGCAATCTGCTCCTCAGTCATATATTCAAGCAGCAACGGCAAAATATCGTTACGCGGCGTAGCGCCAATGGTCAGAGTGACTAACGTGTGTTTCATAATACTTTCCGGGTCTTCTTATGCCTGCTGTCATTCAGGGATAGCCGCCGATTTTTTATCTGCGGGAGGCGCTTCTCTCTACGGCGTATTCGACGTCAGATATTCAATAATTCAATAATTCAATCAATTAGTTATGAAAATCACGATCGCCAAAGTTGCTGCGAAGCTGTCTGGCGACGCACATTAATGCATCAAGAACTGGGCGGGCATAGTAAGGAGAAGTTTCAAGCGACGGAAAAGTCACCCCTAATCCAACCGTCTCACCACGATGTTTATTCGTTACAGCAGTCGCCATCGAGCTGATCCCCTGTAAACTTTCATTACATGCCAGCGCCCAGCCTTGCTGGCGAACAAGCTCAAGCTTCTCTATCAGAGATTCAAGCTCTGGCAGCGAATTGCCTGTTCCCCTTTCTGGCCATGCATTCTTATAAAGTTCGCGGACATCATCATTGCTGTAACGAGCCAGAATCGCTCGCCCCGTTGAGGTTTCAGCGGCTGGTGAACGGCTACCTGCGGGAGTGACCACCTGCAAAAACTGCCGTCCCTGAAACATACGCATCACCATAATTTCACGCCTTTCCAGCACCGAGATATAACAGGTACAGCGTGATTCTACCGACAGCTGCGCCATCAACGTTGAGGCGCTATCGACCAACGGTGTGGAAAGATAATGACTGGCAGCTGACAGTAAAACCCGTCCAATATGGAAACTCCGCGTCTCCGGGTCGCGTTCCAGAAAACCCTGAGCCTCCATCGTCGTCAGCAAACGCGAGACGGTACTCTTTGGCAGGGAAAGTGCCGACACCACTTCGGTAAATGAAAGCCCAGTATGTCCCTGAGTCACGCCATAATGATTAAATAATCCCAGTACCGATGCCGCATTTTCTAAGGTGGACATATCGTTGTTCCACTATATGGAACTGAGTTCCTGTTTATTGTCACGAGAAAATAAAGGCCCGTTATCACAGGGTCAAGCGCTATTTTTTTCTGATACCTGAAAGGAAGCCGCAAGAAATGTTACTGCGTCTTATCCCCAGGATTAATAACGTGGAAATACCTGACAGCCCCATGTAAATTCACCACATTATCCTCTGTCAAAAGCATAATGCACTGAATAGCATGGGTAACTTCACCTTGATATGCGCATCACTCTTTCGTGCGATCCTCATAACGTGCTCTGGCATCCCGCGCTTCCTGTTCGGTCTGGTGCTCACTGATTAGCGTATTTTCATGGGGATGATCGGCACGGAGCTGATACCAGGTTACGGTTTGACCTGCCGCCCCTTTTTCAACCGTTTCAATACGCGCTTCGCGTGGATATGGAGGTCTTGACGCCATAAAATCTTCCCTCTTCGATAAATGCCCCACTCTTTGGCCAGCCAATAACATCACTGACGCTTTTATTAAGCATAGTCAATGCGCGCGATCCTGTCGTGAGAGTGTCAAGAAGACGGAATGTTCTGAGTCAGAGAAAAGCAGGAGAGAAATGGGTGAGACAAACCGTCCCGGTGAATCGGGACGGTTTAATATTAACTGGCGCGTGCGATGGAGAGCGTTTCCAGCACCGCGTTCACAACGCTTTCAGGTTCTTGCATAGCATTAATAACGTGATGTGCGGTTTGCAGATAGAGGGCATCGCGCTGCGATAAAACCTCAGCCATCTCTTCAGTAATAGGACGCCCGGTCAAGGTAGGGCGCTGATTTTCCTGCGGAGAGGCTTCTATGCGCGCAGCCAAAACCCTTGGGTCTGCATTGAGATAAATGACCCGCCCATGCTCACGCATAAACTGACGATTCGTCTCCGCGAGCACCATTCCGCCACCGGTCGCTATAACCGTAGACGGCGCAGTAACCGCCATCAGCGACTCGGTTTCCCGCTGGCGAAACCCATCCCATCCTTCAGCGGCAACAATATCGGCAACGGTCTGCTGAGTCATTTGTTGGAGATGATGATCGGTATCACTGAACGCATAGCCCAGCGCCTGCGAAAGCGCGAAGCCAATGGTAGTCTTGCCGCATCCGCGGGCACCGATCAGGTAAATGGGTAACGACATAAAGGCACATCCTCAGGCTCGTTGTTAACATGTATCGTTCGCGAACAACGGGGTAAAACAGGTCATCTTTGCGTCGCATCATACCGAGAATTTTTTCACCGGACCAGACGTAACGCATGAAAACCCCTGAAGCATGCAACAAAATACGATAATCAATTGAATTTAAATGAATAATCGATGCACATTTTGTGCATCGATGCGTCATTTTATCGTATTTTTCAATCGCAACATTTACTTACGCGACGCTGATTTACTTTCTCCCCTGCTGGACCAAAATGAGAACACTCGCCTGTTGCTGAATACGGAAGATATCGCATCCACATCCGGCAAATTTAAACAATATATTCGGCAGGTACGCGTGCCATCGCAATGGCGCATATCAATAGCCGCACCTCGGAGGTTCCTGTGCAGAGTGAAGAACAACGTCTTATTGAAAACCTGTTTAGCCGTCTGAAACAGGCGGAAACCCAATCAGGCACCCGCGATGCTGCGGCGGAAACACTTATCCATCAACAAATTCAGCAACAGCCCGGAGCACCTTATTACATGGCACAGGCTATCCTGATTCAGGAAGCGGCGATGAAAAAGCTGAATGAACGTATTAATGAACTGGAAAGCCGGGTCGCCCAACAGCCTCAGCAGAGTAGCGGCGGGTTTCTTGCCGGGTTGTTTGGCGGGGGCAGCAATAATGCGCGGCAAACGCCCCCACCGTCGGGCTTCAGCGGGAACAGCGCGCCCAACTCGCCAACCTATGCCCCGCCGCCTGCGACATCATCCCGCGCAACGGGCTTTCTTGGCAGTGCCCTACAAACCGCCGTTGGAGTGGCGGGTGGCGTAGTCATGGCCGATATGCTGACCAGCTTGTTTCATCATTCGCAGCCAGAAGAGATTGTAAATATTATCAATGAGCCACCGCTGCCCGATGTGGCAGATAATAATTTGGACACCTTTAATTATGGTAGCCGCGACACGCAGTTTAATCAGGATAGCGATTTGACGCAGTATGACAACGGCCTGGATAACGACAGCTTTGATGACGACTTCAGCAATGATGATAGCTTTATATAAACAGTAACGAGCCCGTTCCGGCGGCAACTATCCACTGAACGGTACCAGGCGCCGGCAAAGCCGCTGCAGCACTACGCGCGGCGCAGCGCCTGTAACCACTTATCCAGCTCATTAGCAAATTGTTGGCGATCCCGTTGGTTTAACGTCGCAGGCCCACCGGTCTGCACGCCGCTGGCGCGTAGCGTGTCCATAAAGTCACGCATCGTCAAACGCTCACGAATCGTCGCTTCACTATACCGTTCACCACGGGGATTCAGGGCTATCGCGCCCTTTTCGATGACCTCAGCAGCCAGCGGAATATCAGCGGTAATCACCAAATCTCCCGGTTCGGCACGGCGCACAATTTCATTGTCCGCTACGTCAAAACCTGCTGGTACACGCAGAGTACGTAAAAAACGTGATGGCGGTACCGTTAATGTCTGATTCGCCACGAAGGTCACCTCAATCTGTGCGCGCTCTGCCGCACGGTACAGTACTTCTTTAATCACTTTTGGACACGCATCCGCATCCACCCAAATTGGCATAACTTGTCCTGTCAACAGTTTGAATCACGCATAAGGTTGATTATAAATGGAATTAATCACATTTCGCCATGCTGGTTATCTTGCCGTTCTTTTCCTGAATGGCAAACTTTATTTGGTGAGCCGCGTTATTCGTCGGGATGTCCAAACGTACAGCATCATATCATCCTCCTTTGCGCCGTCTTCCATGCCGGGTTCTCCCGTCGTTTGCCCTTTTCTGACAGAATCAGCGAACGGCCATTTTATCTCAGTTCCAAACGAGGGACCCGAGCGTTGAACAATCAATCTGGCTATTTACGCAGGCGACATGATGATGCGCCGTGCATCTCGTCTGTTATTTGGTCGGCATGGCTTTCATTCTCCGCTTGTTGGCAGTACCTATTCCGTCAGTTTTAACGTCATCGACGCTGGATTACGGTGAAGAATGTCGTAAGCTAGATGGCGCGATCACCGAATGCATAAAGGAAAAGAGATGCTGGAGAAAAAGATAGGTTTCATCGGCTGCGGCAACATGTCTAAAGCCATTATTGGCGGTCTGGTGGCCGGTGGACAAATCAAACCTGAGAACATTTGGGTATTCGATCATAAACCCGAAACCAATCAGGCGATGCAACAGCAATATGGTATTACGCCTGGCAACAGCGCTGAAGAAGTGGCCAAACAGGCCGATATTTTGTTTGGCGCCGTAAAGCCCAATGCGATTCTGAAAACGCTAAAGGATGTGGCTGGAAGCCTGAATAAAGATACGCTCGTGGTCTCGATTGCCGCAGGTGTAACACTCGACTCGCTGGCCACGGCGTTAGGCCACGATCGTAAGATCGTTCGTGTTATGCCAAATACCCCTGCGTTGGTCAACCAGGGAATGACATCGGTAACCCCTAACGCGTTAGTGACGCAGGAAGAAACCGATGAAATCGTTGCAATATTTAACAGCTTTGGCAAAGCAGAAGTGGTTGCTGAGTATTTGATCCACGCCGTGGTAGGCGTAAGTGGATCGGCACCAGCGTACGTTTTTATGTTTATCGAAGCCATGGCCGATGCCGCTGTGCTGGGTGGCATGCCACGCGCGCAGGCGTATCAATTCGCCGCTCAAGCCGTAAAAGGGTCCGCACAGATGGTGCTCGAGACGGGTAAACATCCGGGCGAGTTGAAAGATATGGTGTGTTCGCCAGGCGGAACCACCATTGAAGCCGTGAAAGTGCTGGAAGACAAAGGTTTCCGCTCGGCGGTGATCGAAGCGATGCGACAATGCATGGCGAAGTCAGAAGCATTAAGTAAAAAATAACGCCGTCATCGGGGTCGTTCCGGGCTCATACCGGCCCCGATTCGTTAACTTTTGGCTTATATAACCGTTGCCCCATCAAGCAACCGCTCACCGATACAAACCGCAATTTAGCGGTAAATCGCCGCCCGTTCCCCACAAAACGTACGCCAACTCTGCATGCAGTGTGCGAAAGCAACGGATCGCATTGAAAAGAAACCCGGCACGTCCTTGTTAATCAGCACCGCTGTACAGTTTCTCGTGAGTCCCGCTCGTCATTAGGCCCACAATAGAATAATAAATAACATTATTCAGAGAGCGGAAAAACGTGAGACCTGGTAAGCAGGCCAGTATCACAAGTTAGGATAAATGATGAGTCAATACGGACGTAGCCTCAGCGACAGATAGTACAAGCTGCCTTTATTATAAATAATGAAAGGCAATAGCCACAAAAATAAAATTACTCTGCTCTTATCGTCTCGATAAATAACATAATCGAATGCCCGGCATGCAGACACACGTTATATAATAATGATCAAGCAGAATCACAATTTATCAGAGAAGGGAATTAAAACCGGGGGTGAGTCAGCAGTTTTTGTACATATCCCTGTAATAACGATGCGTCCTGTTGATTGGCGGAAGCATCGTGTGCGGCCTTCTGGATAGCATCCTCGATGCCAGCATTAATTTCCTCGCGCTGGACCTCATCCATTTTCCGTAACATCGCCGTCACGACGATCTCCAATGCTTCGACCTGAGCGGTAAGCTCCTTTGACTCTTCTTCTTTTGCAGCAAGTTTTAATAATAATTCGGCAATGAGATTTTTCATGCATGTATCTCAGCAAGATAAAGTAAGACGTTAACATTGTGAAAAATAAATTGATAGAATTTTCTGACGGCTATTTATTTATTACATACTCATCGTCACTCTCGAAATAATGCACAGGATAGTACTGCTGTTCGCGCCCTAACAAAACCAGGTCGACATCTTTTTATGGAACGCGATCGTGGTCGCGAATTGCCTGTCAGCGGCTTTACCATCTCACATCTGACAGGCAATGTGAGCACATTCTATTTTGCCGGATGATAATCATGACTAAGCCAGACATTACTCTGGACGACGTGATAAAGCGCCGTGACTGGGAAAATATCAGCATCACACAGCTTAATCGTTTACCAGCACACCCGCCTTTTTCCAGTTGGCGCAGTCACTGCGATGCGCGCGATAATATTGCCTCTCCCCAGCATATTTCCCTGAATGGTTCCTGGCAGTTTAATTACTTCGCCCATCCCGAGGCGGTCCCGCCAACCTGGATCAATCAGGATCGGCATGATGCAAGAAGTCTCAATGTTCCATCCAACTGGCAGTTACATGGATATGACAAGCCAATTTATACCAACGTCCGCTATCCTATCCCTGTGACGCCGCCGCGGGTGCCGCAGGAAAATCCGACCGGCTGTTATTCCCTTGTCTTCAAAACTGACGAAAGTTGGCATCGCGAGGGGCAAACTCGCGTCATTTTCGATGGCGTTAACGCCGCATTCCATCTGTGGTGTAACGGCCACTGGATCGGATATTCACAGGATAGCAGACTGCCTGCAGAATTTGACCTGAGCCCGTTCCTGCACCCTGGGGAAAACCGTCTGGCGGTTATGGTGCTACGGTGGTGTGTTGGAAGCTATCTTGAAGATCAGGATATGTGGCGAATAAGCGGTATTTTTCGCGATGTCAGCCTGCTGCATAAACCCCGGATACATCTCAGCGATATTCGACTGGAAACACATCTCAGTCCTGAACTCAGTTCAGGATACCTGCAGGCCCATGTCATCGCGTCATTTATGGCAGAGCAGGCCGGCGATTATCAGGTTAGCGTGACGCTCTGGCACAAAGATAGCCTCATCACATCGGAACAACAGTATTTTGGTAGCAATATCATTGATGAAAGAGGCAGTTATGCCGATCGCACTACACTCAATTTACCTATTGATCGCCCTTTGCTGTGGAGTGCAGAAACCCCCAACCTGTATCGTGCGGTCATTGCGCTACTGGACAACAGCGGAAAATTAATCGAGACGGAAGCCTACGATGTAGGATTCAGAAAGATAGAGATCATCAAAGGATTACTGCAACTCAATGGCAAGCCGCTATTGATCCGTGGCGTTAATCGTCATGAACATCATCCCGAAAATGGCCAGGTGATGGATGAAGCCACCATGATGCGGGATATCCTGTTAATGAAGCAGCATAATTTCAACGCGGTGCGTTGCTCACACTATCCTAATCATCCACGTTGGTACCAATTATGCGATCGTCTTGGACTCTATGTTGTTGATGAAGCCAATATTGAGACACATGGAATGCAACCCATGAGTCGGCTTGCAGACGATCCCCGCTGGTTTAACGTGTTTAGCGAACGTGTCACGCGCATGGTACAGCGCGATCGTAATCATGCCTGTATTATTATTTGGTCACTGGGGAACGAATCAGGTCATGGTGCATCCCATGATGCGCTTTATCGTTGGGTGAAAAGCAGCGATACGACGCGGCCAGTACAGTATGAAGGAGGCGGAGCCGATACCTCATCGACGGACATTATTTGTCCGATGTATGCGCGCGTCGATAGGGATCAACCCTTTCCGGCCGTACCTAAATGGTCGATCAAAAAGTGGATCGGCCTGCCTGGCGAAACGCGTCCATTGATCCTTTGTGAATACGCCCATGCAATGGGCAACAGCCTGGGAGGGTTTGATCGTTACTGGCAGGCATTCCGTCAGTTCCCGCGGTTGCAGGGAGGCTTTGTCTGGGATTGGGTCGATCAAAGTCTGACAAAATATGATGAGCATGCTCATCCCTGGCAGGCTTACGGCGGTGATTTTGGCGATGTACCCAACGATCGGCAGTTTTGCATGAATGGTTTAGTCTTTGCCGATCGATCCCCCCATCCTTCCCTCTACGAGGCGCAGCACGCACAGCAATTTTTCCAGTTTAGCCATGCTCAATCCAATCCATTGGCCTTTAGCATCACCAGCGAATACCTTTTTCGTACCACGGATAACGAACTGCTGCTCTGGCGTATTGAACAGGATGGCATCGTCGTTGATCATGGTGAGATCACGCTGTCGCTTGCCCCACAGGGGACGCAATTTATTGAATTACGGCCGCAGCCTACACGCAGGGGGGAAATTTGGCTCAATCTGCAGGTGGTACAACCTCGGGCTACAGCATGGTCACCGGCACGTCATTGCGTCGCCTGGGAGCAGTGGCGACTGCCAGCGCAGTGGATGCCACCAGCACAAGAATACACTCTTAGCCCGCCGACACTCTCTACCGAGGGAGAAATGTTCATCGTCAAGGCAGGCGCTAGCTGCTGGCATTTCTCACGCGGGGAAGGAGAACTCGTGCAGTGGTTAACGCAAGGTCGCCCTACGCTACTCTCCCCGCTACAGGATCTTTTCGTACGCGCACCATTGGACAATGATATTGGCATCAGCGAAGCCACGCAGATTGATCCGGATGCCTGGGTCGAGCGCTGGAAACACGCGGGTTATTATGCGCTAATCCGGAAAATGCAGTGGATTAAGGCCGATATGTGGCGTGATTCAGTCATCATTGAAACCCAACATGCTTATGTGCATCAGGAGCAGATACCCTTCCTCTGCCACAAACGCTTTATCATCAATGCACAGGGTGAGCTAACGATTGATGTAAAGGTGCAGATCGCCGCTGGCGTGCCCGCGCCTGCACGTATCGGTCTGCGCTGCCAACTGGTGGATGTGCCTGAGACGATCACTTGGTTGGGGCTCGGACCGCATGAAAATTACCCGGATCGCTGCGGCGCTGCGCAATTTTCCCGTTGGACGCTGCCGCTAGCCGCGTTGCATACACCGTATGTTTTCCCCTGTGAAAACGGCCTACGTGGCGGTACACAGCAGTTGACACTGGGAGCGTTACGGCTTAGCGGTCATTTTCATTTCTCAGTGGGACGCTACAGCATGGAACAACTGCAGAATACCTCGCACCGCCACTTGCTACATGATGAAGAGGGCTGCTGGCTGATCGTGGATGGCTTTCATATGGGAATTGGTGGAGATGACTCCTGGAGCCCAAGCGTCAGCCCGGCATTCCAGCTTGATCAGCGAGAATATGCTTATCGCTTCACCATGACACAATATTAATCACGACCGGGCGGAGATCTTCTGTCCGTCATACCGGTTTTCCCTTTACCGTAAAATCGCATAAGCTGCAAAGTATTCACTAATACCACGATCGCAGTGCCAATAAATACCCAACGGAACCCCCCAAATGCTGAAATACTGGCCCCCATTAAAGGGCCAACAACGTTGCCAAGATACATAAAAGACTGGTTATAACCGAAAATACGTCCGGTGATACGATCGCTGGAATAACGCAACAGCAGCGTTTGTACCGCCGGCATCATCGCGCCATCGGCAAACCCCAATAAAAAGCGCAGAACACCCAGTTGAGTGGCGCTCGTCACGAAGGACATGCTGATAAATAACGCGATGGCGGTGATAAGCGTAGCAATTAGTATCCGTTCAGCACCAATGCGATCGCCCAATTTGCCCAATCGTGGAGCAGAAAATAATGCAGAAACACCGGGAATTGCCGCAATAAACCCGCTGATAAAAGCGATATTATGTGCCTCCGGTTCCAACTGACGCACAAACAGTGTCAATATCGGGCTGATAGAGGCGTTGCTAAGTTGGATCACCAGCGTGGTAAAAAACAAGGCTATAACTAATTTTGGATGCGTTAATAGCTGAAATACTGCTTTGCCGCTCAGTTTATCTTTTTGCTCAACCGGGCGATGACCGGTCTCTTTGATCAGGAATAGCGTAATAAGAAAGCTAATCAGCAGTAGTGCAGAGGTAATCAGAAAGACCGCACGTAATCCCACCCAATCTGCCAGTAATCCTCCCAGCATCGGACCGATAATTACGCCGGATATTTGACCGGTAGCAACGGTACTCAACGCCCAACCGCTGCGATCTCGCGGTACCTGAGACGCGACCAGCGCCATAGCATTAGGTATATAGCCTGATGTCAGCCCCATCAAGGCGCGTAGCAAGAATAACTGCCATACATTCGTGACAAATGCCTGCATCAGAATCACCGCCCCCATACCAAAAGAGGCTCTTAACAGCATGAGCTTGCGCCCTTTACGATCGGCCAGGCTCCCCCACATCGGCGAGACAATTGCTGAAATCAAAAATGTGACGCTGAATGTTAATCCGGACCACAACGTCAATGCACTATGCGATTGCACACCGAGTTGCTGTATATAGAGAGGAAGAAACGGGAGGATCTGGCTAATCGCCATGCCGGTAAAGAAACAGCCAAACCAGACCGAGATAAGGTTAACCTTCCAGGATTCCATGGCGCAGATGCGTGGCCTCACAACAGGATGACGGCAGGCTAGTTTATACGCAAATGCGTTACAGTTGCAGCACAGAGAGGAGGCGGGCTCAATAAAAATGTAATAAGACGCAAATTACCGGCAAAAATGCCACCACGGCGGCGCTGCTGGAGAGACGGCCAGTACCGCAACATTCAGCATTCAACCGAATTATCGCACTAAAAATGCAAAAACCCGCACGAGGCGGGTTTTTAGCGGTTCACAACCTGATGCCAGGCATCAGGTTGTGAGAATATCGCTTAGATCGCAGTAACGTTAGCTGCTGCCGGGCCTTTCTGGCCATTCTCGATAGAGAATTCAACTTTCTGACCTTCTTCCAGAGTTTTAAAACCCTGGTTCTGGATTGCAGAGAAGTGTACGAACACATCTTTGCTGCCATCAGTTGGAGAAATAAAACCGAAGCCTTTCTCAGCGTTGAACCATTTTACTAAACCAGTCATTTTGTTAGACATTTGTCTATCCTTCATACAATTACAAGCCACACAGGGCGAAATGGTTTGTCCACAGAATTTATGAGGCACTCAGGAAGGAGTCACGAAGAAGAGATATCTAAGATAACGCTTGAACTGAAGACTGCTTTACTAAAACTGCTCGCATATTCGGCTCTGCTTAACAAACCGACGTAGCATTTACGCATAGCGAGAAATCAGATGCAAGATTTATTTATCATAAATGGCGGTGATTAAGACAAAGTCTACGATATCAGGCTACAGTAGCCGTTGATTATCCTCTGTCAGTTATAGTTGACTGGCGTACGCGAACGGCAGGTAGGCGGTTTCTTATGGCGAAAACCCAGCCGCCTAAACAAAGGAAGCAGATATGATGGAGCTTTTTCAGGCAATCGGCCTGGGGTTAGTGGTGCTGTTACCGTTGGCTAACCCGCTGACCACGGTGGCACTGTTTTTGGGCCTCGCTGGCGATATGAATTTTAGCGAACGCAACAAACAGTCGCGGGACGCCGCATTTTATGTGTTTATGATTATGATAGTCGCCTGGTATGCAGGTAGCGCGGTCATGAACACGTTTGGTATTTCTATCCCCGGTCTACGTATCGCTGGCGGATTGATCGTCGCCTTTATCGGTTTTCGCATGCTGTTTCCGCAAAGGCCGGCAGGCCATTCAGTGGAAGCTTCACATAAACAAGACGAATTAAGCGAACATAAAGCCGTTAATATCGCGTTTGTGCCGCTGGCGATGCCCAGCACCGCCGGTCCAGGCACCATCGCTATGATTATCAGTTCGGCCTCAACCGTACAACATAGTCTGGAATTCTCTCCCTGGGTGATTGCCGTCGCACCGCCACTCACATTTTTAGTCGTCAGTATAATCCTGTGGATTTCTCTGCGTAGTTCCGGCGCCATTATGCGCATTGTTGGCAAAGGCGGAATTGAGGCTATTTCACGTTTAATGGGTTTTTTGCTGGTCTGTATGGGCGTTCAGTTCATTATTAATGGCGTTCTGGAAGTCATAACCACCTTCCACCCCAGCTAAGCAGTGCGATATTCGCGGAAGATTTATCCGCAAAAAAATCCCGCACACGGCGGGAAATAATCAAGACAAAAACAGCCTATTTTGAGGGTGACGCATAACACACATTTGTGCCGGATTAACCTGCCATTTGCATATTGCAGCCGCATGACGTTTTTGTGCTGTTTTCACGGCGAGCGTTGATTCTCTACAGACGTCGGTAAGGCTTATTCAACAAAAGTTTACACAGACAGCCATTGATAAAACGCTTTAGCCCGTTAAGATATGCAGACTTTTTATTCTGAGGCTGAAATGGAAAAACGGCGGCGTATCGCAAAATGGTTTCTGACTCTCGCCTGTCTGGTCATACTGGTTTGTATGGCTCAGCGCGTGGCAAGCCTGCACGCATTGCAGATGAAACTAAGTGAAAACGCAACGTTAGCTGCGGATAAAAGTGACAACAGCGGCGCGCCGGTCACGCCGTGCGAGCTTAGCGCCAAATCACTGCTGGCTGCAGCCCCGCTGATATTTGAAACGGCATTCTTCGGCCTCGGCTTACTGCTTGCCGTTCTGGCGCTAATCCGCGCCATCCCACTTCATTTCCCCCCAACGCATGAATTCTCATCACCGGTTCTGCGTATCCATCTGAGAAACTGCGTCTTCCGCGAATGATTTAGCACCTGACACGGTTCTAAAAAAATCATTAACGGAGAAAAAAATGTTTATGCTTATCAGGAGCTTTGTCCTCCTGCTGCTTTTCTGGCTGCCTGTTGTTCAGGCCGCAGATAGCGGCTGGTTGCAAAACCCACAAAATAATCACGCGAAGGTTCGTTTACGCGCCGACACGTCCCATACCGACCAAACGCGTGTACTGCTGGATGTCGAACTGCAAAAAGGTTGGAAAACCTACTGGCGGTCGCCTGGCGAAGGCGGAATTGCGCCAGAAATCCAGTGGCAAGGAAACCTGCCGCCCGCCAAATGGTTCTGGCCAACGCCACAGCGCTTTGACGTTTCAGGGAGCTCCACACAGGGATATCACGATCGCGTCTCTTTACCTATTACGCTGCCAGCACAGTCACTAAGCCAGCTTGCCGGGACGTTGACGCTCTCAACGTGCAGCAATGTCTGTATCCTGACAGATTATCCGTTCAGTCTTGATTTGAGCCAGCCCAAAGAGGCACAGTTCGAACATGATTTTGCGCAGGCGATAGGACAGGTTCCTATTAGCAGCGGATTAACCGATAGCCTTCAGGCCGGATACCATCAGGGCGAACTGCAGATCCATGCCGAGCGCAATGCCGGCTGGAAAACACCTGAGCTCTTTTTTGACGCGCTCTCCGGGGCCAGCCTGGGTAAACCAGCTGTCACAATTCACGGGACACAATTAGAAGTTCGCGTGCCTGTGACTGACGAATGGGGCGAAGCTGCACCGGACCTGCGTAATAAAGCGCTGTCTCTGGTGATAACCGATGGCGGACTGGCGCAGCAGAGTACGCTGACAGTCGGTGCGCCTCTGCCTTTCAGCGCTTCAGCCCCTCCGCTCTGGCAGGTCGTACTGATGGCGGTGCTCGGCGGATTTATTCTTAACCTCATGCCCTGTGTGCTTCCGGTATTAGGTATGAAACTCAGCACGATTGTCACGGTAGAACAGCGCAATCGCCGTCAGGTTCGCCTGCAATTTCTTGCCTCAACATTCGGGATCATCGTCTCGTTTATGGCACTCGCGCTATTTATGACAGTATTGCGTCTCAGCAATCATGCGCTTGGCTGGGGAATTCAATTTCAGAGCCCATGGTTTATCAGCTTCATGGTCGTTGTTACGCTGCTGTTTAGCGCCAATCTGTTCGGTTTATTCTATTTGCGGTTACCCTCCTCGCTGAACACCCGGCTGGCAACCCATGAAGGCAAGGGTCTCAGTGGTCATTTCTGGCAAGGTGCATTTGCCACACTATTGGCTACGCCGTGTTCTGCACCTTTTCTGGGTACCGCGGTAGCCTTTGCACTCGCAGCCTCACTGCCTATGCTGTGGGCCATTTTTATTGCACTGGGTATCGGAATGAGTCTGCCCTGGTTGTTGATAGCCGCCAGGCCGTCGCTGGCGCTACGATTACCGCGTCCGGGCCGCTGGATGAATGCTCTGCGTATCGTGCTGGGCCTGCTTATGCTGGCATCCTGTTTCTGGCTGCTAAGCCTGCTAACCCACCATATTGGTACGATAAAAACCCTGATAGTTGCGGCGGCAATACTCTTGCTGTTGCTGTTGGCCATGGTGAAAAGATGTGGCGCCAAAACGGCGTCGTTAGTTACAGCGGTATCTCTGCTCGTCGCAGGTGCGCTGTTTTTTCTTCATTCGCTGACTAACAGTCTGTGGCACCCGTCACTGCAGGATAATATTCCGTGGCAACCGCTTTCTGAACATGCGATCCAACAGGCGCTGGCTGAGAATAAACGCGTGTTTGTTGACGTCACTGCCGACTGGTGTGTGACCTGTAAAGCAAACAAACTCAACGTCCTGATGCGTGATGATGTACAAAAAGCCCTACGGGCAGACGACGTGGTCGCACTGCGCGGTGACTGGAGTCGCCCATCCCCGGAGATCACCACCTTCTTGCAGCGTCGCGGGAGTGTGGCCGTGCCATTTAATCAAATCTACGGGCCTGGCACCCCCAATGGCACAGCACTTTCCCCCTTACTCAACCGCGAAACCTTATTAAAAACACTGAATGAAGCCAAAGGAATTGAGAAATGAAAAAACTAATGCTCACGTTATTGTTTGTTGCGACGCCGTTATGGGCGGCTCCTTTCACGCCAGCCCAGGAGACGCGGATAAAAGAGCTTATCCGCGAAACGCTGGTTCAAAACCCGGATATTTTGGCGCAGGCAGCCGATGCCTATAATCAGCAGGCAGAGGCGCAGCAGAAGGATGTTGTCAGTCAGGTAGTTGAAAAAAATAAGCAGTCGCTCTTTGACGATCCGGGCTCACCGCGTATCGGTGCGAAAGAGGCCAGGCTGACGCTGGTATCCTTTACCGATTACAACTGTCCATACTGTAAGCAATTTGATCCGCTAATGGAAAAGCTGGTTAAGGCACATCCTGATGTCGCAGTTATTATCAAGCCGTTACCGTATCGTTCTGAAAGCTCGCTGACTTCTGCACGCGCAGCGCTAACGCTTTGGGAGCAGAATCCCAAACAGTGGCCAGCTCTGCATCAGCGCTTAATGGCGAAGAAAGGATATCACGACGACGCCAGTATTCAGGCTGCCGAAGCAAAAGTTGGCGTTACGCTAAAAGAGCCGAGTAAACAGAGCCTTGATACTGTGAACACGAATCTTAAACTCGCACAGCAGTTAGGGATTCAGGGCACGCCAGCCACGCTGATCGGTTCGACGCTGCTCCCGGGCGCCGTGCCTTACGAACAGTTAGAAGAGATGGTGACTCAACAGCTTGCGACATTAAAATGAGTAAGCTCAAACGCTGGGGGCGGGATATATTGATACTGGCGTTCGTCATGGGAGGCGCCATGTTTGTGATGGATCGCTTTCGGGCACCGCAGGCGCCGCTCGCCTTCGCCAGTCAACCGCTGCATACCCTTGATGGTACGGATGTCACTCTGGACGCATTAAGTGCAGAGAAACCCCTGCTGGTCTATTTTTGGGCCAGTTGGTGTAGCGTATGCCGGGTGACAACCCCCACCGTCGCGAGGATCGCGCAGCAAGGCGGCAACGTTATTAGCGTGGCGCTACGTTCGGGCGATGATGAAAAAGTGCAGCGCTATCTGCAGGCCAGGCAGTTCCCGTTAACAACCGTCAATGATGAAAAAGGCCAGCTTTCTGCCAACTGGCAGATTGGCGTAACACCAACGTTGGTCGTGATTAACAAAGGCAAAGTGGTGAGCACCACCACGGGTTGGACCAGTGGCTGGGGCATGAAGCTACGGTTGTGGTGGGCAGCACGTACTGCATAATACAAGGGGCGGAAACGCCCCTTTCACCTGCCGACGACTGACGTTAGCCGCAATAAACCCGGCTAATATTTCCAGCACGATCGCCCATGAAATTCACGCGTTTCATGTTGAAATCCATCGTGACAACAGAATCGTGCGGGATCGCACGCATGGGTACGGCAAAGCGCACACTGTCCAGTGAGGACAATGGCTTACCGACATAGCCCTGATAGTGTGAAGCACCACACATATCATCGTTACTCTCCACAGCCTGTGCCGCAGAATCCTGTCGAGCGGTACTGCAGGCAGCCAGCGTGAAAAGCGCCGCTACCGTCAATACTTTCCCATAAAATTTCACGTATCCACTCCTCGTTGACGTGTTTTAACACTTATTTCCCTTAAAGATTAACAGATTGCATAATCGAATGAGAATCGTTTTTGTGCTTAACCGTCAGACGTTAAATCCGGAAGCAAAAGTGGCACGCATCGCTCAAAAATCGCTCACCAGAGGGGTACAATAGTAAGACTAATCTTAGGAGGTGCGATGGAACTCGTCATTTTTGTTGGTTTCGCGGTAGTGATGACCCTGGTTGCCGTCAGAGTACGTTAAGCCACCGAAATCAACGCAGATCTGATCTGTTATTTATCATCTATTACCCGGCGTCTGTTACGGCGGAATACGCGTGGGTTGCCGTATCACACTCGACAGCATCTTACGTGATTGATAAGATTTTGCTCCCCTCCTCTATTGCGAGCCGAGCATGAACGCTCAAACTGACAGAGTAACCATGACGCTATTTTATGCAGGGACATTTGCTCTGTATTATCTGGTCACTTTTCTGATTACCCTGTTTCCCAACTTCAGCGCGTTACGCGCCGATGGATTACTGGTTCCGGTGATTTGCCTGTTTGAATTCGCCGTACTTTTTCCGTTATATCGCTTTTATCAGACACGCCGCGACGATATCCCTCTCGGGAAGCTGCAACTAAAAAATGCTCTGCTATTTATCGCTGCGCTGATATTACTGATGCTGCTGCAAACACAGTTATTACAGCCCGAAAAATGGCTGGAGGATCAGTCCCGGCAACAGTTTTCCGCCGTGATTATTATGGTTTTTTCAGCTGTAATACTGGCACCGATATTTGAAGAGATTTTGTTTCGTGGTTTTTTATTGCAGGGATTTTTACTTTGGGCACCAAACAGCCGCCTTGCTTGTATAACGCTAACTTCGATTCTGTTCGCCGTGATGCATACGCAGTATGTCCACTGGCAAACGATCATCATGCTAATTCTATTTTCTCTCCTGCTTTGCTATGCGCGGATAAAATCAAACAGTATGAAACTGCCAATCCTGTTGCACATGCTCAATAACCTGGTGGCAATGCTGCCCGCGCTGTATGCCGCCCTGAATTGACAGCCATTCAGCACCAGAAGTCTGCCGGAATGCCAGCATATCGGGCAGAGAGACAGCACTCTGCCCGACAAGTTTATAAAATGGCTGAACCGGAAGCGCTTTTATGTTTATCGGCTTCAAAATGCTCTTTAAACTGTTCGTAAATGGAGATCATATTTGACGCATCCCCTTGTAGTGGGCTGAGCTTCCCCGCACGGACCAGTTCAATAACTAACTGAAGTGCTGCCTGTTTTGGGCTACTGGATGGATGTGCAATTTCGGTCATGGTCGTCATAAAGCTCCCGGAATTAAAGTGAAAAACTAACCTTACCAAGTTTAACGGAAGCCGGTTATCTTTTTCAAAAGAGATGCTTAGCGCCCTCCCAATCCCGTTCACTTTTTATGCTGTTTCAACCAGTTTTGCATTTGCTCAATTTCAGGCTGCTGCGCCACAATGATCTGCTGTGCCAGCTTGCGCATTTCAGGATCCTTGCCATGCTGCAATTCCGTTTTCGCCATATCAATGGCCCCCTGATGGTGGGCTGTCATCCCTTGCGCAAAAGCGACATCAGGATCGTCGGCAATCATGCCCTGCATCATATCGTGATGCATTTTATCCATACCTTTCTGGTAGCTCTGCTGCGCTTCACTACTTTCACCGTGTGACATTTCCATCTTATCTGCGGCCAATGAACTTAATGGCAACAGGCATGCCGTCAGTAATAAAACGTTCATTTTTCTCATTCGCGAGCCCTCATGTGTTGAGAATTTAACCTTATGGGATGTAGGGTAAACCTTCCCCCTACGGTAAGGTCAACCCGCGAACTCACATGCCGCGTAGAAAAACGCTCACGCAAAGCAGGCTTCTCGAATATGCATGTTGTGATGTGCGTACGGCATAACGATTTCACGCCAGCGTGAAGACGTTCACCACGTTCCGTTCAGACAATCGATAACGTTCGATTTTCCACAAACGCGCCATACAGATACAAAAAATCTGAATTGCACGATCCTCCATTGATTTGATTCCAGGAAGTTCTAGAATAGTCTTATTACAGGCAAAGCGATTCCAGCGATGCCAATTTGGCTTAGCTGTAGACAGGTGAAGCGCGCTGAATAGCCACCTTTACCGACGATTAAGTTAAATTTTTTGCAAAAGAATGGCGAAAACCAGATACATACGTGATATTTTTTTTGCCAGTGCCCAATAATGAAACAACTTTAAAACAAAGGTTACACTTTAAATCGCCGCCATTCGGTGATTCTCGCAGCAAAACAGGATGGACTATAATGAAAAGCCTTCAGATTTCTAAGGTTGCCTTAGCCCGTGCGCTTTGTGCATCGGTAGCCATTATCCTCTCTCAGACGGCAACGGCTGAGACCGTGACTATTTCGCTCTCACAGGAGCAGGATGGCGGTCCCCAGGGACGAGCCTGCATCTACGTTTATCAGGGTAAAGCCGAATTTCGCATGATAAAAGCGGATGAATCATGTGAGCCGCAAATTACCGTTGATGTTAAAAAGACTTAACGTCATGAGTCTCGTTAGATCCGGTAAAATTGAGTAAAAATAGAAAGAAAAAACGACATTAGCTCAATCCGACAATCCTTAACCCACCTCACTCAACTACACTCAGCGTTGAGAAAAGGAAAAGTACCACTAAACGTCCGCCAAGAGAGACCGTGGTTAAAGGAGCCCCTATGTTGATTGGATTTGTACTATTAGTCAGCGCATGTGGTCACGATGCCTGTGATGCCTTACCGGTATCCGAGCGCATTTATCCCTCAATAGAAGCATGTCAGCAGATGGCTGACCGCATTCATCAGCGGCGTCCGAACGCTGTTTTATTCTGTGGTGAAGTCCACAGGTAAATGAAAGGGACTTAAACGCCCATTTAATACCATCGGTTTTCTCCACGAATCACAGAAAATGTTATCGGCACGGTTATCGTCCCGTGCCATCAACATGAAGATTAATCTGCCCTGCTGCTTGAAAGCATGCTGAATGCAGGCCAAAATATAATCTGTTTCTATCCCATTCCACCCGCATATGTCACGTTGATGAAAACACAAAAGCCGCGTCGGCCAACGGGCCGATGGATATATTATATTCTGTATGAAGGTATTCTGTGGCCCTGCCCCGTTCGCTGGGAGTGGGAAAACGGCTTCGGCGGCTGGCTGCCTTTTTATTACTCTCCTACTTTTGAATTCGTCGCAGGCGATCCACGTAAAGCCTATCGCGTGCCTAAAAGCGGCCTCAAAACACACCGCCACGATACGCTTCTGACGACAATGTGATCGCCTGTCGCCTTTCGCTCGGATATGGTTACCCTTCAGCACGCCTGTTGGACTCAACAGAGAAAAATAAGTACCTGATTCAGAATAAATTCCCCCATCTCACCAGCCAAAACGCAAATATCGGTCTGCGGCTCAACAGCAAAATAAACTTTGCTTAAATTTTTCTACGAACGCTGAAGCAGCCTGGATAAAACGCTACAATGCCAGTTTGTGGCTCAGAGAAGGAATCTCCTGGTGATATCAACATTTACCATACGGCTATCAAAACACGCCAGTGAAGCCTTATTACCCGATCTCAAAGCACTGGTGCCTGCGGAATCTATTCAATTTTTCTCAAATGAACTTGATGAGGAGTGGCATCACACTCTGCTGTGTCAGAATGGCGATCAAAATTGTTCTCTGACCGTTTCGGCAATTGTGCTATGGCGTCTGATGGGGAGAATTACAGTGATTAACTTTACCTCTCCTGCATTAACACAGGATGCTTCAACTGCCACGACGCTGGAACTCTTTGCGCTGTTAAAATACGCTGGCGCCGTGCTCTATATCTCATAGTGTTAAAATGCCGCCGGAAAGAAGGTCATGATCCCTGCAGCTAAAGATGTCGCGGTGGGTTAACCTGGAAATAATTAACTAAAAAATCGATACAAACTTTCAAACGCGCCGATCCCGAAGGGCGCGTTGCATATACTGCCCAAATATTGGCGTTTTGATACCAGTCGGGAAGGATATGGACTAACTCCCCGCTATCGAGATGTTTTTGTACATCCCACATTGAGCGCAGAGCGATCCCATGTCCTTTTAACGCCCAGTTGAGCACCACTCCGCCGCTATTTGAGGATAGCTGATTATTAACATGCACCTGTGTTATATCCGTACCATCGGTTAACGACCAGAGCGCGAACGGCGTATTGCGCTCCTGAATAATAAGGCACCGATGCATTTTTAAATCATTGAGAGTTTCCGGTACGCCAGCACTTTTCAAATAGTCCGCAGAGGCACAAAGTATCCGACGATTTTCAAACAATAATTTCGCAATATAGAGATCTTTAATATCATCACCAATGCGAATTTCAATATCGATGCCTTCTTCAACCAGGTCGACCTCCTGATCGGATAACATCAGCTTAATCTGTAATTCCGGGTATAGACTTGCCAGCTCGGAGATCGCATCCGATATATGCGTCAATCCAAAACCAAATGAACAACTAACATTCACTACACCAGTGACGGATTCACGCCACGCCGCCAAATCAGAAACAAAAGCATCCATACTTGCAATGACGTTCATGGCACCCACAAGCGCTCTTTCACCTTCAGCCGTTAACCGCATCGTGCGGTTATTTCTGAAAAAGAGTCGGGTTTCCAGACGCTTTTCGAGAATGCCAATCCTTTTACTGATATAAGAAGGCGAAAGACCTAGCTCAGCCGCCGCACGCGCAAACGTTGTACATCTGGCAATGGTTAAAAAAACATGGAGGTCCTCAATCAGCGGCCAATGTACGTTTTTCTTCTCTTGCGTGCCCATCACCCGCCCACTCCTTTACCCCTATTATCACCGCCAACCCCTATTATCAAGGATATCACGGCTCTCTATTGCGCTTATATCATGCCTGAAGAAAGGGCAACATCACTGCCAGCATTTGCTGCGGGATCTCTTCATGCGGGACATGACCGCAGGGAAGTGCCATTCCTTCTACATGACGCGCTTTTTCTTGCCAGGTCGCAATCACGTCATATAACTGGCCGACCGTCCCCTTTTCTCCCCACAACAGCTGTAGCGGGCAGTTGATTCGTTTTTCACTATCCTGAGCATCATCCTGTAAATCAATTGTTGCTGCTGCCCGGTAATCCTCACAGATAGCATGCAGCGTCTCCGGTTTACGGTAACACCTCAGATATTCAGCAAAAATAGCCGGTTCCGTTGCACCGGGGGTTTTTATCTGCCCATCAATATGCCGTTGGAGAAAAAAAGCCGGATCGTGACCAATCATTTTTTCCGGTAACGGCGCGGGTTGTATCAGAAAAAACCACCAAAAATAGCGCGTCGCAAAACGTTGATCGGTGAGGGCATACATAGTCGCTGTGGGAGCAATATCAATAAAGACACAGCGGTTAACGCTTTGCGGATAATCTAGCGCAAGGCGATGTCCCACCCGACCTCCGCGATCGTGCCCAACAAAGGAAAATGACGCATATCCCAATACATTCATCAGCGACACAATATCCTTCGCCATGACTTTTTTTGAATATTGTCGATGTTCGATATCGCCGGCAGGCTTATCGCTATCGCCATAGCCACGCAGATCAGGCATGATCACCGTAAAATATTTCGCCAGCGTGGGGGCTATCTTCCACCAGGTGACATGTGTCTGTGGATGCCCGTGCAATAAAACAAGCGGAGCCCCCTGCCCACCAATAGCAAAACGCATACGGATACCGCCCGGTAAATGGGCATCCTTAAGTTCAAAACCATCGATAAAGGGTGAGTTTCCGAGGGTTGTAATATCACCGTCCAACATACTTTGCCTCATCTTATTGTGCTTCACCTAGCCAGGGGCTGGTTGAAAAATGACGCGTTTCAAAGTCACGAATATCCTGCTGGAATTGCAGGGTATAGGCCACCGCGTCCAGCCCTTCCAACAGCATTTTTCTTTTTAATGCATCAATGCTAAAAGAAATTTCACCACTCTCAGTGACGATAAGGCGCTTTTCCAGGTCAATCGTAAGCCTGTTGCGTTGCGCATCAGTGGCGATATCTTCAAGCTGGCGCAGAGAAGATTCATCAAGCTCAATCGTGAGCAGACCGTTTCGTTGGCAGTTGTCATTAAAGATCCCAGCAAAGCTGCTGCCAATCAGCGCACGAATTCCCATCTGCTTTAATCCCCAAACCGCATGTTCCCGGCTTGAACCACAGCCAAAGTTAGGCCCGACCAGCATAAATGTCGCATTTTTCCAACCAGGCCGGTTCAGTACAAAGGTGTCGTTTGGCTGACCATCGGTGTGAAAGCGTAAATCATAAAAAACCCCTTTATCCAGCCCCTGGCGGTCGATCCCTTTCAGGAACTGCTTTGGCATGATGACATCGGTATCAATATTCGCCGCCAGCATCGGCGCAATCAAGCCACTAACGATGTTAAAAGGTTCCATTAACAATCCCCCCTTGTATAAATTGGCGTACATCGGCAAGAGAGCCGGTAATCGCAGCGGCGGCAACCATTGCGGGGCTCATCAAATGTGTTCTGGCACCGGCTCCCTGACGTCCGGCAAAGTTTCGGTTAGTACTGGAGGCGCAGCGATCGCCCAACGTCAGCACATCTTCATTCATCGCCAGGCACATTGAACACCCCGACTGGCGCCATTCAAATCCGGCATCAATAAAGATTTTTGCCAATCCCTCTTGCTCCGCCCTTTCACGTACCTGGGTCGATCCCGGGACAATGATTCCCCGTACCCGTTTGGCGATTTTTTTGCCTTTCAGGACCTTTGCCACTTCTCGTAGATCTTCGATACGGCCATTAGTACAGGAGCCAATAAAGGCATGGGTTATCTCAATATCAGTTAATAACGTTCCAGGTTTCAGATCCATATAGCGCAGCGCCGTGACCATCTCACGCCGTTTCGCAGGATTAGGCTCATCGGCCGGATCGGGTACACGGTCAGTGATATTACCGGCTTGATCCGGACTAATTCCCCACGTCACCTTCGGGACCATATCGGCGCAATCAAGCAGGATTTCTTTATCAAAGACGGCATCGTCGTCACTGCGTAATTGCTGCCATTGGGTGACAGCCTGGCCCCAGAGTTTTCCCTTCGGTACGCGGGGTGCATCGGCGATGTAGTGGAACACTTTCTCGTCCGGAGCCATAATGGCGCCTCTGGCCCCGGCTTCAACCGCCATATTGCAAATCGTCATACGACCTTCGACGCTCAATGCAGAGATTGTTTCCCCGGTAAATTCGATCGCATACCCCGTCGCTCCCGCAGCACCAATCCGCTCGATAAGCAGCATAATGATATCTTTAGCAACGGTAGCGACAGGGAGCGTTCCGCTTACGGTGACGCGCATCGTTTTCAGTTTTTTATAAACCAGCGTCTGCGTTGCCAGCATATGTTCGATTTCAGATGTGCCAATACCAAATCCCAGAGCGCCAAATGCACCATAGGTTGTAGTGTGGCTATCACCTGCAGCAATCACCATGCCAGGTATCACTAACCCCTGCTCGTGCGCAACCACATGTTCAATTCCCTGACGCTTATCCATTACATCGAACAATTCGATGCCAAAATCACGGCTGTTCTGTTCAAAGTAATTCACCTGGAGCTCACCTCCAGGATCGGTCATGGTCGGCGTTCTCTCAGGGCGCGTGGGATTAACGTGGTCAACATTTAACAGGATAGACGAGGGTTTCCAAACCTTCCGGCTGGCTTCCCTGAGGCCACTAAACGCCTGTGGACTGGTGTATTCATTAAGTATTGAGCGGTCAATATAAAGCAGCAGGCTTCCCTCATCATCTAACTGACGGACGACATGGGAATCAACAAGCTTATCGTAAAGCGTTTTAGCAGACATTGGGGACTCACCTTAGCTAAGCACGAATTCATGGAACAACATGATACGAGCATAGCAACGGCTATTTTATCGCGTAAGCAAAAGCGTGATGCACATCTGTAATTTATGTAAACACGAAGCGTGCATTATTTATGTTATTGATCTTGAAAATTTATTTTATAGCGCAGCAAAAAATCGGGGTTAGCGTGAATTTGCAACAGCAGTGACTTGCAGGAGAGATGCTGACGTGGACTGAAAAAAGCCCATTGTTCCTGTCCGCCAGAAGATATAGCGGATGAAATGAGATCGTGCCGATATGCAACGCCAACGTCGCCCCTTATGGCGGGGGAGATTTTATAAATCCGTTACAGGTTATCTTTATTAAGGGAATCGAGTGCGGTCAGGGCATTATGGTCAAGCTCCGCATCGGATTTTTCAATCAGGCTGGTTACTGCCAGCAAGTCCTGAAACTCAGACAGCAGTAGCTCGGCATCCGATTTAGCGACTTCATCCGTCGAATCAAGCACCGAATTAATCGCTTTATTAATACTTTCCACCATTCCCGTTACGCCGCCATTTTTGCCTACGGCCAAAACCAATGCACCGATCAGCAATGACTGGGCTTCAACCCGGGCAGTTAAGTGTTTCGCTTCCGCATCCATTTTGGATATCTTTGCGAGCATGCTAATTATCACATTTTTCATACTGCCCTCCATAATTACAGGCAGAAATTTTACGCCGTTTCTTGCTGCAAACAAATATTACTTCGCTGAATTTAAGCCGGATCGCAAAAAATCGCCTAACAGACGTTTCGACTCTGCGACAACCTTTACCAAACAAGAGTAAAATGATTCAACTCCACCGTTCACATGTAACCACAATGACAGAACTAGGCTAATTGACGGTTTTTCAGGATAAGCCGCTGAAAAGCCTGAAATAACATTGACGTCAATCTTGTTATAGCGGTCGAAGACAAAATCGCAGCCAGTATGATAGTGAGCGACAAAGCCAATAAGACGACCCCTGTGACACTCCAGTCATCGGCTGTCATATACGGCCAAAGCAGATATTTTACGATTAGCCCATGCAGCAAATACACATAGAGTGAATTGCTACCTATTTTATTCAAAAGATGCAGTTTAGATACCAACACGCCAAATGAAAATATCGCCAGAATAGACACCGGATAATAACAAAGACGTTGAATAACACCGTATTCATTCGAATAGCCAAAAGCTGAAAATGGTGCTACTCCATACAGCATAAGCCGGTCAAAAGGAAGATTCAGAAAAAAAATTCCGCCCAGAATTACAAGCGAAAAAATGCTTAAAGAAGGTTTCAACTGATAGTGTAAAAAAGTATCTTTATATCGACTTAATAATACGCCCAGCATATAAAATGGGAAGAAAACTACCGTTCTAAAAATACTAAAAACATAACCATCTATTTCAATCAATGAGATAGATGAAGACAATGCCAATAAAAGCAGGAGATTAAAACGTATTTTTAAAAACAATGGCGCAAATACTCGCCAAATAATCAAACTGAACAAAAACCATAAAATCCAGTTAGGTGACAATACCTTAAGATATCCGGATACCTCACCCAAAGCGATAAAATCGGAAGTTTCATAAATGATGCTAAAAACGATAAAAGGGACAACCAATGATTTTAGTAATGCACTATATCTAATTTCTTTATTCGGATGAGAGACGTACCCTGAAACCAACACAAAAGCAGGGATGTGAAAAAGGTAAATAAAATTATAAATACGGTTGAGCGCAGGCATCATATCCACAAGCGGCTCGATCAGATGACCAAATATCACCAGCAAGATCAAACCGCCTTTTATATTATCCAGCCTTGCATCTCTTACAGACATAAAAATTTCACTTTGCTGTGATAGACATCTTTTAAAAATAGCAAAAAATGAATATTCCGCATCGCACGAACGCATAACGCCGCCCACAGAGTAAGCTCGGAAGCTTATAATTAAGAACCAACCATTTATATTTTATCTATAAATCAATAAATTACATTGACGCATTCAACTCATCGGCACCCATTGCCCCAAGACTGGCTGGCAGGATTGTCAGCTGCGCGGGGATTAGCATTGGACGGGGGATAGTATCTCAACCCCACCAAACATCAGCATCTGAACAAAAAACAGACAACTGTGTTATGATGAGTTCCCTTCACCACCGAGGTAAAGCGCCATGTCATATTTCAGTGACGTTATGGGGCGGATAAAAAAAATTGAAACGAATGCGACGTGCCCCGTCTGTGAGAAAAAATCAAAACAGTCACTTTCTAAAGTGTCAAAAGAACAGACGATGATTTGCCCACACTGCAAATCAATGTTCGTCATACATTCTTAAAAATATAGCAATATACAGGCCGCCCACCGCAGGGCGGTTTTTTGTACCACTCTTTTTCTTTCGACTATGCTTGAATGACACAATGCGAGTGGAGAGAGAGATGCCAAATAAATTGTCCAACGATGGGCGCAAGCATGAAGGTAATGTACACGAAGGTGTACCTGAAACTTTGCAAGGCGTTAGCAACATAGATAAAGAAGATCGCCATCCAGCAAAAGATGCGCCGAAGGATCATGGCGAGATCCCCCGCAAAAACGATGATAGCGAGGATGATAAAAAAGACCCGTTCCAGGCCGACTAACTGTTCTCTATTCCTGATGAGCAATGGGAAATGGCAAAGCAGAGACAAATCGCGGCAGCCATTACCCCATTGCTGCAGTAACGTTGTTGCTGATGGTTTTATTACAAATCAAACATTACCTACATAAAGGTCGGTTATAACAGCGCTAAATGCTGACGACTGATGCTATCCGGGTACTTTGCTTGTAACCCACGCTGAAAAATTTTCTTGGCAAACGGCTGGCACCGTCCGAGAAAAACTCCTCCATGAGTTCACCATTTAACCCATATGCCCGGCAAAGTTGTCCTGCTGTAAAAGCAGCCTGATTTTCATCTCCCAAGCTTTCTGCCAGATGATGTGCAAAGCCAAGAATGAACCCACGCTTGTAATCTGGGCAAAATTTCGTCAACTCAGTTGCTGGCTTCGCTGCTTCAGCCGCTAATCCCGCCAGGAGTCCTTTACCGAAGTGATTGTGCATAGATACCTCCATCATTCGTTATATATAAAATTATATAACGAATAGTGGCATTCTGGACATACCTACAAAGTTCTACTCTCTGCTACTCCCTATCTTTTAATAACCGCACTGTACTGCCGCAGAGTTGTAGCCAGTTCACAACTCTGCGGCTGGCAGATTACGGCCCGCATTTTCACATGATAGGCTTATCGAATGTCTTTCCCCCTGTTTTCACCGCAGCAGGTCGTATGAAACGCAGATTGCCCTTCCAGGTGAAGCTGTTTTTATTTCTGGTTGTATTTTCCTGCCTGCTGCTCGCGCTGTTGGGTACTATCCTGTTCCATTTTATTGACCGACAATTACACCATGATCTCGGACAACGTGCGCGCGTTCAGGCCAGCGAGATCGCGTTAATGCCTCTCCTTGCAGAAAAAGTTTCGGCTCGGGATATCCCTGCAATTGCCCGGTTAATTCAGCCACTGCGGGATCAAAGCGATGCCAGTTATATCGTCATTGGTGATGTACAGGAGCAACACCTCTACCACTCAGAGTCGCCAGAAAGGCTTAATTTACCGATGATTGGCGGTGATAATGCCGAAGTGCTGCAGGGGAAAAGTATTATTTCGATGCGCCAGGGCGGCATCGGCGTTTCATTACGCAGTAAGGCACCGATATTTGATACCAATCATCATGTCATCGGTATTGTCTCCGTCGGTTATCTCACCTCCTATATTGCCAATATCAATGCCCGTCTTCTCTGGCAGGCCGGTTTATATGGCCTGGCGCTGCTGATTCTGTTGTTCATTTTTTCGTGGGTTTTTACCCGCAACGTTAAAAAGCAGATGCTTTGGCTGGAGCCAAAGGAGATCGCCTTGCTGGTGCTACAGCAAAAAGCGCTGCTTGAGGCGATGTATGAAGGGGTATTTGCCGTTAATGCTGATAAGCAGCTGATTTTAATTAACCGCGCAGCAAGGGAGTTACTGGATATTCGTCAGAGTGAAAGCGAACTTATCGGCAAACCATTGAAGACGGTTTTGCACACCCCGGCAGCATTCTTCGCCCACAGCGGAGTAAAAGATAATCGTCGCTCCCACGACCAAATCACCGTATTGAATCAGCGACAGGTGATCGTTAACCGTGTCGCTATCGAGCTGGAACCGGGGGCTGAAAGTGGCTGGGTATTTAGTTTTCGGGATAAAAACGACATGAATACTCTCAGTAGCCAACTAAGCCAGGTGAAACGCTATGCAGACAATTTGCGGATTATGCGCCACGAGCAGTTGAACTGGACCGCAACCCTGGTGGGTTTACTGCAAATGCAACGTTATGACGATGCAATGCGCTACATTCAGGCACAATCCGAAGGTGCCCAAAAAGTGCTGGATTTTGTCTCCGCCCACTTTACGTCCCCGACCCTGTGTGGGCTACTACTGGGGAAATATGTCAGCGCACGTGAAAAAGGCATCGAATTGATCTTCGATCCTGCCTGCCAGCTTACCCACATCCCGACGACGATCGGCGAAACTGAGCTGATGTCGGTAATAGGTAACTTACTGGATAACGCCGTGGATGCCACGTTAAATGCTCTGGCCCCCTCCCCTACGATAGAGCTCTATATTTCAGACAGAAATCAAGAACTGCTGATAGAAGTAGCCGATCGAGGCTGCGGCGTGGACGATGTAATGAAACCACATCTTTTCGAACAGGGCTTCACCAGTAAGCCATCAAGTGGCCACGAGATGACTGATTCGGAGCACGGCATCGGTCTTTATCTGGTAGCAGGATACGTTCACCAGGCTGGCGGCAGCATAGAAATCAGTAATAATGTGCCGCAAGGCACCATATTTTCTGTTTTCATTCCATTCCAGGGCGGTGTTTCGACAGGACATTACCATGAATAACAGTAAAGCTCTTGATGTCATCATTGTTGAAGATGAGCCACATCTTGCCGATTTACATCGTGAATTTATCGAGCAAAATTTTCATCTCCGCGTCGTTGGGATCGCCTCAACGCTGGAGCAGGCCCGAACGCTGATTCATCGGCATCAGCCGCGCTTGATACTGCTTGATAACTATTTACCGGATGGCCAGGGCGTAGAATTGATCGGAAGTTCCCTGCTGAAGAGCATCGAATGCTCGGTGATTTTCATCACCGCGGCCAGCGATATGCAAACCTGTAGCCATGCGATGCGCAGTGGTGCCTTTGACTACATCATTAAACCGGTATTTTTTCATCGTCTACGCGCATCGCTGGAACGCTTTATGCTGTTAGTGCAAACGCTACGTCAGGTAAAGGTCGTCGATCAAAATGCGTTGGATCGGCTGTTTAATCTGCCCGCAAGCGAAACGGCATCAATCCCCTCAGCAAAGGGGATCGAACCCAATACGCTGGAACGGGTTAAGCGTGTTTTTATCGCTGAACCTGACATCAACTGGTCGGTGGAACAGGTTGTGGAAGACGTCGGGATTAGCAAAACGACAGGCCGCCGCTATCTGGAATACTGCGTAGAAATCGGCTTTCTCAGCGTTGAGATGCAATACGGAAATATTGGCCACCCGCGGCGGCTGTATCGTAAAACATCCGATAAAGCTTGATACACCGCAGAAATAGTGACGCCAGTGGTCTGACCTTCACTCTCTTTTCGTGGTTTTTATGGTGTTAATTGCCTAAAAAATGCCAGCAATCACAATTCGGGAAGATAACAATCCTTCCGCTATTGCCTGAAAAGTCCGATACGTTATGTTGACCTTTAGTTCTTCGAATGTAACTAAAAGGTTAAAAAAATGTCGAACAAATTACCCATCTCTCTGATTACCGCGACCATACTCTTCTCTTCCTCTGCCATGTCGGCAGTCCCCCAGGGCTACCCGGCTGATTATCAAAAAGTTATTGATGCCGCGACTAAAGAAGGAAAAGTCGTGATCTACTCCACGACCGATACCAAAGCGGCGGGCCCACTGATCAAAGGGTTTGAAACCGCGTATCCAGGCATCAAAGTAGAATATAACGATATGAACAGTACTGAACTGTACAATCGTTATATCAGTGAACAGGCTTCTGGTGGTGGCAGCGGCGATGTGATCTGGAGTTCTTCAATGGATACCGCGTTGAAACTCGCAACCGATTACGCGCAGGAATACCCATCGCCAGAGCAAAGCCAATTGCCGAAATGGGCGATATGGAACAATAAAGCTTACGGCACGACTTATGAGCCCGTAGTTTTTATCTATAACAAACGTCTGATTCCGGCGGCAGACGTTCCCGATTCACATGCAGCACTGGCGAAGCTGATCGCCAGCCAGACCGACAAATTTAATAAAAAAGTCACCACCTACGATATCGAAAAATCCGGGCTGGGCTTTATGCTATCCGTGGAAGATTTCAAAGCCGATCCGAACTACTTCAATACGCTGGCCGACGTCGCGAAAGGCGGTTTAGCCGTGCAGTCCTCTACCGGGACCATGATGGAGCGCGTCTCTTCCGGGGAGAATCTCATCGGCTTTAATATCCTGGGTTCTTATGCCGAAGCGCGCGCCAAAACCGATCCTTCGCTGGGCATTTCCTATCCGAAAGATTATACCCTCGTGTTATCACGCGTCTCCTTCATCAGCCAGCAGTCACAAAACAGCAATGCGGCAAAACTGTGGCTGGATTATGTGCTGTCTGAACCGGGCCAAAATATTCTGGCCAGTCAGGCCGACATTCCCTCTATTCGCAACGATATCGAAGGTAAAAATGATATCGATGGGATGACGAAAATGTTAGGTAAAGCGCTGAAACCCATTCCGGTAGATGAAACGCTGCTGGAGTATCTGCAGCCGAAAAAACGTCTGGATTACCTCAAACAATGGCGCACCGCCGCTGCCAAGTAACGACAGGACCGAAGCGCGGCGCAATATGCCGCGCAGGTTTGTCGCTCGCCTGATTTCGCGATTCAGCGTAGTTAATCGAAGGATGTGACATGAATGCATTGCGCAGAAAGTGGCAGAGTTTGCCGCGCGGCATCGTGGTGTTGATAACTGCACTGGTTATCTACATTCCGCTGTCGTTTATTGTGATACAGAGTTTTCTCTCGGCACCGTTCTTTTCACCGTCAAAAGTGTGGAGCCTGGAGTCTTTTGAGTTCATTTTTACCGATCCAGATTTCTATAAAGCACTGAGAAGTGGCTTTATTCTGGCGTTTGGTCTGGTGGCGATAGCCATCCCACTGGGCGGTATTCTCGCGTTCCTGATGGTACGCACCGATTTACCCGGTAGACGCGTGATTGAGCCGCTGATTTTGGTACCGATTTTTGTCTCACCAATGGTGCTGGGGTTCGGCTACGTTGTCGCTGCAGGGCCGGTGGGCTTCTTCTCGCTATGGGCGCAATCGCTCTTTGGCTTTGTGCCCTGGAATATCTATGACATGTCGAGCATTGTGGTGATTGCCGGCTTAACCCATGTTCCACATGCCTATCTTTATATCTCCTCGGCGTTACGCAGCGTGGGTTCTGATGTTGAAGAAGCCGCACGTATCGCCGGGGCCTCGCCCTTACAAGTTATGACGGCGGTTAGCTTACCGATGGTACGCCCGTCAATTCTTTATGCCATCGTATTGCTGTTTTTCCTCGGACTGGAAGTCTTTGGTTTAATGCTGGTCCTGGGCGATCCGGAAGGCAATATGGTATTGGCAACCTATCTTTACCAACTGACCAATAAACTCGGCACCCCCTCTTATCATCTGATGGCAGCGGTTGCCGTCGTGCTAATTTGTATCACGATTCCATTGGTCATGCTGCAGCGGCGCCTGATGCGGACCGCCAACCGTTTCGTCACGGTTAAAGGTAAAGCGTCACAGGCCCGTGCCCTGCCGCTGGGAAAATGGCGCTGGGTGGCTGGCGCAGTGGTCGCATTTTGGCTGACAGTCACGATCGGCGTACCACTGGTTGGCGTAATGCTGCGCGCCTTTATCTCCAATTGGGGCGTCGGCGTCTCAATCTGGGATGAGCTCTCGCTTGGCACCTTCCGTACCATTTGGGCACAACCGAATCTACTGCGAGCCATCGTCAACTCAATGGCTATCGGGGTGATCGGCGGAGCTCTGGCGGTTGTCTGTTATCTGTTTGTGGGTATCGCTATGCACCGCAAGCCCGACAACACTACGCGCTTTCTGGATTACAGCGTGCTGGTGCCGCGTGCGGTTCCCGGTCTACTGGCGGGCCTGGCATTTTTATGGGTGTTCCTGTTTCTGCCGATGTGGCTCGATAATGCGCTGAAATCCGGATGGCTCTCGGATATGCCCTGGTCGCAATGGCTCCGCGATAATCTGATCGTTTGGCTAAGGTCGTTGCGCAGTACCATTTTCAGCGTCTGGTTGGCGTATACCGTGGTATGGATGGCATACGGGTTACGACTGATCTCCTCCACACTGCTGCAGGTTGGGCCGGAATTGGAAGAAGCGGCACGCAGCACCGGTGCCACACGCGGGCAAATTACCCGCCACGTTACCATTCCGCTGTCACGCTACGGTCTGATCGGTTCATGGTTGCTGATGTTCCTGATATTTGAGCGTGAGTATTCGACAGGTGTCTACCTGCTTTCTCCCGGCACTGAAACGATCGGTTCGATGCTGGTTTCCCTTTGGGCTGCGGGTGCGATTGATATCGTCGCTGCGCTTTCCTTTATTAACATCCTGCTGGTGGTGGTAGGTCTGGGTATTGCCCTACGTTTTGGAGTCAAATTACATGATTGAATTATCGGTCGAGAATCTGCACCTAACCTACGGTGATAACCCGGTATTAAAAGGCGTATCCATGAACCTGGAGCGCGGTGAGGTTGTTTCCTTACTGGGCCCTTCGGGCAGTGGAAAAACGACATTATTACGTGCTGTCGCGGGGCTTGAGAAGCCGACCCAAGGCACTATTATCATCGGCAAGAATAAAGTTTATGACGGCACGCCACGCAGTGAAATCCCTGCGGAAGAACGGAATCTGGGACTGGTATTTCAGTCTTATGCGCTGTGGCCGCATAAAACCGTATTCGAAAACGTCGCATACCCGCTCAAGCTGCGTAAAGTGTCATCAACGGAGATTGCTCAGCGGGTTCAGAATGTACTCGAACAACTGGGCCTCGGCCATCTGGCAAAGCGCCACCCGCATCAGCTTTCCGGCGGTCAGCAGCAGCGCGTAGCGATTGGACGTGCGCTGGTCTATAACCCACCGGTCATTCTGCTTGATGAACCGCTGTCGAATCTTGATGCCAAGTTACGAGAAGAAGCCCGCGTATTTCTGCGTGAGCTGATCATTAAACTCGGTCTTTCGGCGCTAATGGTAACGCACGATCAGAATGAAGCGATGGCGATTTCCGACCGTATTTTACTGCTCAACAACGGTAAAATCGAACAGCAGGGAACGCCACAGGAGATGTACGGCTCGCCGAAGACCCTGTTTACCGCCGAGTTTATGGGCAGTAATAACCGCCTGCACGGAAAAGTCAGCGAAATCAGCGGCGATAAAGCCCGCATTGAAGGACGCGGCTGGGCGTTTTGGGGACAAGCGGGCGAAGGTGTACAGGTGGGCCAGGAAGGTATCGCAGTCATTCGCGTGGAACGTGTTGTACTGGCCGACGGCCCTGGTGAAAATCAACTTGAACTCCCGCTGCTGACCAGTATGTATCTTGGCGATCGCTGGGAGTACCTGTTCCGAACGTCAGGCGATGACGTTGTCATCCGCGCTTACGGCACTCAGGTTCGCGATCCACAACATTGCCATCTGGTGTTACCTGAACAGCATCTCTGGATCTTCCCTGGAGCCTGATCTCCCCTCAAAGGGCCACCGCAATCTTCAGGTGGCCCGCACATTCCTGATCAGATAATCGCCTGTAACAGCCTTCAAAGAGTCAGACTGTTTTCCGGTATTGAGCGGGCGTCAGGTCATACCATTTTTTAAACGCCTTAGCGAAAGAGGAAAGCGATAAAAAGCCACACCGCTCGGCAATAATATCAACAGTCAGTTCACGCTCATCACGAAGTAGTCTTGAGGCTAGCGCCATACGCAATTGAGATAACCAGACCTGTGGCGTTTGATGATAACGATGAGCAAAATGTCTGGCGAACGTTGCACGGGATAAAAAACAGTGTTCAGCCATATTTTCCATCGTCCAGGGATAAGCAGGATCGGCAATGACGGCAAGCAAGGCGGGTAAAAGGCGTTTATCACTCATCAGACGCAATAACCCTGCGGGCGGCTGATGTAATGACAGTAAAATACGCAGAACAAGCACCAGGAGTGTATCGGCCAGACCTTTGACGATAGTCGCACCGCCCGGGAGCCCCCCCAAACTTTCCCGGATCAGCATTCTCAGAAGGATATTAAGCTCATCGCAATCTTGTCTCTCATCGGTCTTCAGGTGGATTAGTTCAGTCTCATCGGCAAACAGCCAGCCATAGTTTGGTCCAAAATGAAACTCACCACACAGTACCTCAACAACGGATCCGGGCCCGTCAGTGCGCACTTCGGTCAGAATACCGTTGTGTTGCTTCAGCGCAGGCACAACCTGCCCCCACTCCACCAGACTCTGTAAGAGATGGGGAGAACCATGTGGCAACATCAGAATATCGCCTGCACGCACCCGTACCGTTTGCTCCGCGATATGTAACTGCGCTTCTCCCCGAAGGATCACATGCCACGGCACCACACCCGGCGCCTGTTGCCGCTGGTCAGCCGCCCATTGGCCACCAAAGCGACAGTGAAGATTAACGACGCAGCGTGGGGCAAGTAGGGCTAGCAACTGGCTGAGGCTATCCATAATCACTCCTGAGACGATAAGACAAAAAGTCGAGACGAAAAACGCCGCCTCTCGGATACCGGAGAGCCTATTATTAATCCATCGCCGATGCGGCGAAACTCATAAACTGACAGGAGAATGATGATGAGCCGTTTAACTTCGCTTCAACCAGATAATGCAACAGGCCAGGCTGCAGAACTTTTTGGCGCCATCAAACGTGTGATGGGTAAAGTCCCTAATGCCTATCAGGTTATCGGTATTGCTCCCGAGATTCTTGCTCAGGCACTTCAACATAACGCGACGCTGGCTAAAAGCAACCTGAGCAAACGTGAACTGGAGGCGATTAACCTTGCAGTGAGTGAAACGTCCGGCTGTGATTACTGCCTGGCGGCCCATACCCTAACGGGTAAAATGGCAGGCTATACCCTTGAACAAACGCAGGCGTTACGCCAGGGGGCTTATCCGGAAGAGGCGCATATTGATGCCCTGGTGAAATTCGTGAAAACGCTGGTTACAACGCATGGTACCTTACCTGAAGAGACCGTTACCCAGTTCCGCGCCGCTGGCTTTAGCGACCGTCAGGTCGTCGAGGTGATTAGCGCTGTTAGCGCCATTTTGTTCACCAATATGATTAATCGCGTCAACGATACCCTGGTTGATTTTCCAAAAGTGAATTAGCCAGCTCCGATAGCTCTGCTTAACGGCGGCAATAAGCCCGGGGTCAGATACGGCTCCGGGATAACGGTCGCAGAAGATCGCCTATATCCCCAGCGACCTGCACATCTATTCCTCACACTGATGTGCAATTGAGCGACTGCGAACTTTTGTATTATCACGGTAATCCATCGCCATTTCAGTATGCCGGGAAGCTCTACTGGCGAGCGTCTCCCCCTTTTTATTCACGGGCATATTCTCCAGCTCCGGACGAGCATTGCCTGTCATCAGGTGTTTCCGCCGTATGCAATGAGAACCCCGGATAATCGCTCTGTCAGGGCACATGAAACGTAACGTTCATCACTCGATATACTAAGCGCAACGGTAAGCGCACCACCGTGAAATACAGCCAGCCTCCATAACGATCCAAACACGTGTATCACCTGCTCATTTCTGGCATAGCCACGATCTTGCGCGGGACCCGAAATAGCGTAATACCGCTTATATGGCATCATTCTCAAAGGTGTGGGGATAATCGGAACCTTTTTTCCCCTGCGTACACCTAAATATATCCGTGGTTAAACGAGAAAAGTATGCGTATTCCTCTTTCTAATCCAATGATATTCCACCAGGCCGTAGCACAAAATGACGCGGCGACGATCCAGGAACTGAGGCTGCAAGGCCATAAGCCCGTGGCCGTGGACCAAAATGGAAAATCTGCAATTGACACGTTAGCAGAACGTCATGATATAGACGATGACGCACGGGATAAGCTCTACCATAGCCTGCTGGGCTCGCTGAACCCCAGCGCGCCGCCAGGCTATATCAAACCGGAAGCGTTCCACGGTTCACCGTGGGGGTTTGAAATCTTGCATAGCGGCATGCTGAAAGGCGGCGTTAACGATCCCAAAGGCGGTTCGCAGTCTCTTGAAGGTAAGGTTTTTTTCTCGGATCGCACGCGTGAATCGACCGACAAGTTTGAAACGCGCGAAAAACTCCGTCAAAACCCGCGGATATATGCAAAAGGGCTAGGGATAAAAGTCACAACGGTGGAAACACGTTCAGACCTTTACAGGTTAGCCAAGGCGTTCAACCATGCTAAATCCAGGGAAAACTATCCAGTTTTAACGCTTACATTTACAAGCAGCAATAATCTGGAAGAGGCTGTCTATAAGAATCTGATTTCTCACTTGTCGAATAATGGCTCAAGGCTGGAGAATGAATCGCCTGAACAAGTCCTGCAAAATGTCGGCATCCCGGGGCATATTAAGTTTGTTGATAGCTCCCCTCTGCTTACCCGCGAGCAGGAAAGTACGCTGATCGCCAACGCTTTCCAGCGTATAGAAAATGAACTGGCCGGCGGTAAATTACCTTTTCTCAACCTGCTAAACGATGGGCAAACCATTCCACTGGTCTTTGGTTTCAGTAAGATTAATCATCTGAAAACGCACACGATCCATAAACCACTTATTAACAAGACATCCATGTTTAACTATCAGTCTAAGGATCACCCGCTGACAGGAACAGCCAATGGGGGAAAGCTGAAAGAAATTGAAGTAAAATCGATGGCTGACCTTGCCACCTTAATACTGGCTTGCAGAGTGCAGAATGTGGCGTTGCCTGAGGACACAGTGATACGTCTTAACTCTCCACCAAAAGAGAAAAAGCAGTATAACCTGAAAGCGTTTTATCTTGATGGCCCGATGGTCACAAAATTTAGCGATATGCTGCTGAGAGGAGACGGGCAAGATATAAGCCAGCTTAATCTTGGACAGCTTCAGGCCCTTAATCAAGAGCTGCGACAAAAAGCAGAGGATAGCAGTTTTGCACATTAAATGATGAGTATGTAATTAAAATCGCGCGATGACCTGATGTTGGTTTGCCCAACACAACATGATAAAGCAGCCTACTTGATGGACGAAAAACGGTTGCAGACTCTGGTTAATGGTAATCTTTCCATTTTTAACGAAGGCGATAAGTAGAATCAGGACATTCACTGAATACTCTGCATCGGCGTGAGGCCATTCAATGATGTGAATAGGTGCAGCCCCAGCCAGTCATAACGCACTGACCGCTTATATCGCTCAATATAAGCGGTTTGCTGAGGTTTACTCGGCTGAATAAAACGCAGGGCTATATTCTGCTGTGCTGCCCATGACATGAGTATATTGCGGTATATTCTGGTCCGTTATCGCATCGTATTGACTTCGGTTTACCTTTCCATTCAATGAGTTGTTACAGTGTTCTGGCGATCCGACTTACCGGCAGGGGAAAATCCACCTCAATAGCCAGTACTTCACGATTGAAATCATCGATAATATTAAGTCAGCGCAGAGAACGGCCATCAGACAACCGGGCATGCATGAAATCCATTGGCCCGCATTCGTTGCTGCTTCAGGCACCGCCAGCAGTTCGGGTTTATCCCGTTTCAGTCATTTCTTCGGCTTAATTCGCGTGTTCAGCGACAGATCGCAGTAAATCCGGCACATCCTTTATAGTTGAATAAGCCTTTTACGTTACGAAAATACAAAAAGCACGGATCAAATCCCCATTGCGCTGGCTGTCAGTGACCCTCAGTGTCAGCATAGTTGTCACCTCCTCTGAAAAATCAATCTGAGGGTGATGGAGTGACAGATGAAACGTATTTCCCCCGAACGAAAGGCCAGCGTGATGGCAAAACTGCTGCCTCCTTACAACATGACCGTTTCCGCCGTTGCGCAGATGGAAGGAATATCTGAAGCTACCCTCTATAACTGGCGTAATCAGGCTAAACAGGAGGGAAAACCGGTGCCCGGTGCAGACAGGAGCAGTGAACAGTGGCCTGCGGAGGCCCGCTTCGCCGCCATCGTGGAAACGGCCACGCTTTCAGAAGCTGAGGTGGCGGAGTACTGCCGTAAAAAAGGACTGTATCCGGAGCAGCTGACGCAGTGGAAGCAGGCATTTTTGCAGACCTCCGTGCCGGATGATAAGGCAGCCCTGAAGCAGAGCCAGAAACGCATCAGACAGCTGGAAAAAGAGCTGACCCGCAAGGAGAAAGCGCTGGCGGAGGCGGCCGCGATACTGGTGCTGCGAAAAAAGCTCAGGGATTACTACGGGGAAACCGACGGGGACGACTGACCCCAAAGAATGAACGTCAGCAGTTCATTGTGTGGATTAATGAAGCGGTAGCCACCGGAGCCCGGTGTGCCGTTGCCTGCCGGGAGGTCAATCTGAGCCTGCGCACCTGGCGACGCTGGCAAAAGCACCCGGAGGACGGGCGTCCGGCAGCTATCAGACCGGCTCCGGCGAACCGCCTCAGCGCAGAGGAGGAGATGCAGATACGGGACACCTGTCATCAGGCGGAATATGCAAGTCTGCCACCGTCACAGATAGTCCCCCGCCTGGCCGATAAGGGGATTTACCTGGCGAGCGAGTCGACCTTTTACCGGATACTGCGCCGTCACGGCGAAGTGCATTACCGGGGACGAAAGCGGCGGGCGGAACGGGTAACGCCGCCCCGGACATATACCGCAACGGGGCCGCGGCAGGTGTGGACATGGGACATCACCTGGCTGCCGTCGGTGGTACGGGGGCGCTGGTACTATCTGTACCTGATTGAGGACGTGTTCAGCCGTAAAATCACCGGCGCGGAAGTCTGTGAAACGGAAAGCGGCGAGCAGGCAGCGGTGCTGATGCAAAGGACGGTGCTACGGGAACGCTGCTGGCGACACCCTCTGGTGCTGCACGCAGATAACGGTGCAGCAATGAGGTCGCAGACGCTGCAGGTAAAGCTGGCAGAGCTGAAAATCACGCCGTCGCACAGCAGGCCGCGGGTGAGCAATGACAATGCGTACGTTGAATCACTGTTCCGGACGCTGAAATATGTGCCGCAGTGGCCGTCGTCGGGCTTTAAAACGCTGGATGAGGCGCGGGAGTGGGTGGATAAATTTACCCGCTGGTATAACGCAGAGCACCGTCACAGCGGTATCGGGTACGTAACGCCGGAGCAGCGGCATAATGGTGAAGACCGTACGCTACTGAGTCAGCGAGATATGCTGTACCGTGCGGCGAGAGAGCGCCATCCGGAACGCTGGTCGCGGGGAACGCGAAACTGGCAGCGGAAAGCGGAGGTTACCCTGAACCCGGAGCGAGAAAAGCAGGCCGCATAGTGAACGTCAGGGATGACAACTTCGTTGACACTTACCGCATCTATTCAATTAAGATTTTTTTGCTCATCCTCGTTCTGTAACTGTTATCACGAAAATATTGTTGATTAGCTCTTTTTATCACTTGAACAAAGTGTAAGATAACTATTGAATATTAATTCAATACTCATTTTCACGTAGTTATACTTACAGTTATTCCCTATAGTTATAAAAATATTGTTATTACTAATTTTCGTATAAAGGACTACTAATGAAAGACGATAACATTGAAGATGATTTAGAGCAGTTCCAAGAACTACTGAACTGCCCAGAGCAAAATTGGTTACTAGGTGCAGGAATAAGCTATTCAGCAAAAATTCCACTTATGTACCCATTAACAAATAGGGTGCTAGAATTAGTCAACGATGATGCTGCCACATTAAATTTGATCCAAAAAATAAAATCACAACTTTCTCCTGACCTGCATATAGAACATATACTTAGTCATCTAGGAGACTATGCAGCAATTGCATCACGTACGCTTTTAAAAACAATTGATATTTGTGGCGAAAACTTCAGTTTAGAAGAAATTGAAGAAATTCATAACAAAATCCTCAAACATATTGCTGATACAATACGATTTGGGTATATTGAATCACCCGAAAAAGAAATTGGCGACAAAGATAATTACATTGTCGATATAAAGGAGCATTTTGATTTCATTCAAACTTTGTTTTATAGCTTAAGAGCAGGGGTGAATGAAAGAAGACGCCCAATTAGATTATTCACCACTAACTATGATACGTTACTGGAAGATGCTCTTGCGTTAAATAGAATTCCTTATTGGGATGGTTTTAGTGGTGGAGCCGTAGCATATAGATCTTATAAATATGGCCAGAGTGAACCCACTAGTGAAGCAAAAGCTAACGTCATAAAAATGCATGGTTCAATAGATTGGTTTCAGCATGAAGATGGTTCATTATGGCGCGTAAGAGACAAAGACACATACCCAATAAAAAATAATAGGGTTCTCATTTACCCTCAATCGACAAAATATATTGCAACTCAAAAAGATCCATTCTCCTCTCAATTTGACCTATTCAGAAAATCATTATCTACATTATCATATCATGTTCTAATTATATGCGGTTATAGCTTTGGAGATGAGCATATAAATCAAGAGATTTATCTTTCTATGAGCAATCCAAATAATAAAACCATAATTCTAGCTTTTTGCCAAGAAGCAGACAATCAACTTCCTACAGTGTTAACAGAATGGAGAAATGGTCTTTGGGGAGACAGAATTTATATAGCTACTCAAAACGGACTATATGTTGCTGACAGACCGGCAATAAAGAGAAAAGAGGAATATGATGATTGGTGGACATTCTCAGGAATGACTAAGGTATTAAAAGAAGGGGTTATCTAATGAATTTTAAGCCTGTGGATGAGCTGAAAATTGGTCATATCGTTGAGGTTTCAGGAACTAAAATAAGAGTTGAATTATCAAATAATGTTGAAGAACTAACCAGAAGTTACGCGGGCAAGGTGTATGCCATTGGTCAACTAGGTAGCATTGTAAAAATTCATTTCGGTAGAAATGTTATATTTGCTTTCGTTACCTTGTTAAGAATGCGATCTGATGAATTGCAGCCAGATACCCTCCCCATTCCTCCTGAAGCAGACCAACGAATTATGGAGGTTGAACTATTCGCACATGGGCAATGGTCTCCTACCAATCATAAATTAACATTTAATCGAGGAGTTAAAATTTATCCACTCCCTAAACAAGGGATATATTTAATGACACATTCTGAGTCATCAGAATTATTTACAGCAGCTGAAGGCTCGAGGAATGATGATTGTGACCCACTTGTTCCCTTTGCCCATTATACAAGCGCCACATCTATTCCTTGTAGAGCCAACATTGATAAGTTGTTTGGACTCCATTGTGCTGTTTTAGGTTCAACGGGATCGGGTAAATCCGGAGCAGTGGCAACACTGCTACATAGCATACTTGATCATACAAGTATTAAAACTAAACGTTTATCTCCAAGAATTATAATGATTGATCCGCATGATGAATATGGTAATGCTTTTAAAACCAGAGGAGTTATTTATCAAGCATATAGCGCATTAGAAAACAATAACGATAAAAAAAATATAAAACTCCCATACTGGTTAATGTCTAGTGACGAATTCAGAACACTTATTATTGGTAAAACTGAAAAAGAGGCAACATCACAGAACAACATAATATTCAAAGCTCTTTCATACGCTAGAATGGTAACTTTAGGTATAACCGATGCATCGCCAACAAATTACTCATGGGCACCTCCTGATGATGGATTATCTCATGATGAGCCAAGACCGGCGGTAGGTCATTCTGTTGAAGAAATAATTTCATTTGATTCAGATAAACCTATTCCATTCTCTTTACAGGAATTTGAGAATCACATTAGATTTGTGCAAGCTTCTAGATTTAAATCCAAATCCACTACAGTAGAAAGAGAAACTGACACCAACTTTTCAGACAAGTTCAAATCTATATTAGATAAGATATCCGTATTAAAGAGAGATCCAAGAATATCTTTCATGATGGAAAATTGGACCCCTAAATCCGATATATCACTAGAGGTGGTTTTAGAGCAATTAGTTGGTGAGATTGAAGATGACGGAATATACAAAGACATACGAATCATTGATATTTCTGGGTTACCAAATGAAGTAGCTGGTCCACTCACGGCAACTATAGCAAGATTGCTTTTTCAATATAAAGTTTTCCAAACAATTGAAGAAAGAAATAGTGATCCTTTTTTATTAGTTTGTGAGGAGGCTCATAGATACGTGCCTAATCAAGGAGAAGCACAATATGCGGCGGCTCAGTCAGCAATTAGACGAATAGCAAGGGAGGGACGAAAATATGGGCTTGGACTTATGCTGGTTAGCCAACGCCCCGCCGATATTGAGAGTACTGTTATTTCTCAATGTGGGTCATGGGTAGTCCTTAGATTAACTAACTCCACCGATCAACAGCATGTGTCAAAATTCTTACCAGATGGATTGTCTGGTCTGGTAGCTGCTTTACCAGCACTTTCACAGCAAGAAGCAATATTTGTTGGTGAAGCTGCTGCTTTACCGTCTAAAATTAAAATCAACCACCTCCCGGAAGATAAAAGGCCAAGATCAGAAAATATTAGCTTCTCAAAAGGATGGTCAGAACCTAGATTAACAACTGAAACACTTAAAATTATTTCTAATAGAATGACAGGACAGTTACCAACCGCCCCTGCTGATAAAGCTCCAGAGAAAGAAGATTTACCATTCTAAAAAATTGCCGAGTTCATCTCGGCTTTTTTAGCTCAAAATCTTATTGGAATACCATTGAAGCATATCCTTTCTTTTCTCGAAATATTGAGCATGATTATATGTGCCACGGATACTATTTTTATCAACATGTGCTAACTGCATTTCGATCCAAGCGGATTCAAATCCTTGCTCATGTAAAATAGTCGATAACGTATGTCTAAATCCATGCCCAGTGACTTTCCCTGCAAAGCCAATACGCTTGATAACCTGGTTTATACTCGCTTTACTCATAGGCTTGTTCGGATCGTTCCGCCCCGGAAAAACATAACGATAATTCCCTGTCATTATCTTAAGTTCGTTGAGTAAATCTAACGCTTGAGTAGATAGCGGCACAAGATGTACCCTACGCATTTTCATCCTTTCTGCTGGAATTTCCCAAAGAGCGTTATCCAGATCAAATTCCGACCATAATGCGGCACGTAATTCAATCGTTCTTACACCCGTAATCATCAGTAATTTCGTGGCAATCAGGACAAGCCGACTTCCGGTGTAACAATTCAAAGCACGCAGGAAATCTGGTATCTCATCAGCCTTTAGGAACGGGAAGTGATTTGATTGGTGTACTTCGAGGGCGCTAGAGAGATCCGATGCTGGATTAAACTCAGCTCTACCTGTGGCTATGGCATAGCGGAAAACTTCTGAGCATCGCTGCCGAACTTTGCGCATTTTTTCTAATGCACCGCGCTTTTCGATTTTACGCAGCACATTAAGCAGTTCTAGCGGTTTAATTTCGCCTACTGGTCTTGTACCCACGTAAGGAAAAATATCGTTCTGAAACGCTTCCATGATGTCAGAAGCATAACCTGCCGACCATTTGGCAGACTTCATCTGGTGCCACTCTGTCGCTATCATTTCTAACGCGCTTTCAGACTCCGTTTGCAAAGCAATCTTTTGCTCTTTTCGAACCTCACTCGGATTCTTACCTTCGGCCACCAGTTTTCGGGCATCGTCGCGACGGGAACGCGCATCGGCAAGGGTGATCGTTGGGTAAACGCCAAGCGAGATCATCTTGGGTTTACCGGCATAGCGATAGCGGAACCGCCAGCTCTTGCTTCCATTAGGTTCTATAAGCAATGACAAGCCTTGCCCATCCCCAAGCGTATAGGGTTTATCTTCAGGCTTAGCGCGGCGAATTTGCATATCGTTTAAAGGCATGTGTATAGGAATCCGGACCGAACAGGAACATATACACAATCCTATACACATTCTGTATCGGATTCTACTGGATGGTTACGGACGATGATGGACTAAAAATCGGTAAAATCGTTATAAATCAGGGTATTTATGGATGAATACGGACGTTTGGGGAAGTTGAGATGGTGCCGATAATAGGAGTCGAACCTACGACCTTCGCATTACGAATGCGCTGCTCTACCAACTGAGCTATATCGGCTTTGGAGAAAGGAGTGATACGTTAAGAAAAAGCGGCGGCTGAGTCAAGCGCCTGTCGTTTAGATGGCCAATTTATCATCACTTGTCATAGACTTATCTTCCCCGGCACTAAACAGTTGTGCGAGTTTTGTGGTGTCCTTCCGCTCGGTCACGGCCCGCTCCCGGCCAAAAGAAAATGTCGCTTTGATGCAGAGCAGAACGCATCCCTTATACGTCGCTGCTCTCTGTTTTGTTTGTCGGGATAATTACTGAATTACTGACGAATACTATCGTCGCCGTAGGCAATCCACTTATAAGTCGTCAACGCCTCCAGTCCCATCGGGCCTCGGGCGTGCAGTTTCTGGGTACTTACCGCGACTTCCGCTCCCAGGCCAAACTGACCGCCATCGGTAAAACGGGTGCTGGCGTTAACGTACACCGCTGAAGAATCAACCTGCCTCACAAACTGGTCTGCACTTTGCGTATTGCGCGTTAATATCGCATCGGTATGTTGCGTACCGTATTCACGAATATGAGCAATAGCTTCCTCCATATCCGCAACGATCTTAACGTTAAGGTCCAGCGATAACCATTCGTCGTGATAATCAGCCTCCTGCACCGCAATCACAGTTGCCGGCCCCGCCTGTAGGGCAGCAAGCGATTTCGCATCAGCATGCAGATTGATGCCCTCTTCCGCCATCCGCGCACTCAGGGCGGGCAGGAAAGCTTCAGCTATCGACTGATGTATCAATAGGGTTTCAGCGGAGTTACAGGCACTTGGACGCTGCTTCTTCGCATTCACAATGACCTTGAGCGCGGCATCCAGCTCAGCGAAGCGATCGACATAAATATGGCATACGCCAATCCCACCCGTGATCACCGGAATGGTCGACTGCTCACGGCAAAGTTTATGCAGGCCTGCGCCGCCACGAGGAATCAACATATCCACGTAACGATCCAGTTTCAGTAACTGATTCACCAGCTCGCGATCCGGGCTTTCAATCGCCTGCACCGCACCCGCAGGAAGTCCATGGGCCTGTAGCGCGCTCTGGATAACGCGTACCGTCGCACTGTTGGTACGGTATGTCTCTTTGCCACCGCGCAGGATCACCGCATTGCCCGTTTTCAGACAGAGCGAAGCAACATCAACCGTAACATTCGGACGCGCTTCATAAATGACCCCCACCACACCGAGCGGCACGCGGCGACGTTCAATACGTAAACCGCTGTCGAGCTGGCCACCGTCAATCAGCAATCCAACCGGATCGGCCAGGCGGCAAACCTGGCGTACATCATTAGCAATACCGGCTAAACGTTCAGGCGTAAGCGCAAGACGATCGAGTAACGCTTCGCTCATATTATTCTGACGTGCATCAGCCAGATCCCGCTGGTTTGCCGAAAGGATTTCGGCACTCTGCGCCTCAAGTCGATCGGCAATCGTCAGCAGGAGCTGATTTTTTTCCGCGGTGGAGAGTACCGCGAGTTGGTAAGATGCCGCTTTCGCCACTTTACCCATTTGTTCAAGCATCATATGCCCCTTAGCTGACGATCATATCGTCGCGATGCACCGCGACCGGCCCATATTCATAACCGAGAATTTCACTAATTTGCTGGCTGTGGTGCCCGGCTATCATTCGCATTGCATCGCTGTTATAACGGGAAACACCGTGGGCCACATCACGTCCTTGCAGGTTGCGGATGCGGATAACCTCACCACGGGAAAAGTTTCCGCTCACCTGACGGATACCTTTTGGTAACAATGAGCTGCCGCGCTCTAATATCGCTGACAACGCACCGTCATCAACGATAAGCTCACCAGCCGGCGGCGCACCAAAGATCCAACGTTTGCGATTTTCCAATGGCGTTTCCAACGCATGAAAGCGCGTACCGACGGGTTTACCGTCGATCACATCACCAATCACGCTGGCACGACTGCCCGCAGCAATAATCACATCAATTCCGGCACGACAGGCAACATCAGCAGCCTGCAGTTTGGTAGCCATTCCGCCAGTCCCCAGCCCTGAAACGCTGTCTCCGGCAATGGTACGCAGCGCATCATCAATGCCGTGTACATCGCTAATAAGTTCAGCAGCAGGATCGTGGCGCGGATCGGCGGTAAACAATCCCGGTTGGTCGGTCAGCAGCAGCAGTTTATCCGCTCCCGCCAGCATCGCCGCCAGCGCAGAAAGATTATCATTATCTCCAACTTTGATTTCCGCTGTGGCCACGGCGTCATTTTCATTAATAACCGGCACAATGTGGTTATCAAGCAATGCACGTAGCGTGTCACGCGCATTGAGAAAACGTTCACGATCTTCAAGATCGGCGCGCGTCAGTAACATCTGACCGATGTGAATACCATAAATAGAGAACAATTGTTCCCAAAGCTGAATCAAACGGCTTTGCCCCACGGCAGCCAATAGCTGCTTTGAGGCGATGGTCGGCGGCAGTTCGGGATAGCCCAGATGCTCACGCCCGGCCGCCATTGCGCCCGAGGTGACAATAACAATTCGATGTCCAGCCGCGTGCTGCTGCGCGCACTGGCGGACTAACTCAACAATATGTGCCCGATTTAACCGACGCGATCCGCCGGTCAGGACACTGGTACCCAATTTGACTACCAGAGTCTGGCTGCCACTCATTATTTCCTGCCATTGCTAAAAAAAGTATGCAAACAGACGTTTTATCAGGTGTCAGGCGCGATGCCAACAGGCATCGGGGGAAAAGCACAAAAATCCCGTTCATGACATTCAATACGATAAAGGGCGATTCACAATAAATGCTAAAAACTGTCATAAATCGTTCATCGCCAACGGGTAAAACGTTCGTGCAATTAGAACAGCAACCGTGGCAATACTGACGTTTACTCATTCGGGATAATAACAAATGAAGAAGAGCGCTCTGGCAATTTTAACCGCTGCACTGGCTTTATCCGCAACGGCACATGCAGCAGAAATTTATAATAAAGACGGTAATAAGCTGGACCTCTATGGCAAAGTCAAAGCTCAACATTATATGAGTGATAACGACAGCGCTAATGGCGATCAGTCTTATATCCGTATCGGCTTTAAAGGCCAGACACAAATTAACGACCTGATTACCGGTTACGGCCAGTGGGAATATCATGTTCCAGTGAACAATGCCGAAAGCGAAGGAACTAAAAGCACCCGTACCCGTTTGGGCTTTGCGGGTCTGAAGTTCGGTGACTACGGCTCTTTCGATTACGGTCGCAACTACGGCGTACTGTATGACGTTGAGGCAATCACCGACGTGTTCCCTGAGTTTGGTGGTGACGGTACCGCACGCGCTGACAACTTTATGACCCTGCGTTCTTCCGGTGTTGCAACCTACCGTAACAACAATTTCTTCGGTCTGGTTGATAACTTGAAATTTGCCCTGCAATACCAGGGTAAAAATGACTCGAATAGCATTAATGGTCGTTCGGATGTTCTGCGTCAGAATGGTGATGGATACGGCGGCTCACTGAGCTACGGTATCGCAGATACTGGCGTCAGCATCATCGGTGCCTATACCAGTTCTGACCGTACCGACAGCCAGCAGCGCTCCGCCTTTGGGCACGGCGACAAAGCTGACTCGTGGGGAACAGGCCTGAAATACGATGCTAATAGCGTGTATTTGGCAGCGATCTATACCGAAACGCGTAATATGACGCCAATCACTGGCACATCACGTCTGACCGGTGATGCGGTTAGCGGAAGCGCGAATAAGACACAAAACATTGAGTTGGTCGCACAGTACCAGTTTGACTGGGGTCTGCGTCCATCACTGGGTTATGTGCAAACCAAAGGTAAGGATATTGAAGGCGGTATTGGCGACGTGGATTTAGTAAAATATATCGACGTAGCAACAACCTACTACTTCAATAAAAATATGTCGACTTACGTCGATTATAAAATCAACCGTCTGAGCGATGATAACAAACTGTCACTGAATAGCGACGATGTGGTCTCGTTAGGTCTGGTCTATCAGTTCTGATATTCAATCGGGGTGGGTAATGCCCACCCCGATTCTCTTCTCAATAATGCAATACCCGTTTAAACCGTTAACTGTACGGGCCGATCTTCGAAATCTTCTGCCGGAAATAATCCCAACTCCATCTCCTCCAGTAACGCCTTTAAACGCTCGTGAAAATTACGCAGTGTTTCTTCCAGCTTTTGGTTATTCTCTTTCCCTTTAATCGCGGTTGGCTGCCAGTGGCCTTCTTTATCATACAAGCCGAAATAATATTCGTAGGTAAAGCGATCGGCGTGCGCTTCTAACTCCATCCACCACCCCCAAAATTCACGGGCTTCAGGTGCAGGTTTTACATTGACGCATACGGCAAGGCAATCGAAGAAGAAACGTTCATTTTCACATTTGTTCTCACGGATGTAAGGGCCAAGAGACCCAAAACGCTTCATTAATCGACTCTTCGGATGTCCACTCGGTAACGTCATGTTTTAACCTCATTTAATAAGTTTTTACGCTAAATCATTCGGATTGCCAGCCACATAGCCAACAGAAGTACAATTTTGAGTATGATGGGTATAGCAAACTATTGAAAAATAGCAACTACTGGCGCAGACGTTTCTCCAGCCAGTCACAAATTCGATTAAGCCCTTGGTCAAAATTTTTCATCACCGGAGAAAAAGCGATAGGCAGTAGTTTGCCATCCGCAGATGAATTAACGATAAGGCGCGAATCGTCTTCCGGACTAAACGGATCGTTGTGCCAGAAGCCTGACAGCATAGGTGTCGGCGTCCGCCGTCCCAGCAGCCCCTGCATTTTTAGTGAGTAGCGGCTGAGCTCGGTACGCAGCGCAGAATCCTCTGCCTGTGACATTCCGAGGCGGCTGGCAAGCACATCCATATACATATCCGGCACGCCGTCCTGCCGTTCCCGTTCGACCAGCAAGCTATGCACCACAGGACCAAGACAGGCAATAGCACGCAGGCGCGGAGCTTCAAGGTAAGCTAACCGCACGGCTACATTGGCACCAAATCGGAAGCCGAAAGCCGCAACCCGGGTATGATCCACCCACGGAACATTTTCCAGCCCGCGCAGAACCTGCTGATGTAGAAAGCTGGAGTCCGGCGTAAGTTTGCAGCGCGAAGAGAAGCCTACGGAGGGTATATCAATAGTCAGCATTGCAATGCCGCGCGGCGCAAGATAGTCACGGTAAAAATGATAATAATCACTTTGCAGCGTATCCAGACCACCGCACATCAGGACGGTAGCATAAGGAGCCTGATGCTCTTTCGGCATATGTAAAAAACCAAAAATAGGGCTTCCGTCAGGTATCGCAAACTCCAGTTCTTTCAGTTCGGAGTCAAGATAGGGTACGGCTTCTTCATAAGCCCGATTCGCCAGTGTTTGCGCCTGTTCTGCCAGTTCATCGCCTTTAATGTGCGGATAGGAAGCCAGGCTATAGAGATTGGCGGCATGGAGCCAGCACTCCCCCGCTGTCGCATTATCCTTTGCCTCTGCGGCTTTCTGCTGCCAGAGCATCGCCTGTTTTGACCACTCATAAATCCAGTTACCACTACGATAGCCAATCACCGTATCTAGTAGCCCGCGAGTCGTTCGTTCAACGTCGCTCACCGCGATCCGGGCCAATACTTCGATAATTTCCTGCGGTGGCAGGCCACGCCAGCTCCACATAAGACGATTAAGCATACGGTACCAGACCGAGTAATTTTCTCCGTCGAGAGTGGACTGCACGTTACGTGTGGGATAGTGGCGGCGTTTAACCAGTGAGGAGGTTTCAGGATGCTTAAAACGAGGCTTGAACAGCTCCTCGCTGAGATTTTTCGATGTCATGGTAAGGCTTCCTTCCGGCGCGACATAGCGAAAGGTCAGTCTATCGCAGTAGCCGCAAGAGCGCGACCCGCAGAAACAACAATGCCCGGGAAAACCGGGCATGGGTAAAGATATTGTTCAATCGTTACGGTAAACGTTTAGCTCTTAACGATAGGCGGGACATACACAACGCCCATATCCCACGGCTGCTCAATCCAGGTGTTCTGCGGAATATCCACCACATAATCATCTACCAGCGGGCGGCCTGCAGGTTTTGCAAAAATCGTTACAAAACGCGCTTTCGGATACATATCCCGAATAGCCTGCGCGGTGCCGCCAGTATCCACCAGGTCATCAATGACGATGAAACCTTCGCCGTCACCTTCTGCACGCTTCAGTACCTTCATCTCACGCTGATTATCGTGGTCATAACTGGAGATGCACACGGTATCCACGTAACGGATATTGAGTTCGCGCGCCAGCAAGGAAGCGGGAACCAGACCACCGCGACTCACCGCGATAATGCCTTTCCATTGTTCGACTGGAAGTAGGCGCTGGGCCAGTTTACGGGCATGAATTTGTAACATATCCCAGGTGACGACGTATTTTTCACTCATAAAGGCATCCCGACCAACAATTTTGGCTTAAATATATGCAATGGGAAAAGGTTGCGCGAGATTATAAGGATCTGAAGCGGTAAAAACCAGCATCCGGAACCTCGGTTGCAGGTTTTTACCGCGGCGGGTTGCACACGCTGCGTTAAAGGGTGGTATTCTTTGCCTGGCTCGCTGGATTTAGCGACGGCGATCTTTTAACTGGAAACTATGCGACGCACCGGCCTGACCGGTTGCCGAAACAGGAGACTTATTGTGTCTGAACTGTCTCAATTATCACCACAGCCGCTGTGGGATATTTTTGCCAAAATATGCTCAATCCCACATCCTTCTTACCATGAAGAAGCGCTGGCCGAACACATTCTTTCCTGGGCCAAAGAGAAAGGTTTCTGGGTCGATCGCGACAATGTCGGTAATATTCTTATCCGTAAACCCGCGACCCCGGGCATGGAAAACCGCAAACCTGTCGCGCTGCAGGCCCACCTTGATATGGTGCCGCAGAAAAATAATGATACGGTCCACGATTTTACCAAAGATCCGATTCAACCCTGGGTTGATGGTGATTGGGTAAAAGCACGCGGTACCACGCTGGGGGCTGATAACGGTATCGGCATGGCCTCCGCCCTGGCAGTACTGGCCGACGAAAGCGTCGAGCATGGCCCACTTGAAGTGCTGCTGACCATGACCGAAGAAGCCGGTATGGATGGTGCATTTGGCCTGCAGGCTGGCTGGTTACAAGCAGATATCCTGATCAACACCGACTCCGAAGAGGAAGGTGAAATCTATATGGGCTGCGCAGGCGGCATCGATTTCATCACCACATTACCGGTTGAACGTGAAGCTGTCCCAACCGGTTTTGAAACGCTTAAGCTAACGATTAAAGGGCTGAAAGGCGGACATTCCGGTTGCGACATTCACGTTGGGCTGGGTAACGCCAACAAATTGCTGGCGCGCTTTCTCGCCGCGCATGTGAAAGATCTGGATGTGCGTCTGATCGATTTTACCGGCGGGACGCTGCGCAATGCCATTCCGCGTGAAGCCTTTGCAACGCTTGCCGTTGCAGTCGAACAGATTGATGCGCTGAAGGCCGCTGCAACGGGCTATCTGGCAACGCTGCAGAACGAGCTAAGCGCAAAAGAGAAGAATCTCAATGTGCTGATTGAGCCGGTAGCCAACGACGTACAGGCGCTGACCAATAGCAGCCGCGATCGCTTTTTGGCCCTGCTGAACAGTACGCCAAATGGGGTTATCCGCAATTCAGACGTGATGAAAGGTGTGGTTGAAACTTCACTGAACGTTGGCGTGGTTTCCCTCAAAGAAACCGAAGCAGAAATTATCTGCCTGATTCGCTCACTGATCGATAGCGGTAAAGATTACGTCGTTGAGATGCTGGTATCTTTGGGTACACTGGCCGGTGCGAAAACCGCACCAAAAGGTGGCTACCCTGGCTGGCAGCCAGATGCAACGTCGCCAGTGATGGCCTTGGTACGTGAAACCTACGAGAAGTTATTCAATAAAACACCTAATATTCAGGTGATTCACGCAGGTCTGGAGTGTGGTTTATTTAAGAAGCCTTACCCGGAAATGGATATGGTTTCTATCGGCCCAACCATCACTGGTCCGCACTCACCTGATGAGCAGGTACATATAGAGAGCGTTGGCCTGTACTGGAAACTGCTGACCGCGCTGCTAAAAGCGATTCCAGTCCGTTAATCCCCTTTCGCGCTCCAGTCGCGCGTTTTTTTGCAATTCGTATCGCAGAAAAGAGCATGGTATCAGGTATCCAGGATGGTAGCCTGACCGTTACAGCGCCAGTAAAAACTGGCGTTCAAGCTGGGGAGGCAACAGCGTAACATGAAGTCCCACTAATCTGACACCACGTCCGCCACGGCGCTCGTCCCATGTTTTTCTTGCCACGGCAATCAAATCATCCTTATTCAATATTGGCCAGACATGTTCCTGAGTCGTGAGCTGAAAATCATTAAATTTGAGTTTTACGCCCTGCCGGGCAATATGCCGATCCGGCTTGATCGCCGTCAGCCGACGTTCCAGTTCATCATACAAATAATCAATAATCGTCAGGCATTGTTCCCAGCTGTGTATATCTTCGGAAAGCGTACGTTCAACACCCAGTGATTTGCGTAGTCGCTCGGTGTTCACCTGCCGCTCATCAATGCCGTTGCTACGTTCCCATAACACCCGTCCAAATTTGCCAAAACGTTTAAGTAGCGCGATAAGGTCGCTCTTTTGTACGTCTGCACAGGTATAAAGCCCCAGTTCTTCCAGTTTTTTTGCCGTCACCTTGCCGACGCCAGGGATCTTTGCCAGCGGCAGCGTCAGCAGGAAAACGGACATCTCCTCAGGCGTGATCACAAACTGACCATTGGGTTTATTCAAATCAGAAGCAATTTTAGCCAGAAACTTTATTGGCGCGACGCCGGCTGAAGCCGTCAAATTAAGTTCCCGATGAATAGTTTCACGAATCTCGCGCGCCATAAGTGTTGCAGAACCGTAACAATGCGGGCTTTCGGTCACATCGAGGTATGCTTCATCCAGCGAAAGTGGTTCAATTAATGAGGTATAGCGCGAGAAAATCTCCCGGATATGACGAGACGCTTCTTTATAAGCGTCAAACCGACCGGGAATAACCTTAAGGTGCGGGCAGAGTTTTAGCGCCATTGCGGTCGACATCGCGCTGTGTACACCGTACTTTCGCGCCGGATAGTTAGCCGTGCTAATCACCCCACGCTGCTGCTGGCTACCGCCAATAGCAATAGGGATATCGCGCAGGCTGGGATCGTCGCGCATTTCAACCGCTGCGAAAAAGCAGTCCATATCAACATGAATGATTTTACGCATATCCCCTCCGAAGGCACTGTATAAGTATACAGCAAAAGGCAGCGAATTCAATATCTGCACGCGTGACAAAACAGGGTAGCAGACAAAGAGAATCAGGCGGATTGAAGGGGATTTTTAACGATCAGCTTGATAAAAAAATAGACAATGTTAATGTTGCGCTGCGATAGCGGAATTTTCCGATAATGCAAGCGACAGACGTGCTCTCACGAATGCAGTTAAAGGTGTGACCGGCCAGCAAAAGAACGCTTTCCCCGCCGTTCGGCAGGTCCGGATTTCACGGGTAAGCTAACGATGCGAACGGCCACCCATCCGCATTCGAAAAAATAGCCGTTGCACTTAAACCCCTCTATTTCAAGGGAATCAGAATGGTCAAAATCGCACTGTTTTTTGCGATGATTTTTCTGCCAGCCGTTAGCATGGCCAGCATGCCTGAACCTGTTCAGCCACTGGCGCCGGTAAGCAAAGAGTTAAAGAAACAATTAATTGGCACGCCCGTTTATCTACAGATATTCAAAGAAGAACGCACGCTTGAGCTATATGGCAAAATCGGCAATGAATATCGCTTGCTGGATAGTTATCGTATCTGCAATTTTTCCGGCGGCCTTGGTCCAAAACGTCGTCAGGGAGACTTTAAGAGCCCCGAGGGGTTCTACACCGTCACCCAGAACCAGTTGAAGCCTGACAGTCGTTTTTATCGCGCAATCAATATTGGTTTTCCCAACCAATACGATCGTGAACAGGGCTACGATGGCAAATATTTAATGATCCACGGTGACTGCGTGTCCATTGGCTGTTACGCCATGACCAATACCTATATGGATGAGATATTTAACTTCGTCAATGCAGCGCTGCGTAATGGTCAGCCGGAAGTGAATGTCAGTATTTATCCCTTCCGTATGACCGACGCCAATATGCAACGGCACCGTAATTCAACCGATGCCAATTTCTGGAAGCAACTGCAGCCCGGCTATGCATGGTTTGCACAATACCACCAGCCGCCTACTGTGAGCGTAAACTCAGGCCGCTACGTATTGAATAACAGCTCCTCGCTGATGAACAGCAGCACCCGCTCATCCTCGAGTTCCTTCTTCGCGCTCTCCCAGACAAAATAGTACCCATTCGCCGGGTTCAATTTTGTGCCAGGTTTCGTTACCGGTTAAGGGTTGGGTGGCAATAACGGTGACCACGTCGTTAGGCGTGGTCTGTTTCTGAAAATCAATCTCCACATCCTGATCGAGCAATTTAGCTTTGCCAAAAGGTGCGCGGCGGGTGATCCAAAACAGATTCGTCGAGCAGAACGCCATCAGATAACGCCCGTCCGACAACAACATATTAAATACCCCTTTCTGCCGCAACTCCGCTGCCAATTCCGCAATGTAACGAAAAACAGCAGGCCAGTTTCCCGGCGTGCGCGGATAGCGGGTAGTCAGCTTATGCAGCAACCAGCAAAACGCTTTTTCGCTATCCGTTTCCCCTATCGGGCGAAATGCCCCGGTATCCAGATGACGATAGCCTTTTAACTGACCATTATGCGCATAAGTCCAGTTGCGTCCCCACACTTCGCGAGTGAAAGGATGGGTGTTCTCCAGTGACACTTCACCCCGGTTTGCCTGGCGGATATGTGCCACAACCGAATGGGATTTGATGGGATATTCCTGCACTAAGCGTGCAATCGGCGAGTTAAAACTGGGTTGTGGATCTTTAAACGTGCGGCATCCCTTACCCTCATAGAAAGTGATGCCCCAGCCATCTTTATGCGGCCCTGTTCCTCCGCCACGTTGTACCAGCCCGGTAAAGCTAAAGCAGATATCCGTTGGGACGTTTGCGCTCATCCCGAGCAATTCGCACATCGTTTTACCTCTGAAATTGACTGCTTATTTGGCGCCGCACCACGTTCTGCCCGGGGTTATCCCGGGCGACAAACAACGTCATTATCCCGCGGTTACTTAACCATCTCTTTTTCAATTAGCAGCATCAGGATATGGATGACTTTAATGTGGATCTCCTGAATGCGATCGGCATAACCAAAATGCGGTACACGAATTTCAATATCTGCCATACCTGCCATTTTGCCACCATCTTTGCCGGTCAGGGTAATAACTTTCATCCCCTTCGCACGCGCGGCTTCTACCGCTTTCATAATATTGGCGGAATTGCCTGAGGTGGAGAGCCCTAATAGCACATCACCCTCAAAGCCCACGGCCTCAATATAGCGAGAAAAGACGTAATCGTAGCCAAAATCATTGCTGACGCAGGAAAGATGACTGACATCTGAAATCGCAATCGCCGGATAGCCAGGGCGATTTTCACGATAGCGTCCGGTCAATTCCTCGGCAAAATGCATCGCATCGCAGTGTGACCCACCGTTACCGCAAGAAAGCACCTTACCGCCCGCTTTGAAAGCGTCGGCCAGCAGCACTGCCGCGCGTTGAATAGCATGAATGTTGGCTTCATCGCTCAGAAATTTATTTAGCGTCTCTGCGGCTTCGTTTAGCTCCGAACGAATAATATCCTGGTACATAGGGATGTCCTTTGGATGAGAGGAAAGTCATCGCTAAGTTTACCGGAATGGGCATTAGCCGAAAAGCATCGTTCACACCGCACCCGATCTTTGACTTTTACTGCTGCGGGATTGTGAGCCACGTTGTAATTATTATGTAAACACATTGCTAAGAACCTTCATCTGTTTTAAACATGGATCATTGGTTTAAACAGGTCAGACCTCTTACAACCTACGGAGCGGTTAATTATGATGGTTCTCAGTATTATCGCGACGCTTGTACTGTTCGGCGCACTCTTTTACCACCGGGTCGGTCTGCTGCTCAGCAGTATTATCCTGCTGGCCTGGACTGCCGCGATGGCAATGCTGTCACTCTGGACGCCATGGTTACTGATACCACTGGCGATTATTCTGCTACCGTTTAATTTTTTGCCAATGCGTCGTGCACTGTTCGCGAAACCTGCGTTTCATACTTTTCAAAAAGTGATGCCGCCAATGTCACGTACCGAAAAAGAGGCAATAGACGCCGGTACAACCTGGTGGGAAGGCGAGTTATTCCGCGGCAATCCTGACTGGAAAATGCTGCATCACTATCCTCAACCGCGACTGAGCGAGGCTGAGCAGGCATTTATTGACGGTCCGGTGGAGGAGGCCTGTCGGATGGCGAATGATTTCCAAATCTCTCATGAAATGGCCGATCTGCCGCCAGAGCTTTGGGCTTTATTGAAAGAGCATCGTTTTTTCGCCATGATCATTAAGAAAGAGTATGGCGGGCTTGAGTTTTCGGCGTATGCACAAGCATGTGTGCTGCAAAAGCTTGCGGGCGTTTCCGGTATTCTGGCTATTACTGTCGGCGTCCCAAACTCTCTGGGCCCGGGAGAATTACTGCAACACTACGGAACAAATGAGCAAAAAGATCACTATTTACCGCGCCTGGCACGCGGCGAAGAGATCCCCTGCTTTGCCCTTACCAGTCCGGAAGCCGGTTCTGATGCGGGTGCGATTCCCGATACTGGCGTGGTATGCATGGGCGAGTGGCAAGGCGAACAAGTACTGGGCATGCGCCTGACGTGGAACAAACGCTACATTACGCTGGCCCCGATCGCGACCGTGCTGGGTTTGGCTTTTAAGCTATCAGACCCCGAACATCTGTTGGGAGAGACCGTAGAACTGGGTATCACCTGTGCGCTAATCCCTACCCGTACGCCCGGCGTTGAGATTGGTCGCCGGCATTTCCCGCTTAATGTCCCCTTCCAGAACGGCCCAACACGCGGCGAGAATATTTTCGTGCCAATCGATTACATCATTGGCGGACCGAAAATGGCCGGGCAAGGCTGGCGCATGTTAGTGGAATGCCTGTCGGTGGGGCGTGGAATTACACTACCATCCAACTCAACCGGCGGCCTAAAAAGCATTGCGCTAGCGATAGGCGCTTATGCTCACATTCGCCGCCAGTTCAAATTGCCCATCGGAAAAATGGAAGGGATCGAGGAACCGTTGGCACGGATTGCCGGTAACGCTTATGTAATGGACGCGGCAGCATCATTAATTACCTGTGGCATTATGCTGGGTGAGAAACCAGCCGTTCTCTCAGCCATAGTAAAATATCACTGCACCCATCGGGGACAGCGTGCCATCGTTGACGCCATGGATATCGCCGGCGGTAAAGGCATTATGTTGGGCAGCAGTAACTTCCTGGCCCGCGCCTACCAAGGCGCGCCGATTGCCATCACCGTCGAAGGTGCCAACATCCTGACACGCAGCATGATTATCTTTGGTCAGGGTGCTATCCGTTGCCATCCTTATGTTCTGCAGGAAATGGCAGCGGTACAGAGCAACGATGTTAGCGCTTTTGACCGCGCGCTGTTCAGCCATATCGGTCATGTTGGCAGCAATAAGGTACGTAGTCTGTGGCTTGGCCTGACCGGAGGGCGCACCAGTCGTTCCCCTACGCGAGATGCAACCCGACGCTACTACCAGCATTTGAATCGCATCAGTGCCAATCTGGCGCTACTGTCTGATATCTCCATGGCGGTATTGGGGGGAAGTCTGAAACGTCGCGAGCGCATCTCTGCTCGCCTCGGCGATATACTAAGTCAGCTCTACCTGGCCTCAGCGGCACTCAAACGTTATGAGGATGAAGGACGCCATGAAGCGGATCTACCGCTGGTGCACTGGGGCGTGCAGGATGCCCTGAACCAGGCGGAAGTCGCAATGGACGATTTACTGCGGAACTTCCCAAACCGTTTTATCGCAGGGATACTGCGAATCACGATCTTTCCTACTGGCCGTCATTGTCGCGCACCTTCCGATAGCCTTGACCACACGCTGGCGCAAATACTGCAAGCACCCTCAGCTACGCGTACGCGGTTAGGTCGGGGCCAATATCTGACGCCGAGTGAACATAATCCGGCCGGACAGTTGGAGAGCGCATTGCAGGACATTATTGCCGCAGAAGGCATTCACGATCGCCTGTGCCAACAGTTGAAAAAAAATCTGGCTTTTACCCGACTTGACCATCTGGCTACACGCGGCCTTAAAGAAGGATGGATTAACGAAGAGGAGGCAACAATCCTGACTCAAGCGGAAAGCAGCCGCCTGCGCTCAATTAACGTTGACGATTTTGAGGCAGATTCACTGGCAACTCAGCCAGTAAAGACGGTAAAACCACAGCCTGAAATTGAAGCAGCCTAAACCCGCGCGGTCTGAGGCCTGTAAGGCCTGCGTGTTCAATCACGCAGGCCTTAACGATCAGGCACTCTGACGCACTCTCGCGATCAACGCATCGATATTTTCCACATGCTTTGCTGCCAGAATAAGTGAACGCCCCAAAACTATCGCATTACGCAGACATTCGGTACGCATCACCGCATTATCGATTTGCGTCATATCCGCGATCTGAGACATACCGACGGTACGGCGGATCGCTTCCGTGCCGCAAAAACCAATGGTGTCTTGCCAGACCTTCTGCAAAAATGCCGCCGCATAACCAGGATAAGCCAGCGCATGGTCGCGGCTTTTCTCTTTGGCCAGACTCAGAAAGCGTTCGGCAAAGGCGTTCCATAATTCGCGCACATCGGCCAAACGTTGCTCACGCGCATCTGCTGCTTCACGTGGGGACAATAATCCCGGCAGTGCACAATAATTCAGCAACAAATTACCGATCGCCGTTCCTACGTCAAAACCGATAGGGCCATAAAAACCGAATTCAGCATCAATGGCCTTCAGGCTGTTCGGTGTCACAAAAACAGAGCCACTATGAATATCACCATGCAGTAGCGCTTCTGCATGCGAGAAAAAATGGTGTTTTAAACCGGCAACGGCAATTTTCAGCTCAGCATCATCACGCAGTTCAGCCGCCTGTTCTTCCAATGCCAAAGGATACGCGTTACGCTCGTGACGCTGGTAAGGGTCGTTAAAAAACAGATCTTCAGTAATCTCACAGAGCTCAGGATTGGTAAAACGGATTACCGATGCTTTTTTTTCGTGTGGATGCTGAAAGAAATCAGAGGTATGAAAGAGCGTTTGCGCCAGGTATTCGCCCAATTGAGAGGCGGCCTGCGGGAAATAGCTGCCTTTTACCAACTCACCCCGCCAGATAGCATGATCGGAAAGATCTTCCATTACCATCACCGCCAATTGAGCATCGTAATGCAAAATCTTTACGGTATGCTGCGGGCAAAAATGGCTATGGACCTGTAATGTTTCGGCCTCAATACGTGCGCGGTCCAGCGTCAATGGCCAGGACTCTCCTACGCAGCGTACATAAGGCAGCGCTTGTTTGACGATGATGCGGCTGTTGCCTGAGAGATCAAAAATTTTGAACACCAGATTCAGATTACCGTCGCCAATTTCCTGCGCACTCACCAGAGAGGACGGATCGTCCAATCCGCCGAATTGCCGGGCATAATCCACCGCATCTGCGGCAGTGAACGTATGATATTGCGACATTGCTCTGTTCCTCATCAAAATCGGTAAAATAAGCCGTTCAGACGTCTATACATCCGTTTTGCATGTTGGCACACTATCCCACATTAACGCAACATGGATTTAACGCATATGCAGACACTCAGCACCACCAGCTTGCAAGTTCGCGATAATCAATTGTGGATCCTTGACCAGCAGGCACTCCCGCAGCAAAAAACATGGTGCGTCACGCCCGATGTCGGGACGCTGGTCAGCCATATTAAAGCGTTACGCGTACGCGGCGCCCCGCTTATTGGCCTTTCGGCCAGTTTATTGCTGGCACTGCTGGCAGAGGGAGGGATGCCCCGTAACCAGCTGGCCGAATCGCTTGAGGTGCTGCGCGCTGCGCGTCCTACGGCGGTAAACCTGATGAATAACCTCGATCGGATGAAGCTGGCTCTGACCCAGGAAAATTTTGTTACCGCCCTCACCTTTGAAGCTCTACGTCTGGTAGAAGAAGATAAAACGCTATGCGACAGCATTGCCGAGGCGGGTAGCGCACTGGTTAAACCCGGCAGCCGTTTACTGACGCACTGTAATACCGGCGGCTTAGCCACTGCAGGCGTGGGTACCGCACTTGGCGTAATTGTACGCGCGCACCAACAGGGCAAGGTTAGCCACGTATGGGTTGATGAAACCCGTCCTTTATTACAGGGAGGGCGCCTCACTGCATGGGAGCTTGGTGAACGCTGTGTGCCTTATCGGCTTATCTGTGATTCGATGGCCGCCAGCCTGATGGGGCAAAAGCAAGTTGATGCCATCTGGGTCGGCGCCGATCGCATCGCTGCGAATGGCGACGTTGCAAATAAAATCGGCACTTATAGTTTGGCCGTGCTGGCGCATTATCACAGGATCCCTTTCTATGTTGCCGCACCCCATACGACGCTTGACGTGCACTGTCCAAACGGTGCAGCCATTCCAATTGAAGAGCGCGATGCCCGCGAAGTTACTGGCGTAGCTGGAAGTTTTGGTGACGTTCAGTGGGCACCGGAGAACGCATCGGTGTTCAATCCGGCGTTTGACGTGACACCCGCTGCACTGATCGCCGGTTGGATTCTGGATACTGGCGTAGTCACGCCTGCACAGGTTGAAGCGGGGATTTTTCAACCATCATCAGCAAACGGCTGATGATGCTCAATAGCCGCAAATTATCATTCATAATGGGGGACTTTACGCCCCCTCTGCTATGGTCGTCAGGGGGAACTCTGACGCAAAAACGAATTTATCAGTATTGCCCATTAAGGTAAGCGTGGATAGGCATCGGCAATATTATCACCCGTAAAATTCGCCACCCAACCCGCAGGATTATCAAAAATACGGATCGCGGTGAAGTTTGGCGCCGAGCCCATATCAAACCAATGTGGAGTACCAGCAGGTACCGAGATCAGATCATTTTTCTCACACAGAATTTGATAGATCTTCTCCTCAAGGTGCAAACAGAATAATCCGGCACCTTCGACAAAAAAGCGCACTTCATCTTCACCATGCGTATGCTCAGACAGGAACTTATCGCGGAGCGCTGCTTTCTGTGGGTTGTCCGGGCGCATACTGATCACATCCCAACTCTGGTAGCCTTTCTCTTCAACCAGGCGGTCGATCGCATGTTGATAGGCGTTAATAACCGTATCGGCATCAGGATTGTTACCCAAATCGCGGTCGGCTTCCCAGCGCTCAAAACGCACGCCTTTCGCATTAAGCTGCTGGCGGATAGCGTCCGCATCCGTACTGTGCCAAATCGACTGGGTTGCTTCACTTTCGGTATAAATTGTCAGTGCGCTCATGAGGAAAACAGCTCCAGGTTAATCTGATCAAAACGGTTTACCTGATGGTGATCGCTTAGCGTATCCCCATCATCGCGTATTAACTGTACGGTATGCCAGCCCGCTTCACGTGCCGCATCCAGTTCCTGGCGGATGTCAGACAAAAACAGCAGCTCGTGGGTTGGCAACCCAATTTCCCGGGCGATATTCTGATAGGCATTCATTTCACGCTTAGCCCCAACGTGCGTATCAAAATAACCGCTAAACAGCGCGGTAATATCACCAGCATTGCTGTAACCAAATAACAGTTTCTGCGCAGCCACCGAACCGGAAGAATAAACGTATAGCGAAATCCCCTGTGATTGCCACAGCGTTAATGCCGGCACTACGTCTGAATACAGGTGACCGGTAAAATCACCGTTAACATAACCATCGTGCCAGACCATTCCCTGTAACGCCTTAAGCGAGGTAGATTTACGATCCTCATCCATAAAACTGAAGAGTCGCACAATCAGCGTGTCAATATCAGCCTGCGGTTGTGCAATCTCCTCACGCAATGACTTAAGCGCAGCAGCGACAAGACTCTGCTGCTGATTCTCACGTACAAAACTGTCCAGATGCTGGCGCGCGTAAGGGAAAAGAACATCGTGCACAAAGCGAATATCGCTGGTCGTGCCTTCAATGTCAGTAACAATCGCCCGGATCATTTCGCCTCCAGTAAACGGCGCTGCATTTCGCAGAGGAATAAAAATTCCAGGCCTTCAAGATGCCGACGCGCTTCGTTGACGTCCTTGCCCCAACAGGTTAGCCCGTGCCCCCGCAGTAAAAAACCATAACGCAGCGGCGAATGCTGAACAAAAGCGTCAATACGCTGTACCAACGCGTCGATATTCTGATCGTTATCAAAAATGGCAATTGGCACACTATCAAGATGAGAGTGTTGTCCTGCGAGCGTTTTCTGCATTTCATACCCCTGCAAAATCAGCGCCTCGCGGTTTTCAACGCGGGAAAGGACCGTGGAGTTCACCGTATGGGTATGCAATACGGCCCCAGCGTGTGGAAACAGACGATAGATTAAGGTATGTAAACCTGTCTCTGCCGAAGGTTTGCGTCCGGAAGGCACGTGGTTGCTGGCAATATCGACCTGGATAAAATCGTCGCGCGTCAGGCTTCCCTTATCTTTACCGGATTCGCTGAGTAAACAATAACGATCATCTTCGCGAATCGACATATTGCCACCGGTTGCCGGCGCCCAGCCTTTCGCACCGATCCAGTGACAGGCATCAACCAGTTGGTCTAACTGCGATAAAACCGTCATACCATTCCTTATTTATCATAGCATTACATAAAGTATGCATTTCATTTAGACGTCTAAGCGTCTTGATTGCCAAATAGTAGCATCGTGTTATATCGAAATGAAGAGCGATTTTTACAGATTAGGTTTCTGAGGGTTTTGAACGCGCCTTTGGGTAAAAATAGCAATTAATGACGCGGGTGGGAGAGGTTCTTACCCTGACGAGGAAAAGATTTCTTATCCTTTATCGCAATAAGAAATCTTTTCAGTTTAGCCCTGCCCTACTTATTTGGCGCTGAATCGACGTGGGTTTCGTTCACGTATCTGGGTAAGACCCAAAGAACTTGCCGACTTGATGCCGCACTACAACTCAAATTATTTAGGGCGTATCTGCTTATTTACCAGCGAGTTTCTTTGCAAGAATGAATCCAGAACCCGCCCCCGTTCCCGCGCCAGGCCACGTTGATGCGCCGCACATATACAGCTGTTTAATGGACGTATTATACCTTGAGTATCCTATCGCTGGACGCAGAAAAAATGATTGATCCGGATGATGGCTACCCGATAAATTATCACCACCCAGAATGTTTGGATTACATCTTTCTAAATCAACAGGTGAGAAAACAGAATATTTTAATATATCGTTTCTTATTCCAGGAGCATACTTTTCAAGGATATCTATTGCCCTGTTTGCGTACTCATCTTTGATATCGTCCCAACAAGTCGCCGTTATTATTCCGGCAGCATCGCCTTTTATTTCGGCTGGCACCACACGTACTTGAATCCAGAGAACATGTTTATCTTCAGGAGCGCGTGTAGGATCAATGGCGGTGGGTTGCCCCACAACAAGTACCGGCTCAACTGGTAATAAACCGTCTTTTGCCTCTGAGTAAGCTTTCGTCATCATCGCCATATCAGGGGCAACATGGACATAAGCAAAATTTCTCAACGCCTCGCCCGCGCTCCACTTAGGTAGGTCACTCATAGCAAGGTGAATCATCATCGTCCCGGGACCGGCACGAAAATTTTTCATACGTTGTGCGAATTTATCCTCTGCCGATAAATGTGGTAATAAATCCTTTATAATAATTTTAGGATTAAGGTTTGCTATAATTGCTTTTGTTCCAAAGAGCTCGGTACCGTCATTGAGTTTTACCCCTTCGGCTTTACCGTTCCTGACCAGAATTTCTGATACAGGAACGCCAGAATAAAGGGTTCCGCCATATTTTTTTATCGCATTAACCATCGCGTTAACGATAGTATTTGCCCCCCCCTTACCAATCACCATACCAAAATTCTGGTTTGCCATTCCTTCTAAGTAAGGGAACAAGGCGCCACCCGGGATATCCGGTGAAAAATCCAGATGCATTCCCCATGTCGCAAGCATGGCTTTTATTTTGGGATGTTCAAACTCAGTATCCAGGTAGTCCCTTGATGAGGAGGTAAAAAGTTTTAATATATTATATAGCCAACTCATCCCTCTCTTTCTAACCGCTTTTACAATTGTTATAAGATTGCGGAATGAGGGTGTTTTATTATTCAGAAGTTCAAATATATAAGGGGCATCTTTCAGAAAATCATCGGCCATAGATATCCATTTCTGGCCATCTCTATGGGAATATTGATTAATACCTTCAACGGTGACATTAATATCTTTGCTCACACCAAGATGGGTATCATCGCGAAATACGGTAGCAAAGCAGTCAGGTGCAGGAACAAAAGAGAGACCACATTCTAATAAAATGTCTTTATGACGAGCAAAGAATGGCGATCCTGCAAACATAGAAATATTCATAGCGGCAAAGTCATGGTGAAACCCTGGTAGAGTGAGTTCCTGCGTTTTTACTGCGCCACCAAATGATTCATTCGCTTCTACTACGGCAACTTTCCAACCGTGGGAGAGTAAATGCACCGCAGCAGCTAGTCCATTATGTCCTCCACCAATAATTATGGCATCAAACTTTTCCATGCTATCCCCTTAGAAATTAATATATAATTTAAGTATATTATCTATACCAATGTATTAAAATAACCCCAGAAAATAATGCATAAAATAATAAAAAATCACTTTAACAGATCGAAAATATAAATATCCTGCATTATTATTAATTGCAAGGTAATGGTAAGTTCAGGCTCCAGAGAATGACTCAAGTATGTAACCAGATAACCAAACACCGCCCATAAACCTGTCGCATAAAGTATGCAGAGTATTATAAATCAAAAAACACTTAATGAATCTTAATGTCTAAATATCGACATACCGGCTAAGAATATTAATAACCGTACTCCTCACTGAGGAAAGACGGAGATTTGCAAATCTTAAGTCAATTGCATTTGCAAAATCAACCTTATTTATTTTTATAAATTTAAGATTTATCTGCATTACTTTTTTCATTATCTTATTATCTATACCTGAAAAAATAGTCACATAATAGGTATGGCTTCTCGTTTCACTGCAAGCGGGTTGCTGGCAACTGTGTCACCGAAGCAGAAATACAGGGCATATATTCTATACAGGATAAGTTGCATTATTATGGCAAGAGTGCGATTTTCAACACGCTTACCTTAGCCGCCCTCGATAAAAGAATAAGCGCAGGGTGTACATCAAAGATACCATCGTCGAAGGTTAATCATTCATGAGTCAGACACCGTTGATTCCCGAGAGCAAATTACCGGCCCTCGGCACCACGATTTTCACGCAGATGAGCGCACTGGCGCAGCAGCATAATGCGATTAATCTCTCTCAGGGGTTTCCTGATTTTAGTGGCCCGGACTATTTGCAGCAGCGTCTTGCATATCACGTCAACCAGGGCGCGAATCAGTATGCGCCAATGACCGGTGTACAACCGCTACGTGATGCGATTGCCGATAAAACTGCCGAACTCTATGGTTATAAGCCCGATGCCAACAGTGATATCACGGTCACGGCGGGCGCCACCGAAGCGCTGTATGCCGCAATTACTGCGCTGGTCCGTCCCGGGGATGAAGTGATCTGCTTTGATCCCAGCTACGACAGCTATGCGCCTGCCGTCACGCTGGCCGGTGGCGTAATGAAACGTATCGCACTACAGCCGCCCGCTTTTCGCGTCGACTGGCAGCAATTCACATCCCTGCTTTCCGCGCGTACGCGCCTGGTCATCCTCAATACGCCGCATAACCCTTCCGCCACCGTGTGGCAGAAAAGTGATTTCGCCGCGCTCTGGCAGGCCATTAATCAGCAGGAAATTTATGTTCTGAGCGATGAGGTGTATGAACATATCTGCTTTGATGCCGCAGGTCACGCCAGCGTACTGGCGCATCCGCAACTCCGTGAACGCGCGATTGCTGTTTCATCGTTCGGTAAAACCTTCCATATGACCGGCTGGAAAGTGGGTTACTGCATCGCACCTGTGGCTCTCACGGCAGAAGTTCGTAAGGTTCATCAGTATTTAACCTTCTCTGTTAATACGCCGGCGCAGCTCGCGATTGCCGATATGCTGCGTGCCGAGCCGCAGCATTATCGCGAGCTTCCTGATTTTTATCGGGCACGGCGCGATCGTCTGGTGCGGGCACTGGCAAAAAGTCGCTTTGAGGTGCTCCCCTGCGAAGGAACCTACTTTCTGCTGGTCGATTACAGCGCAATTTCCGAGCTGGATGATGTCAGTTTCTGTCAGTGGCTGACGAAAGAAGTCGGCGTTGCCGCGATCCCTCTCTCCGTATTTTGCGAGGATCCGTTCCCCCATAAATTGATTCGGCTGTGTTTCGCTAAGCAGGAAGCCACGCTGGATGCCGCTGCGGAGAAACTATGTCAACTTTAAAGCTGAGCGTGCTGCAGCAGCCGCTGGTCTGGATGGACGGTGAAGCTAACCTGCGCTTTTTTGATACGCAGTTGGCAGAGATCCGCGCGCGTGACCTCATTCTGCTACCGGAGATGTTTACCACCGGATTTGCGATGGAAGCGGCCCAACGATCTCTGCCGCAAGAGCAGGTTGTGGAATGGCTTCATCAGCATGCACAGGCAACCAACGCCATGATCGGCGGCAGCGCAGCGATTCAGACCGATAGCGGCGCAGTGAACCGGTTTTTACTGGTTGAACCGGATGGCACATGTCATTTCTATGATAAGCGCCATCTGTTCCGCATGGCGGATGAGCATCATCATTATCAGGCGGGTCAGGCGCGTAAAATTATCGCGTGGCGCGGCTGGCGCATCCTGCCGCAGATCTGCTACGACCTGCGCTTTCCGGTGTTTTCACGTAACCAAAATGATTACGATCTGGCGCTCTACGTGGCGAACTGGCCCGCACCGCGCGCGATGCACTGGCAGGCACTGCTGCTGGCACGTGCCATTGAAAACCAGGCCTATGTTGCAGGCTGCAATCGCATCGGGCGCGATGGTAACAACCATGATTACAGCGGTGACAGCCGGATCATTAGCCCTCAGGGGGAGATGCTGGCCGTTGGCGAACCCCACCAGCCGGCGCGCCTCGATGCCACGCTTTCACTGGATATGTTGCGCGAATATCGGGAGCGCTTTCCTGCATGGCGGGATGCGGACACTTTTAGCTATCGAACAGAGTAAAAGAAGGTTTTAGCCAGATGCAGCTCATTTTACCAATCAGGATAAACTCATGAAAAAAATTTCGTTATCACTTGCTTGTTTATTCTTTCTGGCCCAGCCAAGCCTGGCAAATAATCCGGAGCAGGGGAAACAATATATAGTCATGAACACTCCGGTGACCAATGCACCGATGGTGGTAGAATTCTTCTCTTTTTACTGTCCACCCTGCCGGAAGTTTATGGAGGACTACCGGGTGGGAGACAGTGTTGATAAAGTACTCCCGAACAACACACGAACCGATAAAATCCATGTTAGCGAGATGGGGCCGCTGGGACGGGCACTGACCGAAGCATGGTCTGCGGCTAAACTGCTTGGCGTGGAAAACCAGGTGCAGGGGCCGCTGTTTGCAGCACTTCAGGACTCGCACACGGTAAATAACGCCAGCGATATTCGCCAGGTTTTTGTCAATGCCGGTATTTCGGCCAAAAGTTATGATGCCGCTATCAACAGCTTTGCGGTAAAAAACCTAACCCTGAAGCAAATTCAGGCAGTTAAGGACTTTGGCGTTACTGGAACGCCTGCCGTCTTCGTTAATGGGCGCTATATGGTACGTCTAAATGGATTTAACTCCACTTCCCCCCAGGGCTATGCGATGGATTTTGCCAGCACAGTCCAGTATCTGATTGTGAAAAAATAGGCATGTATATTACTCAATGCATCCGTCCTTCCGGTTGATGATTCTGCACTTCTGCTTTGCCTTGGGATTGCCTGTGTTATCAGGGAAATGCGTGATCTGATGCTGGGGCTAAGCAAAAATTCGATTCATTCAACAAAACCATTAAATAATTAAAAACCCGTGAATAAAGCACGCAGAGAAGATTAATTTAGACAATCCTGTAACGGGTGCGGATATTCTGCGATGTCATTCACAACCTGCACGCAGGCCTGAATCGCCAGTGCAACATCCGCCGCCTGCACCGATTCAGCGGGATGGTGGCTAATGCCGCGATCGCAGCGCACAAAAAGCATCCCCACTGGCCAGCGTTCGGCCAGCGCAATCGCATCATGCCCGGCGCCGCTGGGCAAGGAGATGCAGCGCCCCTGCACCTGTTCAACGGCCTGCGCCAGCTGCATCTGTAACCGCTCATCGCAACGCGTCGCCGCAATGTGATAAAACTCGTCGGCACAAAACCGGATACCGCGTCGCTGAGCGATCTCTTCAGCCAGCGACAGTAACTCAGCCAGCAGATCCGCCAGCGGCCGATCCGCCGGACCACGAATATCCAGCGTTAAATTAACCTCTCCCGGAATGACATTCACCGCGCCAGGTGAGCAACTCAGCGCACCAACGGTTGCGACCATGTGCGGATGCTGTAGCGTCCGTTGTTCAATCGCGACCATCCACTCTGCAGCGGCGGCAAGCGCGTCTTTACGATGAAGCATCGGGACAGTTCCGGCATGCCCCGCTTCACCGCTGAAGCAGCAGTTGAGCCGACGCGCGCCATTAATTGCCGTCACCACGCCCAGTGCCAGCCCCGCCTGCTCAAGGCAGGGCCCTTGCTCAATATGCACTTCGAGGTAAGCAACAATTTCGCGGACCTGGCGTGTGGCCTGGGAAATGCGATCCGCATCCAGCCCTACGTCGCGCATCGCTTGTGCAACGGTAATATTGTTACTATCAGGCTGATCCCGCCAGCTATCTGGCCAGCTGCCAGTGATACCGCGGCTGCCTAATAATGTGATGCCAAAACGTGCGCCCTCTTCGTCCGCAAAGCCGATAATCTCAATCGCCAGCGGCAAACGCTGTTGGTTTTGATGAAGATAATGCACCGTTTCTATCGCGGCCAGCACGCCCAGCATGCCGTCGTAACGGCCTGCATTGCGAACCGTATCAAGATGCGATCCCAGCAGTATGGCAGGCGCTCCCGCTTCCGCCGCCTCGTAGCGCCCACAGATATTTCCCACACTGTCCTGCCAGACCCGCATGCCCGCCGCTTCCATCCATTCGCCGACGCGTGTATTCGCCCGCATATGTTCAGGCGACAGATAGACTCGTGTCAGCTCTCCAGCCGTTTCACTGATCTCCGCCAGCGCATCGCAGCGAGACATGACTCGCGCTGCTGCCTGCTGTGCCTCAATTGCGTTCATCACAGGCTCCCGCTTGCATAATGGTTCCATGCTGCCTGCATTGCCGCCCCCTGCACCGTTTTAGAGCCAATCCGATTCAGTACCGCATCCAGTGCCGTCAGCGTTTGCAGCACGCAATCTTTACGTGCGTTATATCCCATGGTGCCAATCCGCCAGACTTTCCCCGCCAGTGGGCCAAACGAGGTACCTATTTCGATGGCGAAGTCTTCCAGCATTAGCGTGCGCACCTGCTCGCCGTTGATACCCGACGGGATCACCACGCCCAGCACGTTATGCATTTTGTGATTCAGGTTGCCAAAGGTTTCCAGCCCCATTCCCTGAATGCCTGCCAGCATGGCATCACCGTGTAGCCTATGCCGGGCGATGCTGTTATCCAGTCCCTCCTGCAGGATCAACCGTGCGCATTCGCGTGCGCCAAACAGCGCGGTGGTCGCTTCGGTATGGTGGTTTAGCCGTTCGGGTCCCCAGTAATCCATGATCATGCCAAGATCAAAGTAGTTGGAGTAGATCATCTCATCATCGCCATCCTGGTGCGCCGCAGTGCGGATCCCTTCCTCTACACACTGACGCTTACGGATCACCGCCGCCATTTCCGGACTCAGGGTGACGGGAGATGTGCCGGACGGACCGCCAAGGCACTTCTGCATCCCGGCCGATACCGCATCGAGTCCCCAGGCATCGGTTTCCAGCGGGTTGCCACCAAAGGAAGCGGTTGCATCGGTATAGAACAGCACGCCATACTGGCGGCAAATCGTGCCGAGGTTTTCCAGCGGCTGAAGCATGGTGGTTGAGGTATCGCCCTGTACCGTGAGCAACAGGCGAGGACGTACGGCTTTTATCGCATCCTCAATCCGATCCGGGGTGAAAACCTCGCCCCAGGGCGCCTCAATAGTATGAACCTCGGCGCGACAACGGCGGGCAATCTCACACAACAGGTGCCCAAAACGGCCAAATACCGGTACCAGCACTTTGTCTCCCGGCCGGATAGCCGAGAGTAAGATGGCTTCAATGCCGGCACGCGAGGTGCCATCGACCAGCATCGTCCACTTATTTTCTGTACGGAAGAGTGCACGATAGAGCGCCATCACTTCGTTCATGTAGCCGGTCATAGCCGGATCGTACTGGCCGATCAATTGGCTCGACATGGCACGTAATACCCGAGGATCGGCATTGATCGGACCGGGGCCCATCAGCAGACGCGGCGGCGGATTAATTTGCGGGTATTTTGAGATATCCATTTTCATTCCTTCTGATTAATTCAGGCCACGTACCGATGAGATAAATTGCTTTAACTCTGCCGTTTGAGGATGGGCGAAGAGCTTTTGACTGTCGCCCTGCTCCCATACGCGCCCCTGATGCATAAAGACCACCCGGTCCCCCACATCACGGGCAAAGTTCATTTCGTGCGTCACGAGGATTAACGTCATCCCCTCTTTGGCCAGTTGTTCCAGCACCTTCAGCACTTCGCCCACCAGCTCAGGATCGAGAGCGGAGGTAATTTCATCGCACAAGAGTACTTTTGGCGACATTGCCAGCGCACGGGCGATCGCCACGCGCTGCTGCTGCCCGCCGGATAAGTTCGCCGGATAGTAATCAATACGGTCACCGAGGCCGACCTTGTTCAGCATCTGCCGCGCCAACTCATGGCACTCTGCTGCTGATTTTTTCAACACGCGGCGCGGGGCGAGCATGACGTTTTCCAACGCCGTCATATGCGGGAACAGGTTGAAGTTCTGAAACACCATCCCGATGGAGCGGCTAATCTCACGCGCCTGTGAGTCACGGTCGGTTATCGTCATGCCTCCCAGTTTGATGCTTCCATCCTGGTAACCTTCCAGCCCGTTGATACAGCGCAGCAGCGTACTTTTCCCCGAACCGCTGCGGCCAATAATGGAGATCACTTCGCCCATGTTGATATCGAGATCGACGCCCTTCAGCACATGGTTTTCACTGTAATATTTATGCACCTGGTTAATGGTGATGAGCGGCATTAAATTTTTTCTCCAGATACTGGCTGTAGCGCGACAGCGGATAACACAGCAGGAAATAGCCCAGTGCGACTAAGCTGAATACTTTAAAGGGCTGGTAGGTTACGTTATTCAGTATCGTTCCCGCTTTGGTTAATTCGACAAAGCCAATGATTGATGCCAGTGCCGTGCCTTTAATGACCTGCACGGCGAAACCGACCGTCGGCGCAATACCGATGCGCACCGCCTGCGGGGCAACAACGCGCAGCAACGTTTGTCCAAAGCTTAATCCCAGGCAGCGTGAAGCCTCCCACTGCCCTTTCGGTAACGCCTGAATGCTGCCGTACCAGATGTCGAGCAGAAAGGCACTGGTATATAGCGTTAATGCCGCGGCCGCCGCGGTCCACGGCGAGACATCAACACCAAACAGCGCCATGCCAAAAAAAGCCAGGAACAGCTGCATCAGCAGCGGCGTGCCCTGAAAAAGTTCGACATATGCACGTATAAAGCACCCGGGCCAGCGCCGTTTACTCAGGCGGATCAGCAACAGGGGTAACGTCACCAGCGTGCCACCCAAAAATGCTGTCAGAGACAGCAGCAGCGTCCAGCGAGCAGCCAGCATTAGGTTGCGCAGAATGTCCCAGTCAGTAAAAGTTGTCATCCGCGTGCGCCCCCAAACCATTTACGCCCCGCCGCCAGTAACAACTGGCGCATCGCTACCGACAGCGCCAGATAAATCAGCGTTGTCACCAGATACACTTCAAAGCTCAAAAAAGTGCGCGATTGAATCAGGTTGGCGGCAAAAGTTAGCTCTTCATAAGAAACCTGCGAAACTACCGAGGAGCCGAGCATGACAATGATGCACTGACTGACCAGTGCCGGGTAAATTCGCTGCAGTGAGGGCGGCAGTACAATGCGAATAAAGGTCTGGGTTCGGCTCAGGCCTAATACGCGCCCGGCTTCCCATTGTCCTTTTGGGGTGACCTGAATACCGGCCCGGATGATTTCGGTGCTGTACGCCCCAAGGTTGATCAACATCGCCAGTAACGCTGCCTCACCTGCCGTGAGCTTGAGGCCCATATTTGGCAGGCCGAAAACAATGAAGAACAGCTGGACGACGAACGGCGTATTGCGGATCACCTCAACGTAGAGCCCCCAGAGCCGGCTCAACAGTGAAGGCCTGCCGCTGCGTAATGCCGCACCGAGAATGCCTAACCCTACGCCGCCAATAGTCGCCACCAGCGTAAGTTGGATGGTGATCCATAAACCAGCCAGTAACTCCGGCCAGTGCGGCCAGAGCGCGGCGAAATCCAGTTGCCCGATCATCCATCTAACCCTGAGCGGCCAATTCAGCCGGAAGTGGCGCTTTCAACCAGGTTTCAGACATGCTGTTCAGTGTTTTATCCTGTATTGCCTGGCCAATGAGTGCATCGATTTTTGCCTTCAGTGCCGGCTCGTTTTTACGCAATCCAATAAAACACGGTGAATCTTTCAGCATAAATTTCGCCATCGGCGCGTTATTAGCATTCTGACGTCCCATCGCGGCCACCACTAAATTACCGGTAGCGATGTACTGCACCTGACCTGATAAGTACGCGGAAAGCGTCGTATTATTATCTTCATAACGTTTTATCTGCGCCTCTTTCGGCGCGACATCGCTTAACACCATATCTTCAACGGCACCGCGCGTCACACCGATGGTTTTTCCACTTAATCCTGCGGCGTCGCTGAGCGTGGCGTCTTTAGGACCGAAAACCCCGAGGAAAAAAGGCGCATAAGCACGGCTGAAGGCGATCACTTTTTCCCGCTCGGCATTTTTGCCCATACTGGAGATCACCAGATCCACCTTATCAGTTTGCAGATAAGGGACGCGGTTTGCACTGCTCACTGCCACCAGCTGTAACTTTAGTTTCAACTGCTTCGCGAGGTACTTTGCCATATCGATATCGTAGCCCTGCGGTTGTAAATCAGTCCCTACAGAACCAAAAGGTGGGAAATCCTGCGGCACGCCAACGCGGATAACACCGCGCTTTTGTATATCTTGTAGCTGATCCGCTACCGCATGAGAAACCTGTGCCAGCATTAACGTTGCGCCCAAAACTGCCATCAATACTTTTTTCATTATTGCTACCCCGGTCAGTGAACATGAAACGAAAGATTCCTGAAAGAGCATTCTGCAACTAATGTGCCAAAGAAGCCGGAATATTATTTTTTGCTGAAAAACGCATCAGACAGGCAAAGAAGGGAAAATGCGCGTGTATTACGAGGATATTATTGAACCAAAATGAGGCATGGCACCAAAATGGCGCCCCATTATCGCTGTTCCAGCTCATCCAGCTGCTGATACACATCAGCAATAAGGTGAATGCGTTGACGCCCCTGTGACAATAATTCATGCAGCAGCGCATTAGACAGCAGATTAATCAGGCTCATAGCCGATGCATAGCTGTCAAATGCAGAGACGCTGTCCAACGGGGTACAGAGTTGCCAGCGAGACAATGCCAACACGCTCTGAGCTTGCGGCTCACACAGGATGAGCAACGGGATTTTATGCTGCTGAAGCTGCTGTAACAGCGGTTTCAGAATACGCGGACGTCGACGGAATGCCACCACAATCACCATATCTTCTGATGTGATATCCACCAACTCTTCCCCCAGCGTTTGCCCAGGCTGAGGAAGCAGGCTGACCCCCGCTCGCACCTGTAACAACTGCTGGCGCAAGTGCAGTGCGACCGGATACGCATTACGCATTCCTACAATCACGACCCTTTTACTGCCAATCAGCGCGGTGATAATCTCGCCAAATTGGGTGGCATCAATACTGTTGACCCAATGCGTCAGATTTGCCACTTCTTGTTTATAATGTCGGGCCAGCAACGTATTACCCTGTACCGCATCACGATTGTCTGTTAACGGCATACCGCTTTGGCGCAATGTGCGTAATTCATCACGCATATCTTTATACTTTTCATAGCCCATGCGCTTAAACAAGCGACTCACCGTCGCTTTAGATACACCGCTAAGGCGCGCCAGTTCCGCGCTGTTATAGCTAATGAGATCGTCATAATGATCGAAGACAAAATCGGCAATCCGCTGTTCCTGCGGTGAAAGCTGCGCGTAATGGCTTCTGAGGCGTTCATCAAGTTGTTTCATGGCAATCTCATGTAACTTTCGTTTCACAGACCATAACATATTTAACCAAGATGCCAATTATCTGAACCCATCGCCCTTCTGCAATATGTCACTCGGAAAAAATATGGAAACCTGGAACGCCTCTTGCTTCACTGTTCTTCTCTGTAACCGAAAGCCCCTGAATGATTTGCAATGCAGGGCACCGCAAACTCAGGACTCGCAGGGAAAAGCAACTAACCCGCAGCTTGCGGTATGACGGTCATAAAAGGTGGAAAATGATTCAAAGTAATATCGCCCCGTTAGGGATGGCAGTCACTCCGCATCACCTGGCAAGTGAAAGCGCACTTGCGATACTGCGCGAAGGCGGTAACGCCATCGAAGCGATGGTCGCGGCAGCAGCAACCATCGCCGTTGTTTATCCACATATGAACGGTTTGGGGGGGGATGGCTTCTGGTTGATCGTCCCGCCTCAGGGGGAACCGATAGCCATTGATGCCAGCGGTGCCGCGGGGACGTTAGCCGATTTAAATTTCTATCATGGCCAGAAAACTATCCCACACCGTGGGCCAAAGGCTGCGCTCACCGTAGCCGGTACCGTAAGCGGATGGAGCGAAGCACTGGCGGTATCCAGTGAATTAGGCGGCGTTCAAAAACCCCTGGCACGCCTGCTGGGTGATGCCATCCGTTATGCTGCCGATGGTATTCCTGTCACCCACTCTCAGGCAGACGCAACGCAGAACAAACTCAGGGAATTGGTGGATCAGCCTGGCTTTGCCCGGACCTTTTTACTTAACGGCGCCCCCCCTGCTGCCGGTAGCCGGTTTACTCAGCCGGACCTCGCCAATACATTATGCCTCCTCACCGAAGAAGGTCTGGATAGTTTCTATCGCGGTACACTGGCGCATAAGCTGGCTCTCGGCATGTCGCAGTTGGAAATGCCGCTGACGTTGGAGGACTTACAAAATCACCACGCGAAACGCCTTACACCGCTGCGCGTTTCTCATCAGCAGGGCGATATATTCAATATACCGCCCCCCACGCAGGGCTTGGTATCTCTGGCCATTTTGGGCATCACCGATTGTTTAGATATGGTAAACGCCAACGATGCGCAAACTATTCATCGCATCGTCGAAGCCACTAAACTCGCCTTTGGCCTACGCGATAAATTCATTACCGACCCGCGTTATATCACCGAAGATATGCAGGATCTGCTCGACTCGACACTGCTTGCTGAGCTCGCCGCGACACTTGATGACCATCAGGCAGCGCCGTGGGGAACGGGACGCGGACCGGGCGATACTGTCTGGATGGGCGTGATGGACAGCAGCGGACTGGCCGTTTCCTTTATTCAAAGTATTTATCACGAATTTGGCAGCGGCGTGGTCCTGCCTGATACCGGCATCATCTGGCAAAATCGCGGCGCTTCGTTCAGCCTTGATCCGACGCATATGTTGGCCCTCGCGCCCGGCAAGCAGCCTTTTCATACGCTCAACCCTGCCGCTGCACGCCTGCACGATGGCCGCACCATGGTCTACGGATCAATGGGGGGGGACGGTCAGCCACAGACCCAGGCAGCCATTTTTACACGCCATGTCGTGCAGGGCTTGCCGCTACAACAAACGATAAGCGCACCACGTTGGCTTTTAGGGCGAACCTGGGGGCAGTCCTCAGACTCGCTGAAACTGGAAGCGCGTTTTTCCACAGAAACAGTTTCCGCACTGCGCGCACTGGGCCATGAAGTCGAAATGCTACCGGACTACAGTGAAGCCGTCGGTCATGCAGGTGCTATCGTTCGTCACATTAATGGCATGCTGGAGGGCGCGTTCGATCCGCGCAGCAATGGCAGTGCCGCAGGGTTCTAACAGGAGATTATGATGACACAAATAACCGATTGGTCCGCCTATCTCGCACAGATGGAGCAGGTGCTGGCACTGGATCTGGACGATGTTCGCCGAGCCGAATTGCTGACGCAGTTTACCCGTATTGCTGCAATGGCGGCCCCGTTAATGGCCTTCCCGCTGGACGATCGGCTGGAAGTTGCGGGAGTCTATAAAGCATGACGTTCGCCTCACTCTCAATTGCACAAATTCAGCGTGCGCTCAAAAATGGCGATCTCAGCGCACGCGATATTGCCGAACAGACCCTGGCGGATATTGAAAAATATAATCCGTCACTTAACGCCTGGACCGAAGTTACCCAAGCGCGCATGTTGCAGGAAGCCGATTGGGTGGATCGCCAGCGCCATGACGGGCAGACCTTACCACCGCTTGCGGGTATACCTTATGCGGTAAAAAATCTTTTTGATGTTGCGGGCTACAGCACACTGGCAGGTGCCAGCCTGTTCAGCGATCGCGCTCCCGCGCGAAGCGATGCATGGGCCATAGAAAAACTGGCGCAGTCCGGTGCCCTGCTCTCCGGCATGGTAAATATGGACGCTTATGCCTACGGTTTTACCACCGAAAATAGCCATTATGGCGCAACACACAATCCGCACGATTTGACGCGTATTGCGGGCGGATCATCCGGCGGCTCTGCCGCGGCCGTCGCGGCCGGTATCGTGCACTTTTCATTGGGCACAGATACCAACGGTTCGATTCGCGTACCTGCTTCACTGTGTGGGATCCTGGGGTTAAAGCCAACCTTTGGCCGCTTATCCCGCAGCGGGAGCCATCCCTTTGTGGCCAGTCTTGACCATATTGGCCCCTTTGCCCGCAGCAGCGAAGATTTAGCCACCGTTTATGATGCATTGCAGGGACATGATGGCAGCGATGCCTTCCAGGCGGGCATGGCAGTGCAGCCTGCTGCCGAAACATTGGAGCGTGGACAGGAAGGATTACGCTGTGGCGTACTCAGCGGCTATTTTCAAACCTGGTGTAATGACGATGCGCGTGATGCCGTGATCGCCGCAGCACAGGCGTTACACGCCAGTGAGGAGGTGCTTCTTCCTGAAGTTGAAATCGCCCGCGCATCGGCTTTTTTAATCACCGCCTCTGAAGGAGGTAATCACTATTTACCGCAGTTGCGTAGTCATCCTGAAAAGTTTGAGCCGCTATCACGCGAGCGTCTGCTGGCTGGCAGCATGATCCCCGCAGCATGGTACGTTCAGGCCCAGCGCTTCCGCCGACATTTCCAGCAGCAGGTTCTACCGCTGTTTGATCGCTATGATGTGCTGATCGCTCCTGCAACACCCTGTAGCGCCACAATAATTGGTCAGGAAACTATTCGTATTAACGGCATCGATTTACCGACCCGGGCCAATATGGGCATGCTGACGCAGCCGATCTCTTTTCTTGGATTACCGGTTACCACCGTTCCGTTACAAACGACCAGCGGATTACCCATTGGTTTGCAACTGATCGCAGCCCCTTTTAAAGAGGATCTGTGCCTGCGCGCCGCCCGTGCGCTTGAACAACAAGGTTTGGTTAAGGCGCAAGCCGCCACTATGGATTAATAAGATGAAAAGTGAATATATCGATCGTCCGGCCATTCTTGCCGAAGTTACCGCAGCCTTTTACCGTTATGAGCAGGCATTAATCAGTAATGATATCGCCGTGCTGGATGAATTGTTCTGGCATGATGATCGTACTGTACGGCTGGGCGCTGGCGAGAATTTATATGGTATTGAGGCGATCAGGGCATTTCGTTCAGCCCGCCCTTCAGTGGGGCTGGATCGCCAGTTAAATAATACCGTTATCACGAGCTTTGGCGAGGATTATGCCGTATGCAGTACGGAGTTCACTCGCGAAGGTAGCGAGAAAATAGGCCGCCAACAACAAACATGGGTGAAGCTGCCCTGTGGCTGGCGGATCGTTGCGGCGCAAGTTAGCCTGATGAGCTGATTCTATTTTCGTACGGGTGAACGACAAGGGGTCGAGATTACTCAGCCCCTTCCCGCTGCGCCAGAATGCAGATCCTGCCTATGTATCCGTAAGGATGATGCTTAGCGTATTCCCCTTTGCCCGCAAGACAGCGTAAATAGCGTTAGATTACACTCCGAGTCGGGTGGCAGCGCTCAAATTTAGTGCTGCAAGCCGTGAATCCAGGGCACGCATAAAGTTCCGATACCCCTTTTTACCTTGCAACGGATCGGGAAGGTCGCTGAAATAACCGAGCTTACGACCCGGTTGTAGCACTTCAACGATACTGTGGTGTCCCGAGGCAACCAATAGCGCCGTGTGTATGAGTATATTGGTTTCAACGCTCTGACGTTCCTTCGCAGTGAGCGATGCGTAGGGTTTCTCCTGTTCCATATGATGGAGAATAACCTGCATGGTACCGGAAGCACCTGCAATAAAAGGGGTGCCACTTTTGCTAAACTGCTTTGCTGTCTCTGATAAAGGGTCCCGCATATTAGATGACTTGGCGTGGTTAATATTTCTATTAAAGAAGTTCTCTGTTGACGGACGCCGATGTAGCTCATCCGCAATACCGGCATGACGGTTATATACGCTCTGCGATCTCACCCGTTCCTTGGGTACGTCTATGCGTCCCCGGTCTCTGAATAAGGGCTGTCTACGAATCGCTCTGCGAGTCTCAGGATCTCGAGCTTCTAAAAGCATGCCATTCAGATCGAGCATTATCTTAAAATCATTACTCTCAACCAGACGCAAAATCAGCGCGGTTGGAGTTTCATTTCTTATAACACCGTCCTGAATGGATTGTTTTAGCGTCTCGGCATGCTCAAACCCCGTCATTAGTGCAGCAACATCCGTAGGACTGATATTCCTGGATTCGAGAGACGCTTTAAACTTCTGTTTAAATTCAGTGGTCGCCGTTAAAGGCCCCGTTATCAGACTTGCTATATGCTGCAAAAAATTTGTAGCAAGGTCAGGATGGATAGATCGCAGCACATTTACTGACCAGCTCGACTCTCTCTGCGTTGCCGCTGCGTCATTACCCCGGTTGTCGAATTCGACCTTGTCCTGCCGCCTGTGAAGCGACATCTGATTAAATCGAGCCCACAGGCTATTTTTACTCTCTGGCGGAGGATTAGGGATTCGAGGAAAAACATTTTCAGCAGCAACACCGGCTCTCTCTTGCTGAAACTGGGGATGTATGCGGCTACCTGCTGGCAGAGAAGCATAATGACGATCCCCAGGCTGAGGCTCAGCATAGATGCGACGACTTGCAGGCTGTTGCTGTTGGAGCACCGCAGCATTTTGGCTTGCCATAGGCCTCTGCTGGAACTGAGGATGCATACGGTTATCTGCTGGCGGAGGGGCATAATGACGTGCCCCAGGCTGAGGCTCAGCATAGATGCGACGACTTGCAGGCTGTTGCTCTTGAGGCAGAGGAAGAGTGCGATTACCTATAGGCGCCGCTGGGACTTAATAACCGGCCATCGGCTCTTGAGAATAGTAAGCACCATAACCGGCAGGCTTATTATTTATAGTGGGCATTTTCTTGGCTTATTTTAGGGGAAAAAGAATTGTCAAAATTGTTAAGTAGTATTCAGTAGCCAAAAATTCCCGATAAAAGGGCAATAAGCTGGAAAGGAATGTGAGAAAATATTTCAGCTACAGCCCCCGGGGAAGCCGGTCGGCCCAGGGATGCTAAGTCGTATATTGAAAATACAGAAAAGAAAAGGGCCACGTTAGTGACTAACATGGCCCTGAATAGTGGCGGAACGGACGGGGCTCGAACCCGCGACCCCCTGCGTGACAGGCAGGTATTCTAACCAACTGAACTACCGCTCCGCGCTGTGTTCCCCGTCGGGAACGGGGCGAATATTAAGACGACCAGGTTAAACCGTCAATGCTTTTTCGTTGATTCTGATTCAGTTGCCTGAAATTTCATCGCAATGGTGTTTTTTTAATGCGTTTTGATACACTTAAGCGCGCCACAGACAACTTCCTCCCTTCTTCATCACCAGGTCCAGACGCTGTTCATGCGCCATTGCCTCTTCATCCGTCGCCTGTACGACACGTAGCGCTGACGCCGGCCGTACAATCCGTTGAATACTTGCGCTACCATCCGCTTCCTTACGCTCGCCTTCAACGGAAAATGCCAGCGACGTTTGCCCGCCGGTCATTGCCAGGAAGACCTCAGCAAGGATCTCCGCATCAAGCAATGCGCCGTGCAACGTCCGCTTACTGTTATCTATTTCATAACGTGAACACAGTGCATCAAGGCTATTACGCTTTCCCGGAAACAACTTGCGCGCCATCAGCAAGCTGTCGGTAATTTTACAGAAGGTATCCGTTTTAGGAATATCGCGCTTCAGCTTACTGAATTCATAATCCATAAAACCGATATCAAACGAAGCATTATGGATGACCAGTTCGGCCCCACGGATGTAGTCGAGAAACTCATCGGCAATCTCGCTAAAAGCAGGTTTATCCGCAAGAAATTCATCGGCGATACCATGAACACCAAATGCTTCAGGGTCCACCAGCCGATCCGGCTTGAGATAAAGATGAAAGTTATTACCCGTCAGACGCCGATTAACGACTTCAACAGCGCCGATTTCGATAATACGGTGCCCTTCGTAATGAACACCAATCATGTTCATACCCGTGGTTTCTGTATCAAGGACGATAATCCTGTTAGCGCTATTTGTGTCGATAACCATCACCCGTTGGAAATTAACTCATCGGAGAAGAAAAAAATGCGCGACTGATGCAGCCCGCGATGCTGTACAGCAGGTATATTAACAGCGACGTTGCTATCCGGGAACCATCCTGCCCCTATCTTTATCCCTGTAATTTCACCGCAAACACGCCTGCACGCATCAAATACGGTAGGGTTGATATTGCTATCGGAGTGGTATCAATAGCCGGAATACCTGAGTTTGCGAATAGAAATCACCTTTTGCGTGCATTAAGGTGTATTCCTGACGTGTAATTGCAATGTTTCCCGAGCCGGTTTATGTCAGACTTGTTTTTTTTGCAGAAGGAAGTCTATCCGCGATGCGCAAAGAGGTAGAAATTTTCACTGATGGTTCCTGTCTTGGCAACCCTGGACCCGGTGGTTATGGCGCAATCTTGCGCTACCAACAACACGAAAAATTTTTTAGTGCCGGGTATCACCTTACAACGAACAATCGCATGGAGCTCATGGCAGCGATTGTTGCTCTTGAAGCATTAACACAGCCTTGCGTGGTGTGCGTTAGCACCGATAGCCAATATGTACGCCAGGGGATTACCAGTTGGATTCACAACTGGAAAAAACGCGGCTGGAAAACGGCCGATAAGAAACCGGTTAAGAATGTCGATCTTTGGAAACGGCTCGATGCTGCCCTGAGCCACCATGAAATTAAGTGGGAATGGGTAAAAGGCCATGCTGGACATCCAGAGAACGAGCGCTGTGATGAATTGGCGCGAAAGGCCGCCAGCAGTCCTACCATTGACGATGTCGGCTATCAGCAGGAATCCTGATCCCGTGTCTTACGCAGTTGCCGCGCCGCATTCACTGCTGGCCGCAACTGCGCCTTTCCAGCACGCTTTTTTGCGGGGTTCATCGTTAGCGGGAAAGTACGTTTCCTGGCAACAACAATATTCAGGCATCCTAACGCAGGTAGATGGGTCGTCATCATTTTCCCCCCTTGCCTGTTCCAGGGCACGACCTGAAACCGGGTTCGATGCATCACTTCATAATTAAGCAGGCCGAGCCAGTCCAGCAACCGCATCTGGGTGAACATCCGGCCACTCCAGGGCGCTCGGCGATGTAATCCTGGGATCATTTTACCCATTCCCAACAGGCTAAAGGGCGTGAACCCGCTGATAATCAGCCAACCATCATCAATCAATACCCGATCGACTTCACGTAAAATACGATGCGGATCGCCACTCCAGGCCAATGTGTGCGCCAGTAAGCAAGCGTCAACTGATTTCGATTCAAATGGCAAGCGCATTGGATCGGCTATCACTTGCAGAGAATCCCCTTCAATCCCCACGTTGACCTGATGAGCGATAGCACAATTCTGGGTATCAATTTCCGCACTGAGGTTACCGATTTTAAGCAAATGGAAACCATACAATTTACTCAGGCAGGGTTGAAGGTGCTGCGAGAGTGCATCGCGAAAATAGTCGCCCCAAGGCATATCAGCCCAGGAGTTTGGGGCATTAAGAATTTGACGTGTTTTAGCGGGCTTCATGCTTTACCATCTTCATTCCTTCACGGCGTTGAGAGGTGACTCATGAATCTTACCAGCATTCCCGCTCTTCAGGATAACTACATCTGGACACTCAATAATGACCGCGGTCACTGCCTGATTGTCGATCCCGGCGAAGCGGCCCCCGTGATCAACACCTTGCAACAGAACCAGTGGCAGCCTGTCGCTATTTTACTAACGCATCACCATCACGACCACGTTGGCGGCGTAAAAGAACTGGTTGAAAAATGGCCACAGCTTGTGGTGTATGGTCCGCAAGAGACACAAAATAAGGGAGCCACTGAGATTGTCAGTGAGGGGGATTGCTTCACTATTTTGGGCAACGAATTTCGTGTAATAGGGACACCTGGCCATACTTTAGGACATATCTCATATTTTAGTTTCCCTTATATTTTTTGTGGAGACACTATGTTTTCTGGCGGCTGCGGACGATTATTTGAAGGCACACCGGAACAAATGTTTGAATCTTTTCATAAACTTAACAACCTTCCAGATGATTCACTGGTTTGCTGCGCCCATGAATATACATTATCTAATTTGAAGTTTGCGCAACACATACTCCCCCAGGATAATGAAATTGCAGCTTGTTTCCAGCAAATTAAGGACTTACGAGCTAAAAATCATATTACTTTGCCTACAAAACTCGCATTTGAACGGAAAATAAATTTATTTTTACGAACGCATGAAATTGATTTACAAAAGATTATTGGATTTAACTCGCCTCCTTACCATCAATGGCAAGTTTTCGCGCGCTTACGCGAGCTCAAAGACCATTTTTGATTTTTCTGGTTGTGTTGTCTCAAGCGAGCACGTATAGTTGCTCGTCTTTTAAGCAAACTATTGACACACACATGAAGGCTAAAGCGATATTACTCGCCTCGGTCTTGCTGGTGGGATGCCAGGCATCAAGGCACGATGCTAACATCCCGGAACAGCATGCACAGAGTCTGTCTTCGGCAGGTCAAAGTGAAAATGGAAAAAATCCAGATCGAATGTTGTCTGCGCGTTGGCAGGATGATGGAACAGGCCTCGCACAAGACCAGGATCTTTGGAATTTCATTAGCGACGAGCTGAAGATGCAGGTTCCGGAAAACAGCCGGATCCGCGAACAAAAACAAAAGTACTTAAAGAACAAGAGCTATCTCCACGATGTAACATTACGGGCAGAGCCGTATATGTACTGGATAGTCGAGCAGATTAAACAACGTAAAATGCCGATGGAACTGGTACTGCTACCCATAGTGGAGAGCGCTTTTGACCCCCATGCGACGTCCGCAGCAAATGCCGCAGGCATTTGGCAGATTGTACCCGCGACGGGGCGTAACTACGGTTTGAAACAGAACCAGTGGTATGACGGACGACGAGATATTGTCGCCTCGACAAAAGTTGCATTGGATATGATGCAGCGCCTTAATGGCATGTTTGGTGGTGACTGGTTACTTACCGTTGCCGCGTACAACAGCGGTGAAGGCCGTGTACTGAAAGCAGTGAAACAGAATAAAGCCAGAGGTAAGCCTACCGATTTCTGGCATCTTTCACTGCCACGTGAGACTACGGTATATGTGCCTAAGATGTTAGCGCTGGGTGAACTCCTGAAGCATAACAAGCGCTATGGTATCCGGCTACCTGCCCCGAACGAGAGCCGCGCTTTAGCGCGAGTGGAAGTCGGCCAGCAGATTGAGTTAACGCAGGCTGCCGATATGGCAGGCATGTCGTTAACCAAGCTTAAGAGCTTTAATAGCGGTTACAAACGTGGAACGACAGCGCCTAATGGGCCACATTACATTATGGTGCCAAAATCTAACGTTGCGAAGCTTCGTGATTCTCTGGCTTCAGGGGATATCTCTGCAGTTCAGCCTACGCAGTTAGCCAGTAACATTGGAAGTAAAGCGACAAGCTATAAGGTACGTAGTGGTGACACGCTTTCAGGCATTGCGAAACGTTTAGGCGTTTCAATAAAAGATCTGCAACGTGCCAATAATCTTCGCGGTGCGAACATTAAGCCAGGGCAAACGTTGAGCGTTAGCAGTAGTAAAAGTACCGAGCTGGCTGATAATAGCGGCAGTATTACTTACAAGGTGCGGAAAGGGGATTCTGTTGCCAGCATAGCAAAACGTCATGGTGTTAATATGAAAGACGTATTGCGTTGGAACAATGTATTAAGTGGTGCGAAAAGCATCCAACCCGGTGATGAGCTGACGCTTTTTGTAAGTAATAACGCAATGCCAGAGAGTTAAATATCAATTTTCTGCCGATACCAGGAAAGAGCCGATTGCGAAATTGGCTCTTTTTTTATGACTGAGATACCGGCTAATGAAAAATTTCAGGGCAGTGTCAGCGTCAGAAAAGTACAGGCACATTGTTCAGCAAGGCGTCATCTGAATGAAACGAAGCCGAACTGATTCAAGCTTTATAAGCTTCAATAAAGAGCGTATCGCTGGTAAAGCTTCCATCGTCTTGCAACATGTAATAGCGTTTTACTTCATCAGAAGCAGACTGCTGGTAGGCGCGGATAGCGGTTACCAGGGTTTCAGGTGTACGCATGCGTGTAACCCAGTTAGAAAACTCAAGTGACAGCCGATCTTGCGTTACACGGTTGATCATCAGCCCCGCCTTCGTAAACATGTTTAACCACTCACCAGGGCTATAATCACGGACGTGGGAGGTATCACGCAGCGCTTCAATGGTCTGCAACCAGATATCCAGTACGGCGTTTCCCGGTGAGCTCACATCCATAAAAATAACGGCACCGGCGGGTTTCAATACCCGTTTAACCTCACGCAGCGCCTGCCCAACGTCATGCCAGTGGTGTGCAGAATAACGGCTAATTACAATATCAAAGGTTTCATCAGGAAACGGCAGCGATTCCGCGTAGCCTTGCTCCGTCTTTAAATGTGAATAGCCACGCTCGCTGGCAGTACGCTTCACAACGTCCAGCATTTGAGATGAGAGGTCATAGGCAACGACGTTCCGGACCTGCTCAGCCGCAATAAAGCTGGCGTGCCCTGCTCCACACCCGAGATCCAGTACACAGGACTCAGGAGTAGCGGACAAGCGTTTCGACAAACGCTGCAAATCGTGGCCAGTTGCATGCACCGCACTACTCAGATAAGCCTGGGCCCGATCGCCAAATTGCGCTTCAACATGTTGATGATGGCTTTTAGCTGTCATCTCTACCTCCTTCTTTATTGTTTAGAAAAACAGGCAGACAGGCATAACTGACCTGCCCTATGATGGCTGGCCTCGTGACGACTTAAATCAGCGGGGGCTTGCCAGAGTGGAATTCAACGAGTAGCGGATTGTGATCGGATGCACGGGTGACAAGGACTGATGCCGCAGCAACGTCTATACCACGGTAGAAAACAAAATCCAGTGGGCGGCCAAACGCTTTACGACGATGATCGTCGGTAAAACGAACGTCACGTAACCCCATCTCACGCGCGAAGCGGTAGAGGGCATGCATGCGCTGACGACTCCAGGCATTGAAATCTCCAGCCATAATAACCGGGCCCTGATGATGAAGTATCTGTTCCCCGATTGGCCCCAGTTGTTTGCTGTAGACATCAATACCCAGACTGAAATTAACAGCATGAATATTAACAACCATCAGCATCTCGCTATTCGGCAACGGATAAGCCGTGACCAGGGCTGATTTTGCCAGGCGAAGTAATGGCTCACGTTCGCGGAGTGGACAACAATATACGGGATGCGCAGCAGCAAGCGTCATAACACCTGAAGGATGTTGAGGCAATACAAAAGCGGGAACCTGATCGGCTGCAAGATAGTTTGAGGTAGCGAACTTAATCAGTTCCGGCGTAGTTTGTGCTTCTTGCAACAAAACCAGATGCGCATCTTTACCGAAATTTTGGAGTACTGATAACCAGTCGGCCCGCTGTTGTTTAAAAATATTCCAGACTAAAACTCGCAGTGTCGAATCCATCGGTAAGGGTGCACCTGGTGGTAATGCCTGTCCTACATGCAACATCGCGCCAGGCGGGAAAATTTGTTCCGCTGGCTGACCTGCGACGTATCTCATGGCATAAGTTTTCTTCTGCACTTTACCGCCTGAATCCTTATCTATATCCAAATAGCAAAATATGTCTTCCAGTTATAGGGGCTTTACACCGGAGTTTCAATCAGTGTGGCAGATTTACCGATATTAGAGCGTAAGCAAATGCAAAAACAGCTTCACCGTTACGGCCTGCCAGGGCTATCGGGCAAGCACTGAACACCATTTACAAAAATTACAGGAATGAACATCAAATCGCTCATAAGCACAATCAATGTTATTTACTGACAGATAATATTACCCCGTGCCTGAACAGCTGGAAAGCTCAAAAATAAACGTTTTATTTTGCTAAAGGAGCAATAATGAAAGCTTCATCGGAAGAGTTAATCATTTTTGTTGCCGTCGTGGAAAGTGGTAGTTTTAGCCGAGCTGCCGAACAGCTTCACATGGCCAATTCTGTCGTCAGTCGGGCAGTTAAAAAACTCGAAAATAAATTGGGGGTTGAGCTATTAACCCGTACCACACGCCAGATTAAACTGACGCAGGAAGGAGAAAAATATTTCCGTCATGTACAAAAATTGCTTCAGGAGATGGCCGCTGCGGAAAATGAACTGATGGAAAGCCAGCTTACGCCAAGAGGTGTATTGCGTATTGATGCCGCCACACCCGTTATCCTTCACCTTTTAATGCCGTTAATTAAACCATTCCGTGAACGCTATCCACAAATGAGACTCTCACTTGTCTCATCTGAGACCTTCATTAATTTAATTGAACGAAAAGTTGATATTGCTATCAGGGCAGGGAACTTGACAGACTCGAGCCTCCGTGCAAGACCACTTTTTCTCAGTTACCGCAGAGTCGTCGCCTCCCCGGATTATCTTAGCAAGTTTAGCCGACCGACCAAGGTCGCCGATCTTGCTACACATACCTGTCTTGGATTTACTGAACCATTAAATCTTAATCGCTGGCCACTGCAGCAACAAGATGGCCAGCTTTATGAAATCACTCCGGATATAACATCAAACAGTGGTGAAACTTTAAAACAACTATGCCTTTCTGGTAATGGAATTGCCTGTTTATCAGATTACATGATCGATAAGGAGATCGAAGAAGGGAAATTAGTCACGTTAATGGCTGATAAGGTTTTACCTGTAGAGATGCCATTTAATGCTGTTTATTACAGCGATCGCGCTGTCAGCAGCCGCATTCGTGCTTTTATTGACTTTCTGAGTGAGCATGTAAAAAAAGTTGATAAGCAGGTTAGCCTCTATCAGCAAAGTGATCGTGATTAAGTCCATTTAGGCGCTAACGCTTTTAAGTTAAAGATTACCATCATGTCAACCACGCCACACTTTTTCAACAGCTGATACCTTGCAGATATAGGTAGGTTTAAGTATATGGGGCAGAAATATGCACTTAGAAAAGAGTCGGAAGGGAAATAAAACAGGCACATATAAGACAAAAAGCCCTGACATTACTGTCAGGGCTCTGTGTTTAAGTGGCGGAACGGACGGGGCTCGAACCCGCGACCCCCTGCGTGACAGGCAGGTATTCTAACCAACTGAACTACCGCTCCACCGATTCTGGACTGAATTCAGAATGTTGCTTCTGATATCAGGTATTTCGCCCGCCCCGCGTCACCGGGATGGTCATGTCTGATGCCTGGCAGTTCCCTACTCTCGCATGGGGAGACCCCACACTACCATCGGCGCTACGGCGTTTCACTTCTGAGTTCGGCATGGGGTCAGGTGGGACCACCGCGCTAGTGCCGCCAGGCAAATTCTTTTCGTGACGCTCATTCTGCGCCACTGATTCTTTATCCGTTTACAAGCCGAAAATCTTTATCGTCTCTCTACCAAAACGCCTCTGGCGTTGTAAGGTTAAGCCTCACGGGTCATTAGTACCGGTTAGCTCAACGCATCGCTGCGCTTACACACCCGGCCTATCAACGTCGTCGTCTTCAACGTCCCTTCAGGACTCTCAAGGAGTCAGGGAAGACTCATCTCGAGGCAAGTTTCGCGCTTAGATGCTTTCAGCGCTTATCTTTTCCGCACTTAGCTACCGGGCAATGCCATTGGCATGACAACCCGAACACCAGTGGTGCGTTCACTCCGGTCCTCTCGTACTAGGAGCAACCCCTCTCAGTCTTCCAGCGCCCACGGCAGATAGGGACCGAACTGTCTCACGACGTTCTAAACCCAGCTCGCGTACCACTTTAAACGGCGAACAGCCGTACCCTTGGGACCTACTTCAGCCCCAGGATGTGATGAGCCGACATCGAGGTGCCAAACACCGCCGTCGATATGAACTCTTGGGCGGTATCAGCCTGTTATCCCCGGAGTACCTTTTATCCGTTGAGCGATGGCCCTTCCATTCAGAACCACCGGATCACTATGACCTGCTTTCGCACCTGCTCGAGCCGTCACTCTCGCAGTCAAGCCAGCTTATGCCATTGCACTAACCTCACGATGTCCGACCGTGATTAGCTGACCTTCGTGCTCCTCCGTTACGCTTTAGGAGGAGACCGCCCCAGTCAAACTACCCACCAGACACTGTCCGCAGCCCGGATAACGGGCCTACGTTAGAACATCAAACGTTAAAGGGTGGTATTTCAAGGTCGGCTCCACGCAGACTGGCGTCCACGCTTCAAAGCCTCCCACCTATCCTACACATCAAGGCTCAATGTTCAGTGTCAAGCTGTAGTAAAGGTTCACGGGGTCTTTCCGTCTTGCCGCGGGTACACTGCATCTTCACAGCGAGTTCAATTTCACTGAGTCTCGGGTGGAGACAGCCTGGCCATCATTACGCCATTCGTGCAGGTCGGAACTTACCCGACAAGGAATTTCGCTACCTTAGGACCGTTATAGTTACGGCCGCCGTTTACCGGGGCTTCGATCAAGAGCTTCTCCTTGCGGATAACCCCATCAATTAACCTTCCGGCACCGGGCAGGCGTCACACCGTATACGTCCACTTTCGTGTTTGCACAGTGCTGTGTTTTTAATAAACAGTTGCAGCCAGCTGGTATCTTCGACTGGCTTCAGCTCCGGGAGCAAGTCCCTTCACCTACGCGCCAGCGTGCCTTCTCCCGAAGTTACGGCACCATTTTGCCTAGTTCCTTCACCCGAGTTCTCTCAAGCGCCTTGGTATTCTCTACCTGACCACCTGTGTCGGTTTGGGGTACGATTCAGTGTTACCTGGAGCTTAGAGGCTTTTCCCGGAAGCAGGGCATTTGTTACTTCAGCACCGTAGTGCCTCGTCATCACGCCTCAGCCTTAAAGCACCCCGGATTTGCCTGGGATGCAAGCCTACACGCTTAAACCGGGACAACCGTCGCCCGGCTAACATAGCCTTCTCCGTCCCCCCTTCGCAGTAACACCAAGTACGGGAATATTAACCCGTTTCCCATCGACTACGCCTTTCGGCCTCGCCTTAGGGGTCGACTCACCCTGCCCCGATTAACGTTGGACAGGAACCCTTGGTCTTCCGGCGAGCGGGCTTTTCACCCGCTTTATCGTTACTTATGTCAGCATTCGCACTTCTGATACCTCCAGCAACCCTCACAGGCCACCTTCAACGGCTTACAGAACGCTCCCCTACCCAACAACGCATAAGCGTCGCTGCCGCAGCTTCGGTGCATGGTTTAGCCCCGTTACATCTTCCGCGCAGGCCGACTCGACCAGTGAGCTATTACGCTTTCTTTAAATGATGGCTGCTTCTAAGCCAACATCCTGGCTGTCTGGGCCTTCCCACATCGTTTCCCACTTAACCATGACTTTGGGACCTTAGCTGGCGGTCTGGGTTGTTTCCCTCTTCACGACGGACGTTAGCACCCGCCGTGTGTCTCCCGTGATAACATTCTCCGGTATTCGCAGTTTGCATCGGGTTGGTAAGCCGGGATGGCCCCCTAGCCGAAACAGTGCTCTACCCCCGGAGATGAGTTCACGAGGCGCTACCTAAATAGCTTTCGGGGAGAACCAGCTATCTCCCGGTTTGATTGGCCTTTCACCCCCAGCCACAAGTCATCCGCTAATTTTTCAACATTAGTCGGTTCGGTCCTCCAGTTAGTGTTACCCAACCTTCAACCTGCCCATGGCTAGATCACCGGGTTTCGGGTCTATACCCTGCAACTTAACGCCCAGTTAAGACTCGGTTTCCCTGCGGCTCCCCTATACGGTTAACCTTGCTACAGAATATAAGTCGCTGACCCATTATACAAAAGGTACGCAGTCACCCCATTAAAGAGGCTCCCACTGCTTGTACGTACACGGTTTCAGGTTCTTTTTCACTCCCCTCGCCGGGGTTCTTTTCGCCTTTCCCTCACGGTACTGGTTCACTATCGGTCAGTCAGGAGTATTTAGCCTTGGAGGATGGTCCCCCCATATTCAGACAGGATACCACGTGTCCCGCCCTACTCTTCGAACTCACAGCAGGTGCATCTTCGTGTACGGGGCTTTCACCCTGTGTCGCGCGACTTTCCAGACGCTTCCACTGATGCACAAGCTGATGATGGTTCCGGGCTCCTCCCCGTTCGCTCGCCGCTACTGGGGGAATCTCGGTTGATTTCTTTTCCTCGGGGTACTTAGATGTTTCAGTTCCCCCGGTTCGCCTCATGCCACTATGTATTCATGACATGATAGTGCAACGGATTGCACTGGGTTTCCCCATTCGGGTATCGCCGGTTATAACGGTTCATATCACCTTACCGGCGCTTATCGCAGATTAGCACGCCCTTCATCGCCTCTGACTGCCAGGGCATCCACCGTGTACGCTTAGTCGCTTAACCTCACAACCCACAGGCGTTTTGCAACGCACATGTGTCGTGATAATTTGAGAGACTCGAACACACCGCCTTCATTCTTTATTACGGAAGAATGACGCGACGTGTCGTTTCAATTTTCAGCTTGTTCCGGATTGTTAAAGAGCATAATACTTCGCAGCATACTGTTGCCAGTACACTCTGAAGTATTGGATTTCAGGACATATATGGTGGAGCTAAGCGGGATCGAACCGCTGACCTCCTGCGTGCAAGGCAGGCGCTCTCCCAGCTGAGCTATAGCCCCATACAGTCACTTGCAGAGACCTTTATTACCAAACTCAATCAAGAGTTAATTCTTTCTCAGGCAAGGCATGCGACCGGGAAGTTTACTTCAGTAAACGACCGCGAGCATAACGCAGCATGAGTAAGAATTTGGTAGGCCTGAGTGGACTTGAACCACCGACCTCACCCTTATCAGGGGTGCGCTCTAACCACCTGAGCTACAAGCCTATAAAGGTATCCTGCTCGTTTCTTTTCATCAGACAATCTGTTGTGGACACTGCGCCGGAAAGTATCTTCAGGTAAGGAGGTGATCCAACCGCAGGTTCCCCTACGGTTACCTTGTTACGACTTCACCCCAGTCATGAATCACAAAGTGGTAAGCGCCCTCCCGAAGGTTAAGCTACCTACTTCTTTTGCAACCCACTCCCATGGTGTGACGGGCGGTGTGTACAAGGCCCGGGAACGTATTCACCGTGGCATTCTGATCCACGATTACTAGCGATTCCGACTTCACGGAGTCGAGTTGCAGACTCCGATCCGGACTACGACGCACTTTATGAGGTCCGCTTGCTCTCGCGAGGTCGCTTCTCTTTGTATGCGCCATTGTAGCACGTGTGTAGCCCTGGTCGTAAGGGCCATGATGACTTGACGTCATCCCCACCTTCCTCCGGTTTATCACCGGCAGTCTCCTTTGAGTTCCCGGCCGAACCGCTGGCAACAAAGGATAAGGGTTGCGCTCGTTGCGGGACTTAACCCAACATTTCACAACACGAGCTGACGACAGCCATGCAGCACCTGTCTCACAGTTCCCGAAGGCACCAATCCATCTCTGGAAAGTTCTGTGGATGTCAAGACCAGGTAAGGTTCTTCGCGTTGCATCGAATTAAACCACATGCTCCACCGCTTGTGCGGGCCCCCGTCAATTCATTTGAGTTTTAACCTTGCGGCCGTACTCCCCAGGCGGTCGACTTAACGCGTTAGCTCCGGAAGCCACGCCTCAAGGGCACAACCTCCAAGTCGACATCGTTTACGGCGTGGACTACCAGGGTATCTAATCCTGTTTGCTCCCCACGCTTTCGCACCTGAGCGTCAGTCTTCGTCCAGGGGGCCGCCTTCGCCACCGGTATTCCTCCAGATCTCTACGCATTTCACCGCTACACCTGGAATTCTACCCCCCTCTACGAGACTCAAGCCTGCCAGTTTCAAATGCAGTTCCCGGGTTGAGCCCGGGGATTTCACATCTGACTTAACAGACCGCCTGCGTGCGCTTTACGCCCAGTAATTCCGATTAACGCTTGCACCCTCCGTATTACCGCGGCTGCTGGCACGGAGTTAGCCGGTGCTTCTTCTGCGGGTAACGTCAATGAAAAAGGTTATTAACCTCTCTCCCTTCCTCCCCGCTGAAAGTACTTTACAACCCGAAGGCCTTCTTCATACACGCGGCATGGCTGCATCAGGCTTGCGCCCATTGTGCAATATTCCCCACTGCTGCCTCCCGTAGGAGTCTGGACCGTGTCTCAGTTCCAGTGTGGCTGGTCATCCTCTCAGACCAGCTAGAGATCGTCGCCTAGGTGAGCCGTTACCCCACCTACTAGCTAATCTCATCTGGGTTCATCCGATGGTGTGAGGCCCGAAGGTCCCCCACTTTGGTCTTGCGACGTTATGCGGTATTAGCTACCGTTTCCAGTAGTTATCCCCCTCCATCGGGCAGATCCCCAGACATTACTCACCCGTCCGCCACTCGTCACCCGAAGAGCAAGCTCTTCTGTGCTACCGTTCGACTTGCATGTGTTAGGCCTGCCGCCAGCGTTCAATCTGAGCCATGATCAAACTCTTCAATTTAAAGTTTGATTTGCTTCAACTCGTGAAGCGATGCTCAAGGAAAACGTCGTAATGAATTTATTACGTGTTCACTCTTAAGACTTGATATTTTTTACGTCCGGAGACGTTGATATCAATCCTGCGAGTGCCCACACAGATTGTCTGATAAATTGTTAAAGAGCGGTGCAGTCAGCGGCTTCGCCTGCTGCTGCGAGGTGGCGTATATTACGCTTTCCTCTTTCAGAGTCAACCCCTTAAATCAGGAATTTTCTCTTTATCTTTCAGCCGCTGAGCGTTTGCTCTGCTGCCGTTCGATGGAGGCGCATTATAGGCACACCAGATTGGATAGCAAGAGGGAATCGCAACTTTTTTTCTGTTCGCTGCAACTTCGTACAACCTGCTTCTTTTTAACCCTGTTTAATACGTTTCGGGAGCTCTGCAAGAGAGGTAATCACCCAATCCGCAGCAGCTTCACTCTCGGGGGTTACTGGTTTACCGGTACGCACCAAGACTTTTTTACCTACGCCTGCTGCCTGACCCGCTAGCATGTCGTCAATTTTGTCGCCAACCATATAAGAAGCTGCCATATCAATATTCAGTTCGCTTTGTGCAGAAATCAGCATACCGGGCTGAGGCTTACGGCAGTCACATGTCTGCCGGTAGGTATCTTCTACTGCCTCAGGATGATGCGGACAAAACCAGATACCATCCAAATCAACACCGCGGTCAGCCAGCGACCAATCCATCCACTCCGTTAACTGCATGAATTGATCTTCACTAAACTTACCACGAGCAATACCTGACTGGTTGGTTACCAGCACCAAAGCAAAGCCCATGGCCTTCAATTCACGCATCGCATCAATGACGCCATCAATAAACTGGAAATCATCGATCTCATAAACATAGCCATGATCGATATTTACGGTACCATCACGATCAAGAAAAATTGCGGGAACAAGCTCTGCCACGTAGTAACTCCTGCTACAAGATTTGCCAAACAGTATCGCATGATTGCCATAAAAGAGAGAATGGCAGATTGGATGACTTCGATTGATTTAGACGTCTGGATGCCCTACCATCCATTCAAATTTCGCCGTAGCGATGTTTGGCTATACCAAACACCATGAACAATATTTATTGCGATAATAAAGAAATCAATGATTAAACTTTCGAATATAACCAAAGTGTTCCAGCAAAGTTCACGAACCATAACTGCCCTGTCAAATGTCAGTTTGCACGTGCCTGCCGGACAAATTTATGGCGTTATCGGTGCATCAGGCGCGGGTAAAAGTACACTTATTCGCTGCGTAAATTTATTAGAACGCCCAACATCGGGCAGTGTATTGGTTGATGGTACAGATCTTACAGCCCTGAATGAACGCGAACTCACGCAGGCACGGCGCCAGATAGGCATGATCTTCCAGCACTTTAACCTGCTCAACTCACGCACGGTATTTGGTAACATTGCGCTTCCACTTGAATTAGGTAGCCTGACACGCAATGAAATATCACAGCGTGTCACTGAATTACTGGATCTGGTTGGGTTATCGGACAAAAAAGATGTCTGGCCCGCTAACCTTTCCGGAGGGCAAAAGCAACGTGTCGCGATTGCGCGCGCCCTAGCCAGTAATCCAAAAGTGCTGTTATGTGATGAGGCCACCAGCGCACTCGATCCCGCTACTACACGCTCCATACTGGAATTACTGAAAGATATTAATCGCCGGCTGGGGATCACTATTTTGCTGATCACTCATGAAATGGATGTGGTAAAACGCATCTGCGATCGGGTTGCGGTCATTAGCAACGGTGAGTTAATTGAGCAAGATACCGTTAGCGAAGTCTTTTCTCATCCCAAAACCCCTTTAGCTCAACAATTTATCCAGTCGACGCTGCATCTTGATATTCCTGCAGATTACATTGAGCGCCTGGAGGCGGAGAATACCCCCGATAGTGTGCCCCTGTTGCGTCTTGAATTTACCGGCGAATCGGTCGATGCCCCATTATTATCTGAATCGGCCCGACGTTTTAATGTGAATAACAATATCATCAGCGCGCAGATGGATTATGCAGGCGGCGTTAAATTCGGCATTATGCTCGCTGAAATGCACGGCCAGGAAGCAGATACCGCCGCTGCAATTGCCTTTCTGCAGGAACAGCATGTAAAAGTTGAGGTATTAGGTTATGTCTGAGGCAATGATCTGGCTATTAGGTCGTGGTGTTTGGGAAACACTGATGATGACCTTTGTCTCCGGCTTTTTTGGTTTTGTGATTGGCCTGCCGGTTGGCGTATTACTTTATATTACCCGGCCGGGGCAAATCATTGAGAACGCAAAACTATACCGGATACTTTCCGCGCTGGTGAACATCTTCCGCTCCATCCCCTTTATTATCCTCTTAGTGTGGATGATTCCATTTACGCGCATCATTGTTGGAACCTCAATTGGTCTGCAGGCGGCTATTGTTCCTTTGACCGTGGGTGCCGCGCCTTTTATTGCCCGTATGGTGGAAAACGCATTGCTGGAATTACCCAGCGGTTTAATTGAAGCATCGCGCGCTATGGGTGCCACACCAATGCAAATAATCAGAAAGGTTTTACTTCCAGAAGCGCTGCCAGGCCTGGTGAACGCAGCCACAATTACGTTAATTACGTTAGTTGGCTACTCAGCAATGGGTGGGGCTGTAGGGGCCGGAGGTTTGGGGCAAATCGGTTATCAGTACGGTTATATCGGTTACAACGCCACGGTCATGAATACGGTGTTAGTGCTATTAGTTGTGCTGGTATATTTAATTCAATTCTGTGGCGATCGCATCGTCCGGGCTGTTACGCATAAGTAATTAGGCAACATTCATTATTAAGGAAAGGATATGTCTTTCACATTTAAAACAATCGCTACGCTGGGCGTTTTGATGGGATCACTGGCACTTGCCGGTTGCGGTCAGGACGAAAAAGATCCCAACCATATTAAGGTTGGTGTGATTGTTGGGGCTGAGCAACAGGTAGCAGAAGCGGCCCAAAAAGTCGCAAAAGAGAAATATGGCCTGGACGTCGAATTGGTTACGTTTAATGATTATGTGCTGCCAAACGAAGCACTGAGCAAAGGCGACATCGATGTAAATGCGTTCCAGCACAAACCTTATCTGGATCAGCAGATCAAAGACCGTGGCTATAAACTGGTTCCGGTCGGTAATACCTTTGTCTATCCTATCGCCGGCTATTCGAAAAAAATTCAGTCACTGGATGAGTTGCAAGCGGGTGCACAGGTTGCGATTCCGAACGATCCCACAAATCTTGGACGTTCACTGCTGCTGTTACAGAAAGTTGGTCTGATCAAACTTAAAGACGATGTTGGCCTGCTACCAACTGTTCTGGATGTGACAGAAAACCCGAAAAAACTGAAACTGGTTGAGCTGGAAGCACCGCAGCTACCGCGTTCACTTGACGATCAGCAGATTGCGTTAGCCGTGATCAATACCACTTATGCCAGTCAGATCGGCCTGACGCCAGCAAAAGACGGTATCTTCGTTGAAGATAAAGAATCACCTTACGTCAATATGATCGTGGCACGAGAAGACAATAAAGAGGCTGAAAACGTGAAAAAATTCGTTCAGGCTTATCAATCTGAAGAAGTCGATCAAGCTGCCAATAAAATCTTCAATGGCGGTGCGGTAAAAGGCTGGTAAGGCTCAGTCTAAATAACAGAATTAAGGGTGGTTCATTCACCCTTAATTCTTTCCGTCTTAATGCTAGCAAGCCGGTCTCTGGATGCTGGTCTACGTGTGACCAGGCTACACAACATAGCCAATATAGAGGCAGCCTTAAGGGTGGAGTGTAGCTTCACTGCTTGTTATTTCCCCCATAGCTTGCTTCAATAACGCCACTTCTAAAAACATGAGGATTTTCACATGCGTGTTCTACCGCTCTGTTTGTTAGCACTTTTGCTGACAGGGTGTTCAGTGCTGCACAAATCTCCAGAGTCCAGTAGCAGCTCAACCACGCAGCCGACGCAGAGTGAGCCCGTACGCGCCAAACCAGCGCCACGCCCTGCCCCTGTAAAACTCTATACAAATGCTGAAGATCTGGTGAGTAAACCCTTCCGCGATCTTGGTGAAGTTTCCGGTGAAGATTGCCAAAGTAGCGCACAGGACTCCCCGGCAAATATTAATACCGCACGTAAAAGAATGCAGATTCGCGCATCCTATATGAAAGCGAATGCCGCTCTGTTACATAAATGTGAAATCGTAACATCGGCTCCGGGCTGCTATCGTCAAGCCATTTGCCAAGGGTCTGCACTGAAAGTATCTAATCAATGACCGCGTTTTCCTTCGAGCAAATCGGCGTTATCCGTTCGCCCTGGAAGGAAAAATTCGCAGTTCCTCGCCAGCCGGGCCTGATCCAGGACGGCGGCGGAGAACTACATCTATTGTCACCTTACAACCAACCTGAAGCCATTCGTGGGCTGGAGTCCTTTAGTCATTTATGGCTGTTGTTTGTTTTTCATCAAACGATGGAAAGTGGGTGGCGACCAACAGTGCGTCCTCCTCGTCTCGGCGGGAATACGCGCCTTGGGGTCTTTGCAACACGTTCAACGTTTCGTCCGAATCCAATTGGTATGTCGCTGGTTGAACTGCTGGATATTCGCTGTAATAAGCAAGATGTCATTCTGAAACTCGGCAGCCTTGATTTAGTTGACGGCACGCCCATCCTTGATATCAAACCGTATCTACCTTTTGCTGAATCGCTGCCCAATGCCCGTGCGGGTTTTGCTCAGCAAGCGCCTGACGCAACCATGCCCGTATGCTTTACGGCTCCCGCGCAGGCGCAACTGGTGAAACTACACCATCATTATCCGCACCTTGCGCGTTTTATTTCACAAGTTCTGGCCCAGGATCCACGCCCGGCCTACCGTAAAGGTGATGAGCCCGATCGGGAATATGCAGCATGGTTGCTGGATTTTAACGTTCGTTGGCGGGTAACGACCTCAGGAACTGAAGTTATTGCAATCGATCCTCGCTAATTTATCACCCGCTCTCTTTTGAGGATTCAGTCTCACTGGTACACTAGCCACCATTGCTTTTTGACCTTATTTTCGATAGCTCTCCGCTAAATGGAACCATAACAACATGCGTACTACTCAATATTTGCTCTCCACTCTGAAGGAGACCCCTGCCGACGCCGAAGTCATCAGCCACCAGCTGATGCTGCGCGCCGGGATGATTCGCAAACTGGCATCAGGTTTGTATATCTGGCTACCAACCGGTTTGCGCGTGCTGAGAAAAATCGAAAACATCGTGCGGGAAGAGATGGACAACACTGGCGCCATCGAAATTTCGATGCCGGTGGTACAACCTGCGGACCTGTGGCATGAAAGTGGGCGCTGGGAGCAATATGGCCCGGAACTATTGCGCCTGGTCGATCGCGGCGAGCGCCCTTTTGTCCTCGGCCCCACCCATGAAGAAGTGATTACCGATCTGATTCGCAATGAGCTAAGTTCCTATAAGCAGCTGCCACTCAATTTGTATCAGATTCAGACAAAGTTTCGTGATGAAGTTCGCCCGCGTTTCGGCGTCATGCGTTCACGCGAATTTATTATGAAAGATGCTTACTCTTTCCATACTTCGCAGGAATCGCTGCAGGAAACCTACGATACGATGTACCGCGCCTATAGCCAAAGTTTTAGCCGTATGGGGCTGGATTTCCGCGCAGTTCAGGCTGATACCGGCTCTATTGGTGGAAGCGCATCCCATGAGTTTCAGGTTCTGGCGCAAAGCGGTGAAGATGACATTGTGTTCTCTAGCGATTCCGATTTTGCGGCAAATATTGAGCTGGCTGAAGCCGTTGCCCCTCAGGGGGAGCGTTCAGGCGCTACGCAAGAGATGACTCTACTTGATACACCCGATGCAAAGACCATCGCCGCATTGGTTGAGCAGTTTAATCTACCGATTGAAAAAACCGTTAAGACGCTGCTGGTTAAAGCAACACCAGAGAGTGGCCATACGCTGGTCGCCCTGTTGGTCCGCGGCGATCATGAGCTAAATGAAATCAAAGCTGAAAAAATTGATATTGTTGCTGCTCCGCTCACTTTCGCAACGGAAGAAGAGATTCGGGCTGTGGTGGGTGCAGGCCCGGGTTCTTTAGGCCCGGTTGGTCTGTCGGTGCCGATTGTTGCTGACCGCACCGTCGCAAAAATGAGTGATTTTAGCGCTGGTGCGAACATTGATGGCAAGCATTACATTGGCATCAACTGGTTACGTGATTTACCGGAAACTCAGGTCGCCGATATCCGAAATGTCGTCGAGGGCGATATCAGCCCGGATGGTAAAGGTACGCTACAGATTAAACGCGGTATTGAAGTTGGGCATATTTTCCAGCTCGGGACTAAATATTCTGAAGCGATGAAGGCATCGGTGCAGGGTGAAGATGGACGTAACCAGGTACTGACTATGGGTTGCTACGGCATCGGTATCTCACGTATCGTGGCTGCCGCCATTGAACAAAACCATGACGAGCGCGGAATTATCTGGCCTGCAGCGCTGGCGCCTTTCCAGGTCGCTATTTTGCCAATGAATATGCACAAATCTTTTCGTGTAAAAGAGGTAGCCGAAGAGCTATATACCACGCTTCGTGCGAAGGGCTTTGATGTCATTCTGGACGATCGTAAAGAGCGCCCGGGTGTGATGTTCGCCGACATGGAATTGATCGGCGTACCGCATACTATCGTCATTGGCGATCGCAACCTCGACAGCGAAGAAGTGGAATATAAGGCGCGTCGTGAAGGTGAAAAGCAGATGATCAAAACTCACGCCATTGTTGATTTCCTGACTGCAGCCATCAACGGCTAATCCCGTGGCGGGTCAAAAATGACCCGCCATATTTCTCAGCAATTCAGTTACCGACAGCGATCGGCGTTAAGCGATAATTATTTTCTGAATTAATCGGATTTCCCTCAGTATCCATCATTTCAAGTTCATTACCCACCGGCCGGAAATAACGCTTGTTTCCCTGTTCGGAAATCAATACCAGTTTTTCTGCAGTTCGCGTCCATGTACCTTGCTGCTGATATACATCATTAGACCCAAGATACAGTTCACTGAGTTGATAGCGCCCGCCCTCCTGTAGCGCTAATGTTGACTGTATACCTTCACAATCAGCACAGGGAAGTACGCCCTGATAACGCTGTGCCATGGTCTCAGACGGATGTATGGCTGAAGCCATTTGTTGATTCTGACATGCGGTTAATAATCCCAAAACTAACGTCAAGAACAGGGTTACGATGATCTTGTTCACTCTGTTTTTCTCCTGTAAAAATCGCATGAATACCTTACTCTGGAGTTCTGCGTAGCTTACCGCGCAACGATTTAGTGGCACCTTTGCGGGCCTTGCCTTCAAGACGGCGTTTTCTCGATGCCAGAGTCGGGCGTGTCGCGCGTCGCGTTTTCTCTATCACTGTCAATTCGTTAATCAAATTTTCAAGGCGCTTGTATGCCGCTTCACGGTTCAACTCCTGACTACGATATTCTTGCGCTTTAATAATAACCACGCCTTCCGGCGTAATAAGGTGATGACTGGCAGCCAGCAAGCGATCTTTATAAAATTGCGGCAGAGACGATGCCCGAATATCAAAGCGCAAATGAATTGCAGTTGAGCTCTTATTGACATGCTGGCCACCCGCTCCTTGCGCGCGTATCGCAGTAATCTCAATCTCTGTGTCGCTAATGACGACATTACCTGGCAACACAATCATGGCGCTTTGCCATTAATCAACCAGTCGCTGAAACGAACTTCAAGGTGATGTTCATTATCGGAGAGCCAAATGGTTCCATCCTGTAATGTTGCCTGCAGGGTCATGTTTCTTGAGGAAAAAGCTACAAGCATCTTGAGCTGCTCATCATCCAGGAAACGTATGGTTAAATTTTGCTGCTGTGACAGTTTATTTTGCTGTTGCTGCCACCAGATCTGTGCCGCCCGCGAGTTATAGGTATACAAGTATACGCATGCTGCGCGATGGCAGGCTTTTTTCACTCTTTTCTCATCAGGCAATCCCAGATCAACCCACTCCTCAATACCGTTGTGATCGTTCATGCGCCAAATTTCTGGCTCATCTTCTGCACTTAACCCACGGGTGAACTGTAAGCGCTCGCTGGCGTGGCAGAGCCATGCCAACAGGCGAAGCATCATGCGTTCTTCCGTTTCAGAAGGATGCCGTGCCAGCGTCAGAGTGGTATCAAGAAAAACATTGCGATCCATATCCGCGACATTGACGTTGGCTTTATAAATGGTTGCTTTAAGTGCCATAAGATCCCTCACTATGTAGATTTGCTATTGTAACGTGCTGTCGCAGCAAATCACCCCGCAACGGGCTGATTTCGCGTAAAAGGCTGTGCTATAGTCGTCTACTGGCCAAAGAGTTATGCTCTGAAGGAGGTGCATGTGCAAAAGTATTGTGATTTAGTTCGCCGGAAATATGCTGAGATAGGCAGCGGCGATCTGGGATACGTGCCGGACGCAATTGGTTGCGTGTTGAACGCACTGGACAGAATAGCTGCGAATAGTGAGCTAGACTCTTCTATCAGGGAACAAGCAGCATATGCTGCTGCAAACTTATTGGTGAGTGACTATGTTGACGAATGAAGTGTACAAACCGATTAATTGCGATGATTACGACAACCTTGAACTCGCCTGTCAGAAAAGTTGGTTGCTGGAACTGGTACTGAAAAATGGCGAAACGCTGAAAGCAAAGGCTGCCGATATGGTGTCACGTAAGAACGTCGAATACCTGGCCATCGATCTCTCGGGAGAAGTTCGCGAGCTGCGCCTCGATCATATCGCCAGTTTTAGCCATCCTGAACTGGGTAAGGTGACAGTCAGCGAATCTGACTAAACGTTTGGGCGGAAGTGATTCCGCCCAAACCATCAGATGTGAGCAAACCTGTCACTATTATTGACTGGCCACACATTCTCTCCCGCGCGATTATTTCTTCTCATCCAACGTACTTACCGTTTTGTGCCAATCTACAGACCTGCCATTTTGCGCTTCGGCTTGCCCTGCATGAGTGATAAATACGCCAATTGCCGCAATGAGTTGCTCGCCATAGAACAGCAGTGGCGTACGCTCACGATCCCACGGTGGAATTGCAAATTCTTGCCACAGTTTTTTTATCGCCCGTCCGCCCGTCCGGCCCACGATATGAACATTGCCCTGAGCCTGAAAGCGAATTGTCACTGGCTCATCGGGATTAGGCGCACGTAATGGTCCTGAGGGGAGTGAAATCACCGTCCCTAGCGAGAAAGGCAAGACCAACGGCGTGTTAATATTATCCCACGGCAATACGGTTTCACGTACGCAGGGGAGCGAGGACAGCAGATAAAGGTGCTGACGGTAGCGGCGTAGTTCCATTTTTCCGAGGGTTAAACACGGCGCAGCATCTTCACGGCTGTTAATCACTTCACGCCAGATACGATTCAGGCTATCTCGCGAGGGCATCGGCTGGCCCCGCAACGCTATCCAACGCCTTAATAAGGCAAACCGCCGGGCCTCACTCATCCCTTGTAACGGTGTAATGTGCAATGAACCATCATCCTGAACTAAAGCGCTTAGAGATTCTGCCAGTAACTCATCAAGCAACTGTTCCTGTTCACCACAGAGCGCCGCACTTCGTGCGACAGATTGTGCAAAATGCGGCCAGCGAGCGCGCAATTGAGGAATAATTTGCTGGCGGATAAAGTTGCGGTCATAGCGCGTATCCTGATTACTTTCGTCTTCAATCCAGGAAAGTTGGTGGCGTTGCGCCCAGTCTTCTAACTGTTGGCGGCGGTAACCTAACAGCGGCCGCAAAAATATATTTTTTCCCAATGACAGCGCAGCGGGCATTGCCGCGAGACCTGCTGGCCCGCTTCCCCGCTTTAGTGCCAGTAGCAGAGTTTCGCACTGATCGTCCTGATGCTGGGCAGTGACCAATGCTTCCCCGGGCTGAAGATGATGCCGAAAAGCAGCGTAACGCGCCGTACGGGCCGCGGCTTCAATGCCCTGTCCGCGACCATCAACATTTACATATTCAGTTATTAGTGGCAATTGCCAGTCCATACACTGCTGCTGACAGTGACGCGCCCAGTCGGCAGCAAAGGGGCTTAGCCCATGATGGATATGGATCGCGCGCAGACGAAGTTCAGGATACCGTTCGCGCAGCAATACCAGTTTATGCAGCAAAACCGTCGAATCCAGCCCACCGCTGTAGGCCACCAGCAAATGATGATATCCGGCAAGCTGAGAATACATAGCGGAAATGAGTGGCATAACATTCTCGAGAGATAAACGTGCCACGACAACGTAGCACGTTAAATTAGTGGGCTATTCTACGCCTGGTAGAGCTCCAGCGGCAAACCATCCGGGTCGGAAAAGAAGGTAAAAGACTTACCCGTGAGGGGATCGATGCGGACAGGTTCACACTGGACACCTTTCGCTGCCAGCAGGATCACAGCTCGTTCGATATCATCGACGCTGAATGCCAGATGACGCAGCCCACAAGCTTCAGGATGACTAACACGCGCAGGCGGAGTGGGGAAAGAGAAAAGCTCGATAGTGTACTGACCATTGAGCGCCAGATCGCCTTTCCAGGAGTCTCGAGCCTCGCGATACACCTCGTCCATCAGTGTAAAACCAAGGATGTCGCAATAAAATGCTTTGCTGCGCGCATACTCTGTCGCAATAATCGCAATGTGATGAATCTGTTTTAAACCCAGCATGGTAATCCTCAATCAAGATCGACTCAGCACACTTACCTTACGGTCCTCCCGCTGGCTCGGCAAGGGCATCAAATCCGTATTTATACGCTTGGTATTCTGTTTCTATGGGACATTTTTCAAAACCCGCACCAGATAACGGCCCTCTTCAGTGAGGGTGGCACCATGAATATCCGTTTCAAAACCAGGATACTGCCTGCCGATCGTACAAAGCATCAACAAAAAATCGAGTACCGCCCGACTGGACTCCGTTATCATCTCGCCCGGCATGACTAACGGGACACCGGGTGGATATGGCAGGATCATGTTGGCAGAGATACGTCCAACCAGCTCGCTGATATCCACCATTTCCACATTCCCCCTCACCTGCTGTTGGAACATGTTATATGGCGTCATTTTCATCTCTGGCAACACATCAAAAGCCTGTAGCATCAGGCGAGGCAGATCGTGCTGCCGGATCAGCGAATGGATCCCTTGCGCCAGTGACTGAATACGCATATTACGGTAGAAATCGGGATCCTCGGCGTAGAGATCAGGCAAGATATTTTTTATGCGCAAATTGAGATCGTAGGCTCGCTTAAACTCGGTCAGTCCGCGAAGGAGACTCATCGCCTTGGTTTTATCGATGCCAATACTAAAAAGAAACAATAGGTTGTAAGGGCCGGTTTTCTCCACCACAACGCCACGCTCATCAAGAAACTTCGCTACCAGCGCTGCCGGAATACCTTCATCAGCCATCACCCCCAGTTCAGTCATGCCAGGCGTGAGGATTGTGACTTTGATCGGATCGAGATACATATGATCGCGATCGGCATCGATAAACCCATGCCAGTCTTCTTCACCTGGCTGGATCGCCCAACACTCTGCTTCATCAATGCCGTCTGGTTGCCAGATATCAAAGAACCAGCCTTCTGATTCTTCACGCAGGCGCTGGACCTCCCGGCGAAAATGTAGCGCGCGCTCGACAGAGCGGTGAATCAACCTCTTACCCGGATTTCCGCGCAGCATCGCCGCGGCCATTTCAATTGACGAAACAATGGCATAATTCGGCGATGTAGTCGTATGCATCATATAGGCTTCATTAAAGGTCTGCTCATCGTACTCGCCTTTAATATGAATCAGTGAAGCCTGTGAAAACGCCGCCAGTAATTTGTGCGTAGACTGCGTTTCATAGAATACCTTGCCAGCGATACGCTCCCCACTCATGCCGCTTTTCCCCGCATAGATGGGATGAAAATTAGTATAAGGAACCCAGGCTGAATCAAAATGAATGGAAGGTACATCCAGGATTTCTTTAATATATTGCGTGTTGTACAGCAGGCCATCGTAAGTGGAATTGGTGATCACCGCATGTACCGGCCAGCTCGCCTTCTCGGTCTGCGCTACTTTGAGCGCAATACTCTCTTGGGTAAATTCGCGTTTAGGAATGCCACCGAGGATCCCCAAAGGGTTGCGGGTCGGCTTAAGCCAGATAGGAATTAGATCGCTCATCATCAATAAATGCGTAAGTGATTTATGGCAATTACGATCGATAATAATCGTGCTACCTGCAGGCGCCGCATACATACCCACAATTTTATTCGATGTTGAGGTTCCGTTAGTCACCATATAGCTTTGTTCTGCCCCAAAAGTGCGGGCGATATATTCTTCAGCATCCAGATGTGGGCCCGTGTGGTCCAGTAACGATCCCAGCTCCGTCACGGAAATAGAAATATCCGCTTTCAGGGTATTCGCACCAAAAAAATCGTAAAACAGGCTACCTACCGGACTTTTTTGAAAAGCCGTCCCGGCCATATGTCCTGGTGTGCAGAAGGTATACTTTCCCTCTTTGACGTAAGTAAACAATGCCTTAGTCAGCGGTGGCGTAATATTATCGATATATTCCTGTGTGTACTGGTGAATACGCTGAGCAATGTCAGGCGCCGCATTCAGCGCATATTCAAAGAACCATAATGCCATGCGCATTTCATTGAGGCTGACATCCAGTGATGAATGGGTGTTAATAAATGCATACAGCGGCAGGTATTCATTCAACTGATTAATTTCACAGCATAAATCAAGACTGTATTCATCCCAGTCAAAAACCACCCCGCAGATGCGCGGGTTGTGTTCGATGAGTTTAATTAGATCATTGGCATTATTCGGATAGATAATCTGAAAACCCTGTTCACTTAATGCCGCTTGTAGCTCGCGAATGGGCTCATCTTTATAGAAGACATCCTGTGGCCCCATAATTGCGATAATATTCAATGCACACCTCCTGGTGTATGAACGCAATCTTTAAGCATAACCCCTTATCCTCTGGCGTACAGCGCAGAGCGATAATTGGTCAGATATCTCGATAATTTTCAGATGACAGGCAAAAAAAATGACCGAACATTGTTCGGCCATTTTGGCTTTTTTACGCGCTTGTGACAGACAGGTACTTTATGCGTATCCGTAGCTCATCAGGCGCTGATAGCGGCGGTTAAGCAGCTCTTCTTTATTCAATACGTCGAGATCGGCCAGATCAGCTAACAACTGCTGTTTCAGCGATGCTCCAGTGGTAATCGGATCGCGATGCGCTCCTCCCAATGGCTCAGGGATTACCGTATCGATCAGTTTTAACTCTTTCAGGCGCGGAGCAATGATACCCATCGCTTCTGCCGCCAAAGGAGCTTTATCTGCACTTTTCCACAAAATGGAGGCACAGCCTTCCGGCGAAATTACCGAATAGGTACTGTATTGCAGCATATTCACTTTATCGCCAACACCGATAGCCAGAGCACCACCGGATCCACCTTCACCGATAACAGTACAGATCACCGGCACTTTTAAGCCAGACATCTCACGCAGGTTACGCGCAATCGCTTCAGACTGGCCGCGCTCTTCGGCACCTACACCAGGGTAAGCCCCCGGCGTATCAATAAAGGTCACGATCGGCATATCAAAACGCTCAGCCATTTCCATCAGGCGTAACGCTTTACGATACCCTTCCGGAGCGGGCATACCGAAATTGCGACGAATTTTCTCTTTGGTTTCGCGGCCTTTCTGATGACCAATGATCATCACCGGACGACCGTCCAGACGAGCAATACCGCCAACAATCGCTTTATCATCAGCGTAAGCGCGATCGCCTGCCAACTCATCAAAGTCGGTAAACACATTCCGGACATAGTCCAGTGTGTAAGGGCGCAGTGGATGACGCGCAAGCTGCGCGACCTGCCATGCGCCTAAATCTGAGAAGATTTTACGTGTCAGTTCAACGCTTTTTTCGCGCAGACGCTGCACTTCTTCATCCAGATTTATATCCAGTTTTTCATCCTGACGGCCAACCGACCTGAGCGAATCGATCTTCGCTTCAAGTTCTGCGATTGGCTGTTCGAAATCCAGGTAATTAAGACTCATAATATTCCTGTTTTAGTCAAACTCCAGTTCCACCTGCTCCGATCCTATCAGCGACCGTAATTCATTAAGCAAACGATCGCTGGGCGACACGCGCCACGCTGCGCCAAAGCGCAACTTCGCCCGCGCATCCTCTCTCTGATAGTAGAGATGTACCGGAATGGTTCCCGAACGATGGGGTTCCAGGGATTGACGGAGACGGTTCAAAAGCTGGTCATCAATTTGCCTGTCCGTCAGCGAGATAGCAAGTCCACGCGCATATTTTTCGCGTGCTTCATCGATATCCATCAGTTCGCGAGCAGTCATCTTAAGACCACCACTGAAGTCATCAAAGCTGACCTGTCCGCTGACGATCAGGATACGGTCTTTCTCCAGCAAATGCTGGTATTTATCTAACGCATCTGTGAACAACATCACTTCAAGACGGCCGGAACGATCGTCAAGCGTGCAGATGCCAATACGGTTACCGCGTTTAGTGACCATCACGCGGGCCGCCACCACCAAACCGGCAGCCGTGGTAATCTTACCACGATCGGTTGGGTGCATGTCTTTCAGGCGCATACCGCCAACGTAGCGCTCAATCTCTTTAAGATACTGATTAATTGGATGGCCGGTAAGATAGAGCCCTAAAGTCTCTCGCTCACCATCCAACTGAATTTGTTCAGGCCACGGCATAATATCGGCGTAGGACTTCTCTACCTGCTCCGGCTCTTCAGCCAAAACACCAAACATATCGGCCTGACCAATCGCCTCAGCTTTAGCGTGTTGATCGGCCGCTTTCAGCGCATCGCTCAGCGCACTCATCAATGCCGCACGATGTGGCCCAAGACGATCAAACGCTCCGGACATGATCAGTTTTTCCAGTACCCGGCGATTGAGCTTTTTCGTATCGGTACGCGCACAAAGGTCGAATAATTCACGGAAATAGCCCCCCTGATTACGCGCCTCAATAATCGCTTCGATCGGGCCTTCGCCGACACCTTTAATCGCGCCGATACCGTAGACGATTTCACCGTCATCATTCACATGAAAATGATATAAACCGGAGTTAATATCGGGTGGCAGGATTTTTAGCCCCATACGCCAGCATTCATCAACCAGACCGACTACTTTTTCGGTATTGTCCATATCGGCGGTCATCACAGCCGCCATGAACTCTGCCGGATAATGCGCTTTCAGCCACAGTGTTTGATAAGAGACCAGCGCGTAGGCTGCCGAGTGGGATTTGTTAAAACCATAGCCAGCAAACTTCTCTACCAGATCAAAGATCTTAACCGACAATTCACCATCAATGCCACGCGCTTTCGCACCATCTTCAAAACCACCGCGCTGTTTGGCCATCTCGACCGGGTTCTTTTTACCCATAGCACGACGCAGCATATCAGCGCCGCCCAGGCTGTAACCGGCTAGCACCTGAGCAATCTGCATCACCTGTTCCTGATACAGGATGATGCCATAAGTGGGTTCCAGCACTGGCTTCAGTGACTCATGCTGCCACTGGATATCAGGATAAGAGATCGCTTCACGCCCGTGTTTACGGTCAATAAAGTTATCCACCATACCTGACTGCAGTGGCCCGGGCCGGAACAGCGCCACTAACGCGATCATATCTTCAAAACAGTCCGGCTTCAGGCGCTTGATCAGGTCTTTCATGCCACGCGATTCAAGCTGGAAAACGGCGGTAGTTTCCGAGCGCTGCAGCATATCGAAGCTTTTCTTATCGTCAAGCGGGATCGCCGTAATATCGATCGGTGGCTCGCCGTATTTCTCACGGCGGGCATTGATCATCTTCAATGCCCAATCGATGATAGTGAGCGTACGCAGTCCCAGGAAGTCAAACTTGACCAGGCCGGCATATTCAACGTCGTTTTTGTCAAATTGCGTAACCGGATGATTACCGTTTTCATCACAGTAAAGCGGGGCAAAATCAGTAATTTTTGTCGGCGCAATCACCACGCCACCGGCGTGCTTACCGGCATTACGCGTCACACCTTCCAGCTTGCGCGCCATATCGATCAGCGCTTTAACCTCTTCATCTGCCTCATAGATTTCTGGCAGTTGCGGTTCGGCGGCAAAGGCTTTTTCCAGCGTCATGCCAGGATCGGGCGGGATCAGCTTAGAGATGCGGTCCACAAAACCATAAGGATGCCCCAGCACGCGGCCCACATCGCGGATAACCGCTTTTGCTGCCATAGTACCGAAGGTGATAATTTGTGATACCGCCTGTCGCCCATACATATCTGCAACGTGTTCAATGACCTGATCACGTTTTTCCATGCAAAAGTCAACGTCGAAGTCCGGCATCGATACACGTTCCGGATTAAGGAAACGTTCAAATAGCAGATCAAATTCCAGCGGGTCGAGATCGGTAATTTTCAGCGCATAAGCCACTAACGATCCAGCACCAGAGCCACGTCCTGGCCCGACCGGAACGCCGTTATCTTTCGACCACTGGATAAACTCCATCACAATCAGGAAGTAACCCGGGAAGCCCATCTGGTTGATCACTTTCAGCTCGATATCGAGACGCTCGTCATATTCAGGCCGCTTTTCCGCGCGCACCAACGGATCCGGAAACAGAAACTCAAGCCGCTCTTCCAGCCCCTCTTTCGATTTCATCACCAGGAAATCTTCTGTGGACATCTCTCCGGTAGGAAATTGTGGCAAAAAATATTCGCCGAGGCGGATAGTGACGTTACAACGCTTAGCAATCTCTACGCTATTTTCCAGTGCTTCGGGAATGTCCGAGAACAGCTCGCACATCTCCTCTTCGCTGCGCAGGTATTGCTGAGCGCTATAATTACGCGGACGCTTCGGGTCATCAAGCGTGAACCCATCATGAATGGCTACGCGGATTTCATGCGCATCAAAATCCCCTTCGCTTATGAAACAGACTTCATTCGTTGCCACCACTGGCACACCTTCAGCAATCGCCAATGCCACTGCGGCATGTAGATAGCTCTCTTCATCTACCCGACCAGTTCGTGTCAGTTCCAGGTAATAACGATTAGGGAAGTGCTGTTGATAGAAGGAGAGGCATTGTGTGACCAGAGCACTATTGCCGCGCAGCAGGCTTTTACCTACATCGCCACGACGCCCGCCTGATAGCAGGATCAGCCCATCCTGTAATTCAATAAGCCAGTCACGGTCAATCACCGGTCCGGCAATACCATAGCCTCGTTGGTAGGCACGAGAAATCAGCAGCGTCAGGTTCTGATAACCGATATTGTTTGCTGCCAGTATGGTGAGATGTGTCAGCTCATCGCCCATTAGCTCGCTGGCAACATTAAAATCGGCACCGATAATCGGTTTAATACCGGCACCGTGTGCCGCGCCGTAAAATTTGACCAAACCACACAGATTGGTGAAATCGGTGATCCCCAACGCAGGCATGCCGAGTTCTGCCGCTTTTTTCACCAGAGGACCCGTTTTAGCAAGCCCATCGATCATTGAATAATCGCTGTGGACGCGTAGGTGAATAAAACGTGGCTCAGCCATATCTCTTTTCGGCTCCGGTGGTATGAATTAATCGGTGCGCGAAGCGCTGTCGCGCATCACTTCAGCATCAAGCAATGCATTACGCACGGGTGCAAAACTGCGCCGATGAAAAGGCGTCGCACCATATTTTATCAGTTTTTCCCTGTGTAACGCCGTCGGGTAACCTTTATGCTGCGCAAAGCCATACTCGGGATATTGCCGATCCAGCTCGACCATCTCACGATCGCGTGTCACTTTGGCAATAATAGAAGCTGCACTGATTTCAGCAACCAGGCTATCTCCTTTAATCACCGCCAATGCAGGCATCGCCAGTTGGGGACAGCGGTTTCCATCAATCAGTACATAATCAGGGACCTCTGACAATCCGGCAACCGCCCGCTGCATTGCCAGCATTGTGGCATGCAGAATATTCAGTTGATCGATCTCTTCTGGCTCGGCACGGCCCACGCTCCACGACAGCGCATGGGTGGTGATAAGCTCATATAATGCCAGCCGACGCTTTTCCGATAGCTTTTTTGAATCGGCCAGTCCGGCAATTGGCCGAGCCGGATCGAGAATAACCGCAGCGGTTACGACTGCGCCCACAAGCGGGCCGCGCCCCACTTCATCTACCCCCGCAATACGGTTAGCCAGCGGATAAATAAATTCAGACATTGGCTAACTCCAGTACGGCTCCTGCAGCCTGCTCATCGGCATTCCAGCGGATTTGCTGATGAAGCTCTTCAAAAGTTGCCAGTAGCGCATCACGCGTCTCACCGCCAGACAGCAACGGCTTTAGCGCAGCCGCAAGTTGCTCAGGCTGACACTCATCCTGAAGCAACTCTTTGACCAGTTCACGCCCGGCAAGCAAATTAGGCAATGACACATAGTCGGTTTTCACCAGGCGCTCCGCCAGCCAAAAGGTAAACGGCTTCATACGATATCCCACCACCATAGGGCACTTCGCCAGCATACACTCAAGTGCGGCGGTACCTGACGCCAGTAAAGCAGCATCGCTGGCGATCATGGCTTCACGCGCGTTCCCGTCCAGTAGGTGCATGACTAAGTCTGGTGCCACCTCGGCTTTAATCGCTTCGAACTGCTCACGCCGTTTTGCATTGACCAACGGCACCACAATTTCCAACGTTGGCCAGGTTTCACGCAGCAGTAACGCCGTTCTCAGGAAATCGGCGCTCAGCATTTCCACTTCCGCACCACGGCTACCCGGCAACAACGCCAGACACCGGGCCTGTGTATTGATACCCAATGCGTGCCGCGCAGCCTGTTTGTCCGGGTGTAACGGCATTGTATCGGCCATTGTATGGCCGATAAAGCGGCAGGGAACGTTAAAACGATCGTAAAACGCTTTTTCAAAAGGCAGAAAAGCCAACACCAGATCAGTGGCTTTCGCTATTTTGAAAACGCGCTTCTGTCGCCATGCCCAGACCGAGGGGCTGACATAGTGGATAGTGCGAATACCGCGTTTTTTCAGCCGCCCTTCCAGGGTGATATTAAAATCAGGTGCATCAATCCCAACAAAAACGTCCGGTTTTAGTTTGCTAAAGCGGCGCGTCAGATCGCGGCGAATTTTCAATAAACGCGGTAAACGTTCAAGCACCTCAACAATGCCCATTACCGCTAACTCTTCCATCTCGTACCAGGCATCACATCCTTCAGCCTGCATACGTGGACCCGCAACGCCCACAAAGCGGGCATCGGGATGCTGCTCTTTAAGTGCGCGAATCAGGCCGGCACCAAGAATATCGCCGGAGGTTTCTCCGGCGACAAGGGCAATCGTTAAAGGACGCTTAAGCATGAATTACCGAATCAGACCTCGCGTTGAGCGGGCAAAGAAATCGTAGAAGGGCTGCACCTCAGGGTGCTCCTGTGCAATTTCGGCAATTTCCGGTTTCACTTCATCCATCGTCTTGCCGCTACGATACAAAAGCTTGTACGCATTGCGGATGGCATGCAACGCTTCCTTACTAAAACCGCGACGCTTGAGTCCTTCAATGTTGATGCCAAACGGCGTCGCATGATTGCCCTGCGCGATAATAAAAGGCGGGACGTCCTGTACGACACCCGAGCAACCGCCAATCATCACATGCGCTCCAACGACACAGAACTGATGTACCGCCGTCATGCCGCCGATAATGGCAAAATCATCAATGGTAACGTGTCCACCTAATGTCGCATTGTTAGCCAGGATACAGCGATTACCCACAACGCAATCATGTGCGATATGTACATTGACCATCAGCAGATTATCATTGCCAACCGTCGTAACATTCGCACCCTGTATGGTACCACGATGAATGGTCACACTTTCACGGATACTATTACGATCGCCAATTTCCACACGCGTTGGTTCACCGGCGTATTTCAGATCCTGGTTTACCTCACCAATCGAAGCGAATTGATGAATTTTATTGTCTTTACCAATACGCGTATGGCCGTTAACCACCACGTGAGATTTCAGTATCGTACCTTCACCAATTTCAACATTTGCGCCAATAAAACAAAAAGGGCCAATATGGACGCGAGCGCCAATAATGGCGCCCTCTTCAATAATTGAACTTGGGTGAATCACGGCTGTTTGGTCTATCACGGATTATGCCTCCCGGCTGCGGGCACACATCATTGTTGCTTCGCAGACAATTTTACCGTCAACGGTCGCGACACCTTTAAAGCGAGTCAGACCACGGCGGGTTTTTTCGAAAGTGACTTCCATAATCATCTGATCGCCAGGAACGACCGGACGCTTAAAGCGGGCTTCATCAATACCAGCAAAATAATAAAGCTCACCCGGCTCCAGTTTACCCACGCTCTTAAACGCCAGGATGCCAGTTGCCTGCGCCATGGCTTCAAGGATCAGGACCCCTGGAAAAATCGGTTTACCAGGGAAATGTCCCTGGAAAAACGGCTCGTTTACGGAAACGTTTTTCACTGCACGCAGGTATTTATGCTCCTCGAAATCCAGTACACGATCGACCAGCAAAAAAGGATAACGGTGCGGCAGTAATTCTAAAATCTCTTCAATTTTCAGAGTATGAGTTTCAGTAGTCAAAATACTCTTCCTGTCCTAAAAATCTGATGGCATCAATGACACGGCCTGCAAAGATCATCCGCAGGCCGCAAATTCAGTTTCCGTGCGCTTGGCTTTCCCTGCTTAGCATGTTGTATTTTATGAAAGCCGGTCAGTCACGGGATAAGACCTAAAGCATTAAACAAGCTGCGTGGCGGCATATCAGCACATTCCGGATAAACTCTCCGGGATGCGAGCGTCCCCCCCGGCATCCTGCTCAACTGGTGAAAGGTCCCTTAAGTAATGGGGTTACACCAGTACAGAACGATCAACAAACCCAATACGCTGACCTCAGTAAGCATATCGAATAAGCAGACTAACTAACGCTAATACAGCGTAAAATATGACGGTTACAGGCTTATTTAGCCCTTATCAACCTTACGTTCGATGGCTTTTAAGCGTTTGCTTATTTCATCGATATTCATGACTAACGCAGCAGTTTTGCGCCAGTTTTTATTAGGTTGCAACGGAATGCCCGAAGAGTATACCCCAGGTTCAGTGATTGGTCGCATTACCATTCCCATTCCTGTGACCGTCACTTTGTCACAAATTTCCATGTGACCATTAATTACGCTCGCCCCGCCGATCATGCAATAGCGTCCAATTTTCAGACTGCCCGCCATAATAACACCACCGGCCACCGCCGTATTGTCGCCAATCACGACGTTATGTGCAATCTGGCACTGGTTATCAATAATAACACCATTACCAATCTGCGTGTTATCCAACGCGCCACGGTCAATTGTCGTACAGGCACCGATCTCTACACGATCGCCAATCACGACAGTACCGAGCTGTGGAATTTTAATCCAGTTGCCGCGATCATTAGCATAACCAAAACCATCTGCGCCAATTACCGTACCGGACTGGACCAGGCAATGTTCACCGATTTGCACGTCATGATAGACAGAAACGTTGGCCCATAAACGTGAGCCTGCGCCTATTCGGGCATTTTTACCGACAAAACACCCTGCGCCGATCGCTACGTTATCACCAAGAATAACGCCGGATTCGATCACCGCATTCGCACCAATAGCGACATTTTGGCCGAGTTGGGCTGTCGCATCCACTACTGCGCTCGCAGCAATATCCTGAGCGGGCCGGGGAGTCGAATCTAACAGTTGAGCCATCCGCGCATAGGTAAGATAAGGATCTTTAACCACTAACGCCGTCGCTTTACACCATGGCAGATCGGCTTCAAGCAAGACTACGGCTGAAGCCTGACAGGTTGCCAGCTGCTCACGATAGCGACTGTTAGCTAAAAAGGTGATCTGACCATTCTGGGCGGATTGCATAGAAGCAATGCCGGAGATGACGATATCGCCATCTCCGTGCAATTCTGCATCCAACTGCTGGGCTAAATCAGCCAGTCGAATTGAAGACATGGATTATTTAACCTGTTTCAGCACATCAGCAGTGATGTCTTTAGAATTCGCCGCATAAGCCACTGCGTTAGCATCAACTACGACATCATAACCTTCGCTATCAGCCACTTTTTTCACAGCATCCTGGATACGGCTAAGGATTTTATTACGCTCTTCCGTCTGGCGACGACGGTTATCTTGCTCAAAAGCCTGCGCTTTAGAGGAGAACGCTTCGCGCTGCGCCATAATGTCTTTTTCCATGCGGCTGCGATCGCTTGCCTTCATGGTAGAGCCATCACGCTGCAGACGCTGCATTTTTGTTTGCAGGTCGCGTTCCTGGCTCTGCAAGTCAGTTGCACGGCCTTTGAATTCATTTTCAAGCTGTTTCGCAACTGTCGCACGCTGCGGTAACTGTTGGAAAATGCTGGAAACGTTTACCACTGCAATTTTGTCAGCAGCCTGAACGCCAGCTGAAGCAGCTAAAGCAAGACCCAGACCTGCAGCACATAACAACTTTTTCACTATAAACTCCTTACCATCACCGTTCGTGTCACAGACACATTATTTTGCGTGACATCGGCAGCACCTGGCTGCCGTGTGACAACGCGATACTCACTTGAGTAACTTCCTTGCGCAAAGTATTACCAGGTTTTACCAATGTTAAACTGGAACTGCTCTGCTCTATCTCCCTCATACTTTTTAACCGGCTGCGCATACGAGAACACCAGTGGGCCGAGAGGCGACATCCACTGCAGCGCCAGACCAGCGGAAACACGCACATTGCTCGGATCGCTATAGTCCGGAATGCCAGCAGCACGTGTTTGGTCTGTATCATCCCAGTTCGTATCCCAGACGGTACCGGCATCAACAAACAGCGATGTACGCACCGAGTTCGAATACTTCTCGCTCAGGAATGGCGTTGGCGTAATCAGCTCAGCACTGGCGACTGCCATCGCATTTCCGCCCACCGCATCATCGGAATGGCAGAGAGGGCGAGAACCAGAACAGGTTGAAGAGCCATTGTTGAAGTACGCAGCCTTAGGACCGATGTTATTTGAACGGAAACCACGCACTGTGCTGGAACCACCCGCATAGAAGTTTTCGTAGAATGGCAACTCTTTGCCACCCAGACCATCTCCGTAACCTACGCGACCACGCCCTAACAGCACCCATGTACGGTCCTGGTTCAGCGGCATATACTGCTGAGTATCCAACGTTACTTTATAGAAGTCGTTGTCGGAACCAGGGATCGTTACTTTACCATTCAGGTTAGTACGGTTACCGGAGGTCGGGAAGAAACCTCTGTCAAGGTTGTTGAACGTCCAACCATAGTTGAAAGTAAAATCGTCCGCGTCGAAATCAGCACGACGAATACGGTCCGGATCCTGTCCAACCGAATTTAGATAACGCCACATCGCGATCTGCGGTTGCATATCGGACAGGGAGTTATGCACATACCCCAAGCCAACACGCAACGTGTTGTTTTCATTGATTGGGAAACCGAGTGTACCGTCTACACCATAACTTTTGTTGGTATAGTCGGAAAGATCAGCATCATCCGCTTTAAAGTCGTTATAGAAAATACGACCACCGAGGCTAACACCATCAACCGTAAAATACGGATCGGTTAACGAGAATTCAGCGTAAGTCTGGAAATCGTTTTTGGTGCCGCTAATCCCCACGGTATTCCCCGTGCCCAGCCAGTTTTCTTGCTGCACACCGACCTGGAAACTGACACCACTTTCAGTACCAAAACCAACACCGAAGTTAAAAGTCCCGGTATTACGCTCTTTGACTTTATAAACCACATCAACTTGATCGGCGGTGCCCGGCACGCGCTGCGTATCAACATCAACAGTTTCAAAGTAACCGGTACGGTTCAAACGCTCTTTACCCTGCTCAACCAAATCGCTGCCCAGCCACGCACCTTCCATCTGGCGCATTTCACGGCGCAGAACGGAATCTTTGGAGGTATCATTACCTTCATAGCGCACTTTACGCACGTAGTACCTGTTACCCGCGTCTACGCTCACGTGTAACTTAACCGTTTTATCCGCGTCATTGATTTCGGGCTGTGTGGCAACGCGTGGGTAAGCGTAACCGTAACGCCCCAGAAGCTTCTTAATATCATCTTCCATACGCGTAACTTTGGTACCGTTATACAGCTCGCCCGGCTGGATTTGCGTTAACTTTTCAATTTCCGCTGAATGCCCGGCCATGCTGCCATTCACCACCACACCAGAAAGCTTGTACTGATCGCCTTCGGTAATATTAATGGTGATATAGATCCCTTTTTTGTCCGGTGTCAGGCTCACTTGCGTGGAATCGATATTGAAACGCGCATAACCCCGGTCCAGATAGAAGCTGCGCAGGGTTTCAAGGTCGCCCGCCAGTTTCTGCTTCTGATATTTACGATCGCCTACCACGTTCCACCATGGCACTTCGTCACGCAGTTGGAAGCGGGAAATCAGCTCCTCGGAACTGAATGCCTTATTCCCCACGACGTTGATTTGCTGGATTTTGGCGGAAACACCCTCGGTAAACACCAGCTTCAAATCGACACGGTTACGCGGCAATGGCGTAACAACGGCCTTCACGCTGGCACTGTATTTACCGACGCTATAATAGAAATCCTCCAGGCCTTTCTCGATAGTCGAGATGGTAGTGCGGTCAAGCGCTTCGCCCACACGCACGCCTGAAGCTTCAAGGTTCTGCTTGAGCATGTCATCTTTCACCGCTTTGTTACCGGAGAAAGTGATGCTGGCAATGGTAGGACGCTCTTTAACCTGAACGATCAGCGTGGTGCCATCGCGCAGAACCTGGACGTCTTCGAAGTTTCCGGTCGCAAACAGAGAGCGAATGGTATTACTGATGTCATCATCAGACACCGAATCCCCTACGCGCACAGGCATGCTAAGCAAAGCCGCACCGACGGCGACTCGCTGCAGCCCTTCGAAATGAATGTCCTTCACTACGAACCCGTCTGCACCGTATACGGTGGCGCTGCTAAACAGCAGCGACGCTATGAGCAACTTTTTCATCGCCATCGTTGTTATGCATTCTTCCTAACACATCTCATGCCTGCGAGCGCCATTCAGCTACTACAAGCGAGAGAAATCATTGAATAGTGCAAGCCCCATTAACAGCACCAGTAAGATAGAACCGATGCGATAACTGAAGTCCTGAACACGCTCGGACACCGGTTTCCCTTTGATTTTCTCAATCGCCAGAAACAGCAGGTGTCCACCATCTAAAACCGGTAATGGAAACAGGTTGATAATTCCCAGGTTCACACTGATCAAAGCGAGAAACATCAGGTAGTAAATCATACCGTATTCTGCTGACATCCCGGCACCCTGCGCGATCGAAATCGGCCCGCTCAGATTGTTCAGCTTTACATCACCCGTTATCAGTTTGCCAAGCATGCCAACCGTCAGCTTCATCAGTTGCCAGGTTTTCCCCCCAGCCTCACCAATAGCAGCGAACGGACCATACTGACGTACCGTTTTGTATTCGTCAGACAGAGGAATAACCTGCGGTATCACACCGGCAAACCCCTCTGCGTCATTACCTGGCTTCGCCTGGGGTACCAAGGTCATATTGACCAATTCTCCCTGACGCTCAACGTCTAATGCAATGGCCTTTCCTGGATTATCCCGCACCAGGTTCACAAAAGTTTGCCACTGTTCCAGCGATTGACCATCGACTTTAACGATCCTGTCGCCCGCATGCAAACCTGCTTTGCTTGCTGCAGAACCCGATTGCACTTCTGCTAATACCGTTTCAATCTGTGGGCCGCGAGGCTTGATGCCCAGAGCAACCACCGGATCCTGCTTATCGGGCTCAAAATGCCAGTTGCGTAAATTAAGCCGTTTTTCGCTTAATTGGGAGGAACCAAAAGGCGCTACGCTCAGGGTTGTTTCTGCATCGCCAATTTTACTGACGAGCGCCATACGCACAGCATCCCAATCAGGCGTTTCGATACCGTCTACTGCTTTTAGTTCCATACCGGGTGCAATTTGCGCCTCTGCCGCCACCGAACCGCTCACTATTTCACCGGCAACCGGGCGAACACCTGGGACGCCGTGCATAAAAACCAACCAGTAAGCGAAGATGGCAAACACGAAATTTGCAATAGGACCAGCTGCAATAATCGAAGCGCGCTGCAGCACCGTTTTGTTATTAAACGCCTGGTGCCGTAATTCCGGCATCACACTCTCAACACGCTCATCAAGCATTTTGACATAGCCACCGAGCGGAATAAGTGCAATAACGTACTCAGTTCCCTGTGCATCACGGCGTCGCCACAGCGCTTTGCCAAAACCAATAGAAAAGCGTTCAACTTTTACGCCGCAGCGCCGCGCCACCCAAAAATGGCCGAATTCATGAACGGTAATCAGCACGCCAAGCGCAACGATAAACGCTGCGAGACTCCAGAGTATGCTTAACATAGCGATAGCATTCCTTTAAAGCGTCCTGAAAACGAGCAGTAACAGGCAGGCAAAAACAGGCACTGCTGCAGTCAAGCTATCGATACGGTCCAAAATACCACCGTGTCCGGGAATTAAATTGCCACTGTCTTTAATTCCGGCCTCACGCTTGAACATACTTTCGGTCAGATCGCCCAGCACCGATGCCAGCGCCGCCATAATCGAGCAGGTCAGTAAAACACCGGGCTGAATATCCAGCGGGGCCCACAAGCCAAACAGCAAGGAGATCAGCGCCGAGGTCAACAAGCCACCGGCAAAACCTTCCCATGTTTTACCCGGCGACACTTTAGGCGCCAGCTTGTGCTTGCCAAACAAGCGACCAAACATATAGGCACCTGAGTCTGCTCCCCATACCAGAAACATCACATACAGCAGCCACCAGGAGCCGGCAAAATGATCGGACTCGTACTGATACTGGCGTAGCGCCACCATGCCCCAGAAAAACGGGATGATAGTGAGAAGACCAAACGCCAGGCGCAACACGCGAGAATCACGCCAAAAGGCCGCTGAACGTGGGAACGAGAGTACCATGAATAGTGCTACAACCCACCAGGCGAGCGATGCCCATAACGAGCCGCTGATAACGGGAAGAGTGACCGAATGCTGCCAGGCTGGCAGTGTAAATGACATGATGGAGAGAAGCAGGCCACAAAGAACCGCGAGCCAAATACGTTGCTGGTGAGAAGCGAAGCCGGCAAATTGCCCCCATTCCCACGCAGCCAACATACATATAGCCAGAATAGTAATCATGAAACCTGCGGGTGGCAGCAAAAAAAGAGCAGCGATCACCACAGGGATCAATATGAACGCTGTAATCAAACGAGACTTCAGCAAAGGTTACCCCCAGTGCGTTCAGACGCCACCAGGTGCTGCGCCGCCAAATCGACGCTCTCGGTGTGAAAAAGCATTCATTGCACCTTCAAAAACGTGTTCATCAAAATCAGGCCAAAGAACATCAGTAAAGTAAAACTCAGCATAGGCGACTTGCCATAGCAGGAAGTTACTGATGCGATGTTCTCCCCCGGTCCTTATTACCAGATCTACTGGCGCCAGCTCATTAAGACAGAGATACGGTGTCAGCGTCTCTTCTTCGATTTGATCGGGACGGAGTAATCCTTCCTGAACCTGTTCAGCAATTTGTCTGACGCCATGGATAATATCCCAACGGCCGCCATAATTCGCGGCAATGTTGAGCGTTAGTCCATTATTTTGTTGAGTAAGTTCCTCTGCGCGGCGAATACGCTCCTGTAAACGAGAATTAAAGCGACTGATATCACCAATAATCCGTAAACGAACATTATGCTTATGCAGGCTTTTCACTTCACTATCCAGCGCCCAAATGAAAAGCTCCATCAACGCCATGACTTCCTGCGGCGGACGGTTCCAGTTTTCGCTACTGAAAGCATAAAGCGTCAGGGCATCCAGTTTATTACTTACGGCAAAACTTACGGCGCGACGAACCGATTTCACTCCCGCTTTATGTCCAGAAATGCGTAACTTGCCCTGATTTTTAGCCCAACGACCATTGCCATCCATAATGATGGCTACATGCCGTGGGCCAGCAGTGCCAGGCTGGTCATCGATTTTTAATTGATTTTGGGACGACATAACGCGTAATTATTTCCTTTAATCAGAAATACGACGGTTTCTGAATACTTGCCCGCAAGGCCATAAAAAAACCGTGCTGTGCACGGCCTGCTCTACCGTTCTGGCTGCTTCATCTGCTAAATGAGAGCCGCGAACTATATCATTTACGGCTTAACCTCACAAATGGCGGTGCCGCAAATTGCTGAACTAACGATGCCGAGCAAAACGAGAGAGCATGTTCTCTGCCTGCGTTCGCGCCTGCCGATCGATATCAATTACCGCTTCCACGCTTTGTGGTTCCGTGCAGGATAGCGACGCTAATACCGCCTGATTAATCTCGGCAATATCGGTAAAACGTATCTGCTCATTCAGGAACGCAGCAACGGCAACCTCATTCGCTGCATTTAGCGATGTGGTCGCCGCCTGCCCTTGCTCACAGGCTTCAATAGCCAGCTTCAGGCAGGGGTAGCGCGCATAATCAGGCTCAGCAAAGGTCAATGCCCCCATGCGACTAAAATCCAATGGCGCAACGCCAGCATTAACGCGCTGAGGCCAGGCCATGGCGTGTGCGATAGGCGTGCGCATATCAGGCGACCCCAACTGCGCAATAACGCTACCATCGCGGTAGCGCACCATGGAGTGAATCACCGACTGCGGGTGTAAAATCACTTCCATTTGCGCGTCGGTGGCATTAAACAACCAGCGGGCTTCAATGTATTCCAAACCTTTATTCATCATGGTGGCTGAATCGACAGAAATTTTACGCCCCATTGACCAGTTCGGATGCGCACATGCCTGAGCAGGCGTGACGCTACCGAGCATTGTCATAGGCATTTCACGAAACGGGCCACCTGACCCCGTCAGAATAACGCTATCAATACCGTTATCCGTAAGGTCAGCGTATCCTAACTGCTGTTGGATGGAAGCAGGCAAACTCTGAAAAATAGCATTGTGCTCGCTGTCAATCGGCAGCAACTGCGCTTTCGCATTACTTACCGCATCCATAAACAGACGCCCACAAGTCACCAGCGCCTCTTTATTCGCCAACAGTACCGTCTTGCCAGCGCGGATAGCCGAAAGCGTAGGCAGCAACCCCGCAGCTCCCACAATAGCAGCCATAACCTGATCCACATCATCCAGTGCCGCTAACTCGCATGCAGCCTGTTCGCCTGCCAGTACCTCTGTAGTGAGGTTAAACTCCTTCAGACGTAGCCGCAGTGCCCGCGCGGACGCTTCATCTGCCATCGCCGCCAAAGCGGGGCGGAAAGCGAGGCACTGCTGCGCCATCAGCTCAACATTACGCCCCGCCACCAGTGCCTTAACCGAAAAAAGATGGGGGTTTTCGCGCACCACAGCAAGGGTGCTGCTGCCGACAGAGCCGGTCGAGCCGAGGATCGTCAATTGCTTCATGAGCTGCTTTGTCCAAAGGTCAAATTACCGTGTCGTTCAGCCAATACACAGGTGATACGACTTATTTACGCGTCAAAATGCAAAACGCCGCACGATACGCCATTTATCATCAATGGCAATCTGTACGGCGTTTAGACGGCTCGTCGGATGATCAGAACTCCAACAATTCCGCTTCTTTCTCTGCAAGCGCAACATCAACTTTCTTAATGAAGACATCTGTCATTTTTTGGATATCATCCTGTGAACGACGTTCTTCATCTTCACTGATCTCTTTATCTTTTAGTAATGCCTTTACTTTATCATTGGCATCACGACGAACGTTACGCACTGAAACTCGACCTTGTTCAGCTTCACCACGCACAATTTTGATCAGGTCCTTACGACGTTCTTCGGTCAATGCCGGGAGAGGGACACGGATATCACTACCCGCAGAGCTTGGGTTCAACCCCAAGTCGGATGTCATAATAGCCTTTTCAACGGCGGCGCTGATAGAGCGATCAAATACGTTGATTTTTAACGTCCGCGAGTCTTCCACCGTTACGCTAGCCAACTGGCGCAGCGGCGTTGCTGAACCATAGTACTCAACCATGATACCGTCGAGAATGCTAGGCGATGCGCGGCCAGTGCGAATTTTACTGATATGATTTTTGAATGCTTCCACGCATTTATCCATGCGCGTTTCAGCATCTTGTCTGATGTCGTTAATCACGTTGGAACCCTTGGATTCTGGTTGGCTTGACGGACCTTAGCCCGCTAAGGTCCGTTTGAATAATGTCGATTATACCCTAAATAATGCATGTTGCATTAAGGACACGAACCGGTAAGTCCCAAACAGCAGGTAAACTATACGTCGGGACTGAGAAACCTGCAGTCTGCATTATGGCGGGGTATACGCCTCGGCTGATATCAGTGTGTGATCAGCGTGCCTTCTTTTTCACCCATAACAACGCGACGCAATGCCCCTGGCTTATTCATATTAAACACCCGAATTGGCAATTGGTGATCACGCGCCAGAGTGAATGCGGCTAAATCCATCACTTTCAGCTCACGCTCCAGTACATCCTGGTAGCTGATCTGTTCGTAAAGCGTTGCATCCGGGTTCTTCACCGGATCTGCCGAGTAAACACCATCAACTTTCGTCGCTTTTAGCACCACATCGGCTTCGATCTCAATACCGCGTAAACAGGCAGCAGAATCAGTGGTAAAAAATGGGTTACCGGTGCCGGCGGAGAAAATCACGACACGATTATTGCGAAGTTGACTGATAGCTTCAGCCCAGCTGTAGTTATCACACACGCCGTTTAGTGGGATAGCTGACATTAAGCGTGCATTCACATAGGCACGATGCAGTGCGTCGCGCATGGCAAGTCCATTCATGACGGTTGCCAACATTCCCATGTGATCGCCTACAACGCGATTCATTCCAGCCTGTGCCAAGCCAGCGCCACGGAAAAGGTTACCACCACCGATCACCACACCAACCTGAATGCCCAGCTCGACCAGCTCTTTTACTTCTTGCGCCATGCGATCGAGTACGCTTGCGTCGATACCAAAACCTTCGGCACCTTGCAGTGCTTCACCACTGAGTTTTAGCAGGATACGTTGATATACAGGTTTTGCATTGGTAGCCATGGTCATTTTTTCCTGGAAGCTATCATCGAAAAGGAGGAGTTAAATCTGCTGTATCATCCATGTAGCCAAAACAAATTACTATTGGGATGAGACTGAAAATGCGTTGCGCGACTGACGGACAAAAAAGAACCGCCATTCGGCGGCTCTTTCAGACCATGATTACTGCTTAGACATGGCCGCAACTTCTGCTGCGAAGTCGCTTTCAACTTTCTCAATGCCTTCACCCACTTCAAAGCGGATAAAGTTAATGACATCGGCGTTTTTCTCTTTCAGCAACTGACCAACGGTTTTGCTTGGGTCCATAACAAAGTTCTGACCGGTGAGTGAAACCTCGCCAGTAAACTTCTTCATGCGGCCTTCAACCATTTTCTCGGCGATTTCACGCGGTTTGCCAGACTGCATTGCGATATCCAGCTGGATCTGATGCTCACGAGCAACAACGTCTGCAGAAACATCTTCAGGCTTAACGTATTCTGGTTTGCTGGCAGCAATGTGCATAGCGATCTGTTTAACCAGCTCTTCATCAGCGCCTGTTGCAGAAACCAGCACACCGATACGTACACCGTGCAGGTAACTTCCCAGAACATCGCCTTCCAGCACAGAGATACGACGAATATTGATGTTTTCACCAATTTTCGCTACCAGCGCTACACGCTGATCTTCGAATTTCGCTTTCAGCACGTCGATATCAGTAATGCGCTCAGCCACTGCGGCAGCAATCACTTCGTCACCGAATGCTTTAAAGCCAGCATCTTTCGCTACGAAGTCAGTCTGACAGTTCAGCTCAAGGATAACACCGTAGTTACCGTCGATTTTAGTCAGAATGATACCGTCAGCAGCAACGTTGCCCGCTTTCTTAGCAGCTTTAGCCTGGCCAGACTTACGCATGTTATCGATAGCCAGTTCAATGTCGCCATTCGCTTCGGTCAGCGCTTTTTTACAATCCATCATGCCAGCGCCAGTGCGCTCGCGCAGGTCTTTTACCAGAGCAGCGGTAATTTCAGCCATTCTTTATTCCTCGGTTAACTGTGAACTTGCTTATCACCATCGGCACGATCGTCATAAACAGAGTTTAATTCGCAGAAGATTTACGCTACCCCGCCCGGCAATGTGCCTGGCAAAGCAGACTTTAAAAAATAAAGGGGCCCTGATGGCCCCTTACAGATACGATACCCTAAATAATTCGGGTTACAGAAAAGCGACAGCTCATCGAACCTTCGACCGCTTACTTAAAGAAACGGACAGAATACAAGAGCTAACGCACATGCAACTTGAAATATAACGGGTTTATCTGGTTCTAAGGGCTATAACCTGCCACACACGAGTATGACAGGTTTTAATCAGCCTTATTACTCAGCTTCAGCGAAGGTTTCTTCAGCTTGCTGAGCCAGATCCTGAGAACGACCTTCGCGAACGGTAGTCGCTACTGCAGTCAGGTACAGGCTTACAGCACGAATTGCATCGTCATTACCAGGGATAATGAAATCAACGCCATCCGGATCGGAGTTAGTATCAACGATAGAAAACACTGGGATACCCAGGTTGTTTGCTTCTTTGATTGCGATATGTTCGTGATCGGCATCAACAACGAACAGCGCATCCGGCAGACCGCCCATATCTTTGATACCGCCCAGGCTGTTTTCCAGCTTGGCCAGCTCACGAGCACGCATCAGAGCTTCTTTCTTAGTCAGTTTCTCGAAGGTACCGTCCTGGGACTGAGTTTCCAGATCTTTCAGACGTTTGATGGACTGACGAACGGTTTTCCAGTTAGTCAGCATGCCACCTAACCAGCGGTGGTTAACGAAGAACTGGTCGCAGCTCAGTGCAGCATCTTTTACCGCTTCGCTTGCAGCGCGTTTAGTACCAACAAACAGGATCTTACCTTTACGGGAAGAGATCTTGTTCAGTTCAGCCAGAGCCAGGTTGAACATTGGTACGGTTTTTTCAAGGTTGATGATGTGAACTTTGTTACGTGCGCCGAAAATGAATGGCTTCATTTTTGGGTTCCAGTAACGGGTCTGGTGACCGAAGTGAACACCAGCCTTGAGCATGTCGCGCATGGAAACAGTTGCCATGATTACCTCTATAGATTATTTGGGGTTAAGCCTCCACGTATCCCATACGGCCGACCCTTCAGACGTTGCATTTGCATTATCCTGCAGGCACCCCGGCGCATGTGACGATACGTGTGTGTTATTTACACATAGTGAGATTTATGCGGTTCTCTTCGTGCGACACATACCGCACAGAGAATCGTCGGCGCGCTTTATACCATAAAGACGAAAAGGACGCCAATAATTGTTGGTTCAGCGAGCACGCCGCAATCTGCATTTGGCAGTACCAAAACAGGCTGCTAACATTGCACCAACTATTTTATTATTGTCGAAAATGACGGCAACTGCGGACAAAATTAATGGCTATTACAATTAAAACCCCTGAAGAGATCGAAAAGATGCGCGTCGCTGGACGTCTTGCAGCCGAAGTGCTGGAGATGATTGAGCCACATGTTGTCCCTGGCATTACGACTGCCGAACTGGATCGTATTTGTGACGATTATATTGTGAATAAACAGCAGGCTATTTCCGCTTGCCTTGGCTATCACGGTTTTCCAAAATCCGTTTGTATTTCCGTTAACGAAGTGGTTTGTCACGGTATTCCAAGTGATGACAAAATTCTCAAAGACGGTGATATCGTCAATATCGATGTAACCGTGATTAAAGATGAATATCACGGCGATACGTCAAAAATGTTCATTGTCGGTAAACCAACGATTCAGGGCGAACGTTTATGCCGCGTAACGCAGGAAAGCCTCTATCTGGCGCTGCGCATGGTAAAACCGGGTATTCGTCTGCGTACGCTGGGCCGTGAGATTCAGAAGTACGTGGAAGCGCAGGATTTTTCCGTGGTACGTGAATACTGTGGCCACGGTATTGGTAAAGGCTTTCATGAAGAACCACAGGTTTTACATTATGACGCCGATGATGGCGGCGTGGTGCTGCAAGTCGGCATGACATTCACTATCGAACCCATGGTGAACGCCGGGGATTATCGTATTCGCAGTATGAAAGATGGCTGGACAGTAAAAACCAAAGATCGCAGCCTGTCAGCGCAATATGAGCATACTATTGCCGTAACTGAAAACGGTTGCGAGATTTTGACGTTGCGTAAAGATGATACGATCGAAGCGCATCTGATTGCCCAGGACTAACAGGGGGATGCACCCGTCAGGCTAAGGGCTTAACGGCAATGGCCGTTCCACTCCAGTTACCACTGAGTGTTCACGCCAGAGGCGGTACCGTTCATCTTAGATGACCAGGCTGGTCCGGGGTGGTTGCTCGGGCTCGGGCTGATGCTTTAACGGCTAAAAGCCATTCCGCTCATCCTTCGAATGACCAGGCTGGGCCGGTCAGCGCCGGCCCAGCACCCGCGCTTTTCGACAGCCTTCCCGCCCGCGACGCGGGTTCCTTAGTCAGAAAGCCAAATTGCCGTGCCGCTCGCGATTCGCCCTCCCTGGCCCTGCGCTCCCTCTCATCGCCTTCCCTGGCGATTCGCACGACTTTGTCTCCCTTCCTCAGCGCTATGGATGTCTCTGAAAGCTCAAATTCAACACCAAACAAAGATAAAAAGACAAAAAAGACAAACCAAAGAAATCGATGGTGAGGTGTGGGGAGCATCGTCCGTAGCGCCGAGTGGATGAGCGCTTCCGGGAGGAGCCGCATGGACGCGGCGAGAGAGCGTGCTGAGCAGGAGCGAATCACGCCCGGTCCGTCAGGATGCGTGAAGACGTGAGGGAACCGCGCAGCGGCGGGAAAGCCGACAGAGACCGGGGCGGCTGCCGTCCCCTTGTCGTTCGCCTGCACGAAGGCAGAAACAGCCACCATTCTGCTGGCGAGCGAATATACCCTAAATAATTCAGGCTGCCTCTGCGTTGGCTTTCCTCGCTCATCCCGGTCACTTACTTCAGTAAACTCCCGGGAATGGGCTGCGTCACCGCCTTGATGCAACCCGAATTATTTAGGGTATAAATGCACTTAACCTGTGGCAGCCAGACCGTTGCAACCTTTGTATAAGTAATCGGGCTTTTCCCGCCGATTTTTTTATGCTGATATGGCTGACGGGCACAACCTATCGCCCGCGTAGAGACCAGGAGAATGTTGTTCCGATGACCGATGCAACCCTGAACCGCCTGTCCACGTCGCCAATTGACTGGGATGATACAAACCTGACCCGCGAACAGTTGAAGCCGCATATTGAGGCGTTCCAACACCAACTCGGCCATGCTTTTGATGCGGGCGAACCGGTAGAAGCGCTGATTGACGCACGAACGCATTTTATTGATGCGCTGCTCAGACGCCTGTGGCGTTTCTATGGCTTCGATAGGATGAACGATATTGCATTGGTCGCCGTCGGTGGATATGGGCGCGGAGAACTCCATCCCCTTTCGGATGTTGACGTGTTAGTTCTGAGTCGTAAACCGCTTGCCGAAGATGCAGCCAGGTCAGTGGGTGAGCTGCTAACGTTGATGTGGGATCTGAAACTGGAGGTAGGTCACAGCGTTCGCACGCTGGAGGAGTGCCTGCTCGAAGGGCTTTCCGATCTCACGATAGCCACCAATCTGATTGAATCACGCATGCTAATTGGTGATGTGGCACTCTTCCTCGAAATGCAGAAAAATGTGTTCAGCGACGGATTCTGGCCCTCAGCCCGCTTCTTTGCCGCCAAAATTGAAGAACAACAGGAACGCCATAAACGCTACCATGGCACCAGTTACAACCTTGAACCTGATATCAAAAGTAGTCCCGGTGGATTACGTGATATCCATACTTTGCTATGGGTTGCACGGCGCCATTTTGGTGCTACCTCGCTAAATGAGATGGTCGGTTTTGGTTTTCTTACCGAAGCGGAACGCAATGAGATCAACGAGTGCCAAAGCGTTTTATGGCGCATTCGCTTTGCTCTCCATTTAACCTTGAATCGCTACGATAATCGTCTGCTGTTTGATCGCCAGCTTAACGTTGCCCAGCGCCTGAGTTATCAGGGGGAAGGAAATGCACCCGTTGAGCGCATGATGAAAGACTTCTACCGCGTCACCCATCGTATTGGCGAATTGAATCACATGCTATTACAGCTGTTTGATGAAGCTATTCTTGCGCTGGGTGCCGATGAAAAGCCGCGACCAATCGATAACGATTTTCAGCTCCGCGGTACGCTTATCGATCTTCGTGACGAAACACTCTTCACTCGGCAGCCAGAAGCCATTTTACGCATGTTCTATACCATGGTGCGTAATCCTGCCATTACGGGGATTTATTCCACTACGTTGCGTCAACTGCGATATGCGCGCCGTCATCTGAAGCAGCCCCTCGTGAATATTCCTGAGGCGCGCCGTCTCTTCATGGCTATTTTGCGCCATCCAGGTGCTGTAAGTCGTGCTCTGGTCCCGATGCATCGTCACAGCGTATTGTGGGCCTATATGCCACAGTGGGGAAATATTGTCGGGCAGATGCAATTTGACCTGTTTCATGCCTATACCGTAGATGAACACACTATTCGCGTGCTGCAAAAACTCGAAAGCTTCGCCGACGAAAAAACACGCCCTCAACATCCCCTGTGCGTTGAACTCTGGCCACGCCTGCCGCAGCTCGAGTTACTCTTAATGGCAGCGTTATTTCACGATATCGCCAAGGGTCGCGGTGGCGATCACTCAATCCTGGGCGCACATGACGTCTTAGAATTCGCTGAAATGCACGGACTCAATTCCCGGGAAACACAGTTGGTCGCCTGGTTAGTCCGCCACCATCTGCTCATGTCGGTTACCGCGCAGCGTCGTGATATTCAGGACCCTACCGTCATTCAACAATTTGCTGAAATAATGCAGAACGAAAATCATCTGCGCTATCTGGTGTGCTTAACGGTCGCCGATATTTGTGCCACCAATGGAAATCTGTGGAATAGCTGGAAACAGAGCCTGCTGCGTGAACTGTTTTTTGCCACTGAGAAACAGCTGCGACGGGGAATGGAAAATAGTCCCGACCTGCGCGAACGCGTCCGCCACCATCGCCTGCAAGCACTTGCGCTGCTACGGATGGATAATATTGATGAGGAAGCGCTCCACCTTATCTGGGGGCGCTGTCGTGCCGACTATTTCCTACGCCATACACCAAATCAGTTAGCCTGGCACGCACGCCATCTGATGCAACACGATTTGAAAAAACCGCTGGTGCTGGTTAGCCCACAGGCGACGCGTGGCGGTACGGAGATTTTTATCTGGAGCCCTGACCGACCTTATCTGTTTGCTACCGTCGCCGGTGAACTGGATCGTCGTAACCTTAGCGTGCATGACGCACAAATTTTTACCAGCCGTGATGGTATGGCGATGGATACCTTTATTGTACTGGAGCCGGATGGCAGCCCACTCTCACCCGATCGCCACCAAATGATTTGCGAGGCGCTGGAGCAGGCGATTACGCAAACACGTTGGGTGCCACCGCGCATGCGCCGCCAGTCAGCGAAACTGAAGCATTTTAGCGTCGATACTGAAGTGCGTTTTTTGACTTCACATAACGAACGCCGGACCTGGCTCGAACTTGTCGCACTGGATCAGCCCGGTTTGCTGGCTCGGGTAGGGGAAGTGTTTGCTGATTTAGGCGTTTCACTGCATGGCGCACGCATTAGCACCATCGGTGAACGCGTAGAGGATCTCTTTATTCTGGCCAACAGCGATCGCCGTGCACTGGATGAAGAATTACGTGAAGTACTGCAACAACGGTTGACAGAGGCACTGAATCCAAACGATAAAGTGTGACCCGAATTGATTTGTTTAACCTCCAGGGCCCGAGGTCAATATCCTCGCGCCGTAGCCGCCAGCATGGGATTCACTCCCAGGTATGGATGGTGATTTACGATAGGAATGCTATTTAATGCAACAATTACAATCTGTTATCGAATCTGCTTTCGAGCGTCGCGCCGAGATTACGCCCGCCAACGTGGATACGGTAACGCGTGAAGCCGTTAACCAGGTAATTAGCTATCTGGACAGCGGAGCGCTACGCGTTGCCGATAAAATTGATGGTCAGTGGGTCACCCACCAGTGGCTGAAAAAGGCAGTATTGCTCTCTTTTCGTATCAATGACAACCAGGTGATCGAGGGTGCAGAGAGCCGCTATTTCGATAAAGTGCCGATGAAATTTAGCGACTATGATGCCGCTCGCTTTCAGAAGGAAGGTTTTCGTGTTGTGCCGCCCGCAGCCGTGCGTCAGGGTGCTTTCATCGCTCGTAACACCGTATTAATGCCCTCTTACGTCAACATTGGTGCTTACGTTGACGAAGGTTCAATGGTTGATACCTGGGCAACCGTCGGCTCCTGTGCACAAATTGGTAAAAATGTGCATCTTTCTGGTGGTGTAGGCATCGGAGGCGTGCTGGAGCCGCTGCAGGCCAATCCCACGATTATCGAAGATAACTGCTTCATCGGTGCGCGTTCTGAAATCGTTGAAGGGGTGATTGTTGAAGAAGGTGCTGTTATTTCGATGGGGGTTTACATCGGTCAGAGCACCAAGATTTACGATCGAGAAACCGGTGAGGTTCACTACGGTCGTGTACCTGCGGGTTCTGTCGTGGTATCAGGTAATCTGCCATCAAAAGACGGTAGCTACAGCTTATACTGCGCAGTTATCGTTAAAAAAGTTGACGCGAAAACACGCGGTAAAGTAGGCATTAACGAACTGCTGCGCACCATCGATTAATCCTCTTCGGGCCACTTTCCGTGGCCCGTAACTTTTTCTTTACATGGCTTCCGATAAAACCTTTTTCGCGTGGCGAATTAACAGGTGCGTTTGTTCACATTTAAGGCGATAATCCGCGCCAGTTAATTATTATCTCTACGACGGTTTCTCCCTTTGCGACTTTATGGTGGCATCATGCACATTAAGTCTGGAGTGAGCTACGTGAAGACAAGGCGTAAGCGCGCAGCAATCTCATCAGGATTGGAGCACTGCACAACGCAGTATTCACAACGCACAGCCGAATCGACACCAACTTACGAAGGAACTCGTGTTATGTACGACAATTTAAAGAGCTTAGGCATCTCTAACCCCGATGATATCGATCGTTACAGCCTGCGTCAGGAAGCCAATAATGACATCCTGAAAATCTATTTCCGCAAAGATAAAGGCGAGTTTTTCGCGAAAAGTGTGAAATTCAAATATCCACGCCAGCGTAAAACTGTAGTCGCCGATAATTTTGGTCAGGGTTATAAAGAAGTACAGGAAATCAGCCCTAATCTGCGCTATGTCATTGATGAATTAGATCAGATTTGTCAGCGCGATCAAGTCGAAGTTGATTTGAAACGTAAGATTCTTGATGACTTGCGCCATCTGGAATCAGTCGTTTCAAATAAGATCACTGAAATTGAATCCGATCTGGAAAAATTAACCCGCAACGGCCGTTAATACGCCTTTATTCCTGACAAATGAAGCCAGCCCGATGAGCTTACGCCGGTAAGTGATTCGGGGGGCTGAGCGCAGCCAACACCGCCACGCATCGTGAGATGAAGGGATACCCGAAAGATTTCAGCGTGTGGCAAGGCGGCAAGCCGAAGCCAGCCCGATGAGCTTACGCCGGTAAGTAATTCGGGGGCTGAGCGCAGCCAACACCGCCACGCATCGTGAGATGAAGGGATACCCTAAAGATTTCAGCGTGTGGCAAGGCGGCAAGCCGAAGCCAGCCCGATGAGCTTACGCCGGTAAGTGATTCGGGGGGATGAGCGCAGCCAACACCGCCACGCATCGTGAGATGAAGGGATACCCGAAAGATTTCAGCCTGTGGCAAGGCGACAAGCCGAAGCCAGCCCGATGAGCTTACGCCGGTAAGTGATTCGGGGGGGCTGAGCGCAGCCAACACCGCCACGCGTTGTGAGATGAAGGGATACCCGAAAGATTTCAGCGTGTGGCAAGGCGGCAAGCCGAAGCCAGCCCGATGAGCTTACGCCGGTAAGTGATTCGGGGGGCTGAGCGCAGCCAACACCGCCACGCGTTGAAAGATGAAGGGGATCAGGGTTGGTCATCAAGCTGCAGTGCTACATACAACAACAGTCTGTCGTCAAAATTACCCAAATTAAGCCCCGTCAGCTCCGAGATTTTATTCAGCCGATATTCCAGCGTATTACGATGAATAAATAACGCCTTTGCAGTGGCTGATGGTTGCACATTGTGGCTGAACCACGCAATTAGCGTACGTCGCAGTAGGCCATTGCCGTCCATCGATTTCAATTTAGCGAGCGGACGTGATAATTCATTCGCCTGCCAGCCGCCGCGTAAGCTATCCAGCAGTACCGGCAGCACCAGATCCTGATAAAAATAGCTACGCTGCTCGGGCATACGCTGTTTTCCCACCGCCATCGTGGTATGCGCGGTACGATAAGAACGCGCAATACTTCCCGGTCCGGTAAAAAAGTTACCCAAGGCGATACGCATGCGTAAATGACCACTCTCTTTCATCCGTGAAAGCAGTTGCTCAACGCGGCGCTGATGATCGTCACGATCGTAGCGCCCGTGAGTATTAAGCGCAGGCTTCAGTACCACCATTTCAGTTAAAGAGACAATCGCGATCAGATTATCCCGCTCTGGAGTGGTCAGTAGTGTTTGTAGCTGCTGTAGCTCAGACATTGCGCTCTCCACGCCTAACTGTCCGCTATCCACTTCGACAACGGCAACGACACGCGGTTGGTTGAGATCGATCCCCAATCGCTGTGCCCATTCAGTTAGCGCGGGAGATAGTATTTCGCTACGAATTAAGTTCAATACCAGCTCTTCACGTAAGCGACTGTCCTGTGCCAGCATGTGGAGTAATCGCGCCTGCTCTAACATCATCTCAGCAGTCATACAGACCAGCTCGCCATAATGTCGCAATGACAGGGGATCCCCCGTTAGGCCAATCACCCCGACAATTTCGCCGTCGATTCGCAACGGCAGGTTTACCCCAGGACGTACGCCATGCAGATGCTTCGCCACCGCATCATCAATATCCACTACGCGCGCCTGTGATAAAACCAGTAACGCACCTTCGTGCAATTCACCGATACGTTCGCGGTCGCCGCTGCCTACAATACGACCTCGCGCATCCATCACATTGACATTGCTGTCGATAATTTTCATGGTGCGCGCAACAATGTCCTGAGCAAGACGGGTGTTCAGATGATAGTTGGGCATCAGTTACTCCTGCAAAACAGCGGACTCATCAGCATACGCCCGTGAATGCCTCTGGGCATGTGCAAATGCACAACACGCGATATCTACTCGTGAAAATGCGGGGAAAATCACAAATTTCCCAGTGATAGATGAAGGTTTTGAATACCGCAAAGCGCAAGATTGAACGCCTGAATAATCAGGGCCGTAACACGCTCTTAAGGCCTCAGGAGAAGACGAGATTGAAACGCAGGAAACGTGCCGGGAATGAACCCGGCACGGAGAAGCATATTACTGCATAACCAGATAAATTGAGCTATCACCACGCTGGATATTCAGTGCCAATACCGAAGGCTTCGTATCCAGAATCTTACGCAGCTCTCCCAGGTTAGCAACTGGCTGCTGATTGACGCCAAGGATCACGTCATCTTTCTTCAGACCAATACGCGCTGCAGCCGTGTTAGGTTTAACGCTATCAACCTTCACACCTTTCTGACCGCTAGCCACCACATTGCTGAGATCGGCCCCTTCAATACCGGTATAGATAGCACCAGAATCAACCTTTCCCTGTGCACTTTGCTGCAGTTCAACGTTCACCGTCAGCGGTTTACCATCACGGATAAGGCCCAACGCCATTTTCGTGCCAACAGGTAGCGTCCCAATCTGAGCCCTCAACGCTGAAAAACTGGAAATCGGTTTGTTATTAAGCGAAACGATCACATCGCCCGCTTTGATACCGGCCTTCGCTGCAGAAGACTGTGGTTGAACCTGGCTTACAAACGCTCCACGCTGTGCATCAACCTTCATCGCTTTGGCCAGCTCTGAGTTCAGCTCGGTCCCCATAATACCCAGTTCACCGCGCTTGACCTGGCCATATTCCACCATTTGCCCGGTCAGGTTTTTTACCATATTACTTGGGATCGCAAATCCGATACCAATATTGCCACCGTCCGGTGCAAGAATGGCCGTATTAATACCGATCAGCTCACCATTAAGGTTAACCAACGCGCCGCCGGAATTCCCCCGGTTAATCGCCGCATCAGTCTGTATAAAGTTTTCATAATTTTCGACGTTTAGCCCACTGCGGCCTAAAGCAGATACAATCCCGGACGTCACCGTTTCTCCCAGCCCATAGGGGTTGCCGATCGCTACGGTATAATCGCCGACGCGGAGATCGTCAGAGTCCGCAATCTTAATTGCCGTGAGGTTTTTAAAATCCTGCAACTGGATCAAGGCAATATCAGAGCGAGGATCTTTACCGATTACTTTCGCCTCATATTTGCTGCCGTCGCTGACCTGCACCTGGATTTTAGTCGCATTATCCACCACATGGTTATTGGTCACGACATAGCCTTTAGCAGCATCAATGACCACCCCCGAGCCCAGCGCACGGAATTTTTGCTGCTGGCTATCATCACCACCGCCCTGTCCAGCTCCACCCTGACATAAAGGGGAACTCTGGAAAGGTGATCCCTCCTGGCAGAAAGGAGAATTATCCCCAAAAAATTGTTGGAATTGCTGCGGTACACGCGATGTTTTGACTGTCGTACTGCCCTCTACGTTAATGCTGACAACAGATGGCATAACGTTCTCCAGCATCGGTGCCAGGCTTGGCAACTGCTGGTTTGAGGAAGAAGCTGTTTCAGCAGCCACGGCACTCACGGAACTCATCGCCATTCCCAGGCTCAGCGCAAGCGCACTCAATACTAGCGTTGTTTTTTTCATTCGTTGGTTTCTCGTATATGAACTATGATGCGGACCATTGCTGTGGTCGTAAGATGAGATTAAATTTTTAGCGCGAAGTTCATGCTAACGTTTTTATTAAAAGTAAAAATTTATACGCCGTCTTTACAAAACTCGGTTTATTCCACGGCCATCAACCGCCGATACTCATCCCATGCATACAGATCGGTCATACCGCTAATATAATCTTGCATCAGGCGGGCACGATAATACCTTTCCCATAACAAACGCTGAAATTTATGTTCAACGCTAAGGCTTCTCATTTTTTGTTGATAAGCCTTCCGATGCTTACCAGACAATTTGTGAAAGAGTCGCGTTTCAATTGGATGCCCTTTCAGAAAGTCTTCGTTCATCAGCGCAGTAAAGTCTTCGTAGCTCAAGTCCAGCAGCGGCTTATAAATATCCAGTAACCCTTTCATTACGCGGTATCCCTGCAGCTCAAGCTGCTCTACCTCTGAATGATTAAATACATATTTACGCGCAACGGCTTTAAACATCGCCAGCAACCGTCCCTCATCGCCGTCATCTTCAAGCAAAGCGTGATTAAAGCTTCCGGTATATATTGCATCAAGGTTGTCAATAAAGCGCTTAACTGCGTAAGAAACTAAGATATTTTGTACACTAACGCGTAATGACATAAAAAATTGATCGCTCTTGCTCCTGAAGCGCTCGTTATCATTCGCACTCTTCCAGGCATAACCCACCGTTCTGGCAAAGACATCACCGTTTTTCACGGTCCCCCATTGCGCTTTCAGAAACTCATACAAATTATCAACATTGAAAATAGCCTTTTCAACGGCATCATCTAAATCAGCGATACAATATGAAATATCATCAGCTGCCTCCATGATATAAACCAGTGGAAAACGATGATGCTCGTCAATATTTGTCGCTGCTCTTAGCTCTGCAATATATTCTTTTTCAGAAAGATAAAACCCAGGTTTTTTCATTAACGTACTAAATTCCGCAGGCTTGTCCCCTTGCCACCAAGCCGGAGCGGTATATTTTAAAATACAGGCAACTTGAGAATAGGTGAGATTAAGCTGTAAAAGCGTATGCACCAGACGTATCGCCTGCGCATTTCCTTCAAAGTGGCACAGGTCCTGGCGGATGATAGCATTCAGCTGTGAAAATGCGGCCAGTTCCTCGGCAGTAAATACCCCGCCCACTTGGGGATCAACGAGCTCGGCAGGTAAATTTTCATCAAACCAGTCATTAATGGCTGACTCGCCAAAATGACCAAAGGGCGGGTTGCCCACATCGTGCAGTAAACAAGCCATTTCGACGAGGCTTTCAAAGGCACCAGCAAATTCCGTCAGGCCGTATTTTTCCAAACCACCGTTATTTTTAAGTGTCTCAATAATTTCTTTTGAGATATAGCGACCCGTTTGTTGCACTTCAAGGGAATGGGTCAGGCGGGAACGCACGGCTGCATTACGTTCGAGCGGAAAAACCTGCGTTTTTTGCTGTAAACGCCGTATCGCGGCAGAGTTTATAATTCGGCCACGATCGCTTTCGAAGTGGCGAGTAATATGATATTCGTCCCGCGGTTCATCACGATTATGCCAGGGCCGCTGAAAGCTAATCTTCGTCCTGAAATTTATCTCTGCCATACCGATCCTCAGCCATTGCGTGAAAGATTATCCCTGTAACCATGATAAACTACACCCAAAGTTACTGAAGTTACAGCAAGGTTGTTACAGATAGCTCAGACGCGCTGGTTAACGTTTGCCAGTAGGCGATCTGTGTACCCCCTATACAATGGCTGGAAGTATGACAGCGCAGTTTAATACCACAACATTAGCGAGCATCTCTATGAAAGCAGGCATTATTGGCGCAATGGAGCAGGAAGTGACTCTGCTGCGTGACAAAATTGAAAACCGTCAAACGCTGGCACTGGCCGGATGTGAAATTTATACCGGAACGTTAAACGGCGTTGATGTTGCTCTGCTAAAATCGGGCATCGGTAAAGTCTCTGCAGCAATGGGTACGGCACTGTTGCTGGAATTGTGTAAGCCCGATTTTGTCATCAATACCGGTTCAGCGGGCGGCCTGGCGCCAACGCTAAAGGTGGGTGATATTGTCGTTTCCGATGAAGTTCGCTATCACGATGTTGACGTGACCGCGTTCGGGTATGAACCTGGCCAAATGGCCGGCTGCCCGGCGGCGTTTTCTGCAGATAAACGCCTTATTCACGAGGCTGAAACCTGCATTGCTCAGCTTGGTCTCAATGCGGTACGTGGATTAGTGGTCAGCGGCGATGCTTTTATTAATGGAGCCGAGCCACTGGCACACATTCGCAGCACCTTCCCGGCGGCGATTGCCGTTGAAATGGAAGCAACGGCAATCGCACACGTCTGCCATCAGTTTAATACACCTTTCGTAGTCATCCGTGCTATCTCAGATGTCGCAGATAGCCAGTCTCATCTTAGCTTCGATGAGTTTTTGGTGGTCGCTGCACAACAGTCGTCGTTGATGGTTGAAACCTTGCTGACGTCTCTGCGTGCTTAAACCCCTGTTTATCGCATTACTGCTGGCGTTTGCCACCGGCACGTCAGCGGCTCCTCGCGTTATTTCTTTGTCGCCGCATATCACCGAATTGGCCTTTGCTGCGGGCATCACGCCGGTTGGTGTCAGCGCCTGGTCAGATTATCCGGCTCAGGCACGTAACATTGAACACGTGGCTAACTGGCAAGGTATTAAGATTGAACGCATTATCGCCCTCAAACCAGATGTGGTCATCGCCTGGCGCGGAGGTAACCCGCAACGCCAGGTTGATCAATTACAATCCTTAGGCATCAACATAGTCTGGATGGATCCGGTAACCATTGAATCGACGATTTCCTCGTTACGTGAATTGCAGGCCTGGAGCCCGCACCCCGAACAAGCCCGACAGCACGCAGATGAAATGACCCGAGAACTGGCCGCGCTGCGTAATCGCTATCAGACTCCCCAGCGTAAGCGCGTTTTTCTGCAATTTGGTCAGCAACCGCTGTTTACCGCGGCACAAGCCACTCTGCAAAACCAGGTTTTACAACTTTGCGGCGGTGAAAATATTTTCGCTGATGGTCACGTCCCCTGGCCACAAATTAGTCGTGAGCAGGTGCTTATGCGCCATCCAGATGTCATTGTTATCACCGGCGAAATTTCCCGCGTGCCTGCCATACAACAGTTCTGGCAACCACAGCTGAACGTACCAATTATTGCGATTAACGATGACTGGTTTAGTCGTCCCGGCCCACGCATTCTGCTTGCAGCGAAGCAGTTATGTCAGGCACTCCAGCCTGATAAATAATGCCCCCATCAGCACTAAAGAATTCCGAAAAAATGTCGTTATCTACCAGGTACTGCGGCATGAAGTGCTTTGTATGCCGCACGTTTAGTGTGCACTGACATACGCAACTTCCGGGGAAAATCACGATATGAAAGCCATAATTCTGGCCTCAGGATTATTGATGGTGGGCAATCTTTGGGCCGCAAGCATCACCGGCAATATTAGCATCCGGCTAACGATCAGTCCGGTTTGCCAGATAAGCATACCGAACAACGCCACAACCGATCTGCCACAGGTTACGTGTGGCAAGGAAGGCGCAATGCAGGCTAAAGTCACGCAGCGCGTACTTTTACATGGCACCGTAAATAAGCAAGAGAGACGGCTGGTAACCGTGGAGTGGTGATCCCCTCTGACCGAATGACATACGATCAGAGGAAAACATTAAATACTGAAGGATGAGCCACAGCCGCAGGTGGTTTTAGCGTTAGGATTCGTCACAATAAAGCGCGAGCCCTCAAGCCCTTCGGTATAATCTACCGAGCCACCCACCAGATACTGCAAGCTCATCGGATCGACCACCAGCGAAACACCCGACTTCTCGATGGTCATATCGCCATCATTAATTTTGTCATCAAAAGTAAAACCATACTGGAAGCCGCTACAGCCACCACCAGTAATGTAGACCCGTAATTTCAGATCCGGGTTCTCTTCATCGGAGATCAGGTTTTTTACTTTGCTGGCTGCTGCATCAGTAAATTGCAGTGGCAGTGCTGCTACATCGTCGCTCATTTCAATACTCCAGTAATGCGTTCAGGCCCAGACCCGGTTGGTCAATACTCGACCATATACCCGTCATACTTCAAGCTACCAGCACGCGCGTTAGCGTTGCTGCAACGTGAATTATAGAGAGCACAGATAGTTTCATTATCTAATACCCTGGTACAGCAATCAAGTATTGGCAGCCTGTGCTTCACCTGTAAATAACCCGGGACACTCGGATTCATTATACGTCGATGGTGCGCCGCTAAAGGATTAAATCTTTGCTAATCGTATCAATCGTGCTTCTTGCCTTCCAACACCCGTACATATTCCCATAGAATGGTGAAGTTTTTTCCAATAAACCATCAGATCAGGAGCCGATCCATGAGTAAGTCTGAAAATCTGTACGCCCAGGCACAGAAATTAATTCCCGGAGGCGTTAACTCTCCGGTGCGTGCATTTACTGGGGTTGGCGGCGTACCTCTTTTCATCGAGCGAGCGAATGGCGCCTATCTCTATGATGCAGATGGCAAAGCCTATGTCGATTACGTCGGCTCCTGGGGCCCCATGGTGCTGGGCCATAATCATCCCGCCATTCGTAACGCGGTGATTGAGGCAGCTGAACGCGGTCTCAGTTTTGGCGCGCCCACCGAAATGGAAGTCAAAATGGCCGCGCTGGTCTGTGAACTGGTCCCGACGATGGATAAGGTTCGCATGGTTAACTCCGGTACTGAAGCCACCATGAGCGCCATTCGTCTGGCGCGTGGTTTTACACATCGTGACAAAATCATTAAGTTTGAGGGCTGCTATCACGGCCATGCCGACTGCTTGCTGGTTAAAGCAGGATCCGGTGCCTTAACGCTCGGCCAGCCAAACTCGCCCGGCGTGCCTGCGGATTTCGCCAAACATACGTTAACCTGTACTTATAACGACCTGGGTTCCGTACGTGCGGCCTTCGAGCAATATCCGGACGATATTGCCTGCATCATCGTTGAACCGGTTGCCGGTAATATGAACTGCATTCTGCCACATGCCGATTTCCTGCCTGGCCTACGCGCATTGTGCGACGAGTTCGGCGCGTTACTGATCATCGATGAAGTGATGACCGGCTTCCGTGTAGCACTGGCGGGCGCGCAAGCGTATTACGATGTTGAACCGGATCTGACCTGCCTGGGTAAAATTATTGGCGGCGGTATGCCGGTTGGCGCGTTTGGCGGCCGCGAAGACGTGATGAATGCACTGGCCCCCACCGGTCCGGTTTATCAGGCAGGCACGCTGTCCGGTAACCCTATCGCGATGGCGGCCGGTTATGCCTGCCTGACGGAAATTGCACGGCCTGGTACGCATGAAACGCTGACCAGCCTGACCACAAAACTGGCTGAAGGGCTGCTGAATGCAGCAAAAGCGGAAAATATTCCGTTTGTGGTTAACCACGTTGGCGGCATGTTTGGGCTGTTCTTTACCGATGCAGAAAGCGTAACCAGTTATACTGATGTGACACGCTGTGATGTCGAACGTTTCAAAAAGTTCTTTCACCTGATGCTGGCTGAAGGCATATATCTCGCCCCTTCCGCATTTGAAGCAGGTTTCATGTCACTGGCACACAGTGAGGAAGATATTCAGCGTACCGTCGATGCCGCACGTCGCTGTTTCGCACAACTGTAACTGACGAAAAGTGATGGCGGCATAAGACCGCCATCTCATCAACCATCCGATTTCCCGGGCGTTCTACGCAGTAAATAAATGAACCAGGGCGCGCCAAAGAAGGTCGCCATTAACCCGGCAGGAATCTGATCGGGAAACGCGATCATCCGCCCGCACCCGTCGGCAAAGGCCATTAATCCGCCCCCCAGCAGCGCAGCAATAACCCCCTGAGGCAACGCACGTCTGAAACCCAGCATGCGCGCCATATGCGGCGCCAGTAACCCAACAAAACTCAGCGGCCCGACGGTTAACGTTGCCGTCGCGGTCAGCGCCGCGACCAAAAGTAGCAGTGTCAGGCGAGATGGCGTCACGGCAATCCCCACCGCACGCGCCGTTGCGCCCCCCAGTGGGAGAATCGCTAGCCAGCGGCTGGTTAGGGGAATCAACAGTACCAGAACCAGCGTAATCATTGCTGTTCTCACCGCCTGCTCACCCTCAACATGATAAGTTGAACCCGAGATCCATGTCAGTAAGCCCCCCATTCGGGGATCGCCGCTCGCCAGCAACAACATTAATAACGCATTAAAAGCGGTGTTCAGCCCCATGCCTGCCAGCAGCATTTTCTCCGGTGAAAAACCGCCCCGCCCAGCAACCAGCATAATAACCAGCAGCGTGATCCCTGCACCCAGGCTACCGGCAGGCAGCAACCAGACAAACGCATCCCCCGGGACTAAAAACAGTAACATCACTACACCAAAAGCCGCACCGGAACTGATCCCCAACACTTCCGGGCTCGCCATAGGGTTGCCGGTCATCCGTTGTATCACGCTCCCCGCCACACCCAACATCATACCGGCACAAAGCGCCGCGGCCAGACGCGGCGCGCGCCAGGGAAGGAGCTGATGCCATAACTCACCGTTGGCCCATACCCAACCCTGTGCATCGCGCCCCAGCGAGAGCGCCATCAGCGCGAGCAGCAGCAGTAAACCAACCGCCAGCACGACCCAGGCCAGCACATGGTGACGCTCATTGGGAACACGATCTCCCTGATTCATCGCCGGGGGTACCGAGCCAGCCCGCAGTCGCGGCAGTAACCCCAGCAGCAGTGGCGCGCCAATCATCGCCGTTACCGTTCCGGTTGAGATTTCAAGCCAAAGATGGCTCAGTCCGATCACGCTCTGGTCTGCCAGCCACAGCAGCAGCGATCCGATGAACGGTGCCAGCAACATCCGACTCAGCAAACGTCGCGCGCCCAGCATCCTCGCCAGCAGCGGCGCAAACAGGCCGATAAAGCCGATGATGCCGACCGCATTCACCACCTGCGCACTGAGGACAATCGCCAGTGCCAGTCCGGCAAAACGCGACAGCGCCAGTGCCAGTCCAAGATGTTTTGCCACGCCATCATCCAGCCCCATCAACGTCAGCGGGCGCAGCAGCAACAACGCCAGTAAAAACGCGATCAGCAGACGCGGCCACAGCCGGGTGACCGACTGCCAGTCCTGCTGGTTCAGTGCCCCCGTGCTCCACAGGAACATGTTTTGCAATTGGTCGTGATTGAAGATGGCAATAATTTGATTCACCGCACCGCAATACAAACTCAGCACTAAACCCGCGAGTATTAAGGTGACAGGGGATAATCGCTTGCCCCATGCCACGCCAAACACCAGCACGCCGACCACAACGGCACCACTCATTGCCGCCATCTGCTGGGTAAAAAATCCCCCCGGCACAGCCCACAACGTTGCGATGGTGATCCCTAACTGCGCGCCAGACGCCACGCCCAGCGTCGCCGGTTCAGCAAGCGGGTTACGCAGCACCTGCTGGAACAGTAATCCCGCCAGCCCTAAGCCCGCCCCCACCAACAACGCAATAACAATACGCGGCAACGTGCTGTAGTGAAAAACCATTTGCTCAATATGGAGGGGATCGGGGTAACGCGCAGCGTACAGCCACTGAGAAACAGGCAGTTGTTGGCGAGCATTATAAAACGTTAAGGCCAGCGTCAATGCCAATAACAGGCTGAGCAGCATAACGGGAAAGCGCTTGGGAATATGCATTACGCCTCCAGCGCCCGTTGAAGCGTATGGCAAAAGCGCGTGGCTGAGAGTGTTGCGCCATAAAACCACACGGCAGGGACACGTTTAAAACGCTGCCGGCGCACAAAGTCGAAGGATTGCCACAACGGTGTTGAAGTGGCCTGTTCCATCATCAGCGCATTCCCATGATCGAAACAGATGGCCTCCGCGTCTTTAATGGTTGCCAGTTGCTCGAGGCCCACGACTGCGCTACCCCATATATTGGTGTCGCCCCGCCAGGCGTTTGTCAGTCCCAGTTCATTCAACACGTCAAGAAACAAGCTGCCTTTACCGAAGACAATAGCATGACGAGGATCAAGCAGGGACATCAGCAGCAGCGGTCGTCCTTTGTAGGGTGCCAGTCGGGCGCGCATAGCGGCAAGAAAGGTGTCGAATACCGCCAGATGACGATGCGCACGCGGTTCTACGCCAATCCGCTGCGCCAGGGTAATCAGCGATTCGCGCGCGCTGGCCAGCGGTTTACCACCGCTCTGATTAAAGCTAACGCTGAGGCTGGGCGCAATACGCGCAAGTTTATCCGGCGAGGGGCCATAGCCCTGCGAATAAAGAATGAGCGAAGGCCGCAGCTGCACTAACAGTTCAAGGTTCGGCTCGGTACGTAGCCCAACGTCTACCACTGTGCTGGGTAACATGGGTTGCTCCACCCACAGCCGATAATGATGAGTTTCTGCGACTCCCATCGGGGCAACGCCGAGCGTCATCAGCAGTTCAACTGGCAGCCAGTCAAGTGCAATGATACGCTGCAAATCATGCCCTTGCGCGCCAGCCCGCAGAGCGAACAACCAGGGTGAGAGTGCGATGGCACTGACGAGACGTCGACGAACAAAATCAGGCATCAACCTATTTCCTTTTCAGTAAACAAAACTGACCGGCGCCCCACCCTGCGGATGCGGCAGGATACCCATGGCGATGCCATAAATTTTTTCCAGTACGTCGCTGCGCATAATGTCAGCAGGGCTCCCCTGTGCAATCACCTCACCGCCACGCAGTGCGACCAAACGATCGCAATAGCGCGCCGCCATATTAATATCGTGTAATACAGCAATCACAGTGAGCCCGCGCTGATGGCTGAGGCGCTGAATCAGCGCTAACACCTCTACCTGATGCGCAATATCCAGTGCGGAAGTCGGCTCATCTAACAACAAACAGCGGCTATTTTGTGCCACCAGCATCGCCAACCAGGCCCGCTGACGCTCGCCACCCGAGAGGCTATCTACCAGTCGGGATGCAAAGGGTTCCAGACCAACCAGGCGGATAGCTTCATTCACTCGTTCACGATCCTCAAGACCAAAGCGGCCCAGCGCGCCGTGCCACGGATAACGCCCTATCGCCACCAGTTCACGCACGGTCATTCCTTCCGCGGCCGGCAATTGCTGAGGTAAAAAAGCCACCTGTCGAGCAAAGGTTTTACTGTTCCAGTCAGAAACCGGGCAATCATTCAGCAGCACTTTGCCGTGGGTTGCCGCATGGTGACGACCAAGCATCTTCAGAAGGGTCGATTTCCCCGAGCCATTATGACCAATCAGGCCGGTCACGTTTCCTGCGGGAAAGCTAAGCGAAAGCGGGTGCAAAAGCGTGCGGCCGGGAACGGTAAAACTTACGTTATCCAGCGTGAAGGTTGTGTCCTGTGCGTGCATAGCTATCTTAACATTGGCGGACGCAGCGAGCCGCGTCAGTTGAACATCAGAAACGGAAGGTCGCCGTTGCCACAATCTGGCGTTCGGCCCCCCAGAAACACCCCTGTTGTGCAAAACAACTGGAGACATAATGGCGATCGAACAAATTATTCACATTTAGCGCAACGGAAGACCCATCCAGCCCTAAGCTCCCCAGATCATATTTCACCACCGCATCGGCTAAGGTGGCGCTTTCTGATTTAAAGCTATTTTCTGGATCGCCATAGCTGGCCCCTATATAGCGAGCGCCGGTTCCCAACGTCAGCCCGGAGAATACCCCTTCATGGAAAGTGTAATCTCCCCACAGTGAAGCCATATTGCGCGGGATCTGTACCGGCTGCTTATCCTGCAGCAGGGTGTCCTGGGTATATTTTGCGTCGGTATAGGTATAAGAGGCGGTCATATTAATGTTTGCGTTCAGGGCCGCTTTCGCTTCCAGCTCTACGCCACGCGAACGCACTTCACCGCTGGCAATATTAAAAAAGGCGTGTTCAGGGTCGGCTGTCAGGTTATTGGTTTTCGTCAGTTGATAGAGTGCACCGGTCAGGACAATGGCCCGGTCTTGCGGCACATATTTAACCCCTGCCTCATACTGACGTCCTTTTGACGGAGCAAATGTCTGACCATCAAAACTGGCACCTGAATTGGGCTCGAATGATTCGCTATAACTGAGATAAGGAGAAATACCGTTTTCAAATACGTAATTCAGACCGGCCCGGGCCGTAAACTGCCCATCTTTACGTTCGGTAGTCGTACTGCTGCTGCGGGTTAACGTCGATTGTTTCAGCCAGTCATAGCGCCCACCAAGCGTCATTACCCAGCGGTGCCACTCCCCCTGTTCCTGAGCATACAGACCCACTTGTTGCTGGCGGTTTAATTGATATCCGGGGGCGGAAGGAAAATCAAAATCATCAAATTGTGGATCATAAAGATCTAATGCCGGAGCTGAGCCGAACAGAGCACTGACATCATTGCGCGTACGCTGGTAGTCAACGCCTGCTAACAGCGTATGGCTGGCCTCGCCCGTCTCAAATTTAGATTCAAGCTGGTTATCCAGCGCAAACGCATTCAGCTTTTCACGAGAAACGATGGTACTGCGACTCAGATAGTGATTCAGCTCGCCCGGCGCAACACCAGAACAGCTAAGACTTGCCGCCGTACAAATATCTGTACCGTAAACATTATTTTGATCGGTACGCAACTGCATATAACGCAGATTCTGGCGCACAATGAAGGTATTATTGAGTGCATGCTCAGCGCTATAACCCAGCATACGTTGCTGGCGGGCATACATATTATTGGTCGCCCCTTCGTTAAACGTCGGCGATAAGCGTGAACCCGTCGGCAGCGGATCGACGGTCCCACTCCGCGGCAGCCAGCCGTAATAGCCTAACGATGGCTCATTCTGAATATTGGCAAGCAACGTCAGGCTGGTTTTATCATTCGGACGCCAGTTGAAGGAGGGGGCAATAGCAAAACGCTTTTCATCCGCAAAATTTTGCTGTTCATCCGCATCACGCGCCAGCCCGGTTAAGCGGTAAGAGTACCTGCCCTCATCATCAAGAGCGCCCCCGAAATCAAAGCCTGTCTGGAACAGATTATCGCTGCCCATTTTGAACTGCACTTCGCGCAGCGTTTCCTGTACAGGGCGCTTACTGACCATCGCAATGATGCCGCCTGGGCTACTTTTTCCATACAAGACCGATGTGGGACCGCGCATTAACTCAACGCGCTCCAGCATATAAGGATCGATGACCGCCTCATTGAAAAAGTCGCCCTGCAATTTCAAACCATCCAGGTAGTTATTCTGGTTAACCGAGCCAAAGCCACGGATCAGGACAGCATCATAGGTGTTTGAAGCGCCTCGTGAAGCCACCGTCACACCGGGCGTATAACCCAGCGACGCTTTCACCGAGGTCGGCTGATGAATATCCAGTTCTTCTCGCGTCACAATCGAAACGGATTGCGGATTTTTCTCTATCGGGGTCTCCGTTTTCGTTCCTGTCGCGCTCTTTTTCGCTGCGATAGTCGGGGAAGGCCCCCACGCACTTTCATGAGTTGTCCCCCCCGCGGCATCAACGACCAACGTATTATTACCTGCGGCTGTAAAAACCATAATACCGGGCAATAACGCAGCCAGTACGGCCAACCTACTGCATGAAGAACCCGGAATTAACTTAGTAATGAATAAAATAAATGTGGCATTACTCATGGGGGTATTTCTCTGGATTCAAAGAGATCAAATGAAAATCGAAATAAGAATGCAAATGATAACTATTAACAATAGTGCATTATCATAGGCGAAATAAACGAATATTCGCAAGTAAAAATGCAGGAGAGGATCAAGCCAGAAAAGGGGGTTACTTAAACTGTAGAGCGGTTTTCCGTGATAGCGGAACAGATAAAGCCACCTGTTCCACTATCACGGTTGATACTTCAGGGCCAGACGTTAACCCGTCGTTATTTGTTGCCGAACATATCTTTTATCCAGCCCGCAACGCCATCGCCATCTTTCTGTTCCTGCGGCGACTGTTGTTGTTGTTGCTGCTGCTGCTGCTGCTGCTGGAACTGCTGCTGTTGCTGTTGGCACAGCGCGTTAGCATCCGTGGTCCAGACCGGCAACGTACGCCAACTGCTGCTGCCCGTCCCGCAAACAAAATTACCGGCCGAGTCTACGCTCATTGGTGCGATATCTTCCGGAGGCGTTAAGGTCAGCGGCATAGGGGCCTGGTTATTCAGATAGCGGCGATAAATCTGCATCGCACCTGAAGCCCCATAAAGTTTGGTCGGCTGGTTGTTATCACGACCAATCCAGGTAATCGCGACTTCTTTGCCATCGATACCGGCAAACCAGCTGTCCACCAGATTGTTGGTGGTACCGGTTTTCGCGGCAAGGTGCGCATTCGGGAACAATGCCCCCAGCGCACGCGCCGTGCCACGCTCTGCGACCTGTTGCATACCATAAAGCGTCAGATAGGCAGCCTGCGCCGGTTCGGCTCGTTCTGCCTGCGGGAAGCTTTGGTAAAGCACGGTACCATCTTCCGCGATCACCGAACGTAATGCAGAAAGCGGCGCACGATTCCCCCCGCTGGCAATAGTCTGGAATGCCTGAGCCACTTCAACTGGCGTGAGATTAAGCGCACCCAGCAGCATGGCCGGAACAGAATTTAGCTGCTCTTTTGGCACACCAAGCTTCGTCCAGGTATCCACCACCTGCGGTAAACCCAACGTCATCCCCAGATTGACCGTGGGTACGTTCATTGAACGCGTCAGCGCATCCACCAACATGACCTGACCGCTAAACTGACGATCGTCATTTTGCGGCTTCCAGATTTGTCCGTTTGGTTGCTTCAATGCAATTGGGTTATCAGCAATCCAGGTATTCAGTCGGTATTTATCCGGCTGACCCAGCGCGGTAAGGTAGGTCGCAGGTTTCGCCAGTGAACCAATCGAACGGCGCGCCTGTAAAGCACGGTTATAACCGGCAAACTGCGGATCGGCACCACCGACCATCGCACGGACTTCGCCGCTGAAACGATCCACAATCACCATCGCGGTTTCAAGATCCTTCAAACCGCGCTGTTTGCGCAGAGCCGGGATCCCCTCTTCCACCGATTTTTCCGCCGCGTCCTGCGATACCGAATCCAGCGTGGTGAAAATTTTCACGCCGGAGAGATCTTTGATCTTATCACCCAGCTTCTGCTGTAGCTCATTACGCACCATCTGCATAAACGCAGGCTGTGGTGTAATCACGCCGCCTTTTGGCTGTACGCCTAACGGGCGCGCGCTCAGCATGTCGTACAATTCCTGGTCGATCACCTTCTGCTGCTGCAACAGACGCAGTACCAGGTTACGACGCTCCAGTGAAAGTTGCGGATTGCGCCACGGATTATACAGCGACGCACCTTTTACCATCCCCACCAGCAGCGCTTGCTGATCGAGGCTTAACTCATCTACCGGGCGACCAAAATAGTACAGACTTGCCAGCGGGAAGCCGCGAATTTGATCGCTACCACTTTGACCGAGGTAAACCTCATTCAGGTACAACTCAAGGATACGATCTTTGCTGTACCGCGCGTCCATGATCAGCGCCATATACGCTTCATTGGCCTTGCGCCACAGCGAACGTTCGTTAGTCAGGAACAGGTTTTTCACCAGTTGCTGCGTCAGCGTACTGCCGCCCTGTACCGCGCGTCCTGCGGTGATGTTGGCGAGAAACGCCCTGCCGATCGAGTAAAAGCTGATACCGTCATGCGTGTAGAAATGGCGGTCTTCGGTCGCCACCAGCGTATCCACCAGCAGATCCGGGAAGCCAGCACGCGGCACGAACAGGCGTTGCTCGCCGTTTGGCGACTGCAGCATGGTGATCAAGCGGGGATCGAGGCGGAAAAAGCCAAAATCACGTCCGCTGTCGAGGTTCTTAATCTCGCTTAGCTCACCGTTGCTGAAAGATAAACGTGCGCGAATTTGCCCCTCTTTGCTGTCGGGGAAATCAAACGGACGACGGATCATCTCAATACTATTGGCCTGCACGGTAAATTCGCCCGGACGCGTCATGCGCGACACCTGGCGATACTGCGTGCCTTCCAGCAGTGCGACCATCTCCTGCTTATTATACGACATACCCGGTTCAAGGCTGACCATACGGCCATATACCGTTGCAGGCAATTGCCACACCTTGCCGTCAATACGACTGCGAATTTGTGAGTCGAGATACACACCGTACACCACCATCGCCACAATAAAGATCAGCAACAGCTTAATGATTAAGCCTAACCAACCTCTCTTTTTACGTGGCGAACGCCCTTTTCCTTTACGCGGCACCGGCTCTATCTCCTCATTATCATTATCAGGATCGTCCTGATAATCCTCAAATTTTTCATCATAATCATCTTCCCTGCGGCGACCCCGTCCCGCCGGCTTACGCGGCGGTGAAGATTGTTTTCCTTTGCGCCCAATAGGTTCGCGATCGTTCCCAGACATTGGTTTCATTTCTCCAGGGATAGTCGTCGGCAAGGCCGACTACTCTCTTCTTACTCTTTACATTAGGAAAGAAGAACCTTCCTAAATATCTCCGTCATCCTTAACGCTATCGCCGCACGGCGCCCTTCTCCGTCACGATAATGACGGCAAATTTATTGGAAACGACCGTGATTCTCGGCCCCTCTTACATTCAAGAGATCCTTTTTTACGCCCCTCAGGAGGGCGGAGAAAACTTTCGGGTGCGTTTTGTTGGCAGCGCATTAGCCGGATCGTCCGGCCAAAGGTGCTTCGGATAACGCCCTTTCATCTCTTTTTGCACCTCGGCCCAGGCACCACGCCAGAATCCTGCAAGATCTCGGGTAATCTGTAAAGGGCGCTGCGCAGGCGAAAGTAGCTCAAGCACCAGCGGTACGCGCCCTTCCGCTATGCACGGACTTTGCGATTCGCCATACATTTCCTGCAGGCGCACGGCCAGTACAGGTGGAAGCGTCGCATCATAACGGATCGGTAACCGACTTCCCGTCGGCACAGTGTAATGAGTTGGCAACGCACTATCCAGCCGCTGACGTTGCGACCATGTGAGTAATTGTAATAATGCGCTGTCCAGGCTGATCTGCCGCAGCGCTTTCAGCTCCTGCACGCCACTCATCATTGGCAGCAGCCAGCGCTCCAGCGTCGCCAGTAAAGTAACATCATCGCAGACAGGCCATTCACCCTCAGGCAACCATTGTGCCGCACACTGTAAACGCTGACGCAGCTGCACCGCATCCGGTGACCAGTTGAGTACCGATAACCCCTTTTCGCGTATCCAGTTCAGCATCGCCGCATGCAGCTCATCGCTATCCGGCCTGGCCAGAGGATGGGCTTTCAACACCAGCGCGCCAATCGCGTCCCTTCGCCAGGCTTTAAGCGTGCCTTTCGCGTCATCCCATTCAACGGCGGTATTCGACTCAACCAGTTGCGGACACTGGCGGATAAGCCGTTCAATATCCACCGGGATGGCCTGCAGAATGCGGGCATCCGGCTGGGCGTTTCCCTGCAGTAGCAGCGGCGCAATAAGCCATTCGCTCCGCGTTAACGCGTGTTCGCGATCCACTACCGCACCTGTTCCGTTGGCCAGTTGATAACGCCCGTCCTGCCCGCGCCGCCGCGCAATACGATCAGGAAAGGCTGCCGCCAATAGCGGTGCAATCAGCTCACTATCCGGGCTACCGCCACGGCTATTCAGCCTGTTTTGCAACTGCTGCGCCCGGCGCTGCCAGTGTGGTTCATTACGTGAGAAACTCTCGCGAAGATCGATATAGTCTCCGCGCGGCGGCTCTTCCAGCATCGCCACTAATCGCGCCGCCGTCGCCACTCGGTCAGCATCATCTCCGGCCTCAAGCAGCAATACCCCGTAACGCGGATCGCTGCCAAGCGGCGACAGCTTGCGGCCTTTTCCGGTTAGCGATCCATTCTCCGCCGTCGCACCGAGGCGGCATAATAAGCGTTGAGCCGCCTGTAATGCAGGTGCGGGTGGCAAATCAAGCCACCTTAGCTGGGTACTGTCATGGCAGCCCCATAGCACGATATCCAACCATAACGACGCAAGATCGCTGTGCAGTATTTCTGCATCACTTTGCATCGCGGCACGCTCCGCCTGCTCTTTGCTGATTAAATGCAGGCAGATACCCGGCGCAAGACGTCCGGCTCGTCCCGCACGCTGCGTCATCGAGGCCTGACTGATCCGCTGCGTTTGCAACCGTGTTATTCCGGTTCGCACATCAAAACGCGCCGTACGCTCGGTCCCGCTGTCCACCACCAAACGAATGCCTTCAATGGTTAAGCTGGTTTCCGCAATATTGGTTGCCAGTACCACTTTTCGCCGCCCGTCTGCCGCAGGCAGGATCGCACGTTGCTGCTCGCTGAGCGATAACGCACCGTATAACGGGCAGAGATCTACATCAGGATCAATGCGGTCCATTAGCAGGGTTTTAACCCGCTGAATTTCACCCACCCCCGGCAGAAAAAGCAGCAGCGAACCTGTTTCACTGCGCAGCAACTGGCTGACTTCACGCGCAACAGCATCCTCAAAACGCAACTGCGTCTGCAGGGCACTATAGCGGCGCTCCACCGGAAAGCTGCGCCCTTCAGAAATAATCACCGGCGCATCAGGCAGCATCTGACTTAAACGTTGATTATCCAGCGTTGCCGACATCAACAAAATTTTCAGGTCGTCACGCAGGCCTTGCTGGACGTCAAGCAACAGCGCCAGCGCCAGATCGGCCTGCAGGCTGCGCTCATGGAATTCATCCAGGATCACCAGTGACACGCCGTCAAGCATTGGATCCTGCTGGAGCATGCGAGTTAAGATCCCTTCGGTGACCACCTCCAGCCGAGTATTTCTCCCCACACGCGTTTCAGCGCGCAGACGATAGCCTACGGTCCCGCCGGGTTCTTCGTTACACTGCTCCGCCAGTCGCTGTGCAACATTGCGAGCGGCCAAACGTCGAGGTTCCAGCAGTAAAATTCGCCCCTCAAAATCCGCCTGTTGCAGAATTTGAAGCGGTAGCCAGGTCGATTTCCCCGCACCGGTTGGCGCGGCAAGCAACACCTGAGGGGAATGCTTTAGCGCCGCTAATAACTCTGGCAATACCGCACTAACCGGTAATGGGCTCACACGAAAACTCCGTAACAGCGTGGTCTTAAAGTGGCAGGCATTGTAGCATTCCTCTGAATTCATTACCGGAGGACGCCATGCCCGCTCGCCGTTTATTCTTCGGCATCGCTTTGCCTGAGCCGATACAACAGGAAATTATTCGCTGGCGCGCAGGCGCATTTGAAGCGGACGCCGGGCGTCCGTTGCCCGCGGCCAGCCTGCATTTGACGCTGGCCTTTTTAGGTGACGTCAGCGATGAAAAGGCACTGGCGCTCAGCAAGCAGGCTGGACGTATTCGTCAATCACCTTTCGTATTGAATATTGATGACGCGGGGCACTGGCCGCGGCCGGGTATCGTCTGGTTAGGGCCGCGCCAGGCCCCTCGCGGCTTAGTGCAACTGGCGGACATTCTGCGCTCTCAGGCTGCGCGCAGCGGATGTGCGCAAAGCCCTTATCCTTTTCACCCGCATATTAGCCTGCTGCGTAATGCTAATCGGCCTGTTGCCATGCCATCTCGCCACTTTCACTGGCAATTCACCGTCGAACGCTTTGCGTTATATCACTCGCTTTTTGAAAAAGGGCGTATGCGCTATCAGAGTATCGAAAGCTGGCCTTTAACATCGTAAACAGGACTTATTATGGACTATTTTCCCGCACTGAAGCCCGCACGTCTGGTGACTCGTTATAAGCGCTTTCTGGCCGATGTGATCACGCCAGAGGGCACGACGATGACGTTACATTGTGCCAATACGGGTGCCATGACCGGTTGTGCCACGCCCGGCGATACGGTGTGGTACTCCACATCCGCGAGCACAACGCGCAAATATCCCCACAGTTGGGAGCTGACGGAAACGCAAAACGGGCACTGGATATGCGTCAATACGCTGCGAGCTAATGCCTTAGTGCGCGAAGCCATTGCCGACGGGACAATTCAGGAATTAGCCGGCTATACGTCACTGCAAGCCGAGGTTAAGTACGGTGCGGAACGCAGCCGCATCGATTTTCTGCTACAGGCAGAGACGCGCCGCAACTGCTATATTGAAGTGAAATCCGTTACGCTATTACAGCAGAATAAAGGGTATTTCCCGGATGCGGTTACCGAGCGCGGTCAGAAACATCTTCGTGAGCTGATCAAAATAGCCGAAAGCGGCGAGCGAGCGGTTCTCTTTTTTGCCGTTTTGCACTCGGGGATTGAGGACGTCTCCCCGGCACGTCATATCGACGCGCGTTATGCAGAACTACTGGCACAGGCACAGCAGAATGGCGTTGAGCTGCTCTGCTATAAGGCGCAATTTTCACCAGCCGGACTGAGTCTGAAAAAGTCGCTACATGTGGAGTTGTAATATTTCGCGCATTTTGCTGTTATAGAATCGCTTTATAGGTTTTTTAGCGATGTGCTAAATACGCTTTTCCTCACAGGCTTGTCAAGACATGTTCAGGAATAATTGCCAACCTTAATCGCTTCTGTTATTTATAGCGGCCTGTTTTTTTCCCCTTTGGGGATCGATAGTGCGTGTTATCCAGGAGAAACAACATGCAAGAAGGGCAAAACCGTAAAACATCGTCCCTGAGTATTCTCGCCATCGCTGGGGTGGAGCCGTACCAAGAGAAACCAGGCGAAGAGTATATGAATGAAGCCCAGCTGGAGCACTTCAAGAAAATCCTTGAAGCGTGGCGTAATCAACTTAGGGATGAAGTCGATCGTACAGTCACTCACATGCAGGACGAAGCAGCAAACTTCCCCGATCCGGTCGATCGTGCCGCTCAGGAAGAAGAATTTAGCCTCGAACTGCGTAACCGTGACCGCGAGCGTAAGCTGATCAAAAAAATTGAGAAGACGCTGAAGAAGGTTGAAGACGACGATTTCGGCTACTGTGATTCCTGTGGTGTTGAAATTGGTATCCGCCGCCTTGAAGCACGTCCGACCGCTGACCTTTGTATCGATTGCAAAACGCTCGCGGAAATTCGTGAGAAGCAAATGGCCGGTTAACGGCATACGGATGTTGCAGTGAAGCTGGGGTAACAACCGCTTCACTGCTCTCCGTCTTTCAATGATGCCACTTTCCTATATTGGGCGTTTTGCCCCCTCTCCTTCTGGTGAACTTCATTTCGGCTCACTGATTGCCGCGCTGGGTAGCTATCTTCAGGCCCGTTCGCAGCAGGGAAACTGGTGCGTGCGAATTGAAGATATCGATCCGCCACGGGAAGTCCCGGGAGCTGCGGCACAAATTCTACGTCAGTTAGAACACTACGGCCTGCACTGGGACGGTGAGGTAGTTTGGCAATCGCAGCGCCATGAAGCTTATCGTGACATTCTTGTCTGGTTACGTGAAAATCGGCAAAGCTATTTTTGTACCTGCCCCCGCAGCCGAATTCAGCAGCTTGGCGGGCATTATGATGGGCACTGCCGAAACCTGCAGCACCGCGCCGACAACGCAGCTTTACGTCTGAGACAGACGGCTCCCGTTACCCGTTTTCACGATGTCTTGCGCGGTCAAATCAGTGTCGATGCTGCGCTGGCACAAGAAGATTTTATTATTCACCGCCGTGATGGCCTGTTTGCTTACAATCTTGCGGTGGTGGTTGACGATCATTTCCAGGGGATTACCGAAGTCGTACGTGGCGCCGATCTGATTGAGCCGACAGTACGACAAATCACGCTGTTTGAACAGCTCGGTTGGAAAACACCGGCCTATCTGCATTTACCGTTAGTACTGAATAATGATGGCAATAAACTATCAAAACAAAACCATGCCCCCGCACTGGCGAAAAGCGATCCGCGCCCGGCACTTATCGGCGCATTACGTTTTTTAGGACAGTCAGTACACACTGGCTGGCAGGATGAATCACTGGAAAGTCTGTTAAAGCAGGCAATTCAACGGTGGGATGTCACAAAAATCCCACACCATGACGCAGCGGGAGCGGAAGCAATGACTTCAGCATTCTCAAATCGTTCTCACTAAGCTATGATTAGCCGCTGTTTTTACCGCCCCTATTTCTTAGTCACTATCGAGGTGTCCCATTTTTACCCGAGTTGCTAATTTTTGCCGAAAAGTCCTGAATCGCGAAGATGAGGCACCAACCGTGGTTGAGGAAGTCCGTCATATGACGATCATTCCCCGTGACCGCCACACAATCTCGCGTAAAGACATCAGCGAAAATGCCCTCAAAGTGCTCTACCGCCTGAATAAAGCCGGTTACGAAGCCTATCTGGTAGGTGGCGGCGTACGCGATTTGCTGCTGGGTAAAAAACCAAAAGACTTTGACGTGACCACTAACGCCACGCCGGAGCAGATGCGTAAGTTGTTTCGCAATTGCCGCCTGGTTGGGCGTCGCTTTCGCCTGGCCCACGTCATGTTTGGTCCGGAAGTTATTGAAGTTGCAACGTTTCGCGGCCACCATCAGGCAGAAACGTTGCCCGACGATCGTAACGGCTCTCAGCGCGGTGAAAACGGCATGCTACTGCGCGATAATATTTTTGGGTCAATTGAAGATGATGCCCAGCGCCGCGATCTCACCATCAATAGCCTGTACTACAGCGTAGCTGATTTTACCGTACGTGATTACGTCGGTGGCCTGAACGATCTGCAACAGGGGATTATTCGCCTGATTGGCGATCCTGAAACGCGTTACCGGGAAGATCCAGTACGCATGCTGCGCGTGGTCCGTTTTTCAGCCAAGCTGGGCATGACCGTTGCGGCCGAAACCGCCGAGCCAATCCCGCGTCTCGCTACGTTACTACAGGATATTCCGCCGGCGCGTTTATTCGAAGAAGCGCTTAAACTATTGCAGGCTGGCTATGGCTACACGACCTATTTGCAGCTGCGTGAATATCAGCTTTTTCAACCATTGTTCCCGATTATCACACGTTACTTTACCGAGCAAGGTGATAGCGCGATGGAGCGCATGGTGATACAGGTGCTGAAAAACACCGACAATCGTATTCATAACCAGATGCGCGTCAATCCGGCCTTTCTGTTCGCCGCCATGTTCTGGTATCCCCAGCAAGAAGCCGCACAGAAAATTGCGCAGGAAAGCGGTCTCGCCTGGTACGATGCATTTGCACTGGCAATGAACGACGTACTGGATGAAGCTTGTCGTGCGCTGGCGATCCCTAAACGTATTACTACGCTGGTGCGTGATATCTGGCAGTTGCAGCTTCGCCTACCGCGTCGTCATGGCAAACGTGCATGGAAACTGATGGAGCATCCAAAATTCCGTGCAGCCTACGATCTGCTGGCCTTACGTGCTGAAGTTGAAAACAACCACGAACTGCAAAGGCTTTCCACCTGGTGGAGCGAATTTCAGGTTTCAGCGCCACCTCAGCAAAAAAACATGCTGAACACCCTGGGTGACGATCCGGTCCCGCGTAAACGCGTCCGGCGGCCACGCAAACGTATTCCTGGATCGGCACCGCGCCGGGACAGCAACAACGCATGAATCGCGTTTATATTGCCTTAGGCAGTAACCTTGCCGATCCGCTGCATCAGGTGCAAAACGCGCTTGATGCACTGGACGCACTGCCGGACAGCAGGATGCTTGCCTGCTCTTCCTTTTACCGCACCCCGCCTTATGGCCCACCCGATCAGCCGGATTATCTCAACGCCGTTATTGCGCTGGATACTCTCTTGCCACCCGAAACGCTGTTAGACAACACGCAACGTATTGAGCTACAGCAAGGCCGTGTCCGTAAAGCAATGCGCTGGGGGGCCCGTACGCTTGATTTAGATATTCTGCTATATGGTTCGCTCACTCTGCACAACGAGCGCCTTATCGTGCCGCATTACGATATGAAAAATCGTGCGTTCATGCTGGTACCGCTGGTTGAAATAGCTCCGGATATCATGTTCCCTGATGGTACCCGTGCGAAAGACATTCTGGACACTCTGGATGCCAGCGACATCCAGCCGTGGTAGTGCTGCGCCGATCATCTCTTCGCTCTTCGTGAGCATATGCCCGAATAGAATAACCGCAGCATTCCACTAAAACGCTTACGACTAAAAACAGCCTTTCCCCAGGTATTGACGATCCATTACACTGCGCTATCAAAATTTGTTGCTCCGAGATAATCATGAAACCTACCACCATTTCTCATCTGCGCCAGTGGAAACAAACTGGTCGCAAGTTCGCTTCAATCACCGCTTATGATTTTAGCTTTGCCAAACTTTTTGCAGATGAAGGCATTCAGGTAATGCTGGTGGGCGATTCTCTGGGCATGACGGTCCAGGGGCACGACTCTACGTTGCCGGTTACCATCGCCGATATCGTTTATCATACTCAAGCCGTTCGCCGCGGGGCCCCTGGCACCCTGTTGCTTTCCGATCTGCCTTTTATGAGTTATGCCACCCCTGATGAAACCTTCAGTAACGCCGCACAGTTAATGCGTGCCGGTGCCAATATGGTAAAACTGGAGGGCGGTAAATGGCTGGCAGAAACCGTCAGGCAGCTCACCGAACGTGCAGTTCCGGTTTGTGGTCATCTTGGCCTGACGCCACAGTCCGTTAATATCTTTGGCGGTTATAAGATCCAGGGACGTGACAGTGCCGATGCCGACCGCCTGCTGGAAGATGCTCTGGCTCTTGAGGCTGCGGGTGCCCAACTGATGGTATTAGAGTGCGTTCCGGTCACCTTAGCAGAACGCGTTACGAATGCGCTAACCATCCCGGTCATTGGCATTGGTGCCGGCAATGTCACCGACGGACAAATTCTGGTCATGCATGACGCGTTAGGTATTACCGGTGGCCACATCCCCAAATTTGCTAAAAATTTCCTGACGCCGGCCGGGGACATTCGTGCCGCTGTGCGCCAGTATATTACCGAAGTGGAAGCGGGGAGTTACCCTGCTGAAGAACATAGTTTCCACTAACCCAGGAGAAGATCTGTGCTGATTATTGAAACGCTGCCGATACTGCGCCGTGAAATTCGTCGTTGGCGTCAGGATGGCAAACGCATCGCGCTGGTCCCGACGATGGGCAACCTGCATGAAGGCCATATGACTCTGGTCGATGAAGCCCGTGAGCGTGCGGATATTGTGGTGGTCAGTATTTTCGTCAATCCAATGCAGTTTGACCGTCCGGACGACCTGGCACGCTATCCCCGCACGCTGCAGGAGGATTGTGAAAAGCTAAATCGCCGCGGCGTTGACCTGGTATTTTCACCCGCGCCCGCCGATGTTTATCCACAAGGTCTGGACACTCAGACATTTGTTGAAGTACCGGGCATATCCAGTCTGCTGGAGGGGGCAAGCCGTCCCGGCCATTTTCGCGGCGTCTCTACTATTGTCAGCAAGTTGTTCAATCTGGTGCAGCCGGATCTCGCCTGCTTTGGTGAGAAGGATTTCCAGCAGTTGGCACTGATCCGTAAGATGGTAGCCGATATGGGCTACGATATTGATATTATTGGCGTGCCCACGGTACGCGCAAAAGACGGTCTGGCATTGAGCTCGCGTAACGGCTACCTGACGGCAGATGAACGCAAGCTGGCTTCGGGACTCAGTAAGGTCATGAACAGCATGGCGGAGAAAATGTCTAATGGAGAACGCCATGTCGAACAACTCATTGCCGATGCAGAAGCGGAGCTTATTGAGAAAGGATTTCGCCCGGATGGCCTGGCGATCTGTGATGCCGGGACGCTCCTGCCGCTAACGACAGAGAGTCAAAGTGCCGTTATTCTGATGGCTGGCTGGCTGGGTAATGCACGTCTTATCGACAATAAACAGGTCGATCTGACGCTGTAGGCATCGTATGAATATCGGATGGTACTGACATCCGTTTTTGAAAGCCCCTGTCAATAAACATCAGGGGTTGAGCAAAACCGACACCTCAGCCCTTCGACAAGGGCGGATACAGATACGCAAGGTAACAGAGTTATGATACGCACCATGTTGCAAGGCAAGTTGCATCGAGTCAAAGTCACCCAGGCCGATCTGCACTATGAAGGCTCCTGCGCTATCGATCAGGATTTCCTCGATGCGTCAGGAATTCTTCAGTACGAAGCAATCGATATATACAACGTGAATAACGGGCAGCGCTTCTCTACCTACGCTATCTCTGCCGAGCGGGGCTCGAAAATCATCTCCGTTAACGGCGCGGCAGCCCGCTGTGCATGTGAAGGAGATATTCTCATTATCTGTTCTTACGTTCAGATGGCTGACGAACAGGCCCGCCAGTGGCAGCCGAAAGTGGCCTATTTTGAAGGTGATAATGAGATGAAACGTTTAGCAAAATCGGTTCCCGTTCAGCTGGCCTGATTTTATTTCATCCAACAGGAGGGCTTCGCCCTCCTGACTTCTTTCCGACGCCACCATCAGGATTACCGCCTGATTCTGTTTTCCTGTAGCCGCCGTCCTCTTTTGCCAGTCAGCCCCCTTAAGGCTCACCATTCTTTATTAATATTTATTCTGCCTGTGACAGAACTTTTAGCCACCAGAAGCCACTCATTGAAAAATTTATTCTCTACGCTACACAGCCGCGACCAACCGAAGAAAAACCGACATGTCTACAGTATCCTCGCTCAGTCCCGGCTATTTGCCTGTTCAATCCGTAGAACAACCGGAGAACTCCGCCGGGACGAAAGAAAATACCCTGCCCCCGGAAAAACCACCTGCTGATTTGAATATTTTGCAAAAGCACCAGCAGAGCAGAAGAAAGTATCTGAATCTTCACGCCATCTGGACCGCCGTTTCTCGTTATTCTCCCCCGCGGCCAACCCAACAGGATTATCGGGCGAAAATGGTCGAGGCCTATATCACAACGAGCCATGCTGCGAATCGGTCCCCTGCAAAGGTAAAAACGTCACTCTGGACAGATATGGGTAGCAATATATCGGCCCTGCTTAAACCCGTGGTTCGCGCAAATGGTAGCGAACTGGAAATTCCACACTCGATGATCGGCAAATCGAGATTACAGGTTCGCCGTCTGAGCGAACTTGAGGCTATGATCAACAAGGTGGAGGATGATGATGTGCGTATCATGCTACAGAAAATCTATGACCACCCCCTCACGGAAAATGTGGGTTTACAATCGGATCTTCTGCGCCATCTGTGCGGTATGCTCGACAGAGGAAAACTCAACGTCTATATAGATATCGACGATTTAACGCGCGCGCTCACATCTGAAGTATTGCAACTCGAAAAATATCAGCATCTTTCTGATACAGATATTGGAAATATGTCGGAATCAGATAGAGCCAGGTTACTGATAGATGCAATAGGAAGCTCACAGCTTAACGAGAAACAACGCACAAAAAACATCCCGATTACGCCTCTAATTCTTCATCAAGGGCACATTACGATGGGATTGGAAAACAGCATCCAAGGACAGGTCCCCGGACACAGGCGAGGCCTTAAGGTCGCCAGACATATGTTGCTGGCGATGAATTCAGGCGTTTATACCGGCGAGCGCCCTAACGTTCTTGAACTACGCGCCGAAACGCCCATCTACAGAAAGACTTACCGGGACGCCCTGAATATTATTTCTGAATTGACTCAATTATCCGGAAATACACCCAATGAGAAAATGGATAATGATTATTATACAGCTTATATCGCGAAGCTCAGCACTATGGAGGGAATCAACAGTGTGGAGGTTAATCAGCATCTTATCGATCACTTCCGTCTGGCCGAATCCGTCCGACAAATTGTGAGTGAGCTGCAACACGACATTGACCAGCTTGCCGCTCAGGTCAATGCAGGTGAGATGGGGGACGATGAAACCACCCAAACGCTGAAAAAAATAGCAGGACGGGCAATGATATTCAATCACTGCATGCATATTATTACCGGACTGGTCAACGTCAGCACCTACCTTTCACAGGTCTCCTCTAATAGCAAACTAAAAGGGAAAAAAGGTGACCTTCCAATAGTGGGTTTTTACCGTCTGTTCAAACAAGTCTCAGGGGCAGACCCCTATCAAGGCACAACCTATAGCTGGCACGGTATGATCACTATAAACTGTGATATTTACGATGAGCATTACGAATTGAATAACGCTGAGATGGCTGAATCCTTCTCCGCCATACGTGGCATGGTACTGAAACGCCTGAATGGTGGATACCAGGTTTAATCCCAGGAAGCATCACGCTATCAGCCCCCGTCCATTCAGTAATACGGACGAGATATCACAGCTCGTTTGCTACCGTTCATCGGTTGCGTGTAGAGCAGACTTCAGTGGCAGGGCCATTATTTTCCGGCCCTGCCACCCGCTATCAGGCTGAATAGAAGCGGCGACGAAACTTACGTCCGCAGCCCGCGCCCACGCTGTATCAACCCCCACACCACGGCATAAAATACCACGATAAAGGCGACTAACACTGACAGAGTGAATATCAGTGGCACATCGTTAATACCGAGAAAACCGTAACGAAAACCACTAATCATGTAGACAACGGGATTCAGCTTCGAAACCGATTGCCAGAAAGGGGGTAACAGCGTCAGGGAGTAAAAAACACCGCCAAGATAGGTTAACGGCGTCAGCACGAACGTCGGGATCAGGCTGATGTCATCAAATGTTCGTGCAAAAACGGCGTTCAATAAACCGGCGAGGGAGAACAGTATCGCCGTCAGCAGCAGCGTAATCGCCACCATTGACCAGGAGTGAACCTGAAAGGGCACAAAAAAGAGCGAAATCGCCGTGACCAATACCCCCACACACAAACCACGTGCTACGCCACCACCGACATAACCCGCAATAATAATATGGGTGGGGACCGGTGCGACCAGCAACTCTTCTATATTGCGCTGGAATTTAGCGCTAAAAAACGACGAAGCAACGTTAGCATAGGCGTTAGTGATCACCGCCATCATAATCAGCCCGGGAACGATAAACTGCATATAACTGAAGCCATGCATATCGCCAATACGCGCGCCGATCAAATTACCGAAAATGATAAAATAGAGCGTCATCGTGATAACCGGCGGCACCAGCGTCTGGATCCAGATGCGCGCAAACCGGTTTACCTCTTTGCCCCAAATACTCTTCAGCGCCACCCAGTACAAATGTGTCATGCCTTTTCTCCTGTCTTACCCTGCGTCAGGCCAACGAATAGCTCTTCCAGACGGTTAGCTTTATTACGCATACTCAGCACCTGAATGCCCTGCGCGCTCAGTTGACTGAACACGCTATTCAGGCCCTGCTCACGCATCACCTCCACTTCCAACGTTGAAGTATCCATCAAACGATATTGGAAACCATCAAGCTGTGGCAACGGACTTTTAGGGGCTAAATCAAGAATAAAGGTCTCGGATTTTAATTTGGAAAGCAGCGCTTTCATGGACGTATTTTCCACCAGCTCGCCACTCTGGATGATACCGATATTGCGGCACAGCATTTCTGCTTCTTCAAGGTAGTGCGTGGTTAAGATAATGGTGGTGCCTTGAGCGTTAAGCTCTTTCAGGAAAACCCACATTGAACGGCGCAGCTCAATATCCACCCCGGCTGTTGGCTCGTCAAGGATCAACAACTTAGGTTCATGCATTAGCGCACGCGCAATCATCAGCCGCCGCTTCATACCTCCAGAAAGCATGCGTGCACGTTCGCTACGCTTATCCCACAAATCGAGTTGTTTCAGATATTTTTCCGCACGCTTCAGGGCTTCGCGTTTTTCAACGCCGTAATAACCTGCCTGATTTGCCACAATCTGCATGACTGTCTCAAAGGGGTTGAAATTAAACTCCTGCGGCACCAGGCCAAGCTGCCGTTTAGCGTTCACCACGTCGTGCTGAAGGTCGTAGCCAAACACGCGCACTTTACCGGATGATTTATTTACCAGTGAGCTAATAATCCCGATAGTGGTTGATTTACCGGCACCGTTAGGGCCGAGGAGCGCATAGAAATCGCCGGCTTCAACATTAAGATCAATCCCCTTGAGCGCCTGAACGCCGCCGGAATAAGTCTTAGCCAGTTTTTCCAGTTCCAGTGCATAAGTCATAGGTAAAAGCGTACCCTGTTTGATTGGTTTTTTGTTTGTCGTTTAAAAACGTCTGACGTTAGCCTATAGTACTGCAACGCACTTTGACTTGTTACAGGTCTGAAATTTCATGAAAGACATTGATACCCTTATCAGCAATAACCGTGAATGGTCCAAACTGTTGGTGGAAGAAGATCCGGGTTTCTTCGAACGCCTTGCCGATGCACAAAAACCCCGTTTCCTGTGGATTGGTTGCTCTGACAGCCGCGTTCCTGCCGAGCGTCTGACAGGGCTTGAACCCGGTGAGTTGTTCGTCCATCGCAATGTTGCTAACCTGGTTATTCATACCGATTTAAACTGCCTTTCCGTGGTGCAATACGCCGTTGAAGTGCTTGAAGTTGAGCACATCATCATCTGTGGTCACTACGGTTGTGGTGGCGTCCGGGCCGCGGTTGAGAATCCAGAGTTGGGGTTAATCAACAACTGGCTGCTGCACATCCGTGATTTGTGGTACAAACATAGCTCATTACTGGGCGAATTTCCGCCGGAAAAACGCTTCGATAAACTCTGTGAAATCAACGTGATTGAGCAAGTTTATAACTTGGGCCATTCGACTATTATGCAGTCGGCCTGGAAACGCGGTCAGAAGGTAAATATCCATGGCTGGGTTTACGGGATTCAGGATGGCTACTTGCGCGATCTGAAGGTGACCGCAACCAACCGGGAAATCCTCGAACAACGTTACCGCCATGGCATTTCAAACCTGCTTTCCGATCCCGATTTCCAACGCTAATTGCAGGCAAGGCATTTTATAACAGGCCGGAAAATCCGGCCTTAGTTGTTTGTGCTATAAAAAACAGCAAAAAAGTATTACGGTTCCAGAATAATCACTTTTCCAACATAGGGCAGATGGCGATAACGCTGGGCATAATCAATGCCGTACCCCACCACAAATTCATCCGGAATAGAGAAGCCCACATACTCCACTTCCACCTGCACTTCGCGGCGTTCTGGCTTATCCAGTAACGTACAAATCGCCAGTGATTTTGGTTCACGCAGGCGCAATATTTCGCGCACTTTGCTTAGTGTGTTTCCGGAATCAATAATATCTTCAACGATAAGGACATCTTTACCGCGAATGTCTTCATCCAGATCCTTGAGGATCTTCACATCGCGCGTACTGGACATGCCGCTACCGTAGCTGGAAGCCGTCATAAAATCCACTTCGTGGGAGACATCAATGGCGCGGCATAAATCGGCCATAAACATAAATGAGCCGCGCAGTAGGCCAACCAGCACCATATCGCTGCCGCTCTCGCGATAATGTTCTGAAATTTGTTTGCCTAATTCGGCAACGCGGGATTTGATCTCAGCTTCAGAGATCATGACTTCTACAGTATGTTTCATAGCGTTCAGATTGGTTGCGAGTGAAAGCAGCGCAGTCTACCACATTTCGCTGTTTACGCATGCTGTTAGGTATCGACGTAGAAAAATGGCCATCACTCTGACTGGATGGATAGACTGCCAAAACCAGGCCAGTTACTATTTTATAGTGCTAATCGTTTTATCGATAGAACGTTAATTCATTTATCCGCGCAAACAGCGCCATGATAGCTTATGCGGATAATGGCATAGGAAGACTTGCCACATCATTTATACCGTCCAGTTGCCTCCCCGTGTAGGGGATGCCTTTCCGCGTGCGTGCCGATGCCGGTAACCGATCGTAGCCTGCGTGCCAGAGACGGGGCGGATAGCAACGACAACATTAAGATATATGCCGTTAAGGCAGGAGAAAGCATGACCGTCCCACACTCGAAGAAAACCCATATTGGCCTGCGGGAGCTACAACCCGAAACACAGATGCTCAACTATGGTTATGATCCGTCGTTATCTGAAGGTGCCGTAAAACCACCGGTTTTTTTGACGTCAACCTTTGTGTTTAAAACCGCAGAAGAAGGTCGGGATTTCTTTGATTACGTTTCGGGACGCCGTGAGCCACCGGAAGGAAGCTCAACCGGGCTGGTTTACTCACGCTTCAATCATCCCAATAGTGAAATAGTCGAAGATCGACTGGCTATTTATGAACGCACGGAAAGCGGCGCGCTTTTCTCCTCCGGCATGTCCGCAATTTCAACTACGCTTCTGGCATTTGTAAAGCCAGGTGATGCCATTTTGCATTCGCAACCCCTGTATGGCGGTACGGAAACGCTGTTGACGAAAACGTTTCGCCAACTGGGCGTCGCGACAGTGGGCTTTGCCGACGGTATCACTGAAGCATCGGTACAACATGCCGCCGACGAAGCACTGCAGCAAGGACGTATCTCGGTCATTCTGATTGAATCTCCCGCCAATCCAACTAACAGTCTGGTTGATATTGCGATGATCCGGCGCATAGCGGATAACATCGAACAACGTCAAGGGCATCGCCCCATTATCGCCTGCGATAATACGTTACTAGGCCCCGTATTCCAGCGCCCAATTGAACAGGGTGCTGACATCTCTTTGTACTCGCTGACCAAATATGTTGGCGGACATTCGGATCTTATCGCCGGCGCAGCACTAGGTAGTAAGGCGCTCATACGCCAGGTTAAGGCGCTGCGCAGTGCCATCGGCACCCAACTCGATCCCCACTCCTGCTGGATGATTGGTCGTTCTCTGGAAACATTGGCCTTGCGTATGGAACGCGCAAACAGCAACGCCGAGGCGGTGGCCCTTTTCCTTCGCGATCACCCTAAAGTAGAAAATATTCATTATCTGCCCTTTCTCGATCCTCAGTCTCCGGCCGGGAAAACGTTCACCGCCCAATGCAGCGGTGCCGGTTCCACCTTCTCTTTTGATTTACGCGGTGGACAGACAGCTTCATTTAAACTATTGAATGCATTGCAGCTGTTCAAACTCGCCGTTAGCTTAGGCGGCACTGAATCACTTGCCAGCCACCCGGCAAGCACCACCCACTCAGGTGTTCCTGCAGACGTACGTCAACGTATCGGGATCAAAGAATCAACGATCCGCGTATCGATAGGCATTGAAAATAAAGAGGATTTAATCGAGGATCTGCGCCTGGCGCTGGAACTCGCCTGACAGAAGCAAGCGCCCTGAGAAACCAGGGCGTCTAACGGATACCGTGCTCACGTCACTGTTGTCAGATTTGCGGTTGTTGCCTCGCAAATCACGTCATATTCCACATTTTCCCGCTCTTTCAAAGCGGCATTAGCTGACGGTAAACCCGAGCATCATCCCTGTGTCCTCGTGCTCCAGCAAATGGCAGTGCGCCATATAGGCGTTTTGCGTATTGGCAACCGCGTTAAAGCGCACCAGCACCTCGCTACGCCATCCTTCTACACGAACCGTATCTTTCCAACCGCTGCGATGTGCAGCTGGTGCTTTGCCGTTTTCCGATAAAATACGAAACTGAGTGCCGTGTATATGGAAAGGATGCAGCATCGCATCTCCCTCACCGGAGATAGTCCATTTCTCATACTGGCCGAGACGAACATCAAACAGGGGCTCCGCCATATCAAATGCCCGCCCGTTAATTTTATTTCCCTGAGAGAAGTCGTAATCACCCGCGTCAGAACCGTGCGACATTCCGGCCATCGCCTCATGATCGTGATGTTCCACGCTCGCGTTGTCTTCTGCGTCGCGCATCTCATCCATTCCATCGTGAGCATCCATCCCCATACCCGCCATTGCTTTATTACCATACTTGCGCATCAGGGCCTGCATGCCCAGCCTGTCCAGTTGAGGATCCATTGTCAGCTGTAACGTACGTGTATTAATACCTTCCATTGAGGGCAGCGGCGGAACAGCAACCAGCTTATCCGGCAGCGAACCACTGGCCTGGATACTCAACGGCAGTATGTTAAGTACGGGTAAAGGCTGATCGAAAGGCATCAACGTCATGCCCATTTGGCGTACTGGCAGGGTAACAAGATCGAAGGGTTTGCCCTCTTTGGTATCCACCATCACTTCAAATCGCTCTCCCGGCAACATCGATAATTCAGTCAGCATCACCGGCTCAGACAACAGGCCGCCGTCGCTACCAATCACATACATTGGGCGGTTATCACTGGTCGATATACGAAGTGAACGTGCATTACACCCATTTAACAGGCGCATCCGCAACCAACCACGCGGCACCGCATGCTGCGGGTATTGCACGCCGTTGGTCAACATCATATTGCCAAACCAGCCGACAGCGGCACGCATGATATCTAACTGATAGTCAATGCGCGAACCATCGTCAGTGAGCTGTTTATCCTGAAGGATCACCGGAATATCATCGACACCCCACAGTTTTGGCAACAGCAATTTTTCGCTATCGTTATCTTTAAGAATTACTAAGCCTGCCAACCCTTGTGCCACCTGATACCCCGTTTCCCCGTGCTGGTGAGGATGGAACCAGCAGGTCGCCGCTGGCTGTTCAGGTGTAAAGGTCACCACACGCTGTTTACCCGGTTCAATTCGGGCCTGTGGACCACCGTCAACTTCTCCCGGAACTTCAAGCCCGTGCCAGTGTACCGTGGTGGCCTCAGGCAAGCGGTTGTCGATATTTATCGTGACCTGCCTACCCCGCTCAAGCGCAAGCGCCGGACCAAGCAGATTGCCGTTATAACCCCAGCTTGCGACCTGCTTTCCGTTCCAGGTTGTAAAGCCAGCCTGGGCAGTCAGCGTAATTTCGCTGCGCGCATCGGGGCTAAGTAGCGCTGGTATGGGCAGCGGTAAACGCGTGGCAGCCATTAGCTTCAGGTTCCACAGTGGTAACGCCCCTGCCGCACCCAGCGCAGCAGTCAGCTTGATAAAATCGCGGCGTAACATCATCTGTCCTTAAAGGGGAAAGTTATCACGCAGCTTAAACCGTTCCCTGGAGGAATGCCAAAAGCCGTTTATTCTGTTGGATAGCCAGCCCCCGCCATAAGAGGCCGGGAGGATTTCTGCGCTCTTGCCTGATGATTGCACGAATACCGCATTGGGCCTGATGGTTCGCGGATAAAGGTAAAACACTGCGGCCCGTTTCTGCGCTGAAAACGCACAAAATCACAGCGTTTTGCAGAGAAAAATGCAACCGCACGTAAAATTGCCTGAAGCTTGCAGCTAACTGTGCTAACGTCAGTTTTATGTCCGCCATACCTTGGGTTTAGGCTTCAGGTGTGTTAACGCCGCCTGATCAGTCGTTATCTGCCAGTGTAAGCACCTGGTCGCGGGTTTGCCGCCGCCCTGAAACCTGAGTGAATCAGGGGTATATCGCAACTTTATGAGACGAATTATGACGAAAAGCATCAAGGCTCTGTTACTGTCAGGGCTACTTGGCTTCTCCTCCACCAGCTTTGCTCTTAGCGAGTCAGAAGCTGAAGATATGGCCGATCTAACGGCGGTTTTTGTCTATCTAAAAAATGACTGCGGCTATCAGGATCTGCCCGATGCGCAAATTCGTAAAGCGCTCACGTTCTTCGCACAGCAGAACCGCTGGGATCTTTCCAATTACAACAGCTATAACATGAAGGCGCTTGGCGAAGACAGTTATCGCGACTTAAGCGGGATCGCCATCTCTAATGATAAGAAATGCAAATCTTTAGCACGCGATTCCCTCAGCCTGCTCGCCTACGTTAAATAACCCATCTTGATTGCCTTCCTGCTGATAATATGACCGTGCAACCACGGTCATTGTTAGCTATTATGTGCCGCCCATTTTCATGGTTATACCTGACGTCATCCGCATCGCAGCGGCCCCCTGTTAATTTCTGAAAGCATAAAATGTTATGCAATCGGGATTCACCGGCGGAGCCCGCCAATCTGCAAGCGAAAATGTGACGGGTATATGCCTATAGAGGAGAGCCCCACCATGGTCCAAAATGAAATGTGGTATGAAACCCTTCACGCCGGTTTCGGACAGTATTTTTCCGTCGATAAGGTACTTTATCGCGAAAAAACAGAACATCAGGATCTGATCATCTTCGAAAATGCGGCCTTAGGTCGTGTTATGGCGCTGGATGGTGTGGTACAAACCACCGAGCGCGACGAATTCATCTACCACGAAATGATGACCCACGTGCCGCTGCTGGCCCATGGTGCAGCAAAGAAAGTGTTGATTATTGGCGGTGGCGATGGCGCTATGCTCCGCGAAGTTAGCCGACATCGCGATATTGAACACATCACTATGGTCGAGATTGACGCAGGCGTGGTCACGTTTTGTCGTCAATACCTGCCAAATCACAGCGCAGGCGCCTATGAGGATCCGCGTTTTCGCCTGGTGATCGATGATGGTGTAAACTTCGTTAATCAGTGTAATGAGACATTCGACGTCATTATTTCAGACTGTACCGATCCCATTGGCCCGGGAGAGAGCCTGTTTACATCAGAATTTTATGCCGGCTGTTATCGCTGCCTTAATCCAAATGGCATATTTGTGGCACAGAATGGCGTATGTTTTCTGCAGCAGGATGAGGCCGTCAACAGCCATCGCAAGCTGAGCCACTATTTTAAAGACGTCAGTTTTTACCAGGCAGCTGTCCCGACCTATTATGGCGGCATCATGACATTTGCATGGGCGAGCGATAACCCAGCTCTACGTCAGATGGATTACGCGACGCTAAAGACGCGATATGATGCAGCCGGCCTGAGCTGCCGGTATTACAATTCGGCGATCCACACTGGCAGCTTTGCCTTGCCACAGTATCTGCTGAATGCCCTGTCAGGCTCACGCTGATGGCGCATTTATAAGGGGGCGAACGAAATTGCAAAAGCTGAAACTACATGGCTTCAACAACCTGACAAAGAGCCTGAGTTTTTGTATCTATGATATTTGCTATGCGAATACCGCTGCTGAGCGTGACGGATACATTGCCTACATTGATGAGCAATATAATGCGAATCGCCTGACCGAGATCCTGAGTGAAACGTGCTCAATTATCGGTGCTAACGTGCTCAATATCGCACGTCAGGATTACGAGCCGCAGGGGGCCAGCGTGACTATTTTAGTCAGCGAAGAACCCATTGATCCCAAAGATATTGATACTTCTGAACATCCGGGGCCTTTACCGGCAGCCGTCGTCGCCCATCTGGACAAAAGCCATATCTGCGTGCATACCTATCCGGAAAGCCATCCGGAAGGTGGGCTTTGTACCTTTCGCGCTGATATCGAAGTTTCAACCTGTGGCGTGATCTCTCCACTCAAGGCGCTGAATTATTTAATTCACCAGCTAGAATCTGACATCGTTACCATTGATTACCGCGTACGGGGCTTTACGCGTGACGTTAACGGCGTAAAGCATTTTATCGATCATTCAATCAATTCAATTCAGAACTTTATGTCTGATGATATGAAATCCATGTATGACATGATGGATGTCAACGTCTATCAGGAAAACATCTTCCACACCAAGATGTTGCTGAAAGAATTTGATTTAAAACACTATCTTTTCGATACCCAACCGGAAGACCTGAGCCCACAGGAGCACAAACGCATCACTGATTTATTATGGAAGGAGATGCGCGAGATCTATTATGGTCGTAATATTCCGGCGACAGGACTGAAAACGCTGTAATTTTTTAACCTAAGTCTGTCATCACGATGGGGCGAAGAGTTTCGCCCCATCCATAGATGGCCACGCTAACGCAGCAATGCAGCAATGCAGCGCATTAGCGTCCCTGTAAAAACAGGCGATAGGCAGCGATCACCGCCAAAAAGTCCTCAACGCCGCAGAAGGATAAACTCTCTTCATCGTAGTAATTCATTCCCTCCTCAAGCCCATCATCATCAAAATTCATCTGGTTAGCACGAATCATGATCTCCTCTTCATCCATCCATAAAGAGTATTCATGACCAACACGCTGCCATTGACGCTCGCTGCCTTTAACCTGATCAACGGCGGCCTCTACCTCATCCAGCAGCACCAGATCGCCTTTGACTTCTTCATTAAACCAGTGACCAACGGCTTCATGCCCCATCGACATACGCACCTTGACCATACCGGTGATGTCTCGCAAAAATTCATATTCCACTGGATTGTCCTCTTTCCTGCCGTAGCGCCGGGAGTGCTCTCACCCGGTTTATCTTTCATAATGCGGACAGTGTAACGGGGAAAATGCACATTATCGCTATTTGCATCATACCAAAGCACGGCTGTATCTCATGGGCATTAAAAAAGGACGACAGTTATGCACCGTCGTCCCTTTTGCTACAGCTTTACAGCATAATCACGCGGCGTTGCCGCGCTTTTTACACCGCAGTCTGGAAAATCACACCGTCTGCTTTATCGGTATATTGAGTCAGTTGGTCAAAGTTCAGGTAACGGTAGGTATCCACCGCCGTTTTATCTACCTGAGCCATAAACTGCTGATACTCATCCGGCGTCGGCAGTTTGCCGAGCAGCGAAGCGACCGCCGCCAGCTCTGCCGAAGCAAGAAACACATTCGCGCCAGTCCCTAAACGGTTCGGGAAGTTACGGGTAGATGTCGATACCACGGTGGCACCGTCAGCCACGCGCGCCTGGTTGCCCATACACAGCGAACAACCGGGGATCTCAATACGCGCCCCGCTCTTACCGAATACGCTGTAATAACCCTCTTCGGTCAACTGTGCCGCATCCATTTTGGTTGGCGGTGCCACCCACAGACGCGTCGGGAGCTGGCCTTTGTGGCTATCCAGCAGTTTACCTGCAGCACGGAAGTGACCGATGTTTGTCATGCAGGAACCGATAAAGACTTCGTCGATTTTTTCGCCCTGAACGTCAGACAACAAGCGGGCATCGTCCGGATCGTTTGGCGCACACAGGATAGGCTCTTTGATATCAGCCAGATCGATATCAATGACCGCCGCGTATTCTGCATCCGCATCACCTTCAAGCAGTTGCGGATCGGCAAGCCATTTTTCCATACCCTGGATGCGGCGCTCCAGCGTACGACGATCGCCATAGCCTTCTGCGATCATCCACTTCAGCAATACGATATTGGAATTCAGATACTCAATGATCGGATCTTTACCCAATTTAATCGTACAGCCGGCGGCAGAGCGCTCAGCGGAAGCATCAGACAGTTCAAAAGCCTGCTCAACTTTCAGTTCTGGCAGGCCTTCAATTTCCAGAATGCGTCCCGAGAAGATGTTCTTCTTACCTTTCTTCTCAACGGTCAGCAGCCCCTGTTTGATCGCGTACAGCGGAATCGCATGAACCAAATCACGCAGCGTAATACCAGGCTGCATTTTGCCTTTAAAACGCACCAGTACGGATTCCGGCATATCCAGCGGCATCACGCCAGTTGCGGCGGCAAACGCCACTAAACCAGAGCCCGCAGGGAAAGAAATACCGATCGGGAAACGTGTATGTGAATCACCACCGGTACCGACGGTATCCGGCAGCAGCATGCGATTCAGCCAACTGTGAATAATGCCATCGCCAGGACGCAGTGAAACACCGCCACGGTTCATAATGAAGTCAGGCAACGTGTGATGGGTTGAGACATCAACCGGCTTCGGATAGGCCGCCGTATGGCAGAATGACTGCATAACCAGATCGGCTGAAAAACCAAGACAGGCCAGATCTTTCAGCTCATCACGCGTCATTGGACCGGTCGTATCCTGAGAACCTACAGACGTCATCTTCGGTTCACAGTATTGACCTGGGCGGATACCTTCGGTCCCACACGCTCGGCCCACCATTTTCTGCGCCAGCGAGAAACCGCGGGTACTCTGCGCCACATCTTTTGCCTGACGGAAGACATCGCTATGTGGCAGACCCAAAGACTCGCGCGCTTTAGTGGTTAACCCACGCCCGATAATCAGAGGAATACGTCCACCCGCACGCACTTCATCAAGTAGCACGTCGGTTTTCAGCGCAAAATTAGCCAGCACTTCGCCGGTTTCGTGATTACACACTTCACCTTTATAAGGCCAGATATCGATCACATCGCCGGTGTTCAGTTGATCAACATCCACTTCGATCGGCAGTGCACCAGCATCTTCCATAGTGTTAAAGAAAATTGGCGCAATTTTTCCGCCCAGGACAACGCCGCCGCCTTTTTTGTTGGGTACGAATGGGAGATCATCGCCCATAAACCACAACACGGAGTTAGTCGCAGACTTACGCGAAGAACCGGTACCCACAACGTCACCGACATAAGCCAGCGGGAAGCCTTTAGCCTGCAGTGCTTCAATCTGCTTAATCGGGCCAACGTTACCGGCATCGTCGGGTTCGATACCTTCACGGGCATTTTTCAGCATGGCTAAAGCGTGCAGTGGGATATCCGGACGCGACCAGGCATCAGGCGCCGGAGAAAGATCGTCGGTATTGGTTTCACCGCTGACTTTAAAGACGGTAACGGTAATTTTTTCTGCCAGCTCAGAGCGTGACGTAAACCATTCCGCATCGGCCCAGGACTGCATCACTTTCTTCGCGTGTTCGTTGCCCGCTTTGGCCTTCTCTTCTACATCGTAGAAGCTATCGAACATCAGCAGCGTATGGGAGAGTGCTTTACCTGCAATAGGCGCCAGTTTGGCATCATCAAGTGCATCGATAAGCGGATGGATATTGTAACCGCCTTGCATTGTGCCCAGCAGTTCAACGGCTTTTTCAGGGGTAACCAGAGGAGATGTTGCTTCGCCTTTCGCGATAGCGGCCAGGAAACCGGCTTTTACATAAGCCGCTTCATCAACGCCTGGCGGGACTCGATTGATTAATAGATCACACAGGAATTCTTCTTCACCCGCTGGCGGGTTTTTCAGCAGTTCAACCAGCGCGGCCATTTGGGAAGCATCTAACGGTTTAGGAACAATCCCTTCGGCTGCACGCTCGGCAACGTGCTTACGGTATTCTTCTAGCACGACGTTCTCCTCGCTCTCATTGTATTTGGCGTTCCGGCACCCAAGGTTCACACCAATGTGATCACCGATCATACCCGCTATACTTCAGGCTGCAGATTGATTAGCAACAGCTGCAAATTATTTTGGGTATCTGTGTAGGGGAAGGTGCCCGGTTCCGCGTTGGGCAGCATAGCAGGATTTCGATTGCTTGTTAATCCGTTTACAAAAAAGCAACATTCAAGTATTTTGCGCAGAAACCTACGTTTACCATGCTGCAGAGCGATTTTCGCCGCGGCTACCTGAAAAAATCTTATGCTACGATCCTTTTTGTTAAGTAAAGCTGATGACCACTTAAATCAGGCAAAATAACTGACGACTATCCTGGGTTATGGCCAGCAGGGTCACGTGTGGGTTACCGGGTTCCGGAGCCCACACCTGTTTTTAGGGCAAGAAATTTTTCCTGCCCCATTTTACTTACAGCACGTTGTTATTGGGATGAGCGAAGAGCGCTTTCATCTCTTCAGACATCTCAAAATTCATGTTCAGGCCCTTAGGCGGTATCGGCTGCATAAACCATTTTTTATACCAACCGGTTGCCTCGCCGGAGGTTTGCGCCCCGGCTATCGTGTCATTAACCAATGCGGTAAATTCAGGATCGTTTTTACGCATCATGCAGCCATAGGCTTCATGGGATTGTGCCGTACCCACAATTTCCCATTGATCCGGGTGGCGTGCTTTCGCTCTGTCACCTGCCAGCAACGCATCATCCATCATAAAAGCAACCGCACGCCCACTCTCCAGGGTCTGGAAAGAGGATGTTCCCCCTTCTTTGGCACTGATAAGGCGCATTTTCATATCTTTATTGCTGTTCATTTGGTTGAGCAGTATTTCCGATGTCGCCCCGCTGCTGGTGACCACGGTTTTACCCTGTAAATCAGCAAAATCCTTTATACCACTGCCTTTTTTCGTCATCAGACGCGTCCCGGCAATAAAGATTGAATCTGAAAACGCGACCTGCTGCTGACGCTCTTTATTGTTAGTGGTTGAGCCGCATTCAAAGTCATAGACTTTATTATTCAACAGCGGGATGCGGTTAGGCGACGTGATAGGCAGGAATGAAACCTCGATATTCGGTTTATTCAGCTTCTTTTTAATGGCTTCCACAATTTTAGTAGAGTACTCCTGTGAATAGCCCATCACATTTTTAGCATCATCCTGATAAGAAAAGGGAATGTTGGACTCCCGATATCCCACAACCACCACATTACTGTCATTGATTTTTTTTAAGGTTCCGGTCAACTCTTCCGCGCCTACAGCAGTGATAACCGACAGACCGGCACTCACTATTATTGCGTTGATCAACGCACTCTTCATACACAACCCCTTAGCATTAGTATAATTGTCCCTGACGTGCTCATTTTGCAGGCGATATAATCGCGCACTGGCAACATAAGGCAGTTGGAACAGGCAGGTCACGATGCAATAATCACGCCATCGGTCAGGCCAGCCCTGGCAGGCTCTGAACCGTAAATGGCGACGCACAGTATTGTCTTAAAATGGGGAAGAATGCATGGAGAATGTGCAATTAGAATCGTGAACTTTTTGTTGCGATCGTTTTTCCTTATTCGCTTGTTTCTGAGTGTTCAGGAGGGCAAGAATCAACGGCAAGGCATTCACTAAAATCTGCAGGGATCTCTAAGCTGCCTGTACGGCAGTGAACACGAAGAGAAAGCTTGAGCTATCTAAGCTTGATTTCTAAGCTGCCTGTACGGCAGTGAACTAAAGATGCTCAGGTTACATCCTCAGTACGTCTTTCTAAGCTGCCTGTACGGCAGTGAACTGGCGCACAGGAATGGGGGGCGTGACAGGTCTTTTCTAAGCTGCCTGTACGGCAGTGAACTATTAGCTGAACCGGTATTTTCTCCGCTTCCGTTTCTAAGCTGCCTGTACGGCAGTGAACTCGGGCAGCACATGGAGGTTTTGACCGAGCAATTTCTAAGCTGCCTGTACGGCAGTGAACAAATGGCGGCACCTTTAATACCTTATGTGGCATTTCTAAGCTGCCTGTACGGCAGTGAACTTAACGGGCCGCTTATTGTGGCCCTTTTTATTTTTCTAAGCTGCCTGTACGGCAGTGAACATTCATTACCGTTTTCTGGCTCAAAATATTCAGTTTCTAAGCTGCCTGTACGGCAGTGAACAGCAGCACATCTACGGCCTGCCGGATTACATCTTTCTAAGCTGCCTGTACGGCAGTGAACTTCAAAGAAGCCACGCTGGGCAACTATGATCCTTTCTAAGCTGCCTGTACGGCAGTGAACATCAGGTAAGTGTCATCGTACCGGCGCAACGTTTTCTAAGCTGCCTGTACGGCAGTGAACAGATTCACGATCCTGTCAGGATGGATTCTGGTTTTCTAAGCTGCCTGTACGGCAGTGAACGATTTTTAGGTGCAATGTGAACTAATTCGGAGTTTCTAAGCTGCCTGTACGGCAGTGAACGAAACCGCGAACCTTCTGTTGCCACTTCAAGCTTTCTAAGCTGCCTGTACGGCAGTGAACATTTCTCGCTTATTCCCGCCATCATCCGTTTCTTTCTAAGCTGCCTGTACGGCAGTGAACCGAAGCTAAAAATCTCATCTTATTGTTATAAAATGGAAATTTACCATTCTCCGTAAAAAACCCTTTTTTATATTAAAATCCCCTCTTATTAAAAATCAATAGGATACGTAAAGGGCAAAAAAAAGGGTCGCTTAATCGACATTACTGAGCGCTATCAGAGCAACGGAAATATTGAGGAATTTACCGTATCGCTATCTACACCGTTTAACGTAATGACTTCAGGCTATACCATCATCAACCGCTTAAATAATAATTGTTTGATATCTTGCCGCTGGGCGAGGATGGCATAAACCGTTATTGTCATATCGTTAATCGAATACAACACCCGATATCCATTCAATGTATTAAATTCACGATATTTAGCACAGCCCAGTTTCAGCAACTCCGGCAAAATCTGGCAACCAGAAGGAAAAGCCGCGACCCGTTCCTCAAACTGCTCAATCACCTGCCGTAAAATACGCTGCGGGTCTTCCCCCACCGGTTGCAGATGGCTGACAATATCGTCCAGGCAATGTCTTACCGTTCTGGTGTATTCAAAAACCACCGCAGTTTTCTTCATCATCATGATCCATCGCGAATGAGATCACCGGCCTATCCCTGCCAGCAACTGCTCTTTGGAAAGTACGTGACCTTCTGCTTTATCTTTCTCTGAAAGTGTAAGGAATTTAAGTAACGCAATAGCATTCTCGCGCTGTTGCTGTGCTTCATAGGATTCAATAACGTAGGCAGGAACACCGTTTTGTGTCACCAGAATAGGTTCCTGCAGATCAAGCGAGGCTGCATTTTTCTTTATATAGCTGATGGTTTCAATTTTCATCATATTTCCCGCCAGTGAGTATCAGACTGAATATTGTCCTTATTCAGACTTCACACAATAATGCGTACATTTTTTGTGATAGGCGGTAGGTCATTCTATCCCGGGTAACAGAGAAAACACCGTTACCCGGGATAACCTGCGGATTGATCTTTCCCCGCCTCAAAACCAGGGGATCGTCGCCGAAGCGCTCAAACCGTAGCTGCTAAAATCTCCCGCTATTGCCTGCGTGCCAGGCTCACCGTGTCGAATAAACAGGCGAAAGGCCTGCCCGGTTGAGAGGCTATTCATGGCAATAAAGGGTAATGAGGTTCGCTGCTCATCGGTAACTAATCGTTTCTGCTCCGCTTCCTGCGCCGTCAACCACCCTTTACGCACCGAACGACGCATCAGGCGTGCAGCACTGCTTTTTACCTGCACCCGACTCACCGTACGGTACTGTACTTTTTCCGGAACCTGCATAACAGCCGTTGTTTCACAGTAATCCCGTAGCCCTTTCCGCCACGCCATCGCTTCCAGCTCGGTCAGCGCCGCTTGTGTTCCATGTAAACGCATCACATTGCCCAGCAGGGTGTTGTGCTGCGGGAAACTAACGCCGATATCACCACGGTTTCTGGCACCCAGCGCGCGATGCAGTTTGGCAAATAACGCCGCCATCAGCATGGTGTCACTGAATTCGGGATCGGGCAGTACACGAATATCCTGAAAATGGTCCATACTGGCCGCCTTATTCCGCTTTTTCACCAAATACGCCGCCACGGATCAATACGGCCATCACATAATGCTGTTGCTCTACCGCCGGTTTATCCCCTTTGGTCACCCAGTTATCCAGCAGCGTATAAAAATCCATTTTCTCTTTGGGTTGCCGGCAAGCAAGCCCCCGGCTGGTTACCGAGCCGTAAGGTTCGATAGCAATCGCCCCCAGTTCCTGCGCCATAGGGTGCCAGGTATCAATGGTGCGCAATGCGTTGCCGATTTTCTGTGAGTGCATCGCGGCAATGCCATCGACCTGATAAAGCACTTTGCTTTTTGTACTGTTGTTGTCCAGCACCAGCTCCTGAGAAGGAAAAACCTCCTGGCCCTGACCTAAACACACCGTCGCTTCAACCTTAAATAAAGCGAAACTCTTCCCAAGCAGCCCCTGCTCAATTTCATCGGCCAGTGCTTTCAACTGGTCATCCGGCTGGGAAAAATCACGGATACTGTAACGGTATGCATCAAACTCCCAGCGTTGACTGCCCTGCACCACCACGCGTATTTGCTCCGCTCCGACCCGGTTACGCCACAAAAAACGGCCATTGGCGAGGTTCGCCGCATAACGCGCGGCCAGTACGCCAAAACCATGTTCGTTGATATACGCATTAATGACCGCGCTAAGTTCATCCTGGTAGGCCCGGTCATTACATACTGAAGGCTCGGCAAGATTACCCAATACGCGCAGCGTAAAACTGACTTTCAGCGTATCGTCATCAACGGGAAGGGAAGCAACATCGACACGCTGTAGATTAGCTTTCTGAATTTCTGCATCCAGCTTCGCCTTATCGCTGGCGATGGCATTTTTCAGCCGGTTGGAGATAGTGCCGCGTACCGCCTTTTCCTGCACGGCGATCGGCTTCCAGTGTTCTCCGCCCTGTTTGCCGGCGTACATGACCGCGTCAGAATTCGCCAGTTTGCGCTCAAATGCCAGTACGGATGCGGTTTTTATTTGTGCCTTTGCCATTGTGGTTAATCCTTTAAATGTCGTCATCGTAATAAGATAAATCGCCAGCCTCTTCGAACGCATCAGCCACGCTCAGCCCCCGGCAGTAGTATCCGGTTTCCGTGGTATGGAAACGCCAAAAAAGCGCATTGATATCCGTGATACGGTGCAAACCTCGCCATTCACCAAGACCGTATACCGCCTCAGTAAAAGCGAAAGGCGTTTCCGTATCGCGGCTGTTCGCCACCTCGCCCGCGGCATAAAGTGGGGAAATACGCTGATACCCCGTCATTATCGGCACCAGGTAACCCGCGTGCGGTTTCGCCGCCGTGTGCCACGCCGCTTTACCGGAGGAGATATTCTCTGACTCCGCGACAATGTTGATCGTGGCGTAATCCAGCCACGCATCGATCAGTTCAGCATGCGGGTTGCGCTGCCGTTGTTGATTAAAATGCTCCGTAAGCCATAAAGAGCGGTCCAGTAGGGCAAATCCCGGCATCAGTGGCCATTTTAGTGCGCGCCACGCTGCGTCATCCGCTGGCATGGCTGCCACACGAACCTGACGCAGCGAAGTGATGGTTCCTCCTGCCAGCTTTTGCGTTTGACAGAGGGTTTGCAGATGCGTCGCCAGCGCCTTCATGCCAGCATCGCCCTGCGCAATTTCCCCCTTGCATTCAAGCAACAGGGAAACCGTCATATGCATCCTCGCCTCTTCATTAAATGAAGCGGTTTTCCCCTCACGGGTTAAGGGATTGCGCGTCAGTGAGAATTGATAGTCTCGGCCGGATGTGTGTGCATGAACCTGGTGATGATGACAAATGACCGCACACCCCTCGAAAGTCAGGCCATGACTTTGCTGTAACTTACGAGAGAGTGCGTGCATATAGCCGAGAAAATGACTGATGGCCGGGAATCCCCAGGTTAATCCCGCTGCCGCGTTGGCATTCTCAACCTTAAGCCAGGGGAGTATCACTACACTGCTCATCGCATTCCCTCTTTGATCATCGCGTCCATTTCACGCAGCCGTTGCTTAAATAACGGCCGCATTTTCCATTCCGAACGTTCTGACTGCCCGACGTCCAGACCAGACATGTTCAAATGACCGTTTAGCCAGAGCGCAAAGTCGTCAGCAACGACATTTTTCCATTCGTCTTTATCCCGTTCGGCCCGGAACTGCACGTCCTCTTTGCTTCGCCAGGGATCGAGCCAAAGCCGCTGTATCGCTTTGAGCTGGCAGTGAGGATCTTTGGTCCAGCCGCACCAGGCTTCGCGCTGGATATCTGCCGCGACAGTGAACAACAGGTCGATCAGTTCATCAATATAGCGGTCGCGCTGCGTGCGGATATGATGATTATTCTCCTGCCGAGTCAGTAAATGGCTCAACTGGCTAATCACGTTACGCGCCAGGTGATCGAAGGGGCCGCGATGACCAAACAGCGTCTTCATTCCCAGCGGCGGTTTTTCCCGCCCCTTCCAGAGCGGCGGCTGCGCCGACAGCAGAAATACCCGACCGCCTCGACGACTGTTCAGTAAGGAAATATTTTGGGAATTTGTGCCCCCAAAATTCATGATCGCCGTGGCGGGAAAATAAACCACGGGCTCGGCACACCACTCACCGTCGCGCCGCGCCTGTCGTGCGGCTTTACTGCCCTCACTAAAGCGGGCATCAATGATGCGTTGATACAATGCCTGCGCCAGTGCGGAAGAGAACAGAGGACTGAGTAAATGATAGCCGTCGCCCACCGGAAAATAGACCTGCTTTGCCAGCTTGTGTGACGCAGGCTGGTGGGGGGTTAACGCCTGATTAAAGCCGGTAATCCACTGCTCAAGCTGCTGTGGGTCCTCTGCAAGCGCTTCCAGCACGCGATAATCTTTGCGTTGCAGGCAGGCCAGCAGCGAATCGCCGTCATGTTCCATTTGTAGCAGCTTAGCCACATCCAGCATAGCCGCGTTTCCCACCGCATCCACGACAGTGTTACGCAGCGATGCCGTGGAAACATATCCCTCATTATTGGTTATCTGGCTATAAACACTGCTGCTTTTCGAGTCGCCGTGCGTGTATTTCGCCGCATGCGTCACCAGGCTGATCTGTCCGGCCCGATTTGCCGCATCCGTTAACCAATTGCCGGGGGTATAGCGGTCCTCCAGCACCGTTCGCTGTTGCAATAGCGCCTGTTGAAGCACATCGCTTTCTTCAGCCTCAACGGAGGCAAGCCGCTTCCGGGCTTCTTTGTCAAAAGCCTCCAGCTTTGCCTGCCGACGGCCTGCGATAAAATCGACAATGTAGTTAATCAACTCTGCTTCCGGCATTCCTTACTCCTTGTTTATGTACGTCTACTGCACTATTTCACTATAATGGAGAACACTGAAAACGACTTGTTTACTACCGTACAGGTAGCCCGCCCTCTCACCAGAGAGGGCGAAACACACCCAGCCAGGGATGAAAGTACCATGCTTCTCCCTTCTCGCTGACAGAGAGGCGTAAGTTGATCTCGCCATACTTTTCGCTGACCGCCTTCAGTTCCAGCGCCTTTTCTTCCGCCAGTTGGTGATACACCGCCTGATAGCCGGGCATCGCCCAGACGCTGACGCCCTCAGCCAGCGCCACGTCATGTTCCCTGAACGCTCCGGCTTTTTTCCACCCGGTTGGGCCGGAATCTCGCTGATAAAATTCGGGTTCGCTGAACTCATCGTCGATATGTAGAAAATATTGATCTTCAGGCTGTGACTGACGGAACGGCGTACGCCGCTGTAATTCACCGCTCCAGGTGATAGGGTTTCGCCACCAGTCCGCCGCAGACAACAGTGCCCCACGTCCCAACAGCGCCTCCCACAGCCGATGCTGCTCCAGCGTAACCAGATTACTGAAATCACGACGCTGCCTGTCACTGGGTGCCTCGCCGGTAATACAGGGCACCGCATTGATCGCACGATACTGATCCTCATCCAGTACTTCGTTAATCGCATGATGGGTAAGGCGAAACGCCGTTGATTCAAAACCCGGCCGACAAAAAACAGGGCGATCGCATCCCGGATGACGCAGAGAGCGAATATTTCTGTTCATGATCAATAAATTCTCCTCTGAAGGAGGATGCTGCCGATGACGCTGAATGCGCCCGGCCAGTTGCACCAGCGCCCGCATTGAGCTTGGTTCAGCAATGGCCCAGTCCGCATCCCAGTCACGCCCGAGTTCAGCAATGGAGGTGGCCAGTACCACAAAAAGGTGGTGCGTTTCCGTGCTGCCCTTAAGCGCATGATGCACATCGGCAATGGCATCCAGTGGCAGATGCTGACGGTTAAAAGCTGTGTCCAACCGTTCCTCAATCGCGGAACGCATCGCCAGCGGATGCTGACTGTGATAAACGCAGTAATGTATGCGCATATCCGCAGACGAAGCGGAGGCCAATAATGCCTCTGCGACCGCAACCAGCGGATTGATATTCGCAAAACGCACAATCCCGAACGAAACGGTTTTCCCACCGGGGTAAGCCTGATGATGTTTTTGGTGCAACTGCAGCATCGCCGGATGAAGGGTATCAGCCACGCGGGCAATAACCTCTTTGACCTGTGGAACGGGGGGCGTGATAGCAAGAACGCGAGCCAGGCGCAGTGGCTTTTTTTTCTGTAAATGCGCAATTCGCTGCCCGACAAAGCGGGCATGCTGTGCCGCAAACAGTGACGCTTTCGCTATATCGGTAACCTGAGTCTCTTGTTCATCAAACCAGCCACAGCAGATATTCAGCGGCGCATCCGGTTCGCCACAGGCCCGCTGATAGGCTTTACGTCCGCAAAGATAAGCAGTAAACAGCGCCTGCACCAGCGCAGGTGAAAGCGTGGCGGAAGAGAGCAACACGCGCGAGCCGCACATGCCAGCCCAGTTAACCAGCCGGCAAAGCGCGTACTGGTCATCAACGCTAAACTCATCTGGCTCATCCAGCACCAGATCGCTGCTTAATAAGCGCAGCATCGGGGCGATCTGTTTTCCTCCGCGCACGCCTTCGGTTGCCGGCATCAGATGATCAATAGTACACACCAGAACCGGTGCGCTGATCAGTTGATGAAGCTTAGGATCGTTTGCCATCCAGCGCCTGAGCGGGCCATCATCCAGCGAACCTTCGTAATGCACATATTGATGCGGTTCAAAGAGCCGTTCTGCCGAAGCGCTATCGCAGTCTGATTCAGGCTGAGCGCCCCGCCGATGAAGATCGCTAACCGCAGAGGAACCTATCAATACCGCCAGTGCATCCTCATCCAGATTCAGCCGCGCTCGCAACGCATCGCCCGTTTGCAGCGTTAACGTTCTCAGACCTAATGCAACGCTGAAGCGGCATCCCTCCTGCTCATCCGCCAGCGCATACATCATCCGGGCATTGGCAAACGTTTTACCACAGCCCGTTGATGCCATATTGATGCCAAAGAATCCCTGCTGCCGGGCACGCTCACGTAACGCATATACCTGGTCAAAGGCGCGATCCTGCCAGGCAAATTGTTTGTCCGTGACGCGCTGACGAAATCCTTTGTGCCGGGTAATGGCGGGCAACGTTTGTCGCAATTGCGGCAATGTCCGCCCCAGTAATAGGGCGCCTTGCCCCACCCCGATATTGTGCTCATCTAACTGCTGTTTTAACTGGCCTGTCGTTCTGTTGGTATTGGCCCAAACAGGCCAGTTGGGGGCTTGCCAGCCTTTCACGGGTTCTGCCGCGGAGTAACTGTGGTCGGCCAGCATCAGGACTAAACGCGCCATATGGACTGTGAACAGGCAACCCAGTTCACCATGCTCCTGTAAACTCCCGATGCTGTTGAGCGCCCGCTTTCCCAGTTGGTGTGCTTTATTCCGCCAGGTTTCGCTTTGCAGGGGCGTGCCATTCGGGAAAGTTTGAGCCCGTTGCAGCTCTTGTCTGCTCCAGTCCTGCTCCCGATTCAGGGCGTTCCAGTCCGCACGTAACTGATTGATGAGCCAGTTTTGTGCATACTGCATCTCCGGCGGTGCTGAAGTACCGAGGTAGGTGGGTAAACGGTGGTGGGAAAGGATCAGCCAGCCAATGACGGTAGCGACAGGCGGCAAGCCATAGAAGGGGTTTTGGCTTTCTGCCGACTCATCACTCACCAGGCGAGCCAGCATCTCATGCTCATATTCAGGCGTAATGGTGTTAAGGCGTGTCAGCCATTGCCGATCGTCCTGCTCACCAATAAACGCCTGGAATAAGCGCAGTGAAATCCATTCATGCCGCCACGGCTGAAAACGTTTTTCTGCATCGCCTTTCAGGGTAAGTTGAAAGAGCGCGGAAGCCTTACCAAAATCATGAAATAGCCCGGCGATACCGGCCAGCAGGGCGATGGATTCGGCACTCCGCCACGGCGTCTCATCCTGGCTGCGTAGAATATCACGCCCGGTTTGGTTGGTCGGCACACTGCCCTGGAGGTTAAAACGCCGCAGATTTCCCACAATCCAGAGTAATTCGGTCTGGCCAGCCGATTTTATCCAGTGACAGGCAACGGCGGTATTGCGCCGCGCCGTTTTGCGTAATAAGCGACGCAGCGTATTAACCCCTTCCAACGTAATGGCCGTTTGCCAGGTGTTATCCCCTTTACGCTCGGCAAATTGGTCCAGTATGCGGCGCGTTTCATCCCGGGCGCGCTTTGAACATTGCGAAATCACCAGAATATGCATTATTCGTGTAGCCCTAACGCAGATGCCGTTTGTTGTAATGTGGTTATCATGACATCGAGCGCATCTCCGCGCTGGAAACCAGAAATACAGCGTTCACGAAACGCTTGTTCATCTTCGCCCGCCATCGCAGCAATAAATGCCTGTGGCATAACCATGGCATCTTTGATCAGATCGGCAATATCAAAAACTAATCCACCGCGTCGCGTTTTACCATGTAATACCGCAAGCCCGTGCGGTAACCCCGTCACCCAGGCAGCCACCGCCGCCAGGCCATAAGCCAGATAGTTACCGTGGTCGAGAAAACGATTGGCCATATCCGTCCCCCCGCCGCGCTTCGCACGGGTAAATGTGCCATAGTTTACCGCCCCTGCCGCCAGCTTATAGAGTGCTTTACTCATTACCGCTTCCTGCAGCATTAATTCATTTTGAGTGCCGCAGCTTTCAATCTTTTCCTGACAGCTTTTCAGCAATGCTTCCAGCCGCTCGGTATTAATAGAAAATAGTGATTCACGCTGCATGCGGCTATTAAGCCAGTGCTGCTTGATTTGTTGTAGCCGGATATTCTGGAATAACTTCGCTGCCTGCAGGCGTTTATTTTCATTAAACCAGAAGCTCACCCAGTTCTGAAGATACTCGGTTGGCCGATATTCACTTTGGGGTGAGAGCCAGGTCACTTCAACCTCTATTTCATTTGCTGCATAGAGCGGTGTGCCGCCCCCACCGCAGAACCCGACCATCACGCCCGCGCGCGCAAACTCACGCATTGCTGCTTGAGTTACCGAGGTACCGGTACCGAGCATCACGACCGTGGTATTGGCGATCGGGATATTCCAGTAAAGTGATGCTTTTCCCTGTTCGGTGACATATTCTACCCGGCCACCATTCACCAAAACCCGGCAATATTGCAGATAATAAATATTTGCGCGTTTAGAGTGCAGGATCGTTTTTAAATCTGAGGGTGCCAGCATACTTTGGGCTTCCTTCCTTTCGCCAAAGCCCTGCCCAAAAGGTTTATATTGCGACAGCGCAGACTGGGTCATCCTGAAAATTGAGGCGTATACGGTGGCGCTCAAAATATTGGATGCGCTTCAGCGCCCGGTTGGCAAATAAAATCATCTCAAAGGACAGGCCGTGATTCTCCATAAATCCAGACGAGGATTATCCCGGAGGCCACTGTATGCAACAGAATAATTCTCATCGTGAGAAGCCGGTAACATATTTCATGCTGATGGGCCGCCTGACGTCTCTCATCGTCAACGCTGCCTGTACGGCAGTATAAATGCCTCGCTTTTCCGTCACTAAAGTTTCTAAGCTGCCTGTACGGCAGTGAACCGTGCTGACACGACAGCCGGGCGAAAAGCGGATTTCTAGGCTGCCTGTACGGCAGTGAACCGTCGGTGTAGACACGCACCGGCTTCCAGCTCTTTCTAAGCTGCCTGTACGGCAGTGAACGCGATGATGTGCGCGAGGCGCTAAACCTCGGCTTTCTAAGCTGCCTGTACGGCAGTGAACAACAACGTTTTGCCTTGACCCCTGAAGCACACTTTCTAAGCTGCCTGTACGGCAGTGAACATTTCCGGCGGTCGCTGGTGACGAATCTGTCATTTCTAAGCTGCCTGTACGGCAGTGAACCATCGGAGGTCCGGGCGGTGCGACGGGTCGCTTTTCTAAGCTGCCTGTACGGCAGTGAACAGAGAGATTACAAATTTACGCACATCGCTGGATTTCTAAGCTGCCTGTACGGCAGTGAACCGGAACCACGGCAACTGAATGCAAATTCTGCTTTCTAAGCTGCCTGTACGGCAGTGAACTCAAAGCCGCCCCATACCGGGCGATTGCCGAATTTCTAAGCTGCCTGTACGGCAGTGAACTCGCGGCGAGGATATGTCTCATTTGCGTCACGTTTCTAAGCTGCCTGTACGGCAGTGAACTTGTCTTGCTAAAAAAGGGAAATCTGTCTGCTTTTCTAAGCTGCCTGTACGGCAGTGAACGCAGGGAGCCTGACCACTTGGACCACGTAAATTTTCTAAGCTGCCTGTACGGCAGTGAACTGTATGAGTTATCGCCATTTCGCGTATTTTTCTTTCTAAGCTGCCTGTACGGCAGTGAACTATTCAGCTCCGCCAGCGCCGAAGCGCCGATCTTTCTAAGCTGCCTGTACGGCAGTGAACGTTCGTGTTGAGCGGTTGAACAGTATAAGTGATTTCTAAGCTGCCTGTACGGCAGTGAACGAAGTGCAGTGGCATAGTAACGGTCGGCACTTTTTCTAAGCTGCCTGTACGGCAGTGAACAGAAGCCATAGTAGCCTAGCCCTTTGTTGCGATTAAGAAAAGCGGCCTTCTTCGCGAAAAACCCTTTTTTCGCAGACAATAAAACGGTGATTTAAAATCAATACGTTACGGGTAATAAGAAAAACAGGGTTTATCGAAGGGGAAAGCATACCACACGCCGTCGCCAGAAAATCCCCTGCGTTTAACAGAAGGGTAACCGCATCCGGGTGCTAACGGCACAAAACAAAAACGGCTCCCAATGGGAGCCGCTTTATAACCAACCGTAAGCAGAAAAACTATTTCTTCTTCGCTTTCGGGTTAGGCAGGTCAGTGATGCTGCCTTCAAAGATCTCAGCCGCCAGACCAACGGATTCATGCAGCGTCGGGTGCGCATGAATAGTCAGCGCGATATCTTCCGCATCACAGCCCATTTCGATAGCCAGACCGATTTCACCCAGCAGCTCGCCGCCGTTCGTACCGACAATCGCCCCACCGATGACACGGTGAGTCTCTTTATCGAAAATCAGCTTGGTCATACCGTCTGCGCAATCGGAGGCAATCGCACGGCCTGATGCCGCCCACGGGAAGGTGGAGGTCTCAACGCTGATGCCTTTCTCTTTGGCTTCTTTCTCGGTCAGACCGACCCAGGCAACTTCCGGCTCAGTATACGCAATCGATGGGATCACTTTCGGATCGAAGTAGTGTTTTTTGCCCGCGATCACTTCAGCGGCAACGTGGCCTTCATGCACGCCTTTATGTGCCAGCATTGGCTGACCAACGATGTCACCAATTGCATAGATGTGCGGCACGTTGGTACGCATCTGCTTGTCGGTACGGATAAAGCCGCGATCGTCAACTTCAACGCCCGCTTTGCCGGCATCGAGGTTTTTGCCGTTCGGCACGCGACCAATCGCCACCAGCACCGCATCATAACGCTGTGGCTCTGCTGGTGCTTTTTTGCCTTCCATCGTAACGTAGATACCATCTTCTTTGGCTTCTACCGCCGTCACTTTGGTTTCCAGCATCAGGTTAAACTGTTTGCTGATACGTTTGGTGAACACTTTCACCACATCTTTATCCGCCGCAGGAATAACCTGATCAAACATTTCTACCACGTCAATCTGTGAACCCAGCGCGTGATAAACGGTACCCATTTCCAGGCCGATAATGCCGCCGCCCATCACCAGCAGACGCTCAGGCACGTCTTTCAGCTCCAGCGCATCGGTAGAGTCCCATACGCGCGGGTCATCATGAGGAATGAATGGCAGCTGAATCGGACGTGAGCCCGCCGCAATAATCGCGTTGTCGAAGTTGATCACGGTTTTACCGTTTTCGCCTTCCACTTCCAGGGTGTTCGCCCCGGTGAATTTACCCAGACCGTTGACCACTGTCACTTTGCGGCCCTTCGCCATTCCCGCCAGACCACCGGTCAGTTGGTTGATGACTTTTTCTTTCCAGGTACGAATTTTGTCGATATCGGTCGTTGGCTGACCAAAAACGATACCGTGTTCTTCCAGCGCTTTGGCTTCTTCAATCACTTTCGCCACGTGCAACAGCGCTTTTGAAGGAATACAACCGACGTTCAGACAAACACCGCCAAGGGTGCTGTAACGCTCAACGATAACGGTCTCCAGACCTAAATCCGCTGCGCGAAAGGCTGCAGAGTAACCTGCAGGGCCCGCCCCAAGTACCACGACCTGAGCTTTAATTTCTGTACTCATCATGACCTCTTAGTTAACTTTCCGGCCATCCTTTTCGCCTTGCCACCGTAGCTGTGTTGGCTGCAATGCCAATGACCTTAAGGATGTTCACTCTTCCACCGGTACGTTCTCACCGCAAGAGTTTACAGAATTGTTAATGAACTGCAAACCGCTTGATACGAAACGTTTTCAACTACCTTGTCGACTTATAAAATCGAAAGTCGGCTATGAGAAGGCCGGCATAAGCCGGCCTTAAAACATTTACATCACCAGACGACGAATATCAGACAACATATTGTTGATAATGGTGATGAAACGCGCACCATCGGCACCGTCGATAACGCGGTGGTCGAAGGAGAGCGACATTGGCATCATCAGGCGCGGCGTGAACTCTTTGCCGTTCCAGACCGGCTCCATGGCAGACTTAGAGACGCCGAGGATGGCCACTTCTGGTGCGTTAACGATCGGCGCGAAGTGCGTCGTCCCGATACCGCCCAGGCTGGAGATGGTGAAGCATCCGCCCTGCATTTCGCCTGCGGTCAGCTTACCGTCACGCGCTTTTTTAGAGATGGCCATCAGTTCGCGAGACAGTTCAGTGATGCTCTTCTTGTTCACATCCTTGAATACCGGAACCACCAAGCCATTCGGGGTATCAACCGCGACGCCGATGTTGATGTATTTCTTCAGCGTCAGCTTCTGCGCATCTTCAGACAGCGAGCTGTTAAAGCGCGGCATCTGCTCCAGCGCGGCAGCAACGGCTTTCATGATGAACACCACAGGAGTGAACTTCACGTCCAGCTTACGCTTCGCGGCTTCTTCATTCTGCTGCTTACGGAAGGCTTCCAGATCGGTGATATCGGTTTTATCGAAGTGCGTAACGTGCGGGATCATTACCCAGTTACGGCTCAGGTTAGCACCAGAGATTTTCTGGATGCGGCCCAGCTCCACTTCTTCAATTTCACCAAACTTGCTGAAATCAACCTTCGGCCACGGCAGCATGCCTGGCAATCCACCGCCGCTGGCGGCAGGCGCAGACTCGGCGCGTTTTACCGCGTCTTTCACGTAAGCCTGCACATCTTCTTTCAGGATACGGCCTTTACGACCCGTCCCTTTCACCTTCGCCAGGTTAACGCCAAACTCGCGCGCCAGACGACGGATCACCGGTGTGGCGTGAACATACGCATCGTTCTCAGCAAACTCGCTGCTGCCACTCGCTTTTGCCGCAGGTACAGAAGCCGGCGCCGCTTTCTGCTCAGCTTTTGCTGGTGCAGCCGCTTCGGCTTTCTTCTCCGTCGCCGCCGGTGCCGCGCCTTCCACTTCGAAGACCATAATCAGCGAGCCGGTTTTCACTTTGTCGCCGGTATTGATTTTGATCTCTTTTACCGTACCGGCAAAAGGTGCGGGCACTTCCATTGACGCTTTATCGCCTTCAACGGTGATCAGCGACTGTTCAGCAGTCACTTTGTCGCCCACTTTGACCATCACTTCGGTGACTTCAACTTCATCACCGCCGATATCCGGCACGTCGACGTTTTTCACGCCGCCGGCAGCCGCAGGGGCCGCAGCCGCTTCTTCTTTCACTTCCGGCTTCGCACTCGCCGCTGGCGCAGAGCCTGCGATTTCAAAGGTCATGATCGGGGAACCGGTGCTGACTTTGTCGCCGGTATTGATGTTGATCGCTTTGACCGTACCGGCGAACGGTGCCGGCACTTCCATTGAGGCTTTATCGCCTTCAACGGTGATCAGTGATTGCTCAGCCTCAACGGTGTCGCCCACTTTGACCAGGATCTCAGTGACTTCAACTTCGTCAGAACCGATATCCGGTACCGCAACTTCTTTGCTTTCGCTGGATGCTGCCGCAGATTGCGCCGCTTCTGCTTTTTTCTCTTCAGCCTTTGCAGGCGCAGCATCAGCTACACCGTCGGCGGATTCGAAAATCATGATCAGTTTGCCGGTTTCCACTTTGTCACCGGTGGCCACTTTAATCTCTTTCACCACGCCCGCTTGCGGCGAGGGGACTTCCATTGAGGCCTTATCACCTTCAACGGTGATCAGCGACTGTTCAGCTTCAACTTTATCGCCCACTTTCACCAAAATTTCGGTGACTTCAACTTCGTCTGCACCGATATCCGGTACGTTGATTTCGATTGCCATTAATCTCTACCTCTTATGCCAGACGCGGGTTAACTTTATCGGCATCGATATTGAATTTAGTGATGGCTTCCGCAACCACTTTCTTATCGATTTCGCCGCGTTTGGCCAGTTCGCCCAGCGCTGCCACAACCACGTAAGATGCGTCCACTTCGAAGTGGTGACGCAGGTTTTCACGGCTATCGGAACGGCCAAAGCCATCGGTACCCAGTACGCGATAATCATCAGCAGGTACGTAAGTACGAACCTGCTCGGCGAACAGTTTCATATAGTCAGTCGATGCCACAGCCGGCGCGTTGTTCATCACCTGGGCAATGTACGGAACGCGTGGGGTTTCCAGCGGATGCAGCATATTCCAGCGCTCGCAGTCCTGGCCATCACGCGCCAGTTCAGTGAAGGAGGTGACGCTATACACATCAGAACCTACGCCATAGTCTTTCGCCAGGATCTGCGCGGCTTCACGCACGTGGCGCAGGATAGAGCCCGAGCCCAGCAGCTGAACCTTACCTTTGCTACCTTCAACGCTTTCCAGTTTATAGATACCCTTACGGATACCCTCTTCCGCACCCTGCGGCATCGCAGGCATGTGGTAGTTTTCGTTCAGCGTGGTGATGTAGTAGTAAATATTCTCCTGCGCATCGCCGTACATACGCACCAGACCGTCATGCATGATGACAGCCACTTCGTAAGCGTAAGCCGGATCGTAAGAGATACAGTTCGGAATAGTCAGTGACTGAATATGGCTGTGACCATCTTCGTGCTGCAAACCTTCGCCGTTCAGTGTGGTACGGCCAGAAGTCCCGCCGACCAGGAAGCCACGCGCTTGCTGATCGCCCGCTGCCCAGCACAGGTCGCCGATACGCTGGAACCCGAACATAGAGTAGTAGATATAGAACGGGATCATCGGCAGGTTGTTGGTGCTGTAAGACGTTGCCGCCGCCAGCCAGGATGCGCCTGCGCCCAGTTCGTTGATCCCTTCCTGCAGAATCTGCCCTTTTTCGTCTTCTTTATAGTACGCAACCTGCTCGCGGTCCTGCGGCGTATATTGCTGACCGTTCGGGCTGTAGATACCGATTTGACGGAACAGACCTTCCATACCGAAAGTACGCGCTTCGTCAGCAATGATTGGCACCAGGCGATCTTTGATCGATGGATTTTTCAGCATCACGTTCAGGGCACGTACGAAAGCGATGGTGGTAGAGATTTCTTTGTTCTGCTCGTCCAGCAGCGATTTGAAATCGTCCAGCGTCGGCATTTCCAGCTTCTCGCTGAACTGCGCCTGGCGCGTTGGCAGGTAGCCACCCAACTTCTCACGCTGACCGTGCAGGTAGTTATACTCTTCAGAACCTTTTTCAAAGGTGATATACGGCAGTTTTTCGATATTGGCATCGTCAACCGGCACGTTAAAACGATCGCGGATGTAGCGGACGCCATCCATGTTCATTTTCTTCACTTGGTGCGCGATGTTTTTACCTTCCGCGGTGTCACCCATACCATAGCCTTTGATGGTATGTGCCAGGATCACCACAGGTTTGCCTTTGGTATCCTGCGCTTTTTTCAGCGCCGCGTAGATTTTCTTCGGATCGTGGCCGCCGCGATTCAGCGCCCAAATCTCATCATCGCTCAACTCTTTCACCAGCGCGGCGGTTTCCGGATATTTGCCGAAGAAGTGTTCACGGACGTAAGCGCCATCACGCGATTTAAAGGTCTGATAGTCACCGTCAACGGTTTCATTCATCAGTTGGATCAGTTTACCGCTGGTATCTTTACGCAGCAGCTCATCCCAACGTCCACCCCAGATCACTTTGATCACTTCCCAACCTGCGCCACCAAAGATGCCTTCCAGCTCGTTGATGATTTTGCCGTTACCGGTGACCGGACCATCCAGGCGCTGCAGGTTACAGTTGATGATGAAGCAGAGGTTATCCAGTTTTTCACGGGTGGCGATAGTGATCGCCCCTTTCGATTCTGGCTCATCCATCTCACCGTCGCCGAGGAAGGCGTAAACGGTTTGCTGCGCGGTGTTTTTCAGCCCACGGTGCTCAAGATACTTCAGGAATTTCGCCTGATAGATCGCGCCAATCGGACCCAGCCCCATAGAAACGGTCGGGAACTGCCAGAAATCAGGCATCAGTTTTGGATGCGGATAAGAAGACAGACCTTTACCATGAACTTCCTGACGGAAATTGTTCATCTGCTCTTCGGTCAGACGACCTTCAAGGAAAGCACGTGCGTAAATGCCTGGAGAAATATGGCCCTGGAAGTAAACCAGATCCCCACCGTCTTGATCATTGCGCGCGCGGAAGAAGTGGTTGAAACACACTTCATAGATCGTTGCGGAAGACTGGAAAGAGGACATATGGCCGCCCAGTTCCAGATCCTTTTTCGATGCGCGCAGAACGGTCATGATGGCGTTCCAGCGAATTGCGGAACGGATACGACGTTCGAGAGAAGTGTTGCCTGGATAATCCGGCTCGTCTTCAACGGCAATGGAGTTGATATACTGGCTGGCACCTGTGCCTGCCGCTACCTTCACGCCGCCTTTGCGGGCTTCGCTCAATACCTGATCGATCAGATATTGTGCGCGCTCAACACCTTCTTCACGGATGACCGATTCGATCGCCTGTAGCCAGTCGCGAGTTTCAATCGGATCCACGTCATTGTGTAAACGTTCTGACATGGGGGGTATTCCTTATCTGTGTCTAATACGTTGAATTGTCTGGAGCCTGTCTCTCTGTGTTCTGTAATCTGCAAAACACAAAGAGACAGGCCCGTCGTTTATACCCTTTGGCTGCGGGACACTCGTTTAACGAAGTCGACTGCCATCCGCCCGCCTTGGGTATTGCCGCGCGCTTTATATCGCGCTTATTCCTTACGTTGCTGTAAACGTCGCAAGGAGCGCTCTCTACGACTCTGCTCCCGACTTCTGTCCAGCAATATTTCCTCGATAAACGCCAGGTGGCGATGCGAGGCTTCGCGTGCCTGCTCTGGCTCACGCGCCACTATCGCTTCAAAAATGCTGGCGCGATGACCGCTCACTGTTGCCAGCATCTCCCGGCGCGAGTAGAGCAATTCGAAATTTTGTCGTACGTTCTGTTCCAGCATAGGGCCCATACAGCGCAGCAAATGTAAAAGCACCACATTGTGCGCGGCTTCTGTGACAGCGATCTGATACTGCATTACCGCACCGGCTTCTGCATCTAAATCACCGCTATCCTGCGCCTGCTGAATTAATACATGGCAGTCACGAATACGCTGCAGATCCTCGTCAGTTCCCCGCAAGGCTGCATAATACGCTGCAATACCTTCTAATGCATGGCGGGTTTCCAACAGATCGAACTGGGATTCGGGATGACCGGCAAGCAGTTCAACGAGCGGATCGCTCAGGCTTTGCCAAAGAGTTTGCTGTACGAAGGTGCCTCCGCCCTGGCGGCGCAGTAGCAGGCCTTTCGCTTCCAGGCGCTGGATAGCTTCACGCAAAGAGGGACGGGAGACATCAAACTGTTTGGCAAGCTCACGCTCGGGTAACAGCTTTTCGCCCGGGCGCAGCGTCCCTTCCATAATAAGGGACTCGAGCTGTTGCTCGATCGCATCGGACAGCTTTGGTTGGCGGATTTTGCTGTAGGCCATCTTCCCTTCTTCTGCCATTTGCCTGAAGTAAATTGGTAATACCAATTGCAAAAAGATGAGGCTAAAGTAACAAAGTATTCACCTTCTGTCTATATGGCGAAGCCCTGAAGCGTGTGCTGTGCCTCGTATTAACGGGGTCGATCTTACATGCCAAATCAACCGCATTTATGACAAAAGAAGCTCAACAGGGTAACTTTTGCGAAAACTTACACGGAGTTAGAGACCGGGAGCCGTTTTGACGAGCGCAGGCCAGAAGGCCATCCATCTTTTTACGATTGCGCCCAAAATAAGAAATGTATTGCTCTGAGTGTGAGCAAACGTCGATTTTTCACCCATACTGCCGCACAAAAAGAGAAAGCAGGTGCAATGACAACCGCTTATCACTATTCTTGTCGCGACAACAGCTCCATTTCAATTTTTATGCTATCAGTAGTGTAAACTTATCAATACGTTAGTCAGCAAGAATAAAAAGAGTCACATCACGAGGTTATATATGGAACAACAACAAGGCGACCTGCTGAAACGAGGTTTAAAAAACCGCCATATTCAGCTTATCGCATTGGGTGGTGCGGTAGGGACCGGCCTGTTTTTGGGCATCGCGCAGACGATCAAAATGGCCGGGCCATCGGTTTTACTCGGATATGCGATCGGCGGTTTTATCGCCTTTATGATTATGCGTCAGCTGGGTGAAATGGTGGTGGAAGAGCCCGTGGCCGGATCGTTTAGCCACTTTGCCTATAAATACTGGGGCAACTTTGCCGGTTTCGCGTCAGGCTGGAACTACTGGGTGCTGTATGTGCTGGTGGCAATGGCGGAACTCAGCGCCGTAGGGATTTATATTCAGTACTGGTGGCCGGACATCCCGACCTGGGTATCGGCAGCCGTCTTCTTTTTGCTCATCAATGCAATTAACCTTTCCAACGTCAAAGTCTATGGCGAGATGGAATTTTGGTTTGCCATTATAAAAGTCGTCGCGGTCATCGGTATGATCCTGTTCGGAGGCTGGCTGCTGTTTAGCGGCAAGGGCGGTCCGGAAGCGGCGGTCAGTAATATTTGGGACAAAGGGGGATTTTTCCCTAATGGCGTCAATGGGCTGGTCATGGCCATGGCGGTCATTATGTTCTCCTTCGGCGGACTTGAACTGGTTGGCATCACTGCGGCAGAAGCGGATCAACCAGAGAAAAGTATCCCTAAGGCAACGAATCAGGTCTTATATCGCATTCTGATTTTCTATATTGGCTCGCTGGCTGTCCTGCTCTCCCTCTATCCCTGGACCAAAGTGGTCGAAGGCGGTAGTCCTTTTGTGATGATTTTCCACGAACTTGGCGATAGTCTGGTTGCGAATGCGCTTAATGTGGTCATTCTGACTGCGGCATTATCGGTCTATAACAGCTGCGTTTACTGTAACAGCCGTATGCTGTTCGGACTGGCGCAGCAGGGAAATGGCCCTAAAATATTGAGTAAGTTGGATGGGCGTGGCGTACCGGTGGTCGCAATTGGCGTCTCAGCATTGGCAACAGCCATCTGTGTGTTAATCAATTATCTGATGCCGGGTGAAGCGTTTGGGATTCTGATGTCGCTGGTGGTTTCCGCCCTGGTGATTAACTGGGCGATGATCAGCCTGGCGCATCTGAAGTTCCGCCGTAAGAAAGATCGGCAAGGTGTCACCACGCGCTTCAAAGCCCTGTTCTATCCAGCGGGTAACTGGATTTGCCTGGCCTTCCTCGCCGGAATCCTGGTAATTATGGCCATGACACCGGGGATGGCGATCTCCGTCTGGCTAATCCCGGTTTGGCTGATCATTTTAGCTATCGGCTATGTTCTCAGTAACAGAACGAAAGCGCAGCGCTAATCCTTACCCGTACGGCTGTCATTTGTTGTACGGGTAAATCATCGAACACTCTCTGACGCTGCTTTAGACCAGCGTGCCGTAAATGGTCAACAGTGCGACCACAACAACAATCACCAGTGAAATTTTCTTCGCCAGCGCGACCGCGACGCGGGGCGTTTCGACCTTATCACTGTGGATATCCCGCGCCAGCGAGAACTGTGCTAAACGGGTCAGCACCTGATATTGCGAAGTGCGGAGATCGCCCAGTGAAGCAAACCAGGCCGGCAACGCACGCTCGCCATGTCCCAGCAGCGCATAAGCAACGCCAACCAGTCTTACCGGTATCCAGTCCACCCAGTGTAAAATATTATCAATTCCCGATTGTGAACGCTCCAGTGGCGAATGATGGCGCGCCAGCCAGGATTGCCACGCCCGCAGGAAAGCATAGCCCACCAGCAGTACCGGACCATAAAAACCGCCGACTACAAACCAGAATAGCGGAGCCAAATAAAAGCGGAAATTAATCCACAGCAGCGCGTTTTGTAGCTCGCGTAAATATTCACGCTCAGTGCACTCAACCGGAATACCATGAATCAGCGTTAACTCTTCCGCCATCGCATCCCGGGCATGCACATCGTCATGGCTGGCCGCTTTTAAATAGGCGTGATAATGCAGACGGACCGATCCGGCACCGATACACAGTAAGCCAACCAATATCCAGAACAGCAGTTGCACAATGCCGAAGAAGATCCCCCGCAGCGAAAGGATGATAACCAGCACAATGCCCATCGCTATCAGCGTCATAAATAAGCTACGTATCAGGGAAAAACGATGACATCCGCGAAACAGCGGCTCAAGGCGGTGATCGAGCTGCCAGTGCTCCCCTAATTTGAAGAGCCTTTCCCAGCCCAATACCAGCAGTAAGCTAAATAACGTCATACACTACGCTCCATGAAATTAGCATCCTCGCTCAATACGCAACGAAATTTATCCCAGTCAAAAGCGTCACCGGGGTCGGTCTTGCGCCCAGGCGCAATATCGCTGTGTCCGGTAATATGCTCCGCCGTCAGGGGGTAGTGTTGCATCAGGAGACGTGTCACCTCAGCCAATGCCCGGTATTGCACTGCTGTATAAGCCAATGTGTCCGTGCCTTCCAGTTCAATACCAATCGAGAAATCATTACACCCCTCACGTCCCTGATAGCAGGAAATCCCGGCATGCCAGGCTCGCTGGTCAAAAGAAACATATTGCACAATTTCACCATTCCGACGAATAAGGCAGTGGGCGGAAACGCGTAAATGGACGATTTCGGCAAAAAAAGGGTGGGCATCTGCATCAAGCGTGCCGGTAAACAGTGCATCAATATACGGGCCACCAAATTCTCCCGGGGGAAGACTGATATTATGAACCACCAGCAGCGAGGGCGCTTCATTATCGGGACGTAAATTAAAATGCGGTGATGGCACCTGTTTTACCCCGATGATCCAGCCATCTTGCAACTGCATACCTGCTCTCCTTTCACCACGTTTTCATCAGAGTAACACGATTTTTTTTCTCTTCCGCACTCTTCCGATTATCAGCCAGCCAGGCATTTTTGCATCGTTAAGGCGAGGCCATATATTGCGAGAACTGATGCTGGAATTATGCGCTATTCTTCCCACTCATTTTTCAGTGTTTGCAATAACATGAACGAAAGGGAATCGAAATATGAAGGTAAATGTACCGCATGAAGGAGGCAGCCAGGGTTCATTCTCGTCACTGTCGCTTGTGATGGCGAAAATGGCCGCAGGCAATACCGTGAGAATAGCCTGCTTTGGCGATTCAACCACCGATGGACAAAATACGACAGGCTGGGTCGCCAATCCCGTTGACAGGCAGGGAAATGCTGTCGGCAATATTAATCACGAAGCAACGGCAATGAATGCCTGGCCTGCCAGGCTACAAACTCTGCTCAGGGAGATGTACCACAATAATAATATTCATATCTTCAATGCCGGGTATTCAGGTAAGACGCTGGCAGATGGATGGGCAGTCAATAATTTCGATCGGGCGGTAACAGATAATCCTTATTACGGAGTATGTGATGCGGTATTTATCGACTTTGGACTTAATGATATCCCGGCTGCGGGTTCTCAAATCGATGATACGTTAAAACAAACCACTCTTCTTTTTGATAAAATCGAAGCAACGGGTGCATTACCGGTACTTCTGACCTCTGGCCCTATATTTCGCTCAGACAGTTCAGGGCGGAGGAAAAGTGAGCTTGAGCTTGAAATCAACACAGTAAAAAAATATCTCGCGAATAAACGAAACATTCCCATTATTGATAAAGCATTAATGTTAAAGGAGTGGATGGAACTCAATGCTGACTCGGTAAAATGGACAATTATTCAAGAAGATGCTCTCCATTTCGGCGATTCGGGGCACCTGGCGCAGGCCAGTTTCATTGCCGCTGAACTGTACAGCGGCACCTTTAACATTCACGAAAGGGTGCAATACTTCCCCTTTATGGATAGTCGGATAGACACACCTTACGGGCGCTCAGAGTTTTATAATACCCCGGCATCGCGCTTTCCCAATTTACATCTTTCCGCCAGTACCGTTAATGCACGACTCGGTACAGCGTTATTGACCATGTGGGTTAAAGTAAATAATGGTGCATCCGGATTGATTTATCATGCCGTGCGTAACGAAAACATCTCATCGAAAAACACCATGTTCACACAGGTGATAAACGCGACTGAGAATAAGCCTATCCTCAAGCAACCGTCGCCAAACCAAACGTTTGCTGCCAGTACTTCTGATATTGGAAGCTTCCCTGTCGTTGCGGCAAACCTCAACTACGGACTGTATAAAATACAAATTACCCTGCCACAGGAAAACGTTACCGATGGGATCTTTTACGGCTATTTTTCTATCCGGCCCGGCTGGCTGGCAACGTTTAGCGAACGGCAAAAAATAAGAACGCTGCCGCTTTATTACCACAAAGTGGGGAGTATTACGGGGTCAAGAGAACTTTTCCCGCAAAAACTCGCCGATCGGGGCGATAACTTTTGGGGACTGGGCTACGGAAATAGCCGTTCCACGTTATATTTTAAAGCCTCCCTGTCGAAAGGTGCGGCAATAGGCATAATGAACGTGGATGGTGTGAAGGAAGACAGTGATTACGAAACGGATCGCTGCATTGGATTATTTCGTGCACCGGATAATACGTTATCGCTATTTTGGTTGATACGGCATTTAAGCGGCGTTTGTAGCAATGTGCCATTAGGGACGGGCTTTGATTGCGGTAGTGTATACGATGACAATGAGTACGAGTATAAAATCGTGCTTGAAAGGAATGCAGATACCGTGGCGCTAAGTTTCTACTTCGGCTACAACGCAACTACCAGCAGCAGAAGTATCATTGTTACACCCGGCGAAGAACTCCCCTTTGCATTGGGTGGCGCCTTTGGTTCTACATGGTCATACAGAGGCAATTCTACGGTTAAGGTATCCGAGGCCTTCCTGCTGGAAGAAAAACTGCCAGACACGCCATAATTCCCTGACAAAACAGGCATGGGACCGGTTGTTCAGGCCGGGCTCCATGCCTTTACCTGCCATGCGTTTACCATCGCCACAATTTCGCTGGGCCCCGTTCAACTCATTTCATGCGATTCCCCATCACCGCAGCTCGCCCACGACACGAGTGGGGGAGATAAATCATCCCGCTATTTTTATGGGAAGAAAAAGCGTGTCAGGATGTGTCCGGCTGGCAGGGTACGCCCAAAAAGGCTAGAGTGTCCGCACTCTTTTATCCGAACTTTCGGAGCTTGAACATGACGACGCGTCGCTACGATCCTGTCAGCCGCCGGGCTGAATTACTGGCACGTATTGAAAACGATATTCCTGCCATCGTTGCACAGGCACTCTCTGAAGATCTGGGTGGCAGTATTGATGTAAATAATGATATTACCGCGGCTTTACTGCCGGATGACACGCAATCACATGCGGTCGTCATCACCCGGGAACCGGGCATTTTCTGCGGTAAGCGCTGGGTAGAGGAGATCTTTATCCAACTGGGGAATCGGGTCACCCTGACGTGGCAGGTCGATGATGGTGATGCAATTATGCCAAATCAACCACTATTTGAAATAGAAGGCCCCGCGCGGTTGATTTTAACGGCGGAGCGGACCGCACTAAACTTTGTACAAACCCTTTCCGGCGTAGCGACAGAAGTTCATCGCTATGTTGCCCTGCTTGAAGGTACAGGCGCGCAGCTGCTGGACACGCGTAAAACACTGCCGGGCCTACGCACCGCCTTAAAATATGCCGTTTTATGCGGCGGTGGCAGCAATCATCGCCTCGGGCTCTCTGATGCCTTTCTGATCAAAGAGAACCACATTATTGCTACCGGTTCGATCCGTCAGGCAATCGAAAAAGCCTTCTGGCTGCATCCCGATGTCCCGGTAGAAGTTGAAGTGGAATCATTGGATGAGCTGGAACAAGCGCTGGCGGCAGGTGCGGATATCGTAATGCTGGACAACTTCACCGTTGAACAGATGCGCGAAGCCGTCGCTCTGAGCGACGGACGGGCCTTGCTGGAAGTGTCTGGCAATGTCACCGACGAAACGTTACGTACATTCGCAGAAACCGGCGTTGACTATATTTCCGTTGGCGCGCTAACCAAGCACATTCACGCTCTGGACCTTTCCATGCGCTTTCGCTAAAGCCTGTTTTTTATCCCCCGCCACCGCCCCGGTGGCGTTTTGTTTTCGCTTCCCCACGTAATACTTCCCAGATAAATGTAACTACTCTGCAAAAATGTAAAAGCTTTACGCGTGGCTTCCAGATGCTGTGCTTTGCTGCTGGTCCAGTAAAACCGGACTGAATAAGGTTAGCGCATTACATACATGGAGAAGCAGCAGATGGATAAGCAACATTTAAAAAATCAACGCGGGTTTACGCTGATCGAACTGATGATCGTCATTGGCATTGTTGCCATACTTAGCGCTATTGGCTTACCGGCCTGGCAAAATTACCTGCAAAAAGCAGCACTGACCGATATGCTGCAGACCATGGTGCCATATAAAACTTCGGTGGAGCTTTGCACCATCGAACGCGGTAGCACGGTAGACTGCAATGCTGGCAGTAACGGCATCCCGGCAGGCAAAGGATCGCGTTATGTGTCCAGCGTTGAGGTTAAAGCTGGAAGTATCACACTTTCCGGACAAGAAAGCCTCACTGGCCTGACGGTGAGTATGACACCTCGCTGGAGCAACAATGAAGGCCAGATAAGCTGGCAGCGCAGTTGTACGTCCGAAAATAGCAGCCTGCAGGATGCCTGCCGCGATATCTTCCGCTTCGATGATGTGAGCGATGCAGGATGAGCAGTCAACAGCATCAGCGCAGCATTCAGGCTCTTTGCCAGCGCTATCAGGCAGTCATTCTCGAACATACATCGCTCCGGTTGCACGTAGCCGTTAGCGTGCCCGCCTCCGAGCAGATGATTGAGGCATTACGTTTTGCCAGCCAGTGTGACGTAGAGGTTGAATGCTGGCCGCAGGCACGCCTGGAACAATACAGCCAGCAAGCCCCCCCCGTTAAGGGGGCTTCTGAGCAGACGATCAATGATGCGCGATCGGCTTCTGCGGTAGAGCTGGTCAATCAGACGTTGTTGACGGCCCTCCAGCGTCGCGCCTCCGATATTCACTTTGAACCGCAGGCAGATCATCTGCGCATCCGCCTGCGTATTGACGGCATGCTCCAGACATTAAAAAGCAGCGACGATAATGTTCATGCCACATTGATCGCCCGTTTAAAAATACTGGGCAATCTGGATATTGCCGAACGGCGTATGCCGCAGGATGGGCAGTTCTCTCTTGAGTTAGGCGGTAAAACGCACTCATTTCGCCTTTCGACGTTACCTACGCATTTTGGCGAAAAAGCTGTCATCCGCCTGCTTCACAGTGAAGAACAGGCGATTTCACTGGATAAGCTTGGGATGTCCGGCCGCGTTCTGGAACGCTATCGCGATACACTGGCCTTACCGCAAGGGCTGATTTTGGTTACCGGGCCCACCGGTAGTGGTAAAACCTTTACCTTATACAGCGGGCTAAATACCCTGAACTCACCGGAAAAAAACCTGTGTAGCGTCGAAGATCCGATCGAAATTCCGCTTGCTGGCGTGAATCAGACCCAGATAAATCCAAAGTCAGGCCTCGATTTTCACCGAGTGTTACGCGCCCTGCTGCGGCAGGATCCGGACGTCATCATGCTTGGCGAGATCCGTGATGGGGAAACCGCAGAAATAGCCGTCAAAGCGGCACAAACCGGGCATTTAGTCCTGTCAACTTTACATACCAATTCAACCGCGGAAACCATTACACGACTCGGGCAAATGGGCATTCCGAGCTATTTGCTGGCATCTGCGCTGAAGCTGGTGATCGCTCAGCGTTTAGTCAGGCGCCTTTGTCCGCATTGTCGTCAACCTGCCGAGGCTGTGGCCCATTTTCCATCATCAATATGGCCTGGGACCGTGCAAACCTGGCAGGCTTCAGGCTGCGATCACTGTTTTTCCGGCTATTACGGAAGACTGGCTTTGTTTGAGATTCTGCCCGTTACCAGCAAATTACAAATTGCCATTGCCGCCAATGCCACCCCCGATGTACTGATTAGCCTCGCCCAACAGCAGGGGCTAAACACGCTGTTTACCGAAGGCCTGCATGCCGTCAACCGGGGAGAAACCAGCCTGGAAGAGGTTAATCGCATCGTAGGGTTCGCCAATGGTGAGTAATATCCTTTTCTATTGGCAGGCAGTTGATGCCGATGGCCAGTTTATTCACGGGGCCAAACTCAGTGATAGCCCGGCCTCCGTCATGGAATCGTTACTGGAGAGGGGCTTTACGCCAGTAAGCGTTAAACGAGGCAAAGCTTACCGCTCACGAGCGTGGAAATGGCAGCATAAAATTACGCTGGTACGTCAGTTGGCAACGCTACTTAAAGCCGGTATGACGCTCTCCGCAGGATTAACACTGTTAAGCGAAGGGCACCCACACCCGGGCTGGCGCGCATTATTAAGTGAAATACAGTCTCAGGTTGCGCGCGGAGAGGCTTTTTCAGCCACGCTGGCGCAGCATCCGGATATATTTCCGCCCCTTTTCCCCGCATTAATGCAGGTTGGTGAACTAACGGGACAGCTTGATGAGTGCTGCCTGCAGCTTGCCCATCAACAAGAACGTCAGCAAAAACTGCAAAAGAAAGTCATTAAAGCATTGCGCTATCCGCTGTTCATTTTACTGGTGGCCTTTACCGTTACCATTGGTATGCTGGTTTTCGTTTTACCTGAATTCGTCACCATTTATAGCGCTTTTGACGCCCCTCTCCCCGCGTTTACAGCAGGTGTTATGCGTCTGTCATCCGCCATCCAATCCTCTGGAGCAACGCTGGCCGGGTTATTATTTCTGGTAATCTTTAGCTGGCGTATCGCACGTAAAAAACGGATTCACTGGCAACGGCGGGAGCAGCAATTATTATTGCGTCTGCCTCTTATTTCATCACTTTATCGCGGCAGTCAGCTTAGCCAGATTTTTACCACGCTCACGCTGACACAACGCGCAGGCCTGACGCTACTACAAAGTTTGCAAACGGTTGAGAAAACGCTTCATCATTGCCTCTGGCAGGAGGCAATAAAGCAATTACAAGCGCATATCAGTGCGGGTAAACCTTTGCATCAAGCGATCGCTGACCACCCCCTTTTTACACCGCTATGTTATCAACTAATTAAAACGGGTGAGGAAGCCGGCTCGCTGGACATATTACTGGCGCGTCTGGCGCACTGGCATGAAGCAAATACCCACGAACTGGCCGATACGCTAGCTTCAATGCTGGAGCCGATTATGATGGTGGTCATTGGGGGGATTGTCGGAACGCTGGTGATCGCGATGTATCTGCCTATTTTTGGGCTGGGCGATGCATTAAAGTAAAACCGGGTACAGCAAATAGCCATACCCAATAAGTCTCTATCGTGTAAAGACACGATTTTCCTGTTCCGCGACGCGAATAAAGGTCGTGCGCTTGGTAAGTTCTTTTAAGCGTTCTGCGCCGACATACGTACAGGCTGAACGTAAACCACCGAGAATATCGCGGGCAGTCTCTTCTACCGATCCGCGCAGCGGTAACTTCACGGTTTTCCCTTCTGCAGCGCGATAGTCAGCAACGCCTCCGACATGACGTTTCATCGCAGACTCAGAGCTCATACCGTAGAACAACATAAATTGCTCGCCGTTCTCCTCTACAATGGTCCCTTCACATTCGTGATGCCCAGCCAGCATTCCCCCCAGCATGACAAAATCAGCGCCACCGCCGAAGGCTTTTGCTACATCGCCTGGAACCGAACAGCCACCGTCGCTCACAATCTGTCCCCCCAACCCATGAGCGGCATCGGCACACTCAATAACCGCAGAAAGTTGCGGATAGCCCACACCGGTTTTTACCCGTGTCGTACAGACCGATCCCGGACCTATGCCAACCTTCACGATATCAGCCCCGGACAAAATAAGTTCTTCAACCATCTCACCGGTCACAACATTACCAGCACAGATCGTTTTTCCCGGACAGGCTTCACGTGCACGCTGCAGGAAATCAACAAAATGTTGAGAGTAGCCATTAGCCACATCAATGCAAATGAAGTTTAACGCCGGTGATAGTGCCAGGATTTGCTTCATTTTAGTAAAATCAGCCTCAGACGTGCCGGTTGAAACCATTACATGCTTAAGCACGTTTTCCGGGACGCGAGCAATAAAGGCCTGCCACTCTTCAACGCTATAATGTTTATGAACGGCGGTAAGAATATCAAATGATGCAAGCGCCTCAGCCATACGGAAGGTACCTACCGTATCCATATTAGCGGCAATGACAGGAACACCTGACCAGGCGATACCCGAATGCTTGAAAATGAATTGACGCGCCAATTCCACCTGAGAGCGACTTTTCAGGGTAGAACGTTTAGGTCGGATGAGGACATCTTTAAAACCGAGCTTTATATCTTCTTCAATACGCATGACGAGATTCCTGGTTAGTGGCGACGATCTGGCGATCGGGTGCTGCTGCCAGCTCCAGTGATGTTATCATACGCGTTAAAAACGCTGCGGCAAGAGTGCGAAACAGCCTTTATTTACGCTACAATCCCATAAATTTACCTGAACATCTCACTTGTGATCCGTGGCACAAAATTTGTCTCAATAATATTGAGAAATGACACAGTGCTGCGTGCTATACCCTAAGGCGATAGGTTGTCACACCATTGTGAGCAAACCGCTCCAGCATCAGGTTTTAAATATGATCAACATCATTTGTTCACCAGGAAAGGGCCTATGCGCTATACCGTTGCGCTGACCGGAGGAATCGGCAGTGGAAAAAGCACCATCGCTGATGCCTTCGCGGATCTCGGTGTTGATATCATTGATGCCGACGTGATAGCCCGTCAGGTGGTCGAGCCAGGACAACCAGCTCTGGAGGCCATTACTGAACATTTTGGTCCCCGCGTCATGAATGACGACGGTACGTTAAATCGTGCCAATCTGCGCCAGCAAATTTTCACCTCTGTGCGGAAAAAGCAGTGGTTGAATGCGCTGCTACATCCCTTGATTCATGAAGAGACACAGCGCCAGTTGGCTGAGGCCCGCTCTCCGTGGTGCTTATGGGTTGTTCCACTTCTCGTAGAAAATAACCTGCATAAGTTTGCCAACCGTGTATTACTGGTTGATGTCCCGGAGGAAATCCAACTCGCTCGCACCATGGCACGCGACCAAATGAGTCGCCAACAGGCTGAGAATATTCTTGCCGCGCAGGCAACGCGTGAAGCACGCCTGGCCGTAGCGGATGATATCATTGATAATAGCGGCCCTGCTGAATCAGTCAGACCGTCCATTGCTGCGTTACATCAGCGTTATCTGGCGCTGGCAGCGGCAGCAAAACAGGATTAATAGTATGAGCACTTCCATTCTTTTCGAACATCCACTCAATGAAAAAATGCGTACCTGGCTGCGTATTGAATTCTTGCTCAGGCAGTTAGAAGCCTCCCGTTCCATTACCGATCACCTCAGCGCACTCACCTTTTTCCGTAATACTGCCGAACTTCTTGATGTGCTGGAACGAGGAGAACTACGCACTGAGATAGTTAAAGAGCTGGATCGGCAGCAGCAGAAGCTGCGTGCCTGGTCAGAAGTGCCGGGCGTGGATATGTCGCTGATCGCCACGCTTAACGATCGGCTTAAACAGCGCTCTGCAACGTTGATGGCTGCCCCGCGCGTAGGGCAACAGTTACGTGAAGACCGTCTTATTGGTCTGGTACGTCAACGACTCAGCATTCCCGGCGGTTGCTGTAGCTTTGATCTTCCCACGCTGCATATCTGGTTACATCTCTCACAGCAAGTACGTGACCAACAGACAACGGCCTGGCTGGAAACACTGGATCCTCTGCGTGAAGCATTAACGCTGATACTCGATTTAATCCGCCAGTCGGGAAGCTTTCGCCATCAAATTAGCCTGAACGGTTTTTTCCAGGATAACGCGGAGGACGCCGATCTGCTGCGCTTGCAACTCAAGCTGGATGATGCACTCTACCCTCAGGTCTCGGGCCACAAAAGCCGCTATGCAATCCGCTTTCTACCGCTGGATAGCGATAGCGGGGATGTCCCGGCCCGTCTCGATTTTGAACTTGCTTGTTGTTAAAGGTGTGTCGTAATGAGTGATGAAGTAACCATTGTGAATTGCCCAAGTTGTGGCAAAAAAGTGATTTGGAACGAACAGAGCCCGTATCGACCGTTTTGCAGTAAACGTTGCCAACTGATTGATCTCGGTGAGTGGGCGGAGGAAGAAAAGCGGATTCCCAGCAGCGGGGACTTGAACGATAGCGATGACTGGAGCGAAGAACAAAACGACCGCTATTAAGCAGGACTTACCGTCAACGTTCAGTCACCACGCTTACAGGGCGTATAGACGCCCTGATAGTTTTGCGCGCACGGCCCGATAATTTACGCTATCTCGGATTTTAAACGTGCAACAATTCCCTGGTTTGCTGGCGGGAAATCCTCAGCCATCAAGTGCGTTTGAGCTACCCAGCGCGAAGGTTGGCCTTCACGTCCGTACGGCTCGCCCTGCCATTGCTCAACGAGAAAGAAATGGAGCGTCACGTGCAGATCGTCATAGGCATGTTCGACGATATCAAATAAGTTAGCGTCTACCACATTGATGCCCGTCTCTTCCAATAGCTCCCGCTTCAATCCCTGTAACGCACTTTCACCCTCTTCAACTTTTCCACCGGGAAACTCCCACATATTCGCCATGGAAGCGCTGGCAGAGCGTCGGGCCAGGAAAATTTCCTGCCGGGCGTTACGGATAATGCCAACGGCGACTTGTAGATGTTTCATTCCAGCCTCTTAGCGTAAAACGGGCGATGCATGCATCGCCCTGTTGCTTAATTTCTAACGAACGGTCTGGCCCATGAAAACTCAGGCTAAACGGCCGTGACACTGCTTATATTTTTTACCCGATCCGCAAGGACAAAGATCGTTACGCCCCACTTTGCGCTCGCCGCTCAATGAAGCCAGAGATTCAGAGGCTTCCGTCTCAGCATCAACATGGCTGAGATGCTGTTGCTGCTGCAGGCGTTCAGCTTCCTGACGGCGCTGCTCTTCCATCGCTTCAACTTCTTCAGGCATACGCACCTGTACTTTACACAGGGTGCTGATGACCTCATATTTCAGCGATTCGAGCATCGCGGCAAACATCGCGAACGACTCACGCTTATATTCCTGCTTCGGATCCTTCTGTGCATAGCCACGCAGATGGATGCCTTGACGTAAATAGTCCATCGCGGCCAGGTGCTCTTTCCACAGAGAATCAAGCGTCTGGAGCATCACGCCCTTCTCGAAGTTGCGCATCATCTCTGCGCCCACAACCTCTTCCTTATCCAGATAGACCTGCTTACCTTGCTCCATGATACGCTCACGCAGCGTCTCCTCATGCAGCTCAGGTTCTTTATCCAACCATTCTGCAATCGGCATATCCAGATCGAAATCGTTTTTCAAACGCTCTTCCAGCCCGGCAACATCCCACATCTCTTCAAGTGATTGTGGCGGAATATAACTATCAACGGTGGTTTTGAATACATCTTCGCGGATGCTGCTAATCGTTTCACTCACATCAGAAACATCCAGCAATTCATTACGCTGGGTATAAATGGCGCGGCGTTGATCATTGGCAACATCATCGTATTCAAGCAGTTGCTTACGGATATCAAAGTTGCGGCTTTCTACTTTTCGCTGCGCGTTCGCAATCGCTTTGGTCACCCATGGATGTTCAATAGCTTCACCAGGCTTCATGCCCAACTTACGCATCATATTGGAAACGCGATCGGAAGCAAAAATGCGCATCAGGGCGTCTTCCATCGACAGATAAAAGCGGGAAGAACCGTGGTCACCCTGACGGCCTGAACGGCCGCGCAGCTGGTTATCAATACGACGAGACTCATGGCGTTCGGTACCGATAATATGTAAACCGCCTGAGGCCAATACCGCATCATGACGAATTTGCCACGCGGCTTTAATCGCCTCGATTTGATCGGGTGTAGGCGCTTCCAGCTCGGCTATTTCGGACTGCCAACTGCCGCCCAGCACAATATCGGTACCGCGACCGGCCATATTAGTCGCGATGGTAACGGCTCCTGGCTGACCGGCCTGGGCCACGATATCGGCTTCACGGGCGTGGAATTTCGCGTTGAGTACCGCATGTTTGATACCCGCTCGTTCTAACTCGTGCGATACCACCTCGGATTTCTCAATCGAAATAGTCCCCACCAGCACCGGCTGGCCGTTTGCGGTGCGCTCACGGATATCCTCAATGATGGCATCAATCTTCTCTTTCTCTGTCATATAGACCAGATCGGGTAGATCTTTACGCACCATCGGACGGTTGGTGGGTACCACAATGGTATCCAGTTTGTAGATAGAGCTGAATTCGAACGCTTCGGTATCTGCGGTACCAGTCATACCCGCCAGCTTCTCGTAGAGGCGGAAATAGTTCTGGAAAGTGATGGAGGCAAGCGTCTGGTTTTCATTCTGAATTTCCACGCCTTCTTTGGCCTCGACTGCCTGGTGCAAACCATCTGACCAACGGCGACCTTGCATAGTACGGCCGGTGTGTTCATCAACAATAATGACTTCACCGTCTTTAACGATATAATCCACATCACGAGTAAACAGAACATGGGCACGCAGTGCCGCCGTCACGTGATGCATCAACATAATGTTGGTAGGTGAATACAGCGATTCCCCCTCTTCCATAATGCCCTGGCTCACCAGTAACTCTTCAATGCTAACCAGCCCACGCTCGGTCAAATGCACCTGACGCGCTTTCTCATCGACAGAGAAGTGGCCTTCACCCTGGAAAGTATCAGAATCTTCTTTTTCCTGACGAATCAGATGCGGAATGATTTTGTTGACTTTAATGTACATCTCAGAGCTGTCTTCCGCTGGCCCGGAGATAATCAGCGGCGTACGCGCCTCATCAATAAGGATGGAGTCAACCTCATCCACCAGCGCATAGTGTAATTTACGCTGCACACGCTCTTCAGGGCTGAAAGCCATGTTATCGCGCAGGTAATCAAAACCATATTCGTTGTTAGTCCCGTAGGTAATATCAGCGCCATACGCTTCACGTTTAGCCGGCGCTGGCATGTTTGGCAGGTTGATCCCGACACTTAGCCCCAGGAACTCAAACAACGGACGGTTATTTTCCGCATCACGCTGTGCCAGATAGTCATTGACCGTCACGACGTGAACACCTTTACCACTCAGTGCATTGAGATAGGCTGGTAACGTTGCGGTCAGGGTTTTACCTTCACCGGTACGCATCTCGGCGATACAACGGTCGTTCAGTACCATACCGCCCAGCAGCTGCACATCGAAGTGGCGCATGCCAAACACGCGACGGCTGGCTTCACGTACGGTGGCAAAGGCTTCCGGGATAAGACTTTCCAGCACTTCGCCTTTTTCAAGACGCGCGCGGAACTCGTTGGTTTTCGCTTTCAGTTCATCGTCGGAGAGCTTCAAAAAATCGGGCTCAAGTTTGTTGATCTGTTCAACGGCTTTACGCATGCGACGCAGCGTACGATCGTTACGGCTACCAAAAACTTTGGTTAATAATTTAATTAACATAATAAATATATTCTCTCATCAGCCGAAATCTCGGCTTACAGCGTTGTTTTTATTGATAAATAGATAGTATTGCGCTCTGAATATTTCAGACGAGAGTGACGGGTCCAGCTCGGATGCCCTGAACTTGGGCAAGCCACAAGCCAACCTGGTGATCAGGACTGGCGGTTTGTAATGAGGGCTCGCTATCATGGCCAATAGCTGCAGCACGGGATTCGTGCGTCAGAAGCGCGTTGAGCGTATCAAGCAAGGCTATTTTCTGCACTTCCAGCGGCAGCGCCTGCTCAGCAACGTCAAGATGCTGTGGTGTTAACGCGGTAAATGACAGATGACGAATGACCGTACGGATGGCGTGCTGATGCCAGTAATCAACATTGAAGTTCGGTCGGCGCGCACTTTCCTGCAGGAGCGCCAGTCGATCAAAACGGACCGCATTCGCCGTACTCTGCGTACTTGACGCTGAGGCTGGCAAAGTACTTTGTTTCGAGGCAATGGCATTAGGCAGGCCAAAGCTCGCCGCGACCATCCCCAGTAAGAGATGCGGCCAGAAGTAACGTCTGCCTAGTTGTCGCCAACGATTAAAAATACCGATCACTTTAATTCCGCCAGGACCCGCACGATGCGTGGTCACCTACAATCAATGGATAGTCTGTTCGTAATGAGCGCAAATATTACCATTATTAGCGTCAGCCGACATCAGGATATCGCGCGGAGCCGGCCGAAAAACAGTCAAATACGCCTAAGAAATCAGCAGTCAAGCGCAGTTGTGAGATCTCCGCCCATGCTTAGGCTGCAAATGAATACCGGCATTTGAATGATTCACCGAGGTGATGAGACGTCATCACCCTGTAACCTGCGTGATAGAAAATAGATAAAAAGAAGATACACGAGCAGAGGGGAAAAGGGATGCAGGGAAAGAATAAAACGACGGGTATCACTGACCGGAGAGAGTACCAGTGCTACCCATCGTTAGAGCGGGTTCTGAATTATGCCAGAACCAGATTTGGTGCCTTGAATGCCAGCGGAAGTTCGGCTTCGTCTTCGAAGGTTGCCCATTCCCAGGCTTCTTGTTTCGCCAGGACTGCCTGCAACAGTTTATTGTTCAGCGCATGACCCGATTTAAAGGCGGTGAACGCGCCAATAATATTGTGGCCACACATAAACAAATCACCAATTGCATCCAGCATTTTGTGACGAACAAATTCATCTTCGAAGCGCAAACCATCTTCATTCAATACGCGAAAATCATCCAGACCTATCGCACAGTCTAAGCTACCGCCCAGGCACAGGCCTTTAGACTGCAGATATTCAATTTCACGCATAAAGCCGAAGGTACGTGCACGGCTGATTTGACGCATGAACGCTTCTGCTGAGAAATTCAGCTGATAGCGCTGTGAGCTTGAATCAATAGCCGGATGTCTGAAGTCAATGGTGAAGTCCAGAGAAAAACCATTGTAAGGTTTAATCTCAGCCCACTTATCGCCATCTTCAACCCGCACTGTCTCTTTCACACGTACGAATTTCTTCGCACTGTTCAGCTCTTCAACGCCTGCATCCAGTAACAGATAAACAAAGGGGGCGGCACTACCATCCATAATAGGAACTTCAGGCGCGTCTACTTCCACCACAATGTTATCGATACCAAGACCTGCAAGCGCAGCATTCAGGTGTTCCACGGTCGAAATACGTACGCCTTCATCATTCACCAGGCAGGTACTCAGCATGGTATCGCGCACGTATTTTGCATCAGCCGGGAAATCTACCGGTGGATTCAAGTCAGTGCGACGATAGATGACCCCGGTATTAGCCGGCGCAGGGCGTAACGTCAGAGCAACTTTCTTGCCGGTATGTAAACCGACACCTGTTGCCTGAACAATACGTTTTAATGTCCGTTGTTTGATCATCGCATTATCTCGCAAAATTACTCATCCGACCGCCAGTGTATATCACCGACGGGCGAACATTTTAGCACAAAGAGCGGAGAAACCCAATTCCAGGGATATTCTTAGTCCGCCTGCTTACGCAGGAAAGCCGGAATATCCAAATAATCAGGCTCTTTGTTGGATTGCGCTGTTTGATCGTTCACCACTTTAGCGGCCGGTTTCTGCTCTTGCGGCAGCGGGGCCATGCCGTGCTGCTGGTAGCGATGATCCATCACTGGCTGGCTCACCTGCTTGTTGGTTACCAACGTAATCTCCGGACGCTTATCCATGCCGATGCCGGTAGCCACCACGGTGACACGGAGTTCATCGTTCATTTCAGGATCAAGCGAAGTACCGATAACCACTGTCGCATTGTCAGAAGCGAATGCACGAATAGTGTTACCCACGGTTTCAAACTCATCCAAACGCAGATCAAAGCCCGCGGTGATGTTGACCAGCACGCCACGCGCACCAGAGAGATCAATATCTTCCAGCAGTGGGCTGGAGATGGCCATTTCTGCGGCTTCTTCAGCGCGATCTTCACCACAAGCCACGCCGGATCCCATCATAGCGTAACCCATTTCAGACATGACGGTACGCACGTCAGCAAAGTCGACGTTCATCAGGCCCGGACGTGTGATCAGTTCAGCGATACCCTGTACCGCACCTTTCAGCACGTCATTGGCAGCACCGAAAGCGTCCAGCAGGGAAATACCACGGCCCAGCACTTTCAGCAGTTTGTCGTTAGGAATCGTGATCAATGAGTCCACATGCTTGGAAAGCTCGGCGATACCCTGCTCAGCGAAAGCCATGCGCTTTTTGCCTTCAAAATTGAAAGGCTTAGTCACCACAGCAACGGTCAGTATCCCCAAATCTTTAGCCACTTCCGCCACGACCGGTGCCGCGCCAGTACCGGTACCACCACCCATACCGGCAGCGATAAATACCATATCAGCGCCTTCCAGAGCAGAACGTAGGGCTTCGCGGTCTTCCTCGGCAGAGTTGCGACCTACTTCAGGGTTCGCACCCGCGCCCAGACCTTTGGTAATACCATTACCGATCTGGATGGTCTGACCGACAGCGGTTTTACGTAATGCTTGTGCATCCGTATTTACCGCGAAAAACTCCACACCTTCGATGCGTTCACGCACCATGTGTTCTACGGCGTTACCGCCGCCACCGCCGACGCCGATGACTTTAATCACCGCGTCATTGGTTAATTCCATTGGTTCAAACATAATTTCTCTCCGTTGTGTGCCTGTCGCCTGGGAATCATAAAATATACCGTTTGCTTCTCACGCTGCGACCGCTGAGGGTTACAATCGGGAAACGTCAGGGTATCGATCCCCTTTTCTAAAATTAAAACTCTTTTCTCAGCCAGCTGTTGATTCGCTTAAACCAATTGCCAACCGAGGCTCTTTTTTCCACATCAGCCTCACCGTTCAGGTGGGACTCTTTTCCGTAGTGCAGTAAGCCAACCGCCGTAGAGTAGTAAGGCTCCTGCGCGTAATCCGTTAATCCAGTAATGTTAAGTGGCTGCCCGATACGCACCTGCGTGTGGAATACACGCTGGGCACAGGCGGCCAGCCCTTCAATTTGTGCGGCGCCACCCGTCAGAACAATGCCGGCTGCCAGATGATGTTTCACGCCTTGCTGGCGCAATTGCTCCTGCAATTGCAGGATCTCATCATTCACCAGATTCAACAGCTCGGTATAACGTGGCTCAATCACCTCCGCCAGCGTCTGTCTTTGCAGACTTCTCGGAGGACGGCCGCCCACGCTTGGCACCTCAACGTTTTCATCTTTTCCCACAATAGAGCCTAGCGCACAGCCGTGGCGAACCTTAATCGCTTCGGCATCGGTCGGTGGTGTACCGAAAGCATAAGCAATATCGCTCGTCACGACATTCCCGGCATAAGGGATGACTTTGGTGTGACGTAACGCGCCACCGGTATATACAGCGATATCCATCGTACCGCCGCCAACGTCAACTACGCAGACGCCCAGTTCACGTTCATCTTCGGTCAGCACAGCAAAACTTGATGCAAGACCGGCGAAAATCAGTTGGTCAACTTTCAGTCCACAACGTTCAACGGCTTTAACAATGTTTTTTGCCATATCGTTGTGGCAGGTAATCAAATGCACTTTTGCCTGCATGCGCACACCGGATAATCCTACCGGGTTCTTGATCCCTTCCTGATAGTCGATTGCGTATTCCTGTGGAATAACATGCAGGATGCGATGTTCGTCACGAACGCGTACGGATTTAGCCGTATGCACAACGTTTTCTACATCTTCCTGCGTCACTTCCTCTTCGGAAATCGGAACCATCCCGATTTCATTCTGGCAACTGATATGTTTGCCCGATAATGCGAGGTAAACGGATGAAATCTGACAATCCGCCATTAATTCTGCCTGATCGATAGCGCGCTGCACGCATTTCACTACCGACTCAAGATCGTTTACGCCGCCTTTATCCATCCCGCGGGACGGGCAACTGCCGACCCCGATAATATTGACCATGCCATCGGGCAGAACTTCCCCTACTAAAGCGGCAACCTTCGCGGTACCGATCTCGAGTCCAACTACCAGTTTTCTGTCCGTCGACTTGATCATTGTTGTTTAGCCTGTGCCTGATTCTGTTGCTGATTACCGTTCTGCGGCTCAATAAATGCCGGTGCCCATCCTACTGCCGCGCCAGAGTCATAACGCAGATCAACGTAACTGATGCGTTTGTTCTCTGCCGTGGCCTGCTGCTGCAGAGCTGGGTAGAGTTCAATAAAGCGTTTTAGGCGCTTCATGTCATCGTTACGTCCAAGTTCAATACGGATATCGTCACCCGTGACCAGTTGCCAGGAACGACGCGCCGTCATTGATGCCGTCTTTAACGTAAACTTACTTGCTGCCAGCACCTGGCTCATCTCATGATAGCCAGTCAGCACTTCTTGCTCACTGCCTTCAGGGCCGTACAGCATCGGCATCGCTTCTTTACCGATATGATTTGCCGGTACGCTAAATGATTTAGCTTCTGCATCAACCATATGCAGATCATTCCATCGCGCTACCGGCACATATTCAACCAGATGAATCTTTAATTCGTCTGGCCACTGCTTACGAACGCTCACCTGCTTAATCCACGGCAGGCGCTCAATCTGCTGCTGGATAACGTCCACATCCTGCGACATAAAAGTGCCCGGCGGACCCAGCGATAGAATCGCCTGCCTGATGTCGTCGTTGGTGGTGTAATGGGTTTTGCCCGTGACGACCAATGTAGACAAGGGCAGTCGTGAAGCGTCATTCATCCACTTCAACACCACTAAACCGCCAAACAGCATAATTCCCAACACCATCAGCAGGAAAATAATCCCCGCCAGCCGTGAGCCGTTACTACGGCCGGTTCGCGCCTTCTCTTGCGCGTCCCGGTTGCGTACATTCAGAGCCGCCTGGGACATATCAGTCGGCCAACTCCAGAATACGTGCTACCAGTTGTGAAAACGACAGACCTGCCTGCTTCGCGGCCATCGGCACTAAACTATGGCTTGTCATGCCGGGAGAGGTGTTCACTTCCAGCAGGAAAAATGTGCCCTTACCATCCATCATCACATCAACCCGTCCCCACCCGCTGCATCCCAGCGCGCGCCATGCTTCCATCACCATCTGGCTTAATTCCGCTTCACGCTCGATGCTCAGGCCGCTTGGACAGAAATATTGCGTTTCGTCAGAGACATATTTTGCCTGGTAATCATAAAAATCTGCAGCGGGCTGAATACGAATAGATGGCAGTATTTCATCGCCGATAATGCCCACGGTATATTCCGCACCACTCAAAAACTGCTCGACCAACACCTCGTCATCATGACGAAAGGCCTCTTCCAGCGCAGCCTGGAGCTCTGAAGGCTGGTTAACGCGAGAAATCCCCACGCTCGACCCTTCGTTACTTGGCTTCACGAACACCGGCATACCCAACGCAGCAATACGCTCTGCCAGTTCACCCGTTATTCCTGCATCCATATTCTGGCGATTCACAACGACATAAGGTGAAACCGGTAAACCGCAGCCTTGCCACAGCAACTTGGTACGCATTTTATCCATGGTGATGGCCGAAGCCATCACACCGCTGCCGGTGTAAGGAAGTTTTAAAAACTCCAGCACACCCTGTAAGGTTCCATCTTCGCCACCACGGCCATGCAGTGCGATAAAGGCTTTATTAAAACCCTCTTCTTTCAGACGCATGACCGGAAAATCACGGATATCGACCGCATGCGCATCAATTCCTGCCTCTTTTAAGCCTGCCAGCACGGCATTTCCTGACTGTAAAGAGACATCGCGTTCCGCAGAGGTCCCACCCAGCAATACAGCAACTTTCTCAGCCATGATGTTCCCCTTCACGTTTCTGCGATTGTAATTTTTGCTCAGCCAGCTTCCGGGCTATTTTTCCTACATTTCCGGCGCCTTGCACCAGAATCAAATCATTGCCGCTCAATGTCGGCGCGAGCATATCCAGAACCGCATCGTGATCCGCGACCAGAATAGGATCGACTTTCCCACGCAAGCGAATCGTCCGACACAGTGAGCGACTATCAGCGCCGGGAATCGGCGCCTCGCCTGCCGCGTAAACATCCAGCATCAGCAGAACATCCACCTGAGACAACACATTGGCGAAATCGTCATACAGATCACGCGTACGCGTATAGCGATGTGGCTGAAAAATCATCACCAGTTTCTTATCCGGCCAGCCAGCGCGCGCGGCTTTAATCGTGGCATCCACTTCCGTCGGATGATGGCCGTAATCATCGACCAGCATAGCGGTTCCCTGCTCGCCGTTGACATTGTCCAGCGGGTATTCGCCAAGAAAATCAAAGCGGCGCCCGGTCCCCTGGAAACTTTCCAGCGCACAGAGAATATCCGCATCCTCAATGCCCTCTTCACTGGCGACAGCAACCGCAGCGGCAGCATTCAACGCATTGTGGCGGCCAGGTGCATTTAGCGTCACGCGCATCAGCGGTCTATCCTGGCGCACCAGCGTAAAATGCCCTTGTGCACCGTGCTGCTCATAGCCTTCGATACGAACATCCGCATCATCGCTGAAGCCATACGTCGTAACCTGCCGCCCCACGCGCGGTAGCAGATCGCGGATGACCGCATCATCGATACACATCACTGCACGACCGTAAAAAGGCAGGTTATGCAGAAAGTTGATAAAGGTCTGCTTTAAGTTCTCGAAGTCGCCCTGGTAGGTGTCCATATGGTCGGCTTCGATGTTTGTCACAATTGCCACCATAGGCTGCAAATGCAGGAAAGAGGCATCGCTTTCATCGGCTTCAGCAATCAGATAGCGGCTACTGCCCAGGCGCGCATGCGTTCCTGCTGCCTTAACCAGTCCACCGTTTACAAACGTTGGGTCCAGGCCACCCTCGGCATAGATACTGGATACCATGGCGGTGGTGGTCGTTTTGCCGTGAGTACCCGCCACGGCGATACCATGGCGAAAGCGCATCAGCTCGGCCAGCATCTCAGCGCGGCGAATCACCGGAATGCGTGCCTCACGCGCAGCGACGATCTCCGGGTTATCCTGTGATACTGCAGTCGATACCACCACGACGCTAGCGTCGCTGACGTTCTCAGCGCGATGATTAAAATAGATGGTCGCGCCCAAGGCCGTCAGATGCTGGGTCACCGCATTCGGTGCCAGATCGGATCCGCTGATAATATAACCTTCATTCGCCAACACTTCGGCAATACCGCCCATGCCGGCGCCGCCGATGCCGACAAAGTGAATGTGCCGGACACGACGCATCTCGGGCACGATTAAACGCAGTTTTGCCAATTGCTGTGTATTCATCTCTTCTGCCTGTCAGTACACATTTGTACCTTGTGTTGCGCCGAATCACGTCGACGCCAATAAATCATTTTAGCCGTGCCGCCGCTGCCACTGCCTCTGCGACACGTTGAGTCGCATCTGGAATGGCCACCGAACGCGCCTTTTCGGCCATCGTCAGCAGCGTTGGACGATCCCAACTGGCCAGTGTCTGCGCCACAATCTCCGCCGTGAACTGCGGCTGCTCAAAAATTTTGGCTGCGCCCGCGTTCTCCAGCGGCAATGCATTCCAATACTGCTGACGATCTTTATGCTGAAACGGCACAAAAATCGCGGGTAAACCTGCAGCAGCCAGTTCGCTTACGGTCAACGCGCCAGAACGGCAAACCACCACATCAGCCCAGCAGTAAGCCTCTGCCATATCATCGATAAATTCGGTGACCTTGTGGTGTGCCTGGCCAACATCCTGATAAGCCTTAAGAACGCTTTCTAATGCGCCCTTCCCTACCTGATGCCATAGCGTAATGGATTCACCCATTATGGCCGCTACCTGCGGAAGCGTTTGGTTCAGTATGCGCGCGCCCTGGCTACCGCCAATCACCAGCACACGAATGGGCCCTTCACGGTCGCCCAATCTATCCTGCGGCTGCGGTAACGCCAGCACGTCAGTCCGCACCGGATTTCCTACTACTTCTGCATCCGGAAAAGCGCCCGGAAACGCCTGCATCACCTTCTTCGCTATTTTTGCCAACCATTTGTTGGTCAGTCCGGCAATGCCATTTTGCTCATGCAGCACCACAGGGATACCACAGCTCCAGGCCGCCAGGCCGCCGGGCCCTGAAACATAGCCCCCCATACCGAGCACAACATCAGGTTTATAAGCCTTCATGATGGCGCGGGCCTGACGCACTGCAGCGAAAATACGCACGGGCGCCAGCAGCATCGCCTTGATGCCTTTACCACGCAGCCCGCTAATGCGAATAAAATCAATCCCAATACCGTGTTTCGGTACTAAATCCGCTTCCATACGGTCCGCAGTGCCAAGCCAGCGAACCTGCCATCCCTGCGCCATCAAGTGGTGCGCAACTGCCAGCCCGGGGAAAACATGCCCGCCGGTTCCGCCAGCCATCACCATCAGTCGCTTACCGCTCATCAGGCACTCCGTGTAAACGCCTGGGCTTTTGCCAGGCGCGTCTCATAATCAATACGTAACAAAAATACGATAGCCGTCGACATGATAATCAAGCTGGAACCACCGTAGCTGATCAGCGGTAGCGTTAGGCCTTTAGTCGGTAACATCCCTGCGGCTGCCCCGACGTTAACCAGCGCCTGAAAACTAAACCACACACCAATGGAACAGGCCAAAAAGCCAGCAAAACGCTGGTCGATTTCCAGAGCGCGACGGCCGATCGACATCGCGCGAAAAGCGACGAAGAATACCATCAACAGTGCTAAAACCACACCGATATAACCCAGTTCTTCCCCGATGATTGAGAAAATAAAGTCGGTATGCGCCTCGGGTAAATACTCCAGTTTTTGCACTGAATTTCCCAAGCCTTGCCCCCAGATTTCACCCCGGCCAAACGCCATTAGCGACTGAGTGAGCTGATAACCACTGCCAAACGGATCCTGCCATGGATCCCAGAATGAGGTCACACGGCGCATACGATACGGCTCGGCGACAATCAGCAGGCAAACGGCAAAGATACCGGACCCGATAATAGCCAGGAACTGCCAGAGTTTGGCCCCGGCGAGGAAGAGCATTGCCAGCGTGGTGACAAACAGCACCACGACCGTTCCCAGGTCCGGTTGAGCCAGCAGCAGCACGGCGAGCACCACCATCACACCCATCGGTTTACAAAATCCCCAGAAGTTATTACGCACCTCTTCCACTTTGCGCACCAAATAACTGGCGAGATAGCAAAACAGAGAAAGCTTTGATAACTCAGCAGGCTGAATTCGCAGCGGCCCTAATGCAATCCAGCGCGATGCACCATTTACGGAACTGCCCACAACAAGTACAACCAGCAACATAACCACGGTCACCAGCAGCATAATGTTGCTATAGCGCTGCCAGAAATCCATCGGAATGCGTAATGTGACCAACGCCATTCCGAACGCCAATATCAGATAGAATGCATCACGCTTGGCAAAATAAAATGGATCGTCTGAAAGACGCTGCCCAACCGGCATTGAAGCCGATGTCACCATCACAAAACCAATAATAGCCAGACCAAATGTGAGCCAAAGCAGCACACGATCGTACAGCACCATGGATGTTGCATCGCTTTCACGCGAGCCCATTACCCACCCTTTCAGGCGATCCGATACGCCACCTGCAAGGCTCAGACCAGGAAATCGCATTAGCCAAGCTCCTTAGCCAGTTGGGCGAAACACTCACCGCGCTGTTCAAAGTTTCGGAACTGATCGAGGCTGGCACAGGCTGGCGACAGCAGTACCGTATCACCCGATTTTACCTGAGGAGCGATCTGTTCCATCGCCTGCTGTAACGTTTCGGTACATACCGCAATGTCCGGCCTCAGCGAAGCCAACTCATCAGCATCACGGCCAAAACAATAGGTGCGAATGTTTTCGCCCTGCAAATAACGCGTCAGCGGTGTGAAATCGGCAGATTTACCCTCTCCGCCCAATAGTAACCAGAGTGTCCCTTCTACCTTCAGCCCGCTCAGTGCCGCTTCGGTGCTACCAACATTGGTTGCTTTTGAATCGTTAATCCAGCACACGCCGTTACGCTCATGCACGCGTTGGAAGCGATGCGGTAAACCGCTGAACGTGGTTAGCGCCTTCAGACTGGTCGTGCGTGGTAAACCCACGGCATCAGCCAGCGCCAGCGCCGCCAGCGCATTGGTATAATTATGCTGACCAACCATATTCATTTCATTGACGTTCAATACTTTCTCACCCTGCGCGCGAAGCCATACGCCGCCCTGCTGATAATTCAGGTGATAGTCGCCGACATCCACACCGAAGCTGACACAACGTGCGTCAGCGCCGCGAACTGGCAGGGTCAGCGCATCATCCGCATTAACGATACAGGTTTTTGCATTCTCATAAATTCGCAGCTTAGCCGCACGGTACTGCTGTAACCCCAGCGGATAGCGGTCCATATGATCTTCGGTAACGTTGAGGATAGTTGCCGCCGCTGCCTTAAGGCTGTAGGTGGTTTCCAGCTGGAAACTGGAAAGTTCCAGCACATAGAGTTGGGCCGGCTTCTGCAACAGCGTCAGTGCAGGAAGCCCAATATTGCCACCGACACCCACTGACCATCCGGCCGCTTTCGCCATCTCACCAACCAACATCGTTACGGTACTTTTGCCGTTAGATCCGGTGATTGCCACGATCGGTGCCTGCGCTTCCCGGCAGAACAGTTCAATGTCACCCACAATTTCGACGCCCGCCTGCGCAGCGTCGATCAGTGAAGGATGCGCCAGCGCCATCCCCGGACTGGCGACAATCAAGTCAGCATCAAGCAGCCATTGATCGTTAAGTGAGCCCAGATGGCACTCAATATTATCTGTAAGTTTATCAAGCCCAGGCGGCGACACGCGGGTATCCATCACGCGAGGCGTAACGCCTTGCGCAACAAAGAAATCAACACAGGATAAGCCCGTCAGGCCCAGCCCAATGATGACCACATTTCTCCCGCGATAGTCAGCCATGATTAACGTACCTTCAGGGTTGCCAGGCCAATCAGCACCAGCATTAGCGAAATAATCCAGAAACGCACAATGACGCGCGGCTCCGGCCAGCCTTTTAATTCATAGTGGTGATGAATCGGCGCCATACGGAAAATACGTTGTCCGCGGAGCTTGAACGACCCTACCTGCAAAATGACCGACAGCGTTTCAACCACAAACACACCGCCCATAATCACCAACAGGAACTCCTGACGCAGTAATACCGCGATGGTTCCCAACGCACCGCCCAATGCCAGTGAGCCCACGTCGCCCATAAACACCTGAGCGGGATAAGTGTTGAACCACAAAAAACCTAATCCGGCCCCGACAATGGCGGTACAAACAATAACCAGCTCACCGGCATGGCGTAGATAAGGAATATGAAGATAACCGGCAAAATTCATGTTTCCCGTCGCCCAGGCCACCAGTGCAAAACCTGCGGCAACAAATACCGTAGGCATAATTGCCAGGCCATCAAGGCCGTCGGTCAGGTTAACCGCGTTGCCCGTGCCCACAATCACAAAATAGGCCAGCAGGATATACAGCAGTCCCAGTTGCGGCATCACATCTTTAAAGAAGGGCACCACCAGCTCGGTCGCAGGCGTATCTTTGCCAATCATGTACAGCATGAAGGCGACCGCCAGCGCGATCGCTGACATCCAAAAGTACTTCCAGCGGGCAATCAGGCCTTTAGTATCTTTGCGTACCACTTTCCGGTAATCATCAACAAAACCGACGATGCCGTAGCCCACCAGCACAAACAGCACACACCAGACATAAGGGTTAGACGGATAGGCCCACATCAATACCGAGACGGTAATTGAAAACAGGATCATGATGCCGCCCATAGTTGGCGTACCCCGCTTACTGAAGTGCGACTCAGGACCATCATTTCGCACAACCTGACCAATTTGTAATTTCTGTAGCCATGCGATGAGTCGCGGGCCCATCCACAGGGAGATAAATAACGCGGTCAGCAGGCTGACAATGGCGCGAAACGTCAGGTAGGAAAAGACGTTAAAGCCAGAATAAAAAGCAGCCAGATGCTCGGCCAGCCAAACTAACATGTTCCTTTCTCCTGTAAGGTCTGCACTACCTGCTCCATGGCGGCACTACGTGAGCCTTTAACTAAAATGGTAATGACCGGATGTTCGGACAACAGCCCAAGCAGACGCGTCACCAGTGCGTTTTTTTCCTGAAAATGTTCGCCGACGCCGCTGGCATCACTGATGCCTTTGCTTAACTGCCCCACACTCAACACCTTATCAATCCCCGCCAAATGCGCTGCCAATCCGACTTCACGGTGACATTCAACGGCTTCTGCGCCCAACTCGGCCATATCACCTACAACCATCACTCGATAACCGGGCATTTCCGCCAGCACGTGTGCTGCCGCAGTCATCGACCCCACATTGGCGTTATAACTGTCATCCAGCAGCAGTTTCCCTGCCGCCAGAGAGATCGGAAAAAGACGGCCCGGTACGGCTTGTAACCCGCGTAAACCGAGCCGGATCGCCTCAAGAGGGGCGTCAACTGAGAGTGCCAGCGCAGATGCTGCCAGCGCATTCGCAATGTTATGCCGTCCGGGTAATGGTAACGTCACGGCGATCTTGCCTACCGGGGTATGCAACATAAACGCAGTACCCTGAGCATCAATACGAATATCTGTGGCGTAAAAATCGCTGTCCGCCTGTGGCTCCGCAGAGAAACGCCAAACCGTTTTATGCTGCAAATGGTTTTGCCAGTGCGGCCAGTCGTTACTGTCAGCATTAATGATTGCCGTGCCTGTGGCTGTCAGCCCTTCAAATATTTCGCCTTTCGCCTTCGCAACGCCCGTGAGCGAGCCAAACCCTTCCAGATGCGCCGCCGCAAGATTATTAACCAGCGCAGCTTCCGGACGTGTTAGATCTGTGGTCCAGGCAATTTCGCCCTGATGATTCGCACCAAGCTCAATCACCGCATATTGATGCTGTTCGGTAAGGCGCAGCAGCGTCAGCGGCACACCGATATCGTTATTGAGGTTGCCGGCGGTGTATAGCGTTTCGCCACACTCACGCAAAATGGCGGCAGCCATCTCTTTCACTGAAGTCTTACCGGATGAGCCCGTCAGCGCGACCACGCGCGCTTTCGATTGCTGGCGTACCCAGGCCGCTAGTTTGCCAAGCGCAATACGAGTATCAGCTACCACCACCTGCGGGATATCCAAAGGTAAGCGCCTACTTACTAAAACAGCAGCACAGCCTCGCCCAATGGCGTCCTTAATAAAATCATGCGCATCGAATCGCTCACCTTTCAACGCAATAAACAGGCTACCCGGTGTAACTTTACGTGTATCTGTCGTCACTTCCGCGAAGGTAAGATCGTTACCGACCAATTCGCCGGAAACAATCTCAGCCAGCAGCTGTAATGAGAGCGCGATCATGCCATCACCCCCAGCAGGCGAGCGACCGTTAAACGATCGGAGTAATCAAGACGGCGATTGCCAACCAGTTGATAATCCTCATGGCCTTTACCGGCAATCAGTACCACATCATTTTCTTTCGCCTGCATAATAACGTTAGTGACCGCTTGCGCACGTCCGTGCAGCACGCGAGCGCGTCCCGGATCCAGCAGGCCACTTAAAATATCTGTCACAATCGCGGAAGGCTCTTCGCTACGCGGATTATCATCTGTCACCACAACGACGTCAGAAAACTGCTCCGCGATAGCGCCCATAAGTGGGCGCTTACCTTTGTCACGATCGCCGCCACAGCCGAACACGCACCATAGCTGACCACGACAATGCAGACGAGCCGCTTCCAGCGCCTTTTCCAATGCATCCGGTGTATGGGCATAATCCACGACGACAGTCGGTTTCGCGGGCGCATGGAAGACTTCCATACGCCCACATACTGGCTGCAACTGATTACCCGTTGCTATCAGTGACGCCAGTGGGTAGCCCAGAGCCAGCAACGTTGCCAGTGCGACCAGCAGATTACTGACGTTAAATGCCCCCATCAGACGACTGTCAATTTCGCCGTTGCCCCATGTCGATTCGAAGGCAATCGAAGCACCGTTATCGTGGAAGCTTACCCTGGTCGCTTTCAACCAGCGTCCATGGCAGCCGGGTTGCAGGTTATTCTTCATGGTTACGGCAACCGCATCCGGTAACTGCTGTAACCAGCGGAATCCAACCTCATCATCAGCATTGATAATTGTCTGACCAACCTGATGCTCAGAGAAAAGCAGCCATTTAGCCGCTTCGTAGCGCGTCATATCGCCGTGGTAATCCAGGTGATCGCGGCTGAGGTTGGTAAATGCTGCGGCTGCAAACGGCAGCGCCGCAACACGATGCTGCACCAGCCCATGAGAAGAGATTTCCATTGCGGCCAGCGTCGCACCTTGCTCCACCAGAGAATGCAGCGCATGCTGTACATCCACTGCCGAGCCGGTTGTGTTCTCTGACGGTACCAGGCGACCATACAGGCCATTACCCACGGTTCCCATAACCGCACCTGTTTCCCCCATCAGCGTGGCCCACTGCGCCAGCAACTGCGTGGTCGTCGTTTTTCCATTGGTTCCGGTAACACCCACCAAACGCAGCTTTTCACCAGGCTGTTGATAAAAGCGCCCTGCCAGCGCTGATAAACGCTGCGGCAACTGCGCCAGATAAATCACCGGTACGCCATGCATCTCGACGATATCGCCATCTTCCGCTTCACCCTCAGCCTCAGCGATAACGGCTGAAACGCCTTGTGCTATCGCCTGGGCGATAAAACGTCGCCCATCAGCCTGATGGCCCGCAATGGCCACGAACAGATCGCCAGACGCCGCCACGCGGCTGTCCAGTATCATTTCACGAAGCGGTCGCTCCGGCGCACCCGGCACCCACGGAGCCAATAAGTCGCGCAAATTACGATCTGCCACCTGAACCCTCTTTTGTATTTGTCACCATCTCATTTTGACCAACAGCGGGTAATGCATCCGGTTCGACATTCATGGTGCGCAGTACGCCGCCCATGATTGCGCCAAATACCGGTGCAGATACCGCACCACCGTAATATTTACCTGCCTGTGGATCATTGATGACCACAACCAGTGCAAAACGAGGATGACTCGCAGGCGCAACGCCCGCTGTATAAGCGATGTATTTATTCACATAGCGACCATCAGGGCCGACTTTTTTCGCGGTACCGGTTTTAATCGCGATACGATAGCCTTTGATCGCTGCCTTAACGCCACCACCGCCAGGTAACGCTACGCTTTCCATCATGTGAACCACGGTACGGACCAAAGGTTCAGGGAAAGCACGCTCACCCGAAACGGGTGGATCAACCTTGGTAATCGACAGCGGTCGCGCAATGCCATAGCTGCCAATCGTTGCGTAGACTCGCGCTAACTGTAACGGTGTTACCATTAGCCCATAGCCGAAAGAGAAGGTGGCCCTCTCTATGTCAGACCACCGTTGTTTTTGAGGATATAAGCCACTGCTCTCTCCGACCAACCCCAAATTGGTCGCTTTACCCAGTCCAAAACGAGAGTAAGTATCTACTAGCGCTGAGGACGGCATCGCTAACGCCAACTTTGAAACACCGACGTTACTCGACTTCTGTAGAACCCCGGTAAGGGTCAATTCGTTATAGCGCGCCACATCTTTAATTTCATGGCCGTTAATCCGGTACGGAACGGTATTCAGTACGCTGTTTTCTTTGACGACCCCGCGCTGCAACGCCGTCATCACAACCATGGGTTTGACGGTGGAGCCAGGTTCAAAAATGTCAGTGATCGCTCGGTTACGCATCACATCTTTTGGCGTTCCCGCGAGATTATTCGGGTTGTAAGCCGGGCTATTGGCCATTGCCAGGACTTCACCCGTATTCACATCCACCAATACGGCCGTACCAGACTCCGCTTTGTTAAACGCTACCGCATTATTCAGCTCGCGGTAGACCAGCGCCTGCAACCGTTCGTCGATGCTAAGCGCGAGATTATGGGCAGCCTGGCTATCCACCGAGGAGATATCTTCGATAACGCGTCCAAAGCGATCTTTACGAACCGTCCGCTCACCTGGCTGGCCGGTAAGCCATTTGTCGAAGCTTTTTTCGACACCTTCGATCCCCTGGCCATCAATATTGGTGAAGCCAATCAAATGCGAAGTGACCTGGCCTGCGGGATAATAACGCCGTGACTCTTCGCGCAGATGAATCCCCGGAAGCTTCAGTTTTTTGATGTAGTCGCCAATGGCTGGATTAACCTGACGCGCCAGATAAACAAAGCGTCCTTTGGGATTGGCATTAACGCGCGCGGCCAGTTGGTCAAGCGGAATGGAAAGTGCATCAGAAAGCGCCTTCCAGCGGCTATCAAGTGTGATACCGCCACGATCATGAAGCTCTTTAGGATCGGCCCAAATAGCATTAACCGGCACACTGACCGCCAGGGGCCGTCCAGCGCGATCGGTAATCATGCCGCGCGCCGTTGGCACTGCCTGCACGCGCAGCGAACGCATATCGCCTTCGCGCACCAATTTGTCCGGATTGATCACCTGCAGATACGCAACACGCAGGAGCAGACCGGCAAGAGCCAGGAAAATACAACCGCACAGCAACGCAAAACGCCAGCTTACAAAGCTGGCCTGATCTTCCTGTCGTTTCAATTTAAGCGTTTTCGTTGCGGCTCTCATTGAGTCCGTGGTTCCTTATTGCTGTACCACTATGTTTTCCTGCGCCGGATCAACATGTTGCATTTGTAATTTCTCCGTTGCCGTACGCTCAACCCGGCTATGATCGCCGAGCGCATTTTCTTCCAGAATCAAGTTACGCCATTCAATGTCCAGTGCGTCGCGTTCCAGTACAAGCTGCTCACGCTGTGCCGTTAACAGTCGCGTTTTATGCGCCGTTGTCACCACAAACACCGCAGAAACCAATACCGCAATCACCAGTATTAAAGCGATTTTACCGTGCCGGAGCAGATCGCCACCGATCACGCCGGGTAAACTGTGGCGCTCGTTACCAATCACGATGCAGTCCTTTCAGCGATGCGCAGCACCGAACTGCGCGCCCGTGGATTCTCTGCCACTTCGGCTTCACCAGGCATCATCTTGCCAAGTGCTTTTAACTCGCGTCCGCCCAGCTTTTGCAACTGCGCTTCGGTCATTGGAATACCCGCCGGAACCTGAGGACCACGACTCTGTTCACGCATAAATCGTTTCACAATGCGGTCCTCCAGTGAATGGAAGCTAATCACCGACAGGCGACCCTCGGGTGCCAGCGCGCGCACCGCACCTTTCAGTGCCTGCTCAATCTCTTCCAGCTCGCTGTTTACCCAAATACGAATTGCCTGGAAACTGCGCGTCGCCGGATGCTTAAATTTGTCTTTTACCGGGGTCGCCACATAAATCACATCAGCCAATTCTTTGGTGCGTGTCATCGGTTGTTCACGATTACGTTCAACAATGGCGCGTGCTATACGTTTGGCAAATCGCTCTTCCCCAAAGGTTTTCAGTACAAAAGCGATATCGCTCTCTTCTGCCTGCAATAACCATTCGGCGGCTGACAATCCCCGAGTGGGATCCATTCGCATGTCCAGCGGACCATCACGCATAAATGAAAAACCGCGCTCAGCGTCATCTAATTGCGGCGAAGAGACGCCAAGATCCAACAAGATGCCATCGATTTTTCCGGTCAACCCACGCGCTTCAACATAATCAGCCAGTTGTGAAAAAGGGCCATGGATGATGGTGAACCGCGGATCGGTTATTTCAGCTGCGGCTGCGATAGCTTGCGGATCGCGATCAATAGCATAAAGACGGCCCTGCTCACCCAGTTGGGAAAGGATCAAGCGAGAATGTCCACCGCGCCCGAACGTGCCATCTATGTAAATGCCGTTATCCTTAAGGTTGAGGCCATTTACTGCCTCATCTAACAGCACCGTGGTATGTTTAAAATTATCCTGCATAGCTATAACGACAAATCCTGCAACCGCTCAGACAATGGCTCTTGAGTCGACTGCTCAGCGTCAATATCTTCCTTGACTTGTTGATACCAGGTCTGTTCATCCCACAATTCAAACTTATTGAACTGCCCAACCAGCATCACTTCTTTTGTCAGGCTCGCATGTTGACGAAGCGTATTCGCTAACAGTAAACGGCCTGCGTTATCCATCTGGCACTCACTGGCATGTCCCAGCAACAGACGCTGTACGCGTCGCTCAGCCGGGTTCATGCTGGACAAACGAGACAGTTTTTGTTCAATGATTTCCCATTCGGGCAAGGTATAAAGCAGCAGGCACGGCTGGTGGAGGTCAATGGTACAGACCATTTGCCCCTGTGATTCCCCGATCAGCATTTCGCGGTAGCGAGTCGGAACGGCAAGCCGCCCTTTGCTGTCGAGATTGACTAACGTTGCTCCACGGAACATGCCAGCCTCACCCCCCAGTTACCCTTTAGCACCACTTTACTCCACAAATTCCCACTAAAAGAGTTTACGGAGCGGAGGAAAACATTGTCAAGCCGCAGTCATGGCTTAACGACATTATTTCTGAGGGGATAAAAAGAATAATCCGTTAAAAATAAACGTTGCCTGATATCAGCTAAAAAATAAGCCGATGAATAATGACAAAAAAATCAAGACCACCCGAATTATGCTCAAAAATATAGCAACGCAAAATGAGAGAAAAATAAGCTATCAACTTTGCGACGCGGGCGGCATTTTAAGGTATTTCTGAGAGATTGCACAGGCTGATGCCGCGCTCTGCGGGCAGATAATATTGCAAAAATACATTAGGCAATAACAATAGTGGTTAAGTGAATGAGGGATAAGGTGAAAATTGGCGGTGATAATTTACAAAAATATGTTTCGGTATGATGCCATTAAAATCAATCGGGATTTTAAGGTATATGGGACGCGAAAATTATTTGAACAGATAAAAAAGGCAGCAGCGCTGCCTTCACGATGTTAGCTCTCTTTACGGCTTAATTTTCCCCGCCGGAACAAATTGCGACGAATACGGGTTAACCCTGGCTTCGGTTTGCGTGGCTCATCAAGACTCGCGAGCACCAGTTCCAGTACGCGCTCGGCCACGTCACGATGACGCTGGGCGACAGCCAGAACCGGACACTCAAGGAAATCGAGCAACTCGTGATCGCCAAACGTTGCAATCGCTAAATCGGTTGGTAGCCGTCCTTCTCGCTTCAGCGTGACATCCATTACCCCCTGCAACAAACCAAAGGAGGTCGTAAATAGCGCATCTGGCATCGGATGAGTTTCGAGATATTTCTCGAAGAGCACCGCAGCCGCCGAACGCTCATAACTGTTGGCATAGATAAAATCAATCGGCCGCTCATCGCCTTTCCATGCATCGCGGAACCCCGTCTCACGCAGGAAGCTGACTGAAAGCTCAGGTAATGCGCCAAGATAAAGCACATTATTGATCGGGAGCTTGCGCAGCTCTTCTGCCAGCATCTGTGAGTCTTCCTGATCGGCGCCCACCACGCTGGTGAAGTGTTCCCGATCCAACGCGCGGTCAAGCGCAATGATCGGGAGCGGATCTTTAATCCAGCGTTGATAGAAAGGGTGCTCCGGGGGGAGTGCCGTTGAAACAATAATCGCATCTACTTGCCGCTGGAGTAGATGCTCAATGCAACGCATCTCATTTTCCGGTAGATCTTCAGAGCAGGCGATTAGCAGCTGGTAGCCGCGCTGTCGGGCCTGCCGCTCAAGATAATTTGCAATGCGCGTATAACTGGTATTCTCCAGATCGGGTATCACCAGACCAATCGAACGGGTTCGTCCTGCTCGTAAACCCGCAGCGACCGCGTTGGGATGGTAATTATGCTCACGCACCACGGACATCACTTTCTCGACGGTTTTATCGCTGACACGATACTGCTTCGCTTTGCCATTGATGACATAGCTTGCTGTCGTGCGCGATACGCCGGCAAGGCGCGCAATTTCATCCAGTTTCACAATAACCCCACACTTCATACGCTACGATGGCATGAATATGTCCCCACACATCCGACATTGCGTCAGGCAGGCATGCCAATCCATCCTGATGAACCAGACGCCGGTCAGCGTAACCGGAAAGTAAACGCAGCGACTGCCAGTATGTAGATCTCTATAGCCCTGTCGTAGTCATGGATAAGAACATTTGCTACATCTAACAGCAGAAAGGATTGACGAGCAACCGCTTTTCTCTCGCTGCGCTTATCTGTAATAAACAAAATAATAGAATTTAGCGCCATGATTTAAGGCTGAGGGTCGCGGCGAGGCTGACTTGATTCAGCCTTGCAAGCAGCAGCGTCCCGAGAAAATAGCATAAAAAAGCCCGGCATTATGCCGGGCTTTGCGTGCTGACAATCTTGGTCACCGTCAGATTACCGCATAATACGATCGCCACGAGAAACACCAACGATACCAGAACGCGCCACTTCAACAATTTCAGCGACTTCACGCACTGTATTGAGGAACGCATCCAGCTTATCGCTGGTGCCCGCCAGTTGAACGGTATAGAGCGAAGGCGTAACGTCGACGATTTGACCACGGAAAATTTCGGCGCTGCGCTTCACTTCCTCGCGTCCATAACCGCTGGCCTGAATTTTCACCAACATAATTTCACGCTCAACATGCGATCCTTGACACAGCTCGCTCACGCGCAATACATCCACCAGCTTGTGCAGTTGCTTTTCGATTTGCTCCAATACTTTCTGATCGCCAACGGTTTGAATTGTCATGCGAGAAAGCGTGGGATCGTCAGTCGGGGCTACCGTCAGGCTTTCGATGTTATAGCCACGTTGTGAAAACAGTCCGACCACACGGGATAACGCGCCGGATTCATTTTCCAGCAATACTGATAAAATACGCCGCATGATTATGTCCTCTCCGTTTTGCTAAGCCACATCTCATCCATACCACCGCCACGGATATGCATAGGATAAACGTGCTCGGTACCGTCAACGTTGACATCAACAAATACCAGCCGATCCTGAGCAACGGTATCCAGCGCCAGCTTGAGCTTTTCTTCCAGCTCGTCAGGATGATTGATAGCAATACCCACATGCCCATACGCCTCCGCCAGGCGGACAAAATCAGGCAGGGACTCCATATAAGATTGCGAATGACGGCCAGAATAGATCATATCCTGCCATTGCTTAACCATACCCAGATAACGGTTGTTCAAATTCAGAACCAGCACCGGAATGCCGTACTGCAGCGCGGTAGAAAGTTCCTGAATATTCATCTGGATGCTGCCATCACCAGTGACGCACACCACGGTTTCTTTCGGCAGAGCCAGCTTAACACCCAGCGCCGCGGGCAAACCGAATCCCATGGTGCCAAGCCCACCGGAGTTGATCCAGCGACGGGGTTTATCAAACTGGTAGTACAGCGCTGCGAACATCTGGTGCTGGCCCACATCCGATGCGACATAAGCATCGCCGTGCGTTAAGCGGCAAAGTGTTTCAATAGCCGCCTGGGGTTTAATCTTGTCGCTGGTACGATCAAACTCAAGGCATTTACGTCCACGCCATTGTTCGATGCTTTGCCACCAGTCACGCAGGCTATCGAAGTTCTGTGCTGGTTCACTTTGATCCAGCAGTTCAAGCATCTGTTCCAGCACCTGCTTCGCATCGCCGACGATTGGTACATCAGCCGCAACGGTCTTGGAGATCGACGTAGGATCGATATCAATATGCAACACCGTGGCATTCGGACAGTATTTCGCCAGGTTATTCGTCGTGCGGTCGTCAAAACGTACGCCTACGGCGAAAATGACATCAGAATGATGCATCGTCATATTGGCTTCATAAGTGCCATGCATGCCCAGCATGCCCAGGCATTGACGATGCGTCCCTGGAAACGCCCCTAATCCCATTAACGACGTAGTCACCGGCACATTCAGCCGCTCGGCCAACTGACGCAATTCACCGTGACATTCCGCATTGACGACACCACCACCCGCATAGATAACGGGTTTCTGAGCCGTCAGCAACGTCTGGAGAGCACGTTTAATCTGCCCTTTATGGCCTTGCGTTGTCGGATTATAGGAACGCATACTGACAGTATCCGGCCATGCGTAAGGCAGTTTATTCGCCGGGTTCAGGATATCTTTTGGCAGATCGACTACCACGGGACCTGGACGACCGCTGGCCGCCAGCCAGAAAGCTTTCTTTAATACCGTTGGGATGTCTTCGGTCTGTTTCACCAGAAAGCTATGTTTTACGACCGGGCGGGAGATTCCCACCATGTCACACTCCTGAAAGGCATCATAGCCGATCAGCGAAGAAGCAACCTGACCTGAAAGAACCACCAACGGAATTGAATCCATGTAAGCGGTCGCAATACCGGTAATCGCATTGGTAGCGCCAGGTCCTGAGGTCACCAGCACGACACCAACATCACCGGTTGCGCGTGCATAACCATCGGCCATATGAACAGCCCCCTGCTCATGACGCACCAGTACGTGATCGATACCACCAACCGTCTGCAACGCATCATAAATATCAAGAACTGCTCCGCCCGGATAACCGAACACATGTTTAACGCCCTGATCGATCAACGATCGAACGACCATCTCGGCTCCTGACAACATCTCCATTATTTTTGCCTCCAGGCTTAAAGCGCTGATTTCACTGACTTATTAGCTTGCTATTCTGTGCAACACCACCTTCGGTCGCGCCGCACAGCCGATGCCAGCATTTTTCAGAACCTTGAGTTTAATTCTCAGATCGCGGAAAGCATTCCCGTAATCCAGGTACAGGGGGTGAGGCCCTTGCTGATTATTCTCGTTAGATTTGTCCGGTTACCATAACCGCAGAAAAGATGGCAGGCAAACATCAAACGGGCTCCTCCTTCAGACTGACTCAATTAAGCATCTGGAGCACAGCGAATCGTATCGACAATTACACTAAGATTAACGCCAACCAAAAGCAGTTTATCCTGCAATAACACCCTTACTCAGTATATTTCTGGCCTTATGAAAATTACCCGCTCAGGTTATAAAGCCCGGTACACCATAAGCCATATTTTTTTAGTCATATATGCTGTAATTTTATTTCCACTCACAACAATTCTCTAATTACCCCCACTCATTAACCACAATAAATGTCGGTAGTTGCTCTGGTTAAATGATTAAAAAACAATAAGTTAAATTAGAATTAATCACAATAACCCCTTGATTTATTTTATAAAAATGGAACATTGAATCGGCTATTTAGCTATTCTTCTACTGAAATAATTAAGCACAGAATATTTTGCTCAAGCTATTACCTACGGGTACCTGGCTGATCCAGCGTTGAGGTTGACAACATTACCCGAAACACGTATCACTATGGGCAAGACAAAATTTAATGGAGTCTGATTCAATGATTCGATCCACTCGCCTACTAAGCCTACTACTAAACGCATCTCATTTGCGCGGTAGGCTTGTGGGCGGAATCAATCACTGATTCAGACTTGCAAAACTTAAAAAACCCGCGCCAATGCGCGGGTTTTTTTATGCTCGTAGCACGGCGACAAAGAAGATAGGGAAGGAATACGATGAGCCAACAAGTTATTATTTTCGATACCACGCTGCGTGACGGTGAACAGGCGTTACAAGCCAGCCTGAGCGTGAAGGAGAAATTACAAATCGCGCTGGCGCTGGAACGTATGGGCGTGGACGTGATGGAAGTCGGTTTTCCGGTCTCTTCACCCGGTGATTTTGAATCGGTGCAAACGATCGCCCGCACCATCAAAAACAGCCGAGTCTGTGGTTTGGCCCGTTGTGTGGAAAAAGATATTGATGCCGCTTATGAGGCGCTGCGTGTTGCCGAGGCGTACCGTATCCATACCTTCCTGGCCACGTCCCCTATGCATATCGCCACTAAACTGCGTAGCACGCTGCCGGAAGTGATCGAGCGCGCGGTCGCGATGGTGAAACGTGCCCGTAACTATACTGATGACGTAGAGTTCTCCTGCGAGGATGGTGGTCGTACGCCTATCGACGATCTGTGCCGCGTGGTAGAAGCAGCCATTAACGCCGGTGCCACGACTATCAACATCCCGGATACCGTCGGTTACACCCTGCCCCACGAATACAGCAACATCATCTCTTCACTCATTAATCGTGTACCCAACATCGATAAAGCCATTCTGTCTGTTCATACCCACGACGATTTAGGTATGGCGGTAGGTAATGCCGTTGCTGCTGTACACGCCGGCGCACGTCAGGTAGAAGGCACGTTGAATGGCCTGGGCGAGCGCGCCGGGAACTGCGCGCTGGAAGAAGTGATCATGACGATCAAAACCCGCAGCCAACTGATGAATGTCCATACCAACATCAATCACCATGAAATTTATCGCACCAGCCAGATTGTCAGCCAAATCTGCAACATGCCGATTCCGGCCAACAAAGCTGTTGTAGGCTCAAATGCATTCGCACACTCATCGGGCATCCATCAGGACGGCGTGCTGAAAAACCGTGAAAACTACGAAATCATGACGCCGGAATCCATCGGCCTGAACCAAATTCAGCTGAATCTGACCTCTCGCTCCGGCCGCGCAGCCGTGAAGCACCGTATGGAAGAGATGGGCTATAAAGAGAGTGATTACAGCATGGATGCGCTGTACGACGCTTTCCTGAAACTGGCGGATAAAAAGGGCCAGGTATTTGACTATGACCTGGAAGCGTTGGCATTCATCAACAAACAGAATGAAGAACCTGAGCACTTCCAGTTGCAAGATTTCAACGTACAGTCAGGTTCCAATATTACCGCAACGGCTTCTGTTAAGTTGAACTGCGGTGAAGTTGAGCATGAAGAGGCAGCAACCGGCAACGGGCCGGTTGATGCGGTATATCAGGCGATTAATCGCATTACCGACTTTAATACCGAGTTAGTGAAATACCAGTTGAGCGCCAAAGGCCACGGCAAAGACGCTCTGGGCCAGGTAGACATTGTGGTGAACTATAACGGTCGTAAATTCCACGGCGTTGGCCTGGCGACAGATATTGTCGAATCCTCGGCGAAAGCGATGATTAATGCCCTGAATAATATCTGGCGTGCCCGCCAGGTCGAACACGAATTACAGCGTAAATTTAAAAATAAAGATCAAAAGGAAGCGGTATAACCATGTCGAAAACTTATCATATTGCGGTATTACCTGGTGACGGTATCGGTCCGGAAGTGATGGCGCAGGCCGCTAAAGTTCTGGATGCGATCCGTACCCGTTTCGGTATGCGCATTACCACCAGTGAATATGACGTTGGCGGCATCGCTATCGATCACCACGGCACACCGTTACCCGCCGCTACGATTGCCGGCTGTGAACAGGCTGACGCTATTCTGTTCGGTTCAGTCGGCGGCCCTAAGTGGGAGCATCTGCCACCCGCGGAGCAGCCTGAACGTGGCGCATTGCTGCCACTGCGCAAACATTTTAAGTTGTTCAGCAACCTGCGCCCGGCCAGCCTGTACAAAGGCCTGGAAGCTTTTTGCCCACTGCGTCGCGATATTGCCGATAAAGGTTTTGATATCCTGTGCGTACGCGAACTGACCGGCGGCATCTACTTTGGCCAGCCGAAGGGGCGTGAAGGCAGTGGCATGCATGAACGCGCGTTTGATACCGAGGTTTATCACCGCTTCGAGATCGAACGCATTGCCCGCATTGCCTTTGAATCTGCACGTAAACGCCGTAACAAAGTTACCTCGATTGATAAGGCAAACGTGCTGCAAACATCAGTAATGTGGCGTGAAATCGTGAGCGAAGTGGCAAAAGAATATCCCGATGTTCAACTCAGCCATATGTACATCGATAACGCGACCATGCAGCTGATCAAAGATCCCTCACAGTTTGACGTCCTGCTCTGTTCTAACTTATTCGGTGATATTCTTTCCGATGAATGCGCCATGATTACCGGCTCAATGGGCATGCTGCCTTCTGCCAGCCTGAACGAGCAAGGATTTGGCCTGTACGAACCCGCGGGCGGTTCAGCGCCGGATATCGCCGGTAAAAATATTGCAAACCCGGTGGCGCAGATCCTGTCGCTGTCGCTGCTGCTGCGCTACAGCCTCAACGCTGACGCTGCGGCGGACGCAATTGAGCGCGCCATTAACCGGGCTTTAGCAGAAGGTTTCCGCACCAGCGATTTAGCCGGTGACGGTCAGGCAATCAGTACGGATGAAATGGGTTCAGTTATTGCCCGCTTTATCGCCGAGGAAAAATAAAAATGAGCAAAACTTTATACCAGAAGTTATTTGATGCACATGTCGTCCATGAAGCGCCAAACGAAACCCCGCTGTTATACATTGACAGACATCTGGTGCATGAAGTCACCTCGCCGCAGGCGTTTGACGGACTGCGCACGCACGGTCGTAAAGTGCGCCAGCCGTCAAAAACCTTCGCCACCATGGATCACAACGTCTCAACCCAGACGAAAGATATCAATGCCTCTGGCGAGATGGCTCGTATTCAGATGCAGGAGCTGATCAAAAACTGTGCCGAGTTTGGCGTGCAGTTATATGACTTGAACCACCCTTTCCAGGGGATTGTTCACGTTATTGGTCCCGAGCAAGGCATGACCCTGCCAGGCATGACTATCGTTTGTGGCGATTCGCATACTGCCACTCATGGTGCCTTTGGCTCACTGGCTTTCGGTATCGGCACCTCAGAAGTTGAGCATGTTCTGGCGACGCAAACCCTGAAACAGGGCCGTGCGAAGACCATGAAAATTGAAGTGACCGGTAAAGCGGCTCCGGGCATCACCGCGAAAGATATCGTGCTGGCGATTATTGGCAAAACCGGCAGTGCCGGCGGTACCGGCCACGTTGTCGAGTTCTGCGGTCCGGCTATCGAAGCCTTATCGATGGAAGGCCGAATGACATTGTGTAATATGGCGATTGAACTGGGCGCGAAAGCGGGCCTGGTCGCACCAGATGACACCACTTTCGCCTACCTGAAAGACCGTCAGTTTGCCCCGAAAGGCAGCGACTGGGAGGAAGCGGTCACCTACTGGCGTACGCTGAAATCCGACAGCGATGCTGCATTTGATACCGTCGTCACGCTGGATGCTGCCAGTATTTCCCCTCAGATAACCTGGGGCACTAATCCCGGCCAGGTCATTGCGGTTAATCAGATAATCCCTAACCCAGCCTCCTTCAGCGACCCGGTAGAGCGTGCTTCTGCCGAAAAAGCGCTGGCCTATATGGATCTGCAACCCGGCATCAAATTGAGTGATGTACGTATCGATAAAGTCTTTATTGGTTCCTGTACTAATTCCCGTATAGAAGATTTACGTGCGGCGGCAGAAATTGCCAAAGGCCGTAAAGTGGCGAATGGCGTGCAGGCTATCGTCGTGCCAGGTTCCGGCCCGGTGAAAGCGCAGGCGGAAGCAGAAGGTCTGGATAAGATCTTTATTGAGGCAGGCTTTGAGTGGCGCTTGCCCGGCTGCTCCATGTGTCTGGCCATGAACAATGACCGCCTGAATCCTGGCGAGCGTTGCGCGTCGACCAGTAATCGTAACTTTGAAGGCCGTCAGGGGCGCGGTGGACGCACACACCTGTTAAGCCCGGCAATGGCCGCAGCGGCAGCCGTAAGCGGCCATTTCGCCGATATTCGCGAACTGAATGAAGGACATTAATCATGGCAACGAAATTTACTCAACATACCGGTATTGTGGCGCCACTGGACGCCGCTAATGTCGATACCGACGCCATTATCCCGAAACAGTTTCTGCAAAAAGTGACGCGCACCGGGTTTGGTCAGCATCTGTTTAATGACTGGCGCTTTCTGGATGATGCCGGTCAGCAGCCCAACCCAGATTTTGTACTCAACAAACCAGAATTTAAGGGTGCCAGCATCCTGCTGGCTCGTGAAAATTTTGGCTGTGGCTCATCACGTGAACACGCGCCCTGGGCACTGACCGATTTCGGATTCCATGCGGTGATTGCCCCAAGCTTTGCGGATATCTTTTACGGTAACTCATTCAATAACCAACTGTTGCCGGTGAAATTAACTGAAGAGCAGGTTGACGAGATGTTTGCACTGGTGAAGGCCGATCCTGGTGTGCAATTCACCGTGGACCTGGAAAAACAGATCGTGACCGCCGGGGACAAAACCTACGCGTTCGAGATCGACAGCTTCCGTCGCCACTGCATGATTAACGGGCTGGACAGTATCGGCCTCACGCTGCAGCACGATGCTGCCATTGGTGAGTACGAACAAAAACAACCCGCGTTTCTGCACTAAGCCACTCAGAGCCCCTGCCTGCAAGGGGCCCCCGCTATTCGCCTTTAGTGATCTGAGCGCGTCCCGATGAGCTGACATCAGTCAGTGATTCGGGGGCGCGAAGGCCGCTAACAAGGCTGTGGCAGTGAGAACCTCAGCAATTAGCCAAAGCCATCGCTGTCACAGCGAGGCAGCAACTGAGCGCGTCCCGATGAGCTGACATCAGTCAGTGATTCGGGGGCGCGAAGGCCGCTAACACGGCTGTGGCAGTGAGAACCTCAGCAATTAGCCAAAGCCATCGCTGTCACAGCGAGGCAGCAACTGAGCGCGTCCCGATGAGCTGACATCAGTCAGTGATTCGGGGGCGCGAAGGCCGCTAACACGGCTGTGGCAGTGAGAACCTCAGCAATTAGCCAAAGCCATCGCTGTCACAGCGAGGCAGCAACTGAGCGCGTCCCGATGAGCTGACATCAGTCAGTGATTCGGGGGCGCGAAGGCCGCTAACACGGCTGTGGCAGTGAGAACCTCAGCAATTAGCCAAAGCCATCGCTGTCACAGCGAGGCAGCAACTGAGCGCGTCCCGATGAGCTGACATCAGTCAGTGATTCGGGGGCGCGAAGGCCGCTAACACGGCTGTGGCAGTGAGAACCTCAGCAATTAGCCAAAGCCATCGCTGTCACAGCGAGGCAGCAACTGAGCGCGTCCCGATGAGCTGACATCAGTCAGTGATTCGGGGGCGCGAAGGCCGCTAACACGGCTGTGGCAATGAGGGCGCAGGCTAATTCAGACATCCCGTACGCGCAACGTTAACCCCAATGAAACCAACGCCAACAGTAATGCCAGCCAGTACACTGCGTGATGACCAAATGTTTCGGCTAACGTGCCTTGCAGCACACCTGCCATGATCACCCCGGTTGAAATACTGTTCGTAAACAAGGTGGTTGCGGCACCGGGCCTGCCGGGCATCAGATCCTGAAAGTAAAGCATGCCAATACCTGCAATGATCCCGATAAAGATTGCATTGAAAATTTGTATCAGCATCAGCATGGTACGGGTATGAAACAGCACTAGCCCGAGATAGAAGAGCACGCCTGCCCCGATGGCAAACAGCATCATTTTGCGTTTACCCACGCGTTTGACGTAGTGCCCTGCCAGCAGCATTGCCGGAATTTCCAGCCCGGCGGCAGTCCCCATCAAGAGCCCAGCCAGCCGATCCGGCAGACCCAACACGCTGCTGATATACAGTGGCATATCAATGATGTACATGGTATTGCAGGTCCACATCGTCATTGACGCGATAAATAGCATACGGACGTCCTTGTCCCTCCAGGCGCTGATTTGCGTGAGCAATACGTCTGGTGATTGCGTTTTTCTTGGTACTGAGGGTAAGGCAAACCAAACTAACGCCAGACAGATAACAAACAGCACTGCCGCCACGATAAACATGGTGGTAAAGCCATAATTGAGCGCCAATGTAAACGCCAGCGGCGGCCCAATCACCCACGCCAGCGAGAGCTGCGCGCGCATGATTGAACTAAACATGACCACCTCACGTGCAGAGCTATCCGCGTATTCACGCGCCAGTGCAAAAATCTGTGGCATCACCACACTGGCCAACGCCGAAAACAGTACCCCCAGCGTAATAAGCGTCAAATAATGACGGTTAAACGCAAAAAGTAACGCGTTAAACAGCGCCATCAGGCAGCAAAACAGGATGAGCATGCGGCGATCGCCACGATTATCCGAACGCCTGGCGAGTAACAGACTTACCACAATCCCCGCCACCGCATTCATTGTGTAGAAAACCCCCACCCAAAGTGGACGCGCCTCGACCTCCCGAGTCAAAAACAGGCTCAGCGTGGGCGCCTGAAGCGCACCCGCCACGCCGACCATAAAAGAGACGGCCATAAATGCCATATAGACCGGATTAATCAGGTGACGACGCGTGAGAAGCGATTTCATACCGTAATCCTTCACTGGACAATAAACAGGGGTAAGGAGGTCAATGACAAATAAGAAACGTAGAAGAAACCACAGTGAAAAGAAAAAAGCCAGCAGACGTTGAGGTCGCTGGCTGGTGAAAAGCACCATACTCAGAAGTTGATTTCGCAAATAACCCGCAGCGTTGCTTACGGTTACGTGGGAAACCTCAATGTCAGAGCGCCATTCAAATTGAATGCCTCCCGCCCTTTCATCTTGGAACATTATGGTCATAATATAGGGAATTAAAAACTGATGACTTTCAGCATGGAGTTCCCCTTTTATGTCTTCTCCTCGCTTGCAACAGCAGTTTATTCGCCTGTGGCAAAGCTGTAACGGTCAGCCACAGGAGACCACGTTAAGCGATTTAGCTGTGCAACTCAGTTGCTCGCGGCGTCATATGCGTAACCTGCTGAATGCCATGCAGAAAGAAGGTTGGCTGCACTGGCAGGCCGAGGTGGGACGGGGAAAACGCTCAACGCTCAGTTTTCACTATACCGGTCTGGCGTTGCAACAACAGCGAGCGGAAGAACTCCTGGAACAGGATCGCATTGAACAACTGGTTCAACTGGTTGGTGATAAAAATCAAGTACGTCAAATGCTTACCTCACATCTTGGACGTAGTTTCCGTCAGGGTAAACACATTCTGCGCGTCCTTTACTATCGTCCGTTGCTCAATTTGCTGCCGGGGTCCCCTCTTCGACGCTCGGAAACACATATTGCTCGTCAGATTTTCAGCAGCCTTACGCGTATAAATGAGGAAAATGGGGAAATCGAACCCGATATTGCCCACCACTGGCAAAATATTACACCTACCCATTGGCGTTTTTTTCTCCGTCCGGCGATTCATTTTCATCATGGGCGGGAGCTGGAACCCGAAGATGTTATCACCTCATTACGGCGCCTGACTGCTCAACCGCTTTTTAGCCATATCGATCGTCTTCTCTCTCCAGCGCCCTGGACGTTGGATATCCATCTCAACCAACCCGATCGCTGGCTTCCATGGCTATTAGGAAGTATTAGCGCCATGATTTTGCCTAAGGAATGGCCCACATTACCCAACTTTGCGCGTCAGCCCATCGGCACCGGCCCCTATTCAGTAGTACAGAACCAGAAGTCACAGTTAAAAATTCAGGCATTTGACGACTATTTTGGTTTTCGTGCGTTAATTGATGAAGTCGCTATTTGGGTATTACCTGAAATTTCTGAAGAGCTGGTCTATTCAGGAGTCAAACTTCAGGGGAGTCGCCAGGATGAAAAATCGGAGGAGAGCCGCCTTGAAGAGGGGTGTTATTTCTTGCTGTTCGATCAACGTTCCGAAAAAGGGCGAACGGAAGAAATTCGCCGTTGGGTATGCAGCGTTTTTAACCCAATTGCACTGCTCAGTCATTCCGGTACCGGCTATCAACGCTATTGGTTTCCGGCTTATGGATTACTGCCACGCTGGCACCATCGCCGTGATATGGCGTCGGTAGAAAAACCTGCGGGGCTGGAGAGTCTGACAATAACCTGGTACAGCGATCATATCGAAAACCAGGAGATCGCCAACGCGCTAGCGCCGATCCTGGCGACAAATGGCGTGAAACTCCTCACACAGCAGGTTGATTATGAATGCTGGTACCAGGGCGATGCCGAGAGCGATATCTGGCTTGGCAGTGCAAACTTCAGTTGGCCGGTTGAATTCTCGCTGTTTGCTCTGCTGTATGAAATACCGCTTCTGCATCATTGCATCGATATTCCCTGGGAGCAGGATGCACAACGCTGGCGTGAACAGACGCTATCACTCGCAGACTGGAGCCGTCGACTGGTAAACAGCTACAGCCTGCATCCGCTTTTTCACCACTGGCTGCTGCTGGAGGGACAACGCAGCATGCGTGGGGTACGAATGAACACGCTGGGTTGGTTTGATTTTAAATCCGCCTGGTTTGCCCCCCCCGAGACATGACGCTTTCGTTACCGGGCGGAAGCCACTAGAATGGTGCGTTCTCAACGGGGTGCGGAAAACCTTGTTAATGTGAAGATCGCGAGTACTGCCTGACACAGGATCAACGCCTGCGCAGCCAATTTAAAACGCCGCGAGCAAGTGTTCAGCCGAAGTCAGCCAGCACGCAGCACCCGCAGCATACAAAAGTATGTGAGGAGTGCGAGTCCTGCCTGACACAGGATCAACGCCTGCGCAGCAAGTTTTCCGCTGAGATAAAACCCGTCGAACCTGATCCGGCTCACTACCGGCGTAGGGATTTGAGAAATCCACTCAGATCCTTTGCGACTCAACTATGACTCTCTTCAGGAGCGCAAAGTGTTAAAAAAAGTCCTGCCCTTTCTCTGGTTTCTGGCCTCGCCGGTGTTCGCCGCCGCGCCAACCTTAACCGTTTACACCTATGATTCATTCTCTGCCGATTGGGGCCCGGGTCCGGCGATTAAAAAATCGTTCGAAGCCGAGTGTCAGTGTCAATTGAAATACGTCGCGCTGGAAGATGGCGTATCACTGCTGAACAGACTACGGATGGAGGGAAAAAACAGCAAAGCGGACGTCGTGCTGGGCCTGGATAATAATCTTGTGCAGGCAGCGGGAAAAACCGGCCTGTTTGCGGAAAGCCAGGTCGATACACGTAATCTTGCGCTGCCGGGTGGCTGGACCAATAAAACCTTCGTTCCCTACGATTATGGCTATTTCGCTTTTGTGTATGATAAAAACAAGCTGAAAACCCCGCCCCGAAGCTTAAAAGAGTTGGTTGAAAGCCCACAGAACTGGAAGGTGATTTACGAAGATCCCCGCACCAGTACCCCGGGACTCGGCCTATTACTGTGGATGCAAAAAATCTATGGCGACGATACGCCACAGGCGTGGCAAAAACTGGCGAAAAAAACCGTCACCGTCACGAAAGGCTGGAGCGAAGCCTATGGCCTGTTTCTGAAAGGCGAAGGCGATCTGGTGCTGAGTTACACCACCTCTCCGGCCTATCACATTATTGAAGAGAAAAAAGACCAATATACCGCCGCAGATTTTGCTGAGGGCCATTACCTGCAGGTGGAAGTTGCCGCACAGTTGGCAAGCAGCAAACAACCTGAACTGGCCCAGCGTTTTATGCAATTTATTGTGAGCAAGCCGTTTCAGCAGACAATCCCTACCGGTAACTGGATGTATCCAGTGATAAAAAGCGATTTACCGCAAGGTTTTGAACATCTCAGTGTCCCAAAAACAGCACTGGAATTTAGCCCTGAAGAGGTTGCCAATAAACGCGCGCAGTGGATAAGTACATGGCAACGCGCCGTCAGCCAGTAATTGCCGGCTGGCTACTACCCGGCAGCCTGAGCGCCGCGCTGCTGATTGCCGTCGCACTGCTGGCTTTTCTCGCACTGTGGCTAAACGCACCCGCTACTGACTGGCGCGGGCTCTGGCATGACGATTATCTCCGTCATGTGCTGGCCTTCTCATTCTGGCAGGCGCTACTTTCTGCGCTGCTGGCGGTGGTGCCTGCTGTTCCTCTCGCACGGGCACTCTTCCGTCGGCGCTTCACCGGCCGCCGGGCATTACTGCGTCTGTGCGCCATGACGCTGGTATTACCGGTGCTGGTGGCGGTATTCGGGATTTTGACCGTTTATGGACGCGAGGGCTGGCTGGCGCAGCTATGTGCGTTTATCGGCATCGAATACCGCTTTTCACCCTATGGATTGCAGGGGATCCTGCTGGCGCATGTTTTCTTCAATTTACCGCTAGCAACGCGTTTACTGTTACAGGCGCTGGAACAGATACCCGGAGAACAACGCCAGCTAGCCGCCCAGCTAGGGGTTCGTGGTTGGCACCACTTCCGACTGGTAGAGTGGCCCTGGCTCCGACGCCAAATTCTGCCTGCGGCCGCGTTGATTTTTATGCTCTGCTTCGCCAGTTTTGCCACGGTGCTGTCGCTCGGCGGCGGGCCGAAAGCCACCACGATTGAACTGGCTATCTTTCAGGCACTCAGCTTTGATTACGATCCTGGCCGCGCCGCCCTGTTAGCATTGATTCAGATGCTTTGTTGCCTTGGGCTGGTAATGCTAAGCCAGCGTTTAAGTAAAGCCATTCCCGTCGGAACTGCTACGTTAACCCGTTGGCGCAATCAGGAAGACAGTCTGCAGGCGCGATGTCTCGATTTTTTGCTAATTCTGCTGGCGTTACTGTTACTGCTACCGCCGCTACTGGCCGTTATGATTGACGGTCTTCATCAGGGGATGAGCCGCGTATTAATCCAGCCTGCACTGTGGCAAGCAACCGCCACCTCTCTGCGCATCGCCGCAGGCGCAGGCGTGCTGTGCGTCACGCTCACAGTAATGTTGCTCTGGAGCAGTCGTGAACTGCGTCTGCGGCAGCACGCACTCGCCGGTCAAGCCATTGAGCTGAGCGGGATGCTGATCCTGGCGATGCCCGGTATTGTGCTGGCAACAGGCTTTTTCCTGTTACTTAACAACACGATTGGCCTGCCCAGCTCCGCTGATGGTCTTGTGGTTTTTACCAACGCGTTGATGGCCATTCCCTATGCGATGAAGGTGCTGGAAAACCCGATGCGGGATATTGCGGAGCGCTATAACCGACTGTGTATTTCACTGGATATTCATGGCTGGAATCGTCTAAAACTCATTGAATTTAAAGCGCTCAAACGTCCTCTGGCACAAGCGTTAGCCTTTGCCTGTGTCCTGTCGATCGGTGATTTCGGCGTGGTTGCGCTGTTTGGTAATGACAATTTCCGTACATTGCCCTATTACCTGTATCAACAAATTGGCTCTTACCGTAGCCAGCAGGGAGCAGTCACCGCATTGCTGCTGCTGACCCTCTGTTTTTTACTGTTTACGCTTATTGAGAAAATACCGGGACGCCATGCTAAAACTGAATAATGTCACCTGGTTATATCAACACTTACCAATGCGTTTCTCACTGGAAGTGCAGGCAGGAGAACGAGTTGCGATCCTGGGGCCCAGCGGAGCCGGGAAAAGTACACTACTGAGTCTGATTGCCGGTTTTCTGGAGGCTAACAGCGGTAGTATGTGGCTCAATGACCACGACCATACGCAAAGCCCACCGGCAAAGCGCCCTGTCTCGATGCTGTTTCAGGAGCATAATCTGTTTCCGCATCTCACGGTGGCGCAAAATATCGGGCTCGGCGTCAATCCGGGCCTGAAACTGAGCCATGTACAGCAACACACTATTACCGATATCGCCCGCCGGGTTGGGTTGAATGAGCATCTGCAACGGCTGCCCGCAGAGCTGTCGGGGGGGCAACGCCAACGCGCAGCATTAGCCCGCTGTCTGATACGTCAGCAACCTATCTTGCTACTGGATGAACCTTTCTCGGCCCTTGATCCGGCGCTACGTAAAGAAATGCTGGCATTGGTGAATGACGTCTGCCGTGAACGCCAAATCACCTTGCTGATGGTTTCCCACAGCATTGAGGACGCACAGCAGATCGCCGAACGTAGCGTACTGGTGGTTGACGGACGCATTTACTGGGACGGCCCCACCGATCTGTTAATGGCCGGTAAGGTAAGAGAAGCGGAAATCCTTGGAATTAACGTAATCTAAGCGGGGCTCACGCCCCGTCAGACCGGCTTAGCGGCCAACAAATACCTGCCACAGTAAATGGCGAAATAGCGGCATCATCGGATGAAACTGAATCGCAATGAAGCTGGCGGCAGCAAGGATAAAGCCTAGCGGCGCCAGCCAACGTAGCCGCTCACCGGGCAAATATGGTGTCGCCCAGTCGCTCTGCTTACCTGCGCGCCACCAGCGCCAGCAAAGCCAGACGCCTGACCAAACCAGCAACGCCACCGCCAACAATAACCATTTAAACAAGCCGCTTTGCGCATCTTTAGGCACATCTATCGCTACACCGGCTAAAATCCCGGGCAAGAAATAGAGCGGTGGCCACAGCAGGCAGCCAATGATATTCGGTGGAATAAACTTTCTTACCGGCAGTTCAAGCATACCGGCAACCATCGGAATTAATGGCCGCGTTGGCCCAATAAATCGTCCGACCAGGATGGTAAACATGCTGTGCTGATGCAGCGCATGCTCCGTTTTGTCCAGCATCGCTTGATGTTTTTTCAGGAAAGACCAGCGGTGGAGCGGTCCTTTAAACTGCCAGCCAATATAATAAGATATCCAGTCGCCTAAAAAACAGCCGATAATACCTGCTCCCCAGGCCGGATAAAGCCCCATCTTCCCGCTGCCAATCAGCGCACCAAGGGTAGCCATAAGCACCGTGCCCGGCAGCAATAATCCCACCAGTGCCAGCGACTCAAGGAAAGCCACCATCATGACTGCGACCAGCGACCAGGCCAGCGACTGCGTTATCAAATGTTCCAGCCAGGCTTCCATAATATTCTATCCAGGTAATCGGAAAGAGGGGATTGTCCTGACCTGCTGCTGGAGCGTCAAGCGCTGTTTCATCTGTTGGAAGGTTGATTAACGCAGTTTTTACTTTTTCAATCCTTCTTCCAAAAAAACAACAGAAAGGAACTGTATAAATAAACATGTTATTATTATGTCAGCTAAAAAACGAAGGTTGATACGTGAATAACTCAGGCGCAGGCTTTTTGCTGACCCGTCACTGGCGGGATACTCCCGGCGGGACAGAAGTGGTGCTATGGCTGGCAACGGATCAGGGCCCCCTGCGGCTGGTGCTACCGTTTCAGGAGTCCGTCGCGTTTTTTCCCGCGGAATACCAGCACATGGCACAGCGACTTCTGGAAAATGAACGTCACTATCGCTTGACGCCTCTCACGCTAAAAGATTTTCGCCAGCGTCCCGTTACCGGATTGTACTGCCGCCAATATCGCCAGTTACAGCGGCTGGAAAAAATACTGCAAGATAACGGCATCCCCGTTTACGAGGCCGATATTCGCCCCCCCGATCGCTTCTTGATGGAGCGCTTTATTACCGCACCGGTGTGGTTCGACGGCGAACCTAACGGCAATAGCCTGATCAACGCTCGCCTCAAGCCTAATCCGGACTATCGGCCCCCCTTAAAATGGGTCTCACTGGATATTGAAACCACGCAGCACGGTGAACTCTACTGCATTGGGTTGGAAGGGTGTGGTCAGCGCCAGGTTTATATGCTGGGCCCGGAAAATGGTGATGCCAGCCAGCTCGATTTTACACTGGAGTATGTTGCCAGCCGCCCACAGCTGCTGGAAAAGCTGAATAACTGGTTTCAACAGCACGACCCCGATGTAATCATTGGCTGGAATGTGGTGCAGTTTGATCTGCGGGTTCTGCAAAACCATGCTGAACGCTATGGTGTTCCCCTCCGTTTAGGCCGGGACGGGGAGCCGATGGAGTGGCGGGAGCACGGGTTTAAACCTGGCGTATTTTTTGCCCAGATGGCAGGACGTCTGGTGATTGATGGTATTGATGCACTGAAATCGGCATTCTGGAACTTCTCTTCCTTTAGCCTTGAAGCCGTTTCACGTGCGCTGCTGGGCGAAGGCAAAGACAGTGAGAATCCGTGGCAACGCATGGAAGAGATCAATCAGCGCTTTGCCCATGATAAACCGGCACTGGCACGTTATAACCTCAAAGACTGCGAGCTGGTCACGCGTATTTTCCAACACACTCAACTGATGCCCTTTTTGCTGGAACGTGCAACGGTCAATGGCCTGCCGGTCGATCGTCACGGCGGTTCGGTCGCCGCATTCAGCCATCTTTATCTTCCGCGCATGCACCGAGCTGGCTTTGTCGCTCCCAACCTCGGTGACGTTGCACCGCAAGCCAGCCCCGGTGGTTATGTTATGGACTCCCGGCCGGGTCTGTATGATTCAGTACTGGTGCTGGATTATAAAAGCCTCTACCCCTCGATTATTCGTACCTTTTTAATCGACCCCGTGGGGCTGATTGAAGGCCTGGCGCATCCGCAGGATAACAATTCGATAGCGGGTTTTCGTGGCGCCCGCTTTTCCCGGACTCAACACTGCCTGCCGGAAATTGTTAACCAAATTTGGCAAGGACGGGAGCTGGCAAAAAAACAGGGCAACAAACCCCTCTCCCAGGCACTGAAAATTATTATGAACGCGTTTTATGGCGTACTGGGCACCAGCGCCTGTCGCTTTTTCGATCCTCGCCTCGCGTCATCCATTACTCTGCGCGGGCATGAAATTATGCAACAGACCAGGCAACTCATTGAAGCAGAAGGTTATGATGTCATTTATGGCGATACGGATTCCACTTTCGTTTGGCTCAAGTCGGCACACGATGAAGAACACGCTGCGGAAATCGGTCAGCATTTAGTGAGGCAGGTTAATCACTGGTGGCGTGAACATCTGCAACAATTTGGTCTGGAAAGTGCGCTCGAGCTGGAATTTGAAACCCATTTTTGCCGCTTTCTGATGCCCACCATTCGCGGTGCGGAACAGGGCAGTAAAAAACGCTACGCGGGATTGATTCGTGAGGCAGGCAATGAACGTATGGTATTTAAAGGCCTTGAAACCGTACGTACCGACTGGACCCCGCTGGCTCAGGAGTTTCAACAGGCACTCTACTGGCGTATCTTTAAACAGCAGCCCTATCAGGCGTTCATCCGCGAAACGGTACGCCAGTTACTTGAGGGGGAACTGGACGATCGCTTAGTCTACAAGAAGCGGCTGCGGCGCCCCCTGAAAGAGTATGAGCGCAATGTTCCCCCCCACGTACGGGCGGCGCGCCTGGCTGACGAGCAAAACAAAAAGCTGGGCCGCCCTCTGCAGTACCAAAATCGGGGAACAATACGCTATGTGATGGCGACTTCCGGCCCCGAACCGCTGGAAGCACGGAGTACACCACTGGACTATGATCATTATTTGATTCGACAGCTCCAGCCAGTAGCCGATGGCATACTGCCCTTTATGCAGGATGACTTTGCTACATTAATAACAGGTCAGTTGGGGCTGTTTTGACAGGTGACGAAAGCGTTACCTTCCAGTACCATAACGCTCTTCCTGAACTCCACCACTGAACCTCTTGCCAGCCAGCCTGCCTGGCCGCAATGCTATTGCCTGAGGGCGAGTTCTTCCAAACATATATATAGCCTACGTACTGGGCTGACGCGCACAAAGAGAGTGCAAGAATAGCGATGAGCATCGTTGATTCGGCACTTTCCTCACCGCGACGGTATCAGTGCAAAGGATATTAAGAGAATCGAGCCAACTATCTATGCCTTTTACACTTGGTCAACGCTGGATAAGCGATACGGAAAGCGAACTGGGATTGGGAACTATTGTTGCAGTCGATGCACGTATGGTGACGGTACTTTTTCCTGCTACCGGTGAAAACCGTCTCTATGCCCGAAATGATTCTCCTATTACTCGCGTAATATTTAACCCGGGCGATACCATCACCAGCCATGAAGGTTGGAAAATGGAGGTTGAAGAAGCGATCGATGAAAACGGTCTGATGACCTATCTCGGCAAACGCCTCGATACAGAAGAGAGCAGCGTAACGCTACGCGAGGTAATGCTGGACAGTAAACTGGTGTTCAGTAAGCCTCAGGACCGCCTGTTTGCCGGGCAGCTCGATCGCATGGATCGCTTTGCACTGCGCTTTCGCGCACGTAAATATCATAGTGAGCAATATCGTCTGGCCATAAGCGGTCTGCGTGGCATGCGCACTAACCTGATTCCCCACCAATTGCATATCGCCCACGATGTCGGTCGACGTCACGCACCACGCGTACTGCTGGCTGATGAAGTCGGTTTAGGTAAAACCATTGAAGCGGGGATGATCATTCATCAGCAACTGCTAGCGGGCCGGGCCGATCGTGTATTGATCGTGGTACCTGAAACCCTGCAGCATCAGTGGCTGGTCGAGATGCTTCGCCGCTTTAATTTGCGTTTCGCGCTGTTTGATGACGATCGCTATGCCGAAGCACAACACGACAGCGATAATCCGTTCGATACCGAACAGTTAGTCATTTGCTCGCTGGATTTCGTGCGCCGCAATAAACAGCGTCTGGAAAAGATGGCCGATGCTGACTGGGATCTGCTGGTGGTTGATGAGGCGCATCACCTGGCGTGGAGCGAAGGTGAACCCAGTCGCGAATATCAGGTCATTGAACAACTTGTTGAAAATATTCCCGGCGTGTTGCTGCTGACCGCAACGCCGGAGCAGCTCGGTATGGAGAGCCACTTTGCCCGCCTGCGCCTGCTCGATCCCGATCGCTTCCACGACTTCGCACAATTTGTGGAAGAGCAACAAAATTATCGTCCGGTCGCCGATGCTGTCGCGATGCTGCTGGCAGATAAGCAGATTTCAAGTGAAGAGATGAACCTGCTTAACGACCTGGTTGGTGAGCAGGATATCGAGCCCTTGTTGCAGGTCGCGAACAGTAATCATGAAGGCAAGCAGGCCGCGCGCCAGGAACTGATAAGCACTCTGATGGATCGCCACGGCACCAGCCGTGTACTGTTCCGCAATACGCGTAACGGCGTTAAGGGCTTCCCTAAGCGCGAGCTGCATCAAATCCGCCTGCCGTTGCCAACACAATATCAGACCGCGATTAAAGTCTCCGGCATTATGGGGGCACGAAAATCAGCAGATGAGCGCGCTCGTGACATGCTCTATCCGGAGCAAATTTATCAGGAATTCGAAGGCGACAGCGGCACCTGGTGGAATTTTGATCCTCGCGTTGAATGGTTGATGGGCTATCTAACCAGCAACCGTGATGAAAAAGTGCTGGTGATCTGCGCCAAAGCTGAAACCGCACTGCAGCTGGAACAGGTCCTGCGCGAGCGTGAAGGTATTCGTGCCGCCGTATTCCATGAAGGTTTATCAATTATTGAGCGTGACCGTGCGGCAGCCTACTTTGCTACCGAAGAGGGGGGAGCTCAGGTGCTGCTGTGCTCAGAAATCGGTTCTGAAGGACGCAACTTCCAGTTCGCCAGCCGTATGGTCATGTTCGATCTGCCGTTCAATCCGGACCTGCTGGAGCAGCGAATCGGTCGCCTGGATCGTATTGGTCAGGCGCATGAAATTCAGATTATGGTGCCCTACCTGGAGAAAACCGCGCAGTCCGTGCTCGTCCGCTGGTACCACGAAGGGCTTGATGCCTTCGAACACACCTGCCCTACCGGCCGAGCGATTTACGATCGGGTTTATCAACCACTGATTGACTTTCTGGCCGCGCCTGAAAATCCTCAGGGTCTGGACGCGTTTATTGCCGACTGTCGTCAGCAACATGACGATATCAAGGCGCAGCTGGAACAAGGACGCGATCGCCTGTTGGAGCTTAACTCCAACGGTGGCGAGCACGCGTTGGCGCTGGCAGAACGCATCGGCGAGCAGGATAATGACATCGAGCTGGTTAATTTTGCGCTGAACCTGTTCGACATTGTCGGCATTAATCAGGAAGATCGCAGCGATAATATGATCGTACTGACGCCGTCGGATCATATGTTGGTTCCCGATTTCCCTGGCCTACCGGAAGATGGCTGCACCATCACATTCGATCGTGCACAAGCACTTGCGCGAGAAGATGCGCAGTATGTTACCTGGGAGCATCCGATCATTCGTAACGGCTTGGATCTGATCCTCTCCGGCGACACCGGCAGCTGTGCCCTGTCTCTTCTGAAGAATAAAGCCTTACCGGTTGGGACACTGCTACTGGAACTGATCTATGTGGTAGAAGCACAGGCACCAAAACACTTGCAGCTGACGCGTTTCCTTCCGCCAACGCCCATCCGTATGCTGGTTGACAGCAAAGGGACCAATTTGGCAGGGAAAGTGGAATTTGAGAGTTTTAACCGCCAGCTCAATGCGGTAAATCGACACAACGGCAGCAAGTTGGTTAATGCGGTGCAACAGGACGTACATGCGATCCTGAAGCTTTCGGAAGACCAGGCCGCTACAGAAGCACGCTTGTTGATTGATAAGGCTCGCCAGGACGCGGATGAAAAACTGAGTGCCGAACTCTCGCGACTGGAAGCGCTAAAAGCCGTGAATCCGAATATTCGTCAGGATGAAATTGACGCGCTTGAAAGCAATCGTGAACAGGTGCTGGCCAGTCTGAACGATGCAGGCTGGCGACTTGATGCACTACGTTTGATTGTGGTCACTCATCAGTAACTTTCAATATGGGGCGAGTCACTCGCCCCTACGGATGATGACAATGGAACCTTATAATCCGCCCCTGGAACCCTGGCTGCACGTTCTTTACCAGGATGAGCATATTATGGTGGTCAATAAACCCAGCGGGTTATTGTCCGTCCCGGGCCGTCTTGAGGAGCACAAAGACAGCGTGATGACGCGGATTCAGCGCGATTTTCCCGCTGCAGAATCGGTGCATCGACTGGATATGGCTACCAGCGGCATTCTCGTCGTGGCCCTCACTAAAGCGGCGGAACGTGAACTCAAGCGCCAGTTCCGTGAGCGTGAGCCACAGAAAAGCTATGTCGCACGCGTATGGGGACATCCACAGCCAGAAAAAGGCGTGGTTGATCTCCCGCTGATTTGCGACTGGCCGAACCGGCCCAGGCAGAAAGTCTGTTTTGAAACCGGAAAAAATGCACAAACCGACTATCAGGTGCTGGAGTACGCGGAAGATAACAGCGCGCGAGTCCAGCTAAAACCGATTACCGGGCGCTCACATCAGCTACGCGTGCATATGTTGGCACTGGGGCATCCTATTCTTGGCGATAACTTTTATGCGCACGCTGAAGCACGATCCCGGGCAACACGACTGCAACTCCACGCAGAAAGTCTGACCATCACGCATCCGAAGTACGGCACGGCAATGACGTTTCGGCAACCTGCTGACTTCTGAATTTAGTCAGCCAAAAGCATCGGCAATACACCTGAAAATAATAAGGTCACGCGCCGATGCTCCCTTTCTTTTTTTATAACAGATATGACCTGTTGTATTTCACGCCGAGCGATATGGACCTCCTCGATAAATATGCGTATCTTCCTTGGGCCGCCGTTTTGAATACAGCGGATAAGGCTTAAAGCCTTTTAAAACCTAATGTTTAAAAAAAAATAACAAATCACTATGCCCTAAATCTCCCGGGTTGTATCAAGGCTGCAAGCGCGGGCCCGTACAGCAAACCTCAGGCTCATAACATCGCGATGGGCCGTTAAAAGAGTCAAGCAGTACGGGTCAGTTAAGGCGGTCTGGATTGATGCGTCCTGCGTAGGGTGGGTATATAACAGGAAGACATTTATGGCATGCGGACAGACATTATTTAAACTAAGCGCTCTTGCAGTATTAGCAGGGATCGGTTCACCGGCATTTGCATTCGATTCACTGGCCGTATTTGGTGATAGCCTCAGCGATACGGGTAATAACGGACACTGGATCTGGAATAGCAATCAGAACAAACTTTATGACGAACATCTTGCGGAACATTTCGGACTGCACCTGAGCCCTTCCCGTACAGGCGGCAACAATTATTCTGCAGGTAATGCGACAGCAGAGCCAACACTCAATCCTGCCGATAATACGCAGGATCAGGTGAAGGAATATCTCCGCAGGAACGGCGGCAGAGCCGATAGCAAAGGCCTTTATATCCATTGGATCGGCGGTAACGATCTGGCCGCGGCCGCGAGCCAACCGACCAAGGCCCAAGCGATTGTTGCTAACAGCGCAGCCAGTGCGGGCGCACAGATCGGTATGCTGCTGGATGCCGGCGCAGGGCTGGTTGTTGCACCAAATGCACCAGATATCAGCGCGACCCCTTTTGTGATGGAGTCAGTACTTACTGCAGGGCTGGGAGCGGCAGCAACATCCGCAATCAAAGCGGCTTATGCATCTCTGAACGCCGCGCAGACCCCGGATCTTGCTAGCCGTCAGCAGGCTATACATCGTGCGCTTCTGGCTGCAGCCTCCTCTCTCAGCAACGATCCGCAAACCCAGCAGGCTATCGCGGCCAAATTAATCGCCGCTTATGATGCGACGGTGAAGCAAATTTCCTCGCTGACCGACTACTACAATGCCGTGCAAAGCCATACGCTTGCGCAGCACGGTGGTAACATCGCCGTGGCGGACATTAATGGTCTTTTCCACGAACTGCAGGCAAATCCCTATGCCTTTGGCTTGACCAACACCGCAGGTATGGCTTGCCCTCCTGGTGTACCCGCGTCTGAGTGCTCAACATCCACACCGGGATTCAACCATGCAGGGGACTATCTTTTCTCCGACCATTTCCATCCCGGACCCATAGTCCACGCGATTATCGCACAGTATATTGAGTCAATCATCAGCGCACCGGTGCAGGTAACCCATCTGAACCAGGGTATACAGTCGATGGTTCGCGGCACGCGTTCAACGCTGGATAGCCGTTACCAACAACTGCGTCAAATCGATAACCCAGTAGGGACAGTGGGCGTTTTCGGTGGCTACAGCGGTGGATATCAGCACGTTAGTAGTCGTAGCGAATCCGGTGGCGGGCACGAAAACAACAATAACCTGTCGGTCGGTGTCGATTATCAGTTAACCGATAATCTGCTGGTAGGTGGACTTATCGCTGGCTCGCTGGATAAACAGCGTCCGGACAGCAATTATCGTTATAACACCAGCGGATTCCAGGCAATGCTGTTCAGTCAGCTGCGTGTTGGCCAGGCATGGCTTGATGGCGATTTCCACTATCTGACGGCGGACTTCTCCGATATCCAGCGCACCATCACGCTCGGAAAACAAGTCCGGACCGAAAAGGGTGACACCAATGGCGCATTGTTGGGCGGGCGGTTGACCGCCGGTTATGATTTCGCGGTGACTCAATGGCTCACCACCGGTCCTATGTTGCAATATGCCCTGGATTACAGCCAGGTTGATGGCTATAGCGAAAAAGGGACAGGCATTACCGCGATGCGTTTCGGCGATCAAACAGCCCACTCACAAGTAGGAAGCGTGGGCTGGCGAGTCGATGCTCACGTCGGCAGCGTTACCCCATGGGCGCAGGTCAATTATCGCCATCAGTTTGGTGATGACAGGTACAGTGCCAATGGTGGCTTAAAATCAACACCTCTGACCTTCAGCCGCGAGGGTGAAACTCAGGATACTAACTGGGTCGATTTCGCCGTGGGTGCCAGCCTGCCGATTTCTGATTCCGTGTCTACCTTCGCCGCCGTATCGCAAACTGGCGGCCTGAGCAACGGCAACCAGACTAACTATAACGTCGGTATTAGCGCGAAGTTCTGATTTTTCACCCAGGCAATCGTTATCCCCTGCAAACTTTACGCAGGGGATAACCTTCGGACTTTCCCTACTCCGCCCCCCATTTACCCCCTCGGCGGAACCACTACCTGCGCGATAACGTCTGGTGGTCCCGACATTGGTTTTTCAACCCTGCGCTGAAAGATAACGTTGCCCAAAGGAACCGGAGGAAGATAATCACCACTAAAGTCTGCTTACCTGCCCTGTTTCTACAATGAAAATAATGAAAGTAACGACAAACCGCGCCTTATCCATGTCTCCGGTGGAGATGTCATCACCTGAAAACAGCGATGCCTCGGGCAAACGCAAACGAAGCAATTCTGTCTCCGGAAACGATGCGCTCCAGTTACGATTTAAACGTCTACGTGCCGACGCCGCAGAAAGAGGCCCGGTCGCACCCGATCAGGAATTCAGGCAGGATATCGATCAATTTTTAAGAAAAAGGTGGCTTCATCAACGTACGATTGGCAGAGAAAAGGTCGGTCTGGGGGAATTTGGCGAACTGCGCCGCCAGCAGTTGCAAAGTCTGCCCGGTGGTGAATCGGTAGCGGCACAGTATGGTTTAATAATGGCCCAGGAGGATATCAATAATCTGAAAGATATCGATGATCTGGATGAGTTCAATCAACCAGATTACTCCGATAAACTGCATATAAACAACAAGATGAACGTTACATACCATCGTAGCGAACTGTCAGAGGCTTTTGAGGCTCAGTGCAATCAGCTCTACCTGAATCGGGTCGGGCCCCCTAAAACACATGAGACGATAGTTTTTATCAACAGCACACATAATGCGCCGCGGCTATTATCGTTAATGCCACAGCACTTACTGGAAAAGGGGAGTATCGCCGAACACTTAAAAAAACATGTCCTGCCTTTATCCCCGGGGATCTATGCCGTACGCTTGCCGGCCCCCAGTGCCATCACTGGCGCTCGTTTGGCCCGGAAATCTGAAGAGTTCATTCAATTATTAGGTGCCAGGCCCTCGCCGTTTCGCGCGGCGCAATCAAGTGTCCCCTTCCAACAAGTGATAAAGCATTACCCTCCGCATCTGATTAGTGAAACCCGGTTAGCCCTGCAGGACCCACGTTTTCAACAAACGATTGAACAACTTCGTCATTTACCAGATGGGCACAGTGCCCAGCCTCTGACAAAAACAACAGCGGACCTGCTGGAAACGATGTTATCTAAAATCGATTGGCGACTGTCCTGTTGTTATCCGCTACCCGGCCAAAACACCGGAAAACACATCCCGTTGCCGTTTAGTCCCGCGGTGATGCAGAATTCGCTGAAATCACTGTTAGCTGCATCGGAAGCCATGACGGCGGTGGTCCATGACGGTTTGGCCGTTTCTGACTGTTACCGCATTGTGTCTGAGGAAATGCATGTTCTGTTAAGTAGCTGCACCCCATATGGCATCAGTGATTTTAAAGCCTCGACACAACAACAGTTATCCAGGCGTATAGATAAAAGCTGCCAGATGCTACTGAGCAAAAACGGGATCACTGAGTCATTTTTATTCTCTTCGGGTATGCACGCAATCAGCCTTGCTCTCGATTTAGCCCAGAAAATGGGGAATGGCAAATCAATATCCCGTCCCTCTCTGAAGGGCGCGGACAGCGACCAGATTGAAACACCGATATATTTCGAAGTCGAGCACCTGTTGGACGAGAAACCGGACGGAACCCCCGTCGATAAAAACACCCTTTACACCACGCTGAATAGCTCCATGCCGGAAGACGGAGATAACAGCACTGAGGGTGTGATACACGTTATTGCCAGTACGAAAAAGATGCTGGCGGATCGGGTACCACAGTCCCCTCCACTTACATTAATTCTCGACAATACGATTGAAAAACGCCACGACATTCAGCGAGTAACACAAGCGTTGGCCGAAGAAATTGGCAGCGGTCAGTTGAATATTATGCTGTGCAAAAGCTACCAAAAATATGCCAGCCTAGGCACGGCAAAGCCAATGTCAGGCTCCATTACCCTCATCGGGAAATCCTCGCCGCTCATGACAAGCGGCCAGTCCTGGCTTAGGAATACTGAAACTAATCTCAACTGGATAGACAACCCGGAATCGCAGCTGATGGTGCATATGCTGGGTGCAGATGAACACGAGTTTGCGATGCTGGAACGTGCGGCAGAAAACGCCCAATTTGTAAAAGACACGCTGTTCATCGGTAAAGATGGTCATGTAGACACAAAACGATGGGAACCCGGCCTGCCGTTTATCGGCATTAGCATGCCAGATGAAAATGAGAGCAACTTTATTCTTAATCCACAGAGTAGCGACAAAAACTCAATTAAGGGTTTTGAATTTAGTAAACGTGAATTATTACATTCTCAAATCCTGCGTGAACGCAGCAGCTTTGGTTTTACCGACACCTCAATGATAAAAGTAATATTAGGAGAGACGAGTAATCCCGGTGAGTTCATGCGTATCGCTTTTGGTATGGAGAGTAAAACAGAGCTCTGTGAACGCCTGTATATGGCCTCACGCTTGCTGGAAAATGATTTCAGTACCTTTAGCTGTCCGGACGCAAAAATGGAGATGGAAAAATTACTGGATGATTCGGGGCTATTCCCTGAAACACCGGGCGATAAGCCGCTGAGTCTGGCGCAAAAAATGGCAGAAGTGGCCTCACATCAGCGCGGTATCGTCACGGCAGGTGATGGAAAAAGCGTCAATGCCATGCGGCAGGCAATGCAATTGCGACAGCAGAACGGTATACCCGCAACGGAAGATAAAAACAGCGGTGATGAAATGCGCCAGGCAGTGGCGCCTCAGCAGCCGGGTGGAAATTTTCTAATGAGTAAGCTGGCCTCGGTCACCTATCAACTTTCGTGGATGGGACTCAAAGGGCTAGATAAATTCGGCAACATTCTTCCCGCAGGAGATAAGCGTATTGCTGAAGAACTGGTGGGAGCTTTTGTCGAGAGCGGCATGCATGGCGTATCACCCCATACCCGAGCTTACATTCTGGAATTTGGTGCGAGGATGGCCATTCACGACCTGTCGTCTATATCACCCGCAACACAGAAAGAGGGGGTTAGGCGCCTGTTAGCACTCAGTGAGCGAATGGGCGGAATGCCAGTGGTTCGCCTTAACTGCCTGAATCAAATCGATGATGATACGCTTGAAGGACTGCCGATACAGGCACAGCGGCAAATCATCGATAAACTTTTTGTTCCGCTTGATAACGTCTCATGTCTGCAATTTATTGCCGAGCAAGTTAAAGAAAAAGAGCCGATCACGGCAGGTTTATGCATGAGCGCGCTGGAAAAAAAATTGCAAAGCGGCAACGATATTATGCGTTCAGATACCTTAGAAAAGGGGACACCGTTCTCCACACCAGGCGTTATCTCCCCCCGGGACGTGAATTTCATCAAAGAGAGCTTAATTCGCTTCCAGATTTTCAACTCAAGGAACCGCTAATCCGCATTGGCTGCAGGGCAGCGTAATCAACCGGAACAAATTTCAACGCGGAAGGCGCTGCCCGTGGGAAGCCCCCTCCGCGTCGCTCACTATTTAAAGTTTTTCTCGCGCTTGATCAAGTCATACGCAGCCTGAATTTCCTGCGCTTTTTGCTTGGCCATTTCCATCATCTCCGGCGGTAACCCTTTCGCGACAAGCTTGTCAGGATGATGCTCGCTCATCAACTTACGATAGGCTCGCTTAATCGTGACCCCATCATCGCTACTTTTTACGCCCAACACGCTGCAGGCATCTTCCAGCGTAGGGCCTCGCTGTGTATGTTGATAGCCACCCTGCGAGTGGCCACCACCGGACGAATAACCACCGCCAAATTGCTGTCCGCCTTCCATCATGCGCAAGAACTGATCGAACTGGCTGCGTGAAATACCTAATTCTTCGGCAATAACATACAGCACCTGACGTTCATTCGGGTGTAACGAGCCATCGGCAAAAGCCGCTTGTATCTGAATTTCCAGAAACATCCTAATCAGATCAAAACGGCCAAAACATGCACTACGCAGCTCACGTAATTTATTACGCAAAGGATATTCGCCCTGCTTCCCTTCACGAAATGCCTGCTGAGCAGCGGTTCGCGCCTCGCCATGCAGTTGCATACGGTCCATGAGCCGAGACGCCATTTGAATATCAGCATCGGTTACGCGCCCTTTTGACTTCGTCAAATGGCCCATCACCTGAAAAGTTGTGCGAAAAAACAGCGTTTGCCGCACTTGCTGATTGGCAAAATACCCCTGCCCCTGTACGCTACGGACTTTATCGACCAGATGACCAATAAGTAATCCAATGGCCAGGCCCCAAAAACCTGCGCCAGACATTAAACCCAGCACAAGGCCGAGTACTTTTCCCCAATAGCGCATATACTCCTCAATTCGCCATGCTGAAGGCTGCAAATTGCATTATCATACCTGTCATTTATCTCAGAGCCTAACGGCAACGCGGACACAGGGTACTCTACATAACTCAGAATTGCAGGCTGGCCGTACACGAATAACGTCCCGGGAGCATAAACTAAACTCTCTGGCCGAAATAATGAATACCGCCATGACGCAGGCAATCTGAAGTATGGGGAGTACAGGATTAACACTAGCGCAACTCAATTGAGTAAGTTAGTCTCTGACCGTTTGTCGGCATGATGCCAGTTATCACGGAATTTTCGATACCGCGTATGAAAAAACGACTACCTACTTTGCTGGCCACCCTGATTGGTTCAGCGCTTTACAGCCAGTACGGCCTTGCCGACGATTTGATGTCGCAATGCATGCTTGGCGTACCAAGCTACAATCGTCCTCTGGTTGAGGGAAGTACTGACCAGTTGCCGGTAACGATTAACGCTGATAACGCGAAAGGTAATTATCCTGATAACGCGGTATTCACCGGAAATGTCGATGTCCAGCAAGGGAACAGTCGCCTGCGCTCTGATGAAGTTCAACTTCATCAGAAGATGCTGCCCGGTAAAACGGAGCCTACACGTACTGTAGACGCCTTGGGTAATGTGCACTACGACGACAATCAGGTCATCCTGAAAGGCCCGAAGGCCTGGTCTAATCTGAACACCAAAGACACTAACGTCTGGAATGGCGACTACCAAATGGTTGGGCGCCAGGGACGTGGCGTGGCCGATCAGATGAAACTGCGCGGACAAAATCGTTATACCATTCTGGAGAATGGGACCTTTACCTCATGCTTGCCCGGCAATAATAGCTGGAGCGTAGTCGGCTCAGAGGTGATTCAGGATCGGGAAGAGCAAGTAGCTGAGATTTGGAATGCCCGTTTCAAAATCGGCTCAGTACCGGTGTTCTACAGCCCTTATCTGCAACTACCTATTGGGGATAAACGCCGGTCCGGTTTTCTGCTCCCCAATGCAAAATATGGCAGCAATAATGGCTTTGAGTTCATGCTGCCCTATTACTGGAACATCGCGCCAAACTTTGATGCGACATTAACGCCGCATTATATGAGTAAGCGCGGCGTACAGTGGCAGAACGAATTCCGTTATCTGACGGTGGCCGGTACAGGTCTGGTCGAGTTCGATTATATGCCGTCCGATAAACAGTACGACAAAGATCATCCGGAAGATAAAGATTCAAACCGCTGGTTCTTATTCTGGCGTCATTCCGGCGTCTTCGATAAAAACTGGCGCTTTAACGCCGACTATTCGAAAGTCAGCGATCCGTTCTATTTTAACGACTTAGACTCACCCTATTATTCGTCTACCGATGGCTATCTGACGCAAAAATTCAGTATCGGTTATGCCGAAGAAAACTGGAACGCAACCCTTTCCAGTAAGGACTTCCAGGTCTTTAATGTGAGAAACGTGTATCGTGCGCAGCCACAGCTGGATCTTAATTACTACCAGAATGACATTGGTCCGTTTGATACCCATGTCTTTGCACAGGCGGTAAAATTCACCAACGTCGATTCGCGTTTCCCGGAAGCCACGCGTCTACATTTAGAACCCACCGTTAACCTGCCAATGTCAAACGACTGGGGCAGCATTAATACTGAAGCTAAGCTGCTGGCGACTCACTATCAGCAGGATGATGTGGAGTTTTTCAACTCCCGTAATCCAGAGAACCAGCTTGATGAATCAGTAAACCGCGTGATGCCGCAGTTTAAAGTTGACGGCAAGATGGTGTTCGATCGTGATATGAAATGGGCACAGGGATATACGCAAACGCTTGAACCACGCGTGCAGTATCTCTATTTGCCGTTCCGTGACCAGAGTAATATTCAATCTTATGACTCCACGCTACTGCAAAGCGACTATACCGGCCTGTTCCGCGATCGTACCTACAGCGGTCTGGACCGTATTGCTTCCGCTAATCAAGTAGCAAGCGGTTTAACAACGCGTATTTATGACAACGATTTGGTTGAACGTTTTAACGTTTCCGCGGGTCAAATTTACTCGTTTACCCCGTCTCGTACCGGTTTGAATCAAACCAGCGACGAAGATGATACCGGCAGTCTGGTTTGGGCGGGTGATACTTACTGGAAGATTAGCGATCGTTGGAGCACACGCGGTGGCATCCAGTATGATACGCGTTTAAATAACGTATCACAGGGCAACGCGGTGCTGGAATATCGTCGTGACGCTGACCGCATGGTGCAGTTGAGCTATCGCTACGACAGCCCGGAATACGTCTCTACTGCATTACAGCGCAATGATGTCGCAACCAACCCCATCTTTAAAGATGGCATTTCACAGGTTGGCATGACGGCAAGTTGGCCAATCGCCGATGCCTGGTCAGTGGTGGGGGCTTATTACTACGGCACCAAATCACGCAGGCCCGCTGAGCAATTGCTTGGCGTGCAGTACAGTTCGTGCTGCTATGCGATTCGTGTCGGCTACGAACGTAAAATCAACGGCTGGGAAAACGATGACAGCAAATATGACAATCAAATCTCATTCAACATTGAGTTGCGTGGCCTGAGCTCTAATTACGGCTTAGGAACCGGCCAAATGCTGCGCCAGGGTATTTTGCCTTACCAGCGCGCTTTCTGATGTTGTAATGTCTGACATGCAAACCCGCAGTGCGGAAAGAAGAATGGAAAAAGTATGAAGAACTGGAGAATGCTGGTTATTGGTGTGGCTTTGGTTGCCAACACCTCAATCGCAGCACCACAAGTTGTTGATAAAGTTGCCGCCGTGGTAAACAACGGTGTGGTTTTAGAAAGTGATGTCAATGGCATGATGCAGTCGGTTAAAGCGCAAGCGCAGCAGGCCGGACAGCAGTTACCTGAAGACAGGACGTTACGCCATCAGATCGTAGAACGTCTGATCATGGATAATATTTTGCTACAGATGGGCAAACAAATGGGCGTGCAGATCACCGATCAGCAGCTCGACCAGGCTATTGCTAACATTGCCGCCCAGAACCGCATATCAATGGATCAAATGCGCAGCCGTCTCGCCTATGACGGTGTAAATTACAGCACTTACCGCGAACAAATCCGCAAAGAGATGCAGATTGCGGAAGTACGTAACAACGAAGTTCGTCGCCGCGTGACTATTCTGCCACAGGAAGTCGACACGCTGGCACAGCAAGTTTCATCACAAAACAACCAGGGTACTGAACTCAATCTGAGTCATATCTTGCTGCCGCTGCCGGAAAACCCGACGCAACAGCAGGTTGACGATCAGGAAAATCTGGCGAAGCAGTTGGTCGGGGAAATCAGAGGCGGTGCTGATTTTGGTAAGCTTGCCGTGACTTACTCTGCCGATTCACAGGCGCTGAACGGCGGCAACATGGGCTGGGGAAAAATTGAAGAGTTACCCACGCTGTTTGCTCAGGCCCTCAGTACCTCTAAGAAAGGCGATATCGTAGGCCCAATCCGCTCAGGCGTTGGTTTTCATATTCTGAAAGTAAACGATCTGCGTGGTGAGAGCCAGAATATCTCTGTAACGGAAGTTCACGCACGCCATATCCTGCTGAAACCCTCACCGATTATGACGGATAACCAAGCCCGTCAGAGACTGGAACAAATCGCTGCGGATATTCAGAGTGGTAAAACCAACTTTGCTGAAGCAGCAAAACAATTTTCAGACGATCCAGGTTCGGCGAATCAGGGAGGCGACCTTGGCTGGACCTCGCCTGAAGTTTTCGATCCCGCCTTCCGTGATGCGCTGCTAAAACTGAATAAGGGGCAACTCAGTGTGCCGATCCACTCCTCTTTCGGCTGGCATCTGATTCAGTTACTCGATACTCGCCAGGTTGATAAGACCGATGCGGCACAGAAAGAACGTGCCTATCGTCTGCTATTTAACCGTAAATTCGCGGAAGAAGCGCAAACCTGGATGCAGGAACAGCGTGCCGCCGCTTACGTTAAAATCCTTGACGCTAATGCTCAGTAATACACGTGTGGTTATCACTCCCGGCGAACCCGCCGGGATTGGACCCGATCTGGTCGTGCAACTGGCCCAGCAAGCCTGGCCGGTGGAGCTGGTAGTGTGCGCAGCGCCCGATTTACTGCAGCAACGCGCCAACCAACTGGGATTACCGTTGGTATTACGTGAATACCAGCCAGCCACGGCTGCTCAGCCACAGCAGGCCGGTACGCTTACCGTTTTACCTGTTGAACTCCGCCATCCCGTCACCGCAGGGGAACTCTGCGTACCGAACGGGCACTATGTGCTGGAAACGCTGGCGCGCGCCTGTGATGGTTGCTTGAAGGGTGAATTTTCCGCATTAATCACCGGGCCGGTGCATAAAGGCGTGATCAATGATGCCGGCATCCCTTTCAGCGGGCATACGGAATTTTTTGCCGAACGCGCCGCATGCGATCGTGTAGTGATGATGCTGGCAACGGAAACGCTACGCGTTGCGCTGGCCACCACACATTTGCCGTTAAAAGCGGTTTCTGATGCCATCACGCAGAAAAGTCTGCATGAGGTGATCGGTATTTTGCATCAGGATCTCCAAACAAAATTTGGCATCGCCCAACCCCATATTTTTGTCTGTGGGCTCAACCCACACGCGGGCGAAGGCGGCCATATGGGCCGCGAAGAGATCGATACCATCATTCCCGCGTTGAATACCTTGCGTCAGCAGGGTATTCAACTCACCGGACCTCTGCCAGCCGATACGCTGTTCCAGCCTAAGTATCTGCAGGAAGCGGATGCCGTGTTAGCGATGTATCACGATCAGGGGCTACCGGTGCTAAAATATCAAGGCTTTGGTCGTGCGGTGAATATCACCCTCGGTCTGCCATTTATCCGTACGTCTGTCGATCATGGTACCGCGCTTGAACTCGCGGGCCAGAACACAGCCGATGCGGGAAGCTTTATCACGGCGCTTAATCTCGCCATCACCATGATCAAGAGCAGTAATGAATAATCGCGTCCACCAGGGCCATTTTGCCCGCAAACGTTTTGGACAGAACTTCCTCAACGACCAGTACATCATTGATAGCATCGTTTCCGCCATCCACCCCCAGCCCGGTGAGGCAATGGTAGAAATCGGTCCCGGCCTCGGTGCCCTGACTGAACCGGTAGGCGATCGTATTGATGCCATGACCGTCATTGAACTTGACCGCGATCTTGCGGCACGTTTGCAAACTCATCCGTTTCTCGGTCCTAAACTGACGATATTTCAGCAGGATGCGATGACCTTTAACTTTGCCGAACTGGCAGAGCAGAAAGGACAACCTTTACGCGTATTCGGTAATTTGCCTTACAATATCTCTACGCCGTTAATGTTCCACCTTTTCAGCTATACTGGTTCGATTAAAGATATGCACTTTATGCTGCAAAAAGAGGTGGTCAATCGTCTTGTTGCTGGCCCGGGCAGTAAAGCTTATGGTCGTTTAAGCGTGATGGCGCAGTATTTTTGTAAAATCATTCCGGTGCTGGAAGTGCCACCCGAATCTTTCACGCCGGCGCCAAAAGTGGATTCGGCCGTTGTCAGATTAGTCCCGCATGTAACGATGCCGTATCCGGTTAATGATATCCGAGCGTTAAGCCGCATCACCACCGAAGCTTTCGGCAAGCGCAGGAAAACACTGCGTAACAGTTTAGGCCATCTCTTTTCACTGGAAGTATTGAATGAGTTGGGCATCGACAACACGCTGCGCGCGGAAAATATCACCGTCGCACAATATTGCCAGTTAGCAAACTGGTTAACTGCGCATCCCGAGCCGCAGGAGAACTAAACGCATGATTGAATCGCCCCGAATCTGCATACAGGTACAGAGCGCCTATGTTGAGTCACAATCCGCTCCGGACGACGAACGCTACGTTTTTGCTTATACCATCACTATCCGCAATTTAGGGCGCAATCCTGTGCAGCTTCTGGGCCGCTATTGGCTGATTACCAACGGCAATGGTCGCGAAACCGAAGTTCAGGGTGAAGGCGTGATCGGCGAACAGCCGCACATTGAGCCGGGCAGCGAGTTCCAGTACACCAGTGGTGCCATTCTTGAAACACCGATGGGCACCATGCAGGGCCACTACGTGATGATTGATCGGCAGGGGAAAACCTTCCACGTTGATATCCCGGTGTTTCGGCTGGCCATACAAACCCATATCCATTAACCCATCTTACAGGCCGGTCCACGCCTCACCCACCATCGTGGGTTCCGTTCCTTGAATGAGACTCCCACTGTGCCTGTATCGCCCTTATGTGGTGATTTTCTCAGGCAAACAGGGGGGCAGCGAGCGGCGTGACGAATAAAATAGCTTCGGGGATCAAATACATATTTTATGAGCACCTATTTAATTGGCGACATCCACGGCTGTTTTGATGAATTACAGTCACTTCTGGCACAGGTAGCATTCGATCCAACACAGGATACCCTGTGGCTAACGGGCGATCTGGTTGCTCGCGGCCCGGGATCGTTAGACGTATTACGCTACGTCCGTTCGCTGGGAAACTCCGTACGATTGGTACTGGGCAATCATGATCTGCATCTTTTAGCCGTTTACGCGGGTATCAGCCGCAATAAACCTAAAGATCGCATTACGCCGTTGCTGGAAGCACCCGATGCTGACGAGCTGATAAACTGGTTGCGCCGTCAGCCACTGCTTCAGGTTGATGAAGATAAGAAACTGGTGATGGCACATGCAGGTATTACGCCACAGTGGGATATCGCCACGGCAAAAATGTGCGCGCGTGAAGTCGAAGCCGTTTTATCCAGTGACAGCTACCCGCTGTTTCTGGACGCAATGTATGGCGATATGCCCAATAACTGGACGCCCGAACTCACTGGTTTAGCCCGCTTGCGTTTTAGCACCAACGCTCTCACCCGCATGCGCTATTGTTTTCCAAACGGGCAGTTGGATATGATCTGCAAAGATGCTCCGGGATCGGCACCGCCGCCGCTTAAACCCTGGTTCGCTATCGAAGGGCCCGTTGCACGCGACTATACCGTAGTTTTCGGACACTGGGCTTCTCTGGAAGGCCAGGGGACACCGGAGGGAATTATGGGTCTGGATACAGGGTGCTGCTGGGGAGGAACGCTAACGCTGCTGCGTTGGGAAGATCGTTCTCTGTTCGTACAGCCTTCGAATCGCGAGCGCGAAATTGAAGTCTGACGTCATACGCATTTAGCGGGTAAAGCATGCACAAAAATAAGTCGGCCAGCCTCACAAGGCTGGCCCGGTAAGTTAACGGCGATCGAGAATTTCGAAGCAGTAACTATGAGAGTTTTTTTCATCCGCGTCATGAAACTCGCTAAATGTTGACTCCCACTCATCCGGCTCGTAGTCCGGGAAATGGGTATCCCCTTCAACTTCTGCATCAATATGAGTCAAATAGAGGCGGTCTGCACGTTTGAGCAACTGCTCATAAATACGCCCTCCACCAATCACCATAATCTCTTGCGCATCACCTGCAGCCGCAATTGCCTCTTCAATAGAGCTAACCCATATCACGCCTTCGATATCACTTTTCTGGCTGCTGACAACAATATTGAGTCGATTCGGTAGAGGACGGCCAATAGACTCCCAGGTCAGGCGGCCCATAATTACCGGTTTATTTAACGTGGTACGTTTAAACCAGGCCAAGTCTGCAGGCAGATCCCACGGCATGGCATTTTCCATTCCAATTACGCGGTCGGCCGCTAAAGCCGCAATCAGACTAATCATCATAGTGAACTCAACAGAGATAAAATTGGCGCCATCATACGTAACGGCGAAACTTTCGTCGATAGTGATATCGAGAGATTTAAGTAAAGCTTTGTAGCATTCACCAACGTGCCCCTCAATAAAGGCTCTACCTCCTCTGCCCACTCGCAGTGGCTCGGTATTACTCATCCGGCCGCCACCGCTGGCGAAACTATGAAAGCCTTATCACCACATGCTAAACTTCCGTTTTCCCCCTCATCCAAGCAGCGGCATGACTATGTTAGAAACCAGTTTATTCGTCGCAGCCATTGCAACGCTCGGCATGCTCTCCCCTGGCCCGGACTTTTTTCTGATCATTAAGAACGCGGCTCGCTATACCCGCGGTTTGGCGTTAATGACATCATTGGGCGTAATTTGCGGCGTAACCACACATATGGCGTACTGCGTTGCCGGACTCGCCGTGGTTATTACCACCACACCGTGGCTATTTATGTTGCTGAAATATGCGGGGGCTGCCTATTTGATTTATGTCGGTTTGCAGGCGCTTATGTCACGTGGCAATAGCAAAATGGATTTAAGTCAGGTACAGCAGGAAAAAACCTCATGGAAAAAAGCCTTCCTGCAAGGTTATCTGTGTAATCTGCTTAATCCTAAAGCAACGTTATTCTTCCTGTCGGTCTTTACCCAAGTATTAGATACTGATTCAGGCTTTGCTGAAAAGTTATGGTATGCCGGTATTATTCTCAGTCTGTCAGCGATCTGGTGGCCAGCACTGGTGTTTCTAATCCAAAGTGGCCCGGTTCGGCGCGGCTTGTCCAGGGCGCAAAAGCTGATTGATAAGCTGCTTGGCGGCGTACTGATCGCTCTCGGAATCAAAGTCGCGTTGTCATAACACACACCAGATAAAACACGATCTACGCCATATCAATGCAGTTCAGGCGACATTGCTGGCTGAACTGTTCTCCCTGTGCCAGCATCCGTAATCCCCCCTTCCCCTCTATGTTGTGCGCATTCGCCGCATGGCTCATCGGTTCCAGACAGAAAAAATCCCCTTGATAGTGTCGATCAAAAGCACTATCCGGCATAAACAGGAAAAATACCGGGCAAGGGGGCTGAGTGAGTAACTGAAGCTGCAATTTTCGCTCCGGCCATTGCAGTCTTGCATGCCCATCCCAGCCATGGAAACCGTTATTGATCCACTGGCGGGGGAGGATTGCAGGTTGATTAAAATCCAGCGATGGTATCAGCGGTGCGCGTTTACCGGCCAGCCAACCAGCATCCTCCAGCCAGTAGCTGTCAGCTTTCGCCTGGATGCGTGTTTCTGCCGTCAACGGGAAGAAGGGATGCCAACCCAAGCCATACGGCATCGGATTTTCCCCCAGATGCCATACGGTCAGCGTTAATGTCAGTCCTTGTTCATTCAGTTCAAAGCACTGTTCGGCACGATAGTGATAGGCTTCCTGCTCGCGCTGAAAGCCGAGCGTCAAGCTACCGTGCTGCTGTGAAAGGCGATGCCACTCACCAAGCCAGCCATCACCGTGTAAGTAATGAGGATCGCCAGACGTATTCGGCTCCAGTTTATATTCGCGCTGGTCAACGTAAAAGCGATTCTCTTTTACTCGATTTCCAAAAGGTATTAGCGGAAAACAGCCTGATTCTCCGGAGGCTGTCTCCTCGCTGACACGGGTTGGGCGCAGTAAAGGTACTTCATCGCCCTGATATTTCAGCACATACTTGAGAATAGTGCCGCCATTCGTTGAAACCACCAGCAAAAATCGATCGTTTTCCAGCATAAACAGCGCCATCGTATGACTCCTGAGCCACAAAAATAACTTACATCGTTCGCGGCTGCTCAGCGGCGGTGCCATTACGCTCTACAGCCTGGCTCAGTTGTTTCTCTAATGCTTCCAGCGTAGTACCTCGCGTTTCCGGTACTTTACGCAGAATAAACACCAGGCCAGCCAGACAAATTACACCATACAGTAAGAAACTACCCGATGCGCCCAGCGCAGCGTTAAGTAGCGGGAAAGTGTAAGTCAGTACAAAACAGGCCACCCACAGAGCAAAAGTGCCCACAGCCATAGCCGTTCCCCTCACACGATTAGGGAAAATTTCGGCCAACAGGACCCACGTCACCGGAGCAAGCGTCAGCGCATAAATAGCGATAGCCACCAGCACTAAAATCAGTACCGGCAGTCCTAACAGACCCCAGGCATAAGCACCGGCCATCAGCAGATAGATAACCGTTAGCCCACCGGCCCCGAGGATCATCAATCGACGGCGACCAATACGATCGACCAGCGGCAACGCCAACAGCGTAAACACCAGGTTAATCAGCCCGGTTGCCACTATCGATTTCAGCGTATCGTTGATGTCAAAACCCGCAGAGGCAAAAATCTCTTGTGCATAGTTGAAAATCACGTTGATCCCGCACCACTGCTGAAAAACCGCCAGCACAATGCCCAGCACCAGCATTGGCCGAACATCCTTTTTCAGTAGCGCCGAAAGCGGAACCTTCTGTTCATGCTGATTCAGCGTTTGCTGAATTTCTGTCACCGTCTGTTGCGCGTAGTTTTCGTCGCCAATCCGCTGTAACACCTGATGCGCCTGACTGACACGCCCCATTTTTATCAACCAACGCGGCGATTCCGGTACCCAAAACAGCAGCACCAGGAATAACGCCGCCAGCACGCCACAGGCGCCAAACATATAGCGCCACGCCATCTGCCCATTCCAGGTTGCCAGTAGATCTGCTTGCGTCGATCCCGGCGCGACAGGATCGGCTATCAGTAAATTAATTAACTGTGCCGCCAGTACACCCACCACAATAGTTAACTGGTTAATGGCAACAAAACGCCCACGCTGTGCGGCAGGACTGACCTCAGCGATATAAACCGGAGAAAGCGCTGACGCCAGGCCGATCCCCAGTCCGCCCACGATACGGTAGATGACAAAGGCTTCAAAACTGGTCGCCAGCGCGGTTCCTACCGCCGATACCAGAAAGGTCAATGCGGCAATTACCAGCGGAAATTTACGTCCATAACGATCGGATAGCAGCCCCGAAGCCAGAGCGCCGATAACGCACCCAACCAACGCCGAGCTCATTGCCCAGCCGGACTGTGCGGGATCGGTTATATGGAACCAGGCTTCGTAAAACGGCTTAGCGCCACCGATAACGACCCAGTCATAGCCAAACAGCAGCCCTCCACAAGCAGCAACCAGGCAAATAATCCAGACGTAAGACATATTCATGTGCGGGGGTTGATGTGTATTCATGACAGGTTCCTCGTGCTGTCAGCACATCGGACAGCAGAATAGTGTGAGCGCCAGAGGCAAAAATTTATGGCTTTGTTTTTTCACTATTCTGGATGACAACGTCGGGTGATTTATGCGCCATGGTCACGCATTAAAGTAAACGGGGTTTAATAAAAATGTTATGAAGAGTAAGGGGGTGAACCACTTCCCCCATATTGAAGATAAAAAAATGGCCTCCTTACGGAGGCCATCAGAGATAACAACAAGCGCAAGTCCGCTATTTACCGATCTGTGCGTGCATCTCCTGCACTGAAATAACCTGTTCCGTTGGATCCGCATTCAGCGCCATCGCGGTCGCGAAACCGCCGTTTAACGTGGTGTCATAATGCACTTTATATTGCAAAGCGCTACGGCGGATCACACGGGAGTCTTCAATCGCCTGACGTCCGGCCGTGGTGTTCACGATGTAAGCATACTCACCGTTCTTCAGACGGTCCTGAATATGTGGACGTCCCTCATGCACCTTGTTCACCAAACGCGGATTGATACCCGCTTCGCCCAGCACCACCGCCGTACCATGCGTTGCATCCAGCTCGAAACCGAATTTTTGTAGTTTCGCCGCAAGATCAACAATACGTTTCTTGTCGCCTTCACGCACGGAGAGCAGCGCACGGCCTTTCTTCTTCATGTTTGACTGCGCGCCTAACATTGCTTTAGCAAAGGCTTCAGCAAAGGTACGTCCTACGCCCATCACTTCACCGGTTGAGCGCATTTCAGGACCCAGAATCGGGTCCACGCCCTGGAACTTGTTAAAGGGCAGAACCACCTCTTTTACCGAGTAATAAGGTGGGATCACCTCTTCGGTCACGCCTTGTTCAGCCAGCGTTTTCCCTGCCATCACGCGGGCTGCCACCTTCGCCAGCGGCACGCCGGTCGCTTTGGAAACAAAAGGGACGGTACGCGCGGCACGTGGGTTCACTTCTATCAGATAAACTTCGTTATCTTTAACTGCGAACTGCACGTTCATCAGGCCGCGCACCCCAAGTTCAAACGCCAGTTTTTCGACCTGAACGCGCATCACATCCTGAATTTCACGGCTCAGCGTATAGGCTGGAAGTGAACAGGCGGAATCCCCGGAGTGCACGCCAGCTTGTTCAATGTGCTCCATGATGCCGCCGATCAGTACGCGTTCGCCGTCGCAAATTGCGTCAACATCAACTTCCACCGCGTCATCAAGGAAACGATCCAGCAGTACTGGCGCATCGTTGGATACCGACACCGCCGTCTGGAAGTAACGCTTCAGGTCAATTTCATCGTAGACAATTTCCATAGCGCGGCCACCCAGCACATAAGACGGACGAACCACCAATGGATAACCAATGTCAACGGCCCGCTCTACCGCATGTTCAAGCGCGGTAACGGTAGCATTCGCCGGTTGTTTCAGGCCTAAACGCTCTACCGCCTGCTGGAAACGCTCACGATCTTCAGCACGGTCAATCGCATCCGGGCTGGTGCCAATGACCGGTACACCGGCCGCTTCAAGCGCACGCGCCAGCTTCAGTGGCGTCTGGCCACCGTATTGCACAATCACGCCTTTTGGCTTCTCGATACGCACAATTTCCAGCACATCTTCCAGCGTAACCGGCTCAAAGTAGAGGCGATCGGAAGTATCGTAGTCGGTAGAAACCGTTTCAGGGTTACAGTTAACCATGATGGTTTCATAGCCATCTTCGCGCAGCGCCAGCGCAGCATGAACACAGCAATAATCGAACTCAATGCCCTGACCGATACGGTTTGGACCGCCGCCGAGCACCATGATTTTTTCGCGATCCTGATTAGGATTCGCTTCGCACTCTTCCTCATAGGTGGAGTACATATAAGCGGTATCCGTCGAGAACTCCGCGGCACAAGTGTCAACGCGTTTATAGACCGGATGCAGGTTGTAGCGCTCACGCAGCTTGCGGATCTCTGATTCTGACACGCCAGCCAAATCAGACAGGCGCGCATCGGCAAAACCTTTACGTTTCAACGTGCGCAGAAAATCATGGGTCAGTCCGTTTACCCCATCATGCGCCACTTGCTCTTCGAGGCGTACCAGTTCCTCAATTTGCACCAGAAACCAGCGATCAATATTGGTCAGATTGAACACGCCATCAACCGACATGCCCGCACGGAAGGCATCAGCGATATACCAGATACGATCGGAACCGGCATCTTTCAGTTCGCGGCGAATTCGGGTCAATGCATCGGCATCATCCAAATCTACTTTCGGATCAAAACCGTGCACACCGACTTCCAGGCCGCGCAAGGCTTTCTGCATTGATTCCTGGAACGTACGACCAATCGCCATCACTTCGCCAACCGATTTCATTTGTGTCGTCAGGCGGTCGTTCGCACCGGCAAACTTCTCAAAGTTAAAGCGAGGGATCTTGGTCACAACGTAGTCAATAGATGGCTCAAACGACGCAGGCGTACGGCCCCCCGTGATATCGTTCATCAACTCGTCTAGCGTGAAGCCTACGGCCAATTTTGCTGCCACTTTGGCAATCGGGAAACCAGTGGCTTTCGATGCCAGCGCGGAGGAGCGTGATACGCGTGGGTTCATCTCGATAACAATCAGACGACCATCTTTTGGGTTGACCGAAAACTGTACGTTAGAACCGCCGGTTTCCACGCCGATTTCACGCAGTACCGCCAGCGAGGCGTTACGCATGATTTGGTACTCTTTGTCGGTCAGCGTTTGCGCTGGCGCAACGGTAATTGAGTCACCGGTATGGATCCCCATTGCGTCAAAGTTTTCAATGGAACAGACGATGATACAGTTGTCGTTCTTATCACGCACCACTTCCATCTCATACTCTTTCCAGCCAATCAGTGATTCATCAATCAACAGCTCATTGGTCGGGGAGAGATCGAGTCCACGCTCACAAATCTCTTCAAACTCTTCGCGATTATAAGCGATGCCGCCGCCGGTACCGCCCATAGTAAAGGAAGGACGAATGATGCACGGGAAACCGACATCTTCCGCGACCTTCAGCGCTTCTTCCATGGTATGTGCGATGCCGGAACGGGCGGTGTCCAGCCCAATGCTTTTCATCGCGACATCGAAACGACGGCGATCTTCCGCTTTATCAATCGCGTCGGCAGTTGCGCCGATCATGGTTACACCGAACTCTTCCAGCACCCCCTGACGCTCGAGCTCCAGCGCGCAGTTCAGCGCCGTTTGCCCGCCCATAGTAGGCAATACCGCGTCCGGGCGCTCTTTTTCAATAATTTTGCGTACCACTTCCCAGTGAATCGGCTCGATGTAGGTCGCATCAGCCATCTCCGGGTCGGTCATGATTGTCGCCGGGTTCGAGTTCACCAGAATAACGCGGTAGCCCTCTTCACGCAGTGCCTTACACGCCTGCGCGCCAGAGTAGTCGAACTCACAGGCCTGACCAATAACGATCGGGCCAGCACCAAGAATCAGGATACTTTTTATGTCAGTACGTTTTGGCATCTCTTTTTATCTCCTGATTATTTTGCGATGGAACGGTGGGCTTCGATCAGTTCAATAAAATGATCAAACAGCGGAGCCGCATCATGCGGGCCCGGGCTCGCTTCAGGGTGTCCCTGGAAGCTAAATGCCGCTTTATCCGTACGGTGGATTCCCTGGACGGTATGGTCAAACAGCGAGGTGTGCGTCACACGTAAATTGGCTGGCAGGTCGCGATCATCGACGGCAAAACCGTGGTTCTGTGCAGTAATCATCACACAGTCTCTGTTCAGATCTTTTACCGGATGGTTACCGCCATGGTGGCCGAGCTTCATTTTCACCGTTTTCGCGCCACTGGCCAGTGCCAGCAACTGATGTCCAAGGCAGATACCAAAGACGGGGATGGTCGTTTCCAGCAAAGTCTGAATCGCCGTAATAGCATAATCGCAAGGCTCTGGATCACCTGGACCGTTAGACAAGAAAACCCCATCCGGGTTAAGTTTCAACACATCTTCAGCCGAGGTTTGCGCGGGTACAACGGTCAGGCGACAGCCCCGGTCGACTAACATGCGCAGAATATTACGCTTCACACCATAATCATACGCCACAACGTGGAATGGCAGTTCTTGTTCACTTTTCTGCTCCGGTAAACCGGTATCCAGCGTCCAACTTCCCTGCTGCCAGCTGTATGCTTCGCGGGTCGTGACCTCTTTTGCCAGATCCATTCCCTTCAGGCCAGGAAAGGCTTTCGCTTTCTGCAATGCCAGTTCAGCATCAGGTGCCCCCCCCGCAATGATGCAACCGTTCTGCGCCCCTTTCTCCCGCAGCAGGCGGGTGAGTTTACGGGTATCGATATCGGCAATCGCCACAATGTTATGGCGCTTAAGATAGTCTGACAGCCCTTCCTCATTACGAAAATTACTGGCAATTAGCGGCAGGTCGCGAATGACGAGGCCCTGCGCATGAACCTGAGAGGATTCTTCATCAGCCACGTTGGTGCCGACATTACCGATATGAGGATAAGTGAGAGTGACGATCTGGCGGGAATAGGAAGGGTCTGTAAGGATTTCTTGATAACCGGTCATTGAAGTGTTGAAAACGACTTCCCCCACTGCCGACCCTTCTGCCCCAATGGCCCGACCGTGGAATTGGGTTCCGTCTTCCAGAACCAATAGCGCTGACTTAATCAAAACGTCCTCCAGGGAATAAACAGTCACAATATTTGCATATTAATTCAAAGAGTATGGCTGAATCAATGCAAAAACCGCCTGATGGGTCGATTTTCGGCAAATTGCGCGCATTCTAATGATAGCCCTGGCAATTGTCTACCCTGACAGACAGTTTTTCATTGTTTTTCGGATGACTGAGAAGAAAAAATGGGTATTAGCCCTGAAACACATCACTTTCCTGACGATAAAATCGGTTGCCTGCGGTAAACAATTAAAAACAGAGGAGCAATGCAGAGAAAAATGGACCAAATGGTCAAAAACACATGTTGGCGGCGATTAAAAACACATAAAAATGCAATTTATAACAGCAAAATACAAAAACAATAAAAAAACCATCATTTAAACAAAAACAAAAGGGTAAGAAAAAATTACCCTTTTATATCAAAACATTAAAATTAAACCCGATAAAGATAAAAACAAAAAAAATCACAAATCATTCAAAGAAAGCACATCTTTCATATCAAAAATACCGCTTTTTTTATCAGAAACCCACAAAGCAGCTTTTACAGCACCATTTGCAAAAGTCATGCGACTTGAAGCCTTATGAGTAATCTCAACCCGCTCGCCAACATCAGCAAACATCGCCGTATGTTCTCCAACGATGTCACCCGCGCGTACAGTTGAAAACCCAATAGTTTGCGCTTCCCTCTCGCCGGTATGCCCTTCACGCGCATAGACCGCGTGATCGTTAAGTTCCCAGTTCATTGCGCCCGCGATCGCTTCCCCCATCGCCAGTGCCGTGCCTGATGGAGCATCAACTTTATGCCGGTGATGGGCTTCAATAATTTCAATATCCGCGTAATCCCCCATCACTTTTGCCGCTTTTTCCAACAGCTTGAGTACCAGATTAACCCCGACGCTAAAATTGGCGGCAAACACAATCCCAATCTGCTGTGCGGCCTGCTTAATCGCGGCTTTGCCTGCTTCATCAAAACCCGTGGTACCGATAACCATGCCTTTGTGGTGTTCACGGCAAAAAGCCAAATATTCCAGCGTACCTTCAGGGCGGGTAAAATCGATGAGGATATCAAAATCATCAACGACCTCCGCAAGGTTATCGCTAATCCGAATGCCAATACTGCCGATCCCCGCGAGCTCGCCTGCATCACTGCCAATGAGTGACGCGCCTTTTCGCGCCAGCGCCGCGCCTAAACATACGCCTTCAGCCTGCTGCGTAGCCTGAATTAACTGCCGTCCCATGCGTCCGGTCGCGCCAACGATGGCAATGCGGATTTGATTCATATCTTTTTTTCCCGACTTAAATCTGTACTAAATATATGCCCAAAAAATTCGGGCAACGTGGTAAGGTGCCGCGAACTTACATCACGACACGTGCAGGCACAGCCCATAAACCTGCAGCCAGGGGTATGGCGAATAAAACAGGTTAGCGACGTGATAACCGCTGTGCCACAACTAAAAACCGATAATAAGAATTTTATGCCAGCGCGCTGGCATTATCAGTAAACGCTATATCAGCCGATGTTTTGCCACTCAGGGTGCATGCTGTAATACTTCCGCAACCCACTGTCTAAAACCGGATACGTCCAGGTCCAGCGCAACGTCAGCATTAGCCGGCATCCCAAGGTGATTATCAATATCCACCACGGTGGTACCAGCAGTGAATTCACCCTGAGTTTCTACCGCGACAAAACAGCGTTGCGTGGTAAATAACGTTGGCTTTATCAGCCAGGCAATGGCGCACAAATCATGCATGCGCAAGCCTGTGGTCATACTCCCGCTACGATAATGGCTGAATATAGCGTGCAGCATGCTGCCGGTTTGATTTAAGCCCGATAGTTGCGCCAAATAGTCCGGGCTTAATATTGCCTGATTAGTTACGTCCAGCCCACACATCACAATTTCCAGCCCGCTGGTAAATACGCGTGCCGCCGCCTCGGGATCGATGGCGATATTAAACTCCGCAGTGGGAGTTAAATTGCCACGTCCGGCAGATCCCCCCATCATCACCAGCCGTTTAATTTTCGGTTTGCATTCCGGGTATTGCGTTAGCAACAGCGCGATATTGGTAAGTGGGCCGATGGTCACCAACGTGACGGGCTCCGCGCTGGCAGATAAACAGTCATATATCGCCTGAAACGCCGGCACTGGCAGCGTGGTACGCGCGTGCTCGACAAACGTGTAACCTTCCATTCCCGACTCGCCATGAACATTAGCGGCATCGCGCGGGCGACGTAGCAATGGCGTCGCCGCGCCCTGCGCTACCGGGATATCCGCTTGCCAGAAGTGCATCAGTTGCAGCGCATTTCGCGTGGTTTTTGCCACTGAAACATTTCCCGCAACCGTGGTGATCAGCTTCAAATCCAACTGTGGGGAAAAAAGTGCCGCGGCCAGAGCGATAGCATCGTCGATGCCGGGATCGGTATCGAGAATAATTGGGATCCTGTTCATTGTTTCCTCCATAAAAAATGCCAGACGATTTGCATCGACTGGCATCTTCGCATACTTAGAAACCGCGTGCGCTACTCGACTTCACGAACCTCGACGCGTAGCTCTTTTGGCACCTCAAAAACGATATTCTCTTCGCGACCCATTAATTCAACCGCCGCTTCACCACCCAATTCACGCAGACGCTTTATCACATCCTGAACCAAAATATCGGGCGCCGAAGCACCGGCGGTGACACCCACGCAGTTGACACCTTTAATCCACTCTTCCTGAATATCTTCAGCTGAATCGATCAGACGCGCCAGCTTACCCGCGCGCTGTGCCAGTTCTGCCAGACGATTTGAATTTGATGAGTTCTTTGAGCCTACCACCAGCACCACATCGGCATCTTTCGCCAGATTGCGCACCGCCTCCTGGCGGTTCGTCGTGGCGTAACAAATATCATCTTTGCGCGGCCCAATAATTTTCGGGAAGCGGTCACGCAATGCATCAATAATCTCTGATGTATCATCCACTGACAGCGTGGTTTGGGTCATAAAGCACAGGTTATCTTCATTTTTCACCTGCAGTTGATACACGTCTTCCGGTGACTCCACCAAATACATTCCCCCTTGTGGGTTGCTGTACTGGCCCATGGTCCCTTCAACTTCCGGATGGCCGGCATGACCGATCAAAATCGCTTCGGTCCCTTTACGGCTGGCGCGCGCCACTTCCATATGGACCTTTGTGACCAGCGGACAGGTCGCATCAAATAACATCGTCAGGTTACGCGAACGCGCTTCCGCGCGCACCGCTTGCGATACGCCGTGCGCAGAGAAGATCAGGATCGAGTTATCCGGCACTTCCGCGATCTCTTCAATAAAAATCGCACCACGATCGCGGAGACTGTTCACTACATAGCGATTATGCACCACTTCATGACGAACGTAGATCGGCGCACCATACATCTCAAGCGCCCGCTCAACAATGCTTATCGCGCGGTCGACACCTGCGCAAAAGCCACGTGGATTAGCCAACAGGATTTGCATGCGCTCCCTCCAGTACCGGATCGATTTCCAGCACGTCGACGTCAAACAGAATGGTCTGTCCTGCCAATGGATGATTAAAATCAACGGTGATCGAATCACCGGAAATTTCGCGGATCACCCCCGGCATTTCACTGCCGCCCATGCCGCTAAACAACATGATAGAACCCACCTCAGGTTCACCAGCCTGCATAAAATCACGGCGGGAGAAATACTGGATCATATCAGGACTGGCCGGGCCAAATGCAGACTCCGGCGACAGCGAAAAGGCATGCTTATCACCCACCTTCAGCCCAAGCAGCGCCTGTTCAAGCGCATCGGACAGGCTGCCATCACCAAGACGGAATAGTGCAGGTTTACCGTTGGCACGCGTCGACTCGGCGGTTGAACCATCATCGAGTTTGAGCGTGAAATGCACCAGCACCGCGCTATCACGTTGTACAGAATCAGTCATGACTTACCCTTTCTGTTTTTCCTGTTTCCCGGAGGGCGATAAAAAACTCTCCAGCACAATCAGTACGGCGCCGATGGTGATACCACAGTCGGCAATATTGAAGGTGGCAAAATGCCAGTCGCCGATATAGAAATCGATAAAATCGACCACAAAGCCATGGTAAGCACGATCAAACAGATTACCCAGCGCGCCGCCAATAATTAGCGCATAGGCAATGTTGTTTAGTTTCAGGCTGGCAGGGGTACGGTACATCATCACCAGCAATGCCACCGCAATAGCGATAGCGATACCAGCAAAGAACCACCGTTGCCAGCCGCCTTTATCGGCAAGAAAACTAAAGGCCGCGCCATAGTTATGTGCATAGAAAAAATTTAAAGACGGCATAACCGACATTGACTGATGCAGCATGAAATTATTCATAACCCATTGCTTGCTACCAAAATCAATAACGATCAGCACCAGCACCAGCCACAGCCAGCGCAATCCAGTTGATAATAATGGCTTACGCATCAGGCAAACTTACGCTCTTCGCCGTCACCGGCTACATTAGTGAAACAGCGACCGCAAATTTCTGCGTGCTGCGCGTTGTGGCCCACGTCGGTAGTGAAATGCCAGCAGCGTGGACATTTATCGCCTTCCGCGTTATTCAGCGCGATTTTCAGCCCCTTCAGCACGTCGCTCTGCTGAGCATCCTCGCCCGCCTGAGCATAATCCGCCACTTTCGCGCCGGAAGTCAGCAGCACAAAACGCAACTCGTTTCCAAGACCGTTGAGTTTCGCCGCAAGGTCAGCATCGGCATAGAGGGTGACGGACGCTTCCAGTGAACCCCCCAGGCGTTTATCCGCACGGGCCTGCTCAATGATTTTATTCACCTCACCACGTACTTTCAGCAACTCGGCCCAGTAGGCATCATTCATCGATTCGTTGTCAGCCAGGCCGAACAAGCCATCAAACCACTCCTCGGTAAACACATACTGCGCACGTTTTCCTGGTAAATAACCCCAGATCTCATCCGCAGTGAAAGACATGATGGGCGCCATCCAGCGCACCAGCGCTTCAACGATAAAATAGAGCGCAGTCTGGCAGCTACGACGCGCCACGCCATCAGCCTTCGCGGTGTACTGGCGGTCTTTAATGATATCCAGATAGAAGGAACCCATCTCAACCGAACAGAACTGCATCAGGCGTTGTACGACTTCATGGAAGTCGTAGTTTGCATAGGACGCCACAATATCATTCTGCGCCGCCAGAGCACGTCCCACCGCCCAACGATCCAGCACCACCATCTCTTCTGGCTTGACCATATCGGTTTCCGGATTGAAACCATTAAGGTTCGCCAGCAGGAAACGAGCGGTGTTACGGATACGACGGTAAGCATCAGCGGAACGCTTCAGGATCTCATCTGACACCGCCATTTCACCGGTATAATCAGTTGAAGCGACCCACAAACGCAGGATGTCACCGCCCAGTTTATTCATCACATCCTGCGGGCTGACGGTGTTACCAATAGACTTGGACATTTTGCGTCCTTGCCCATCCACGGTGAAGCCATGTGTTAGCACCTGGCGATAAGGCGCTTTGCCTTTCATCGCGGTTGAGATCATCAGTGATGACATAAACCAGCCGCGATGCTGATCCGAACCTTCCAGGTACATATCAGGCTCATGACCTCCAAACTCAGGACGCGCATCCACCACCGAATAGCTGGTTGAACCAGAGTCGAACCAAACATCCAGCGTATCCGGAACTTTAATATAGTTGTCAGCATCGTCGCCCATCAGCGCTTTGGCATCCAGATCCCACCATGCCTGAATTCCATCAGCTTCAACACGCTGCGCCACTTTCTCCATCAGCTCAAGCGTGTCGGGATGCAGTTGCTCAGTCTCCTTGTGTACGAACAGCGCCATAGGCACGCCCCAGGTACGCTGGCGTGAGATACACCAGTCAGGACGATTCGCCACCATGGACTCAATGCGTGCCTGGCCCCAATCCGGGATCCACTGCACACCTTTGATCTCTTTCAGTGACTGCGCGCGCAATCCTTTCTGATCCATACTGATAAACCACTGCGGTGTTGCGCGGAAGATAATCGGTGTTTTGTGACGCCAGCAGCTGGGATAACTGTGCAGCATTTTTTCAACATGCAGCAGCGCACCTTGCTCACGCAATAGTTCGACAATAATGTCATTAGCCTTAAAGACCTGCACACCATCAAGCGTAGGCCAGGTGCCTTTAATAAAGCAGCCGTCCGGTCCAACTGGATTCGCTGTTTCCAGTCCGTATTTCTGACCGATAACATAGTCATCAGGGCCGTGGCCCGGCGCAGTATGTACCGCACCGGTACCTGCTTCCAGCGTGACGTGTTCGCCCAACACAACGGGCACATCAAAACTAAGGAAGGGATGCGTGAAGCGCATCAGTTCCAGTTCGGCGCCAGTCGTGCTACCCAGCACGGTCCAGCTGTCGATACCGGCACGCTTCATTACGCTTTCAACCAGATCTTTCGCCAGAATCAGCGTCTTGCCTTCGATTTGTACCAGCTGATATTCAAATTCCGGGTGCAATGAAATCGCGCGGTTAGCCGGCATGGTCCATGGCGTGGTGGTCCAGATAACCAGCGCAACCGGGCCACTTGCGTCGCTGACGCCAAATTTAGCCTGCACTGCCGCACTATCCACCGCGTTGAACATCACATCAATTGAAGGCGATGTTTTATCGTAATATTCCACCTCTGCTTCGGCCAGCGCCGAGCGACAATCCAGGCACCAGTGCACTGGCTTCGCACCTTTATGCAAATGGCCATTGCCAATGATTTTACCCAGTGCGCGGATGATGTTGGCTTCAGTCTTGAAATCCATCGTCAAATAAGGACGATCCCAGTCGCCCAGTACGCCTAAGCGAATAAAATCTTTTTTCTGGCCTTCAACCTGCTCAGCAGCGTAGGCACGACAGGCCGCACGAAACTCTGCTGCACTGACCTTTTCGCCAGGCTTGCCGATCGTTTGCTCAACTTTGTGTTCAATCGGCAACCCATGACAGTCCCAGCCTGGCACATAAGGGGAATCAAATCCGGCCAGCCCTTTGGACTTAACAATAATGTCTTTCAGAATCTTATTAACTGAGTGACCAATATGAATACTGCCGTTCGCGTAAGGAGGGCCATCGTGCAGAATAAAGGTTTTTTTCCCTTTTTTGGCTTCGCGGATGATGCCGTACAAATTGTCATCATACCAACGCTGCAGCATACCCGGTTCGCGTTTGGCCAGATCGCCACGCATCGGGAACCCCGTTTCCGGCAAATTCAGGGTAGATTTATAGTCACTCATCAGATTCTCGGTTCCGTATGTCGGTTCTTAAACCGGTGTTTATACCTTTTGTCGCTGAAGCAAGCAGTTCGTAGCGCTCATTTAACGATATTGCTGGTCTTGGCAGCACACCGCAGGTTACTCGCCTGTTGCCTTGCTACAGCGCCAGTTACTTTGGGTGACGCCCAAAATAGTTTCGGGCTGTCACCACATCGTTCGCAATTTGCTCTTTTAACGCATCGAGCGACGCGAATCGCTGCTCGTTGCGGATCTTTTGACAGAGCACCACATCTATATGGCGTCCATACAGGTTCATTGCAACATCCAACAGATGAACCTCTAACTGCTGACGCAGCCCGGCTACGGTTGGACGTGTCCCAATATTAGCGACACCGGGCAAGGGTTTATCCCCTAACCCATGCACTTCAACGGCATATACCCCTTTAACCGGGGACATAACGCGACGCAGCGGGATATTAGCCGTTGGAAAGCCGATAGTACGCCCTAACGCATCACCATGCACCACACGGCCAGAGATGCTAAAGGGGTGTCCCAGCAATGATTCCGCCAGTTTCAAATCATCTGCTGCCAGCGCCTGCCGTACGGCCGTGCTGCTAATACGCTTGCCGCCATCACAGAAAGTTTGGGTGCTGATGACATCAAAACCATACTCATCCCCCGCTTTCTGTAATAACAGGAAATCCCCCTGACGACCAGCACCGAAGCGGAAATCATCTCCCACGGCAAGAAAGTGAACGCCGAGTTTTTTCACCAGCAGGTCAGCGATAAAACTTTGTGCACTCAGCGCGGCAAAGCGGCGATCAAAACGGACACAAAGCACGGCATCCACGCCCGCTTCCGCCAGATAGCGTATTTTTTCGCGCAGACGCGTCAGCCGTGCTGGCGCATTATCGGCCGCAAACAGCTCAAGCGGTTGAGGTTCAAACAACATCACTACGACCGGCAAGCCACGACGCTGTCCCTCTCCACAGAGGCGAGCCAGCAAGGCCTGATGACCACGATGAACACCGTCAAAGTTGCCGATGGTCAGCACGCAGCCGCGATGCTGCTCTCTGAGATTATGTATGCCGCGGATAAACTTCATGGCTGACTCAAATTTGTGGAAATCGGCGGATTATACCTTGTACAGCGGTTAAGGTTAACCCGCGATTGATGGCTTTCCGCGATTCTCAGAACGATTTCAACACCAGGATGCTCCCTGCACACTTTTTTACTCTGAATAACTCAGCTTCAGGAGGCGGCAAGCCAACGCGTCCCGGGAGCTTACAAGCAGTAAGTGACCGGGAGAGTTTGCGCAGCCAACACTGCTGTAGCGCGAAGTATGACGCTCTTTACCCTAAATAATTCGTGTTGCAGCGAGGCGGCAAGCCAACGCGTCCCGGGAGCTTACAAGCAGTAAGTGACCGGGAGAGTTTGCGCAGCCAACACTGCTGTAGCGCGAAGTATGACGCTCTTTACCCTAAATAATTCGTGTTGCAGCGAGGCGGCAAGCCAACGCGTCCCGGGAGCTTACAAGCAGTAAGTGACCGGGAGAGTTTGCGCAGCCAACACTGCTGTAGCGCGAAGTATGACGCTCTTTACCCTAAATAATTCGTGTTGCAGCGAGGCGGCAAGCCAACGCGTCCCGGGAGCTTACAAGCAGTAAGTGACCGGGAGAGTTTGCGCAGCCAACACTGCTGTAGCGCGAAGTATGACGCTCTTTACCCTAAATAATTCGTGTTGCAGCGAGGCGGCAAGCCAACGCGTCCCGGGAGCTTACAAGCAGTAAGTGACCGGGAGAGTTTGCGCAGCCAACACTGCTGTAGCGCGAAGTATGACGCTCTTTACCCTAAATAATTCGTGTTGCAGCGAGGCGGCAAGCCAACGCGTCCCGGGAGCTTACAAGCAGTAAGTGACCGGGAGAGTTTGCGCAGCCAACACTGCTGTAGCGCGAAGTATGACGCTCTTTACCCTAAATAATTCGTGTTGCAGCGAGGCGGCAAGCCAACGCGTCCCGGGAGCTTACAAGCAGTAAGTGACCGGGAGAGTTTGCGCAGCCAACACTGCTGTAGCGCGAAGTATGACGGGTAAAGACAATTTTATTGGGAAAGACTGTATTCGTGGGGTAGATGCTGGTAGAATCCTGCGCCATCACAACGTAATCAAGTGTCGTAAGAATAACGGCGCTTATTTGCACAAATCCATTGACAAACGAAGGCTAAAAAGGCATATTCCTCGGCCTTTGAATTGTCCTCAATAGAATATATTTGGGAGTTGGACCTTGGCTAATATCAAATCAGCTAAGAAACGCGCCGTAACGTCTGAGAAGCGTCGTAAGCATAACGCTAGCCGTCGTTCTATGATGCGTACTTTTATTAAGAAAGTATACGCGGCCATCGCTGTTGGCGATAAAGAAGCTGCACAAAATGCATTTAACGAAATGCAACCAATCGTGGACCGTCAGGCTGCTAAAGGTCTGATCCACAAAAACAAAGCTGCACGTCATAAAGCAAACTTGACTGCACAGATCAACAAACTGGCTTAATCGTCCGCTTGTTAATCAGCTTTGAGAAGAGCCGGCGCCTGCGCCGGTTTTTTTATGCGTGGTGTTTTATAATCGCTCGCTGTGTCTCTGTCATACGGCGTTAAAAAGCCTCTGCCAAACACGCATTGACTCCAGTAATCCAGTAAGCTCCACTTTTCCCTCATTTTCGCCTTATCGACTTCAGATGAGAGCGGCAAATCAGCATGGGCCAATTTGCCTCCTTGATTTATTTCAGTTTCATCCGCAACAAGCTGTAGCCCACGATAGCGGAAAGTATCGAGCCGGTTAAAATGCCGAGCTTAGCCAACGTCATCAATTCAGCACTCACTTCGCCATAGGCCAGCGACGCAATAAATATCGACATCGTAAAACCAATCCCACACAGTACGCCCACAGCCGAAATGCTCGAGATGCTGGCGCCCTCTGGCAACGAAGCAAACCGCAACTTAACCGCCAACCAGCAGAAGAGTGTGATACCCAATGGCTTACCGAAAAAGAGCCCAGCCATAATTCCCAGTGGCAACAGAGAAAACACGCTATGCCATGAAACACCGCTAAGAGAGACGCCGGCGTTAGCAAAAGCAAACAGCGGCAGAATCAGCCAATTGACCCAAGGATGCAGTCCATGGGCAAGCCGTTCTGCAGGTGAATGCTCATCTTTTTTCGCGAGAGGAATAAAAAAGCCGATAATCACGCCCGCCAGCGTGGCATGGACGCCCGATTTCAGCACAGCCGTCCATAATATAACGCCCACCAGCAAATAGAGCGCAGTGTTGCGCACGTTAAACAGATTAAGCAGTGCCAGCACCACAATCGCACCCAACGCGACAGCAAGGGCAATCATAGAAAGAGAATGGGTATAAAACAGAGCGATAATAATAATGGCACCAAGATCGTCAATGATCGCCAGCGCCATCAGGAATATCTTTAATGCCGCGGGTACCCGACTCCCTAGCAGAGCCAGAATCCCCAACGCAAAAGCGATGTCGGTTGCGGTCGGAATTGCCCAACCACGGCGCAAAACCTCATCTCCACTGTTGAATCCAAGGAAGATGAGAGCGGGCATCAGCATCCCACCCAAGGCAGCAATTAATGGAAACACAGCCTGCTCGCGTGTCGCCAGAGCCCCACAAACCATTTCACGTTTGACTTCAAGCCCGATAAGCAGAAAAAACAGCGCCATTAGCGCATCGTTAATCCATAGCAGTAAATTTTTATTTATCGCCAACGATCCAAAGCGGAACTCCACCGGAGTCGACAGCCATGAAAGGTAAAGCTGTTGCGTTGCGCTGTTATTCGCCAGAAACATCGCCAGCGCCGCCGCCAGAATCAGCACGACACCCGTCGTTGCTTCACTTTTTAAAAGACGGTTAATCTTCAGATTCATGCAGTTATCCTTAATTTAAGCCGCATCCATTGTAATAGATAAACCCGACTCCGTATCGGTACCGCATTCAATATCTGAATCAAAAGCAGTAAGCATGTTGTCGGTCTGAGATAAGGCAATGGTAGGGTAACAGCAATGAGAGGTGGACGGAAAATCAACGTGATGTTTCGTCTTTGGGCAGGGGAAAATAAATAAACCGGCTCCCCACAGGTATGGGAAGCCGGTATGAAAATTAACGCGTCAAATCATCAAAAAACTTTTTCACGCCGTCAAAAAAACGCTTTGAACGTGGGCTGTTTTTCTCGCCAGTGGGACCGCCAAAGCTCTCTTCCAAATCGCGTAGCAAACCTTTTTGCTTTTCATTGAGGCTCACTGGGGTCTCAACCACCACGCGACATAACAGATCGCCCTGGCTTCCTCCTCTAACGGATTTCACCCCTTTGCCACGCATGCGGAACAGCTTGCCCGTCTGTGTTTCAGCCGGGACTTTCAACTTAACGCGACCGTCCAGCGTCGGTACTTCAATCTCACCGCCCAATGCCGCCATCGCAAAGTTGATTGGTACTTCACAGTAGAGATTATTATCTTCTCGTTCAAAAATAGGGTGTTTCTTCACCTGAACCTGAACGTACAGATCGCCAGCGGGTGCACCATGTTCACCCGCTTCACCTTCACCGCTCAGACGGATACGGTCGCCGGTATCCACGCCAGCAGGGATTTTCACCGACAGCGTTTTTGATTTTTCAACCCGACCATGTCCATGACAAGCATTGCAGGGATCTTTAATCACGGAACCACGGCCGTGACAGGTGGGGCACGCCTGCTGAACCGTAAAGAACCCCTGCCGCATTTGTACCTGTCCTGCGCCGTGACAGGTTGGACAAGTTTGGGGTTTGGTACCCGCTTTCGCACCACTTCCCTCACAAACCTCACACTCTTCCAGCGTAGGAATGCGGATCTCTTTGGTCACGCCGCGCACCGCTTCTTCCAGCGAAAGCTCCATGTTGTAGCGTAAATCAGCACCGCGAGCGGCACGTTGACGACGGCCTCCGCCAAAAATATCGCCAAATACGTCGCCAAAGATATCACTGAAATCAGCACCACCGCCGCCGCCGAAGCCACCACCACCGAAACCGCCGCCGCCCATTCCGCCTTGTTCAAAAGCTGCATGACCGTACTGATCGTAAGCTGCGCGTTTCTGTGCGTCAGTCAAAATTTCGTAGGCTTCTTTTACTTCTTTAAATTTAGTTTCAGCTTCTTTATCACCCTGGTTACGGTCAGGGTGGAATTTCATCGCCAGGCGTTTGTAGGCCTTTTTGATTTCACGCTCTTCCGCGGATTTCGGAACGCCTAAAATCTCGTAATAGTCTCTTTTCGCCATTGTTTTTGTCCTGCCCTTAACATGCGTGCACGGGCGTGGAGAAACTCCGACGCCCGTGCTGGTTATCAGCGGCATGCTTTATCTGGGTGAACCCCGCCGCCGCGCCCGCTGAGGGCGATTATTTTTTGTTGTCTTTTACTTCTTCAAATTCAGCATCAACAACATCATCTTCTTTCTTATCAGACGAATCGCCCGCTTCAGCGCCTGCCTGAGCCTGCTGTGCAAACTCCATCAGTTTGCTGGAAACCTGTACCAGCGCCTGCATTTTGGCTTCGATCTCAGCTTTATCTTCGCCTTTCAGCGCGGTGTTAAGATCGTTCAGCGCAGCTTCAATTGATGCTTTATCGTCAGCTGGCAGTTTATCGCCCGCCTCATCCAGCTGCTTACGCGTGCTGTGGGACAGGTGATCCGCCTGGTTACGAACCTGCACCAGCTCTTCGAATTTACGGTCAGACTCAGCATTCGCCTCAGCGTCACGCACCATTTTATCGATCTCTTCGTCGTTAAGACCTGAAGATGCCTTAATGGTGATTTTCTGCTCTTTACCGCTGTTTTTGTCTTTCGCAGACACGTGTAAAATACCATCCGCATCAATATCGAAGGTCACTTCGATTTGCGGCATACCGCGTGGTGCACCCTGAATACCATCCAGGTTAAACTGACCCAACGATTTATTATCCGCAGCACGCTTACGCTCACCCTGAACCACATGAATGGTTACGGCGGATTGGTTATCCTCTGCGGTAGAGAATACCTGGCTGTGCTTGGTTGGAATGGTGGTATTTTTCGTGATAAGCGCCGTCATCACACCGCCCATGGTTTCGATACCCAGTGATAATGGCGTGACGTCCAGCAGCAGCACGTCTTTCACATCACCTGACAGTACGCCCCCCTGCACAGCCGCACCAACAGCAACAGCTTCATCCGGGTTAACGTCTTTACGCGGCTCTTTACCAAAGAATTCAGCGACTTTTGCCTGAACCATTGGCATACGCGTTTGACCGCCGACCAGGATCACATCGTTGATATCGGATACAGAAAGGCCCGCATCCTGCAGTGCCACTTTCAGCGGCTCAATAGAACGGATCACCAGATCTTCAACCAGTGATTCCAGTTTCGCACGCGTTACTTTGATGTTCAGGTGCTTAGGACCGGTTGCATCAGCCGTGATATAAGGCAAGTTAACATCGGTCTGCTGCGCAGAAGAGAGCTCAATTTTCGCTTTTTCTGCCGCTTCTTTCAGACGCTGCATTGCCAGCGGATCGTTATGCAGATCGATACCCTGATCTTTCTTAAACTCAGCGACCAGGTAGTTGATCATACGGCTATCGAAGTCTTCGCCGCCCAAGTGGGTGTCACCGTTGGTTGCCAATACTTCAAAGGTTTTTTCACCATCAACATCATCGATCTCGATGATGGAGATATCGAAGGTACCGCCGCCCAGGTCGTAAACCGCTATCGTACGGTTACCCACTTCTTTATCCAGGCCATAAGCCAACGCGGCTGCGGTTGGTTCATTGATGATGCGTTTTACATCCAGGCCGGCAATACGACCAGCGTCTTTAGTGGCCTGACGTTGCGCGTCATTGAAGTAAGCCGGTACGGTGATGACCGCTTCAGTAACCGGCTCCCCCAGATAATCTTCTGCCGTTTTCTTCATTTTTTTCAGCACTTCGGCAGAAACCTGCGGTGGTGCCATTTTTTGGCCTTTCACATCAAGCCATGCGTCACCGTTATCAGACGCAGTGATTTTATAAGGCATAATTTTCAGGTCGCGCTGGACTTCTTCATCCTGGAAGCGACGGCCAATTAGACGCTTGATAGCAAACAGCGTGTTCTGCGGGTTGGTCACGGCCTGGCGTTTAGCAGGTTGGCCTACCAAAATTTCACCATCTTGCGTGTAAGCAATGATCGAAGGTGTTGTACGATCGCCTTCCGCATTTTCCAGCACACGTGCTTTAGTGCCATCCATAATCGCGATACAAGAGTTGGTTGTACCCAGGTCAATACCAATAATCTTACCCATCTAAACGTCTCCCACTTAAATTCGTCGTCAATCTGGTTGTGAACTTGTTATGCGGGCAAATTGTGTTGTTTCAACCGCCAGCGCACGCTTTTTTTCAGCATCCGCAACCTTGGATGACAAGTAGATGGGGCCGCTTGCGACAGCATCAAGGGTTAAACGTAAAAAAAATTTGCTTCGTGGACGAAGAGGCAGAGACAGGCGATGCTTAAAACACCGCCTCAGGATACTGACAAGATTTATTGTTTATGTCTCAGGTTGACTAAATAACTGGGCATGTCGCTTTTTGTCACCCAACCAAATTCCCACCAGTAGCCCTACGACAGCTAATGCCAGCACATACCATGCGGGGGCCAACGGGGTCACTTTCATCATCAAGGTAACGGAAATCGGCGTTAGTCCACCGAAAATCGCATAGGCGACGTTGTAAGAAAAAGAGATCCCACTAAATCGCACCTCGGCCGGGAAAGCATGCACCATCACAAAGGGCACCACGCCAACCACGCCAACGCTTAGCCCGGCAAGAGCGTAGGTGATAAACAGATAATGTGGAGCAACGGCCACGGTATGGAAAAAAAGACCGCTGCAGATCGCCAACAGCACACTGCCGCCAGTTAACGTTTTCGCGGCGCCAATCCGATCAACGAGTAATCCAGAGAGAATACACCCCACCAGCAGCATCACGGTTGCCAGACTGTTAGCCTTAAGCGTCAACGCCGCAGCGATGCCGTATTGTTTTTGCATCAAGGCCGGTGCCATTAAAATCACGACCACAATGCAGGCAGAAAGCAGCCACGTTAGCAGCATCGAAATCACCACGCCGCGTTTATGGCTGGTTAACACTGTTTTTAGCGGTATTTCCGCGGATAACGTTTTACGCGCTTTTATCTGCTGGAATACCGGCGTTTCATGCAACCAACGGCGCAGATACATCGCCACCAACCCAAAGACACCGCCCAGCAAAAAGGGAATACGCCACCCCGTTTCCAGCAGCGTCTGCGGCGTCATGGAGGTATTAATAATGGTGGCAACCACCGAGCCAAGCAAAATACCGGCGGTCAGCCCTGCCGTTAGAGTGCCACAGGCAAAACCAACACGTTTTGCGGGCACATGCTCAGCAACAAAAACCCATGCTCCCGGGACTTCTCCCCCTATCGCCGCCCCTTGCAGCACACGCAACAACAGGAGCAACAGCGGCGCTGCGATACCAATCGAGGCGTAGGTGGGCAGCAGTCCCATGGCCAACGTGGGAAGCGCCATCAGCAAGATACTCAGGCTGAACATTTTCTTGCGGCCAACGCGGTCGCCAAAATGCGCCATGATAATACCGCCCAGCGGGCGCGCCAGATAACCCGCAGCAAAAATCGCAAAGGTTTGTAACTGACGCAGCCATTCTGGAATATCCGCAGGGAAAAAAAGCTCGCCGATCGCGGCGGCGAAGAAGATAAAGATGATAAAGTCGTAAAATTCAAGCGCCCCCCCTAAAGCAGCAAGGGAGAGCGTTTTGTAATCCTGTCGATTAAGGTGACGATCAATATGCTGTTCCATGTTTTCTCTTGAATAGCGCAGGCGAGGGAGATAAAAGTTTAGTGAGCAATGTAACGCTTTGCTTACTATACGCAAATTATCCGCCGTTGCATCCAGGAGTTACATTATCAGGAAGCAGTTTTATCGCGTCGGGCACTTTTGGGACGGAAGGCCGCAACGATCTCGTCACGCGTTTCAATGTAGGGACCATCCAATAACTGGATGCAGTAAGGCACGCTGGCAAAAATACCGTGAACGCGCGTTTTCCCCTGCTCATCCTTTAATCCTTCCAGCGTTTCGGCAATAGATTTAGGCTGGCCGGGCAGGTTGAGAACTAAAGACTGTTTACGAATCACGCCCACCTGGCGCGAAAGTATAGCCGTTGGAACGAAATTCAGGCTGATTTGCCGCATTTGTTCGCCGAATCCCGGCATTTCACGGTCAGCAACGGCTAATGTTGCATCTGGTGTCACATCACGGCGCGCCGGTCCGGTACCGCCTGTCGTCAGCACCAGGTGGCAGAACATTTCGTCCACCAGTTCGCAAATCGCCTGCTCAATCATAGGCTGTTCATCGGGAACTAGCCGTTTCTCGATCTCAAAAGGGGTGGCCAGCGCGCGGGTTAGCCAGGCCTCAAGCGCAGGCAATCCCTGATCCTGATAAATACCATTCGAGGCGCGATCGGAAACGGAAATTAACCCTATACGTAATGTGTTCATAATCTGTTCGCTGCATGCTCCCGGCAGAGAACCCGAAGGTAAAGCCGGATTTAAATGTGAAAGAGTGGATACGGCAAGGATACTACATTGAGGCGGGAAAGGTTCATAGTCAGGTGATTAAGGTGGTCATCAAGGACGAAGACAAGGCAAATACCCTACCTTCAGATGATACTGTTTTCAGCACACGACATGACCGTGGCTGAAAACAGCCACGGTCAAAGAGGGTTACAGCAGATCGGCAATCATCTTCTCAAGTTTACCCTGGTCAACCGCGAAATTGCGGATGCCCTGAGCCAGCTTGTCTACGGCCATTGGGTCCTGGTTATGCTGCCACAAGAACTCAGATTCGGTCATCTTCGCAGGACGCGCTTTAACTTCACCGGTATAAGACAGTTTGCGCTCTACCGTACCTTCGCTCTCGGCGAGCTCTTTCAGCAAGCCCGGAGAGATGGTCAAGCGATCGCAACCCGCCAGCTCAAGGATCTCACCAAGATTACGGAAGCTCGCACCCATTACCACGGTTTCATAACCATGTTGTTTGTAGTATTCGTAGATTTCAGTAACAGAAACCACGCCGGGATCTTCATGTGGCGCATACTCTTTCTTATCGGTATTCGATTTATACCAGTCAAGAATACGACCAACGAAAGGAGAAATCAGGAATACACCCGCTTCAGCACAAGCACGCGCCTGAGCAAAAGAGAACAACAGGGTCAGGTTACAGTTAATGCCTTCTTTTTCCAGCTGTTCAGCCGCGCGGATCCCCTGCCATGTCGAAGCCAGTTTGATCAAAATGCGATCGTTGCTGATGCCCGCATCATTGTAAAGTTTGATCAGGCTGTGAGCCTTCTTGATGCTGCCTTCCGTGTCGTAAGAAAGACGCGCGTCAACCTCAGTCGAAATACGGCCTGGGATCAACTTAAGGATTTCGAGACCGATATTAACCGCCAGTTTGTCGGCAGTTAATTCAATTTGCTCTGCCTTATCGCTGCTCTGATCGCGCGCCCATGCAATCGCTTCATCGATCAGTTTGCGGTATTCAGGGATTTGCGCGGCGTTAAGGATCAGGGAAGGGTTCGTGGTAGCATCCTGGGGTTTATAGAGCTGCATCGCCGCGATATCACCAGTATCGGCGACTACGGTAGTCAGCTGACGTAAAGCAGTAAGTTTGTCCGTCATGTTTTCGTTCTCATCAAGGTTAGACTATACCCTAAATAATTCAGGTTGCAGGGCAACGGCAACCCCAGCGTTCTCCGGAAGCTTATGGTTGATAAGTCACCGGAACGATTGCACGCAGCCAAAACTGTAACTTGAAATACGGCAGGTATATATCAGGGTTTAAAAAGTCTGTTGCGATAATATCACGCGCAACTTAGCGTGCAAGGGAAGCTTTGGCCGTTTCCATCGCTCAGACAAATAGTAATGATTTGCCTAACCTGCTGGCTTTTTTGCTACAGTAAGCAGATTAAAAATAGTCGGCATTCCCCTGATCTCCTCTTATTACAATGCATTGTGCGATCCCGCCATCGCAGGTACAGCAACATGCTGGGAAAGTGTCGTAAAAGCGGTCTGCCGTTTGTGTCAGGGATGCAGAAGATGAATGGCGGTTCAGACAAAGGAATACTCGATGTTGATGATTATCTCTCCGGCTAAAACGCTGGATTTTGAAAGCCCACTGGCAACAAAACAGTTCACGCAACCCGCGCTGTTAGAAAAATCACAACAGCTTATTTCCATTGCCCGCGACCTTACCCCAGCACAAATTAGCACTCTAATGCACATCAGTGACAAACTGGCACTGCTCAACGCGGAACGTTTTAACGACTGGACCCTCCCCTTTTCGCCAGACAATGCCCGCCAGGCAATATTGGCATTTAAAGGTGACGTTTATACCGGGTTACAGGCTGAGCGTTTTAGTGAGGAGGATTTCAGTTTTGCGCAGCAGCATCTGCGTATGCTTTCCGGTTTGTATGGCCTGCTGCGCCCGCTGGATTTGATGCAGCCATACCGTCTGGAAATGGGGATTAAATTATCCCATCCTGCCGGAAGCGATCTTTATAGCTTTTGGGGCGACACGCTGACGGAAATGTTGAATAAGGCGCTGACCGAACAAGGGGATGATGTCCTGCTTAACCTGGCATCCGACGAGTACTTTAAAGCAGTGAAGCCGAAGAAACTGAATGCTCGTCTGATTAAACCGGTTTTTCTGGATGAAAAAAATGGCAAATTTAAGGTGATAAGCTTTTACGCAAAAAAAGCGCGTGGCTTAATGAGTCGCTATATTATTCTAAATCGTCTGAAAGAGCCGGCGCACCTCAAAAAGTTCGATCTTGAAGGCTACGCTTATTCCGCGCAAGAGAGTACGGAAAGTGAATGGGTGTTTAAACGCCCTGAACAGCACTAATCAGTCTAAGCGCTGAATAAAGGTTCCAGATGGCGGTGAGCGACGTGCAAACCGTCATAAGTCTCACCAATAACATCTTCGTTATCATATTGATTTAAATTTTTTTTATTTTCGCTTACCGCCTGGTCCATATGAAAATCATATAACTTCATTACATGCCGAACTTTCTCCACCAGATCACTACACAATATTAATACGTCATGGAACGGAGAAAAGGAGTTGGCTATGCATCGGCAGCGTATCAATCAAACACTCAATCCGATAGAACAAAGGATTAATCGACTTATTCCACCCGCGCTGGAGAATCCTCTGCCGCCACAGGCAAAAAAGGGGTTACACGAAGCCGCATTACGCTATGGCGCCAGCAGTGCGCAAGCGTCGCTTTTCTCCGCAGAGGGACGTATAACACTTGACGCAATTACGGTAACCATGGTCTGCCTGCGTAGCGAACCGGTACCCTTCTGGTTGCTTATTGGCTATTTGCCTCCCCCCCAGGCACTACACCTTGCCGTCTGGCATCACGCCTTGCTGCGCAGTAATGAGGTGTCGATGGCGATGAATGGCAGCAGCTTCGGCATTGATCAAGCGGGCAACGCTATCTTGACCAAACCGTTATTATTTAATTCTCCAGAAGATATTGATGAACTTGCCACCTGTTTAAACGATTTTAATACATTAGCATCAAGCCTCATTGATTTACTCCTCTCTCTTAAAGCGCCCGAAGTTCACGCCAGTCCCGTCCCAACAGCCAGTGAGCAGACGGGGGAAGCCATCCAACTGGCACAGAAACAGATGCACAAAACCTGGCATAATCCCTTAATGGTGCAGCTATGTGAAGAGCTGGGCCCCGCAGCCAGACTCAGCGTACTGCATGATTTTCTCTGTGTCATTGACCTTCCTGAGCGACAAATTACCCTAATCGGTGATGGTGATGAACGTCATCTTCTGGTTGCCACGCCAGTACATCAGCGATTTAGTGAAGAAAAAATGCATGTGGGACTGCTGCGAGCTAACAGTGAATTAATGCCGCTATCGCACTGCGCCTTTTCCCTCTCCTCTGCAGGCATCAGTTTACTTTCCCGTCAGAATAGCGATGGACAGAGCTCCGCCGAGCTGGCCAGCTGGCTGGCCGACTTTGTGACGCTGGCAACAGCTTGCGATCTCCCTCCCCCCGCCGCGCCGACAAATACGAGGTAATCATTCATGAGCAACTCTGTTAATCGTTCCGAATTTATCCCGATGCCGTCGTTAAGCCTGACGCATTTACATGGGGATATAGAGAGTGGACCACTCCCTGCTCCAGCGAGTCGCGCGGCTCGGGTCGCTGGTGAGGCAGCACATCTTTTATCTCAGTTACCCAGCGGCCTCCGCACCACCGCCTCTATGACCATGAAGGGTATGGCACAGGCCGGCAACGCAACGCTCAGCGGGGCGAAAACGGCAGGAAATTCACTGGGGAAATTTGTTGGTGCACCGTTACAAAACCGCGCGTGGGGCGCAATAGCCGGCCACGCTCTACAGCAGATGATAACTTGCGGCGGCCCAACGCTACTACGTGAGGAAGCATTTATCGAGGCTTACAACCTCATGTTGCCACACCTGACACAAAAAAGTCCGGCGGCAGCGGTCACCCTCCAGATGTGCATTTCTGCCGCCAGCATCGCCGCGCATTATGCCGTGCGCGAACCGCGAATAGAGAGAGACCCGCAAGGCAATCAGGTAGCCGTGAGAGGACATTTTGGTCTGAGTCCGGAACACGCGGATGTACTACGACGTGATAAACCGCAAGAGTGGGACGCCAATGTCGAGACGCAACGCACTAACTCACAGCGGGTTACCGGCCAGCAAATTACGGCAGAGTTAATCAATACTGGATTATCGCTGGCGGGAGCAATCAGCGGCAATCATGGTTTGACCACACGCATTCTCAGCTCACAAATACGTAATACGCTGTATGCCGCCTCACGTGAGTCATTGCAGGCAAGCCTCAGCCTGACCGGCTCTTCGCAGGGTAAAGCCACATTTGGCGTTAATGATGCGCATATGTCGATCAATGCCGCCTGGTATACCGCCATGACCTTGACGATGGGGCTGATGCAGGATGCGCTTATCCATTCAGCATTGCCGAAAGGCTATTCCGTGTCCGGCCCCGAGTTACGTGACGCCGACGGGCAATTATTAAAAGGAAAAGAGTTGCATCAGTTAGGCCTGGTGGTATCCGGAGTCCGCCTGACATGTAACACGATGATTGAAACCGTCGATGCATTTCTCGGCAAGCACTACGACACTAAACAGTCAGGTGACACCCAAAAATTCTCCGCCTCACTGCCGTTAAAGGATTACGGCCGCCTGCTGGATCACTCTGTCGCACGCCTTAGCTGGAATAATTTCGCTAACGGCACCACGCTGGCCGCGCAGCAAATTGCAAGTCGTATAACAGACGGACATGTTCCCTCCGCCCTGCAAAGCTTATTGGGCAATGCCGGCAGCGCCGCCGCATTCGGTTTGACATATAAGATGGTCAACCAAACTTATCAGTCCCATGCAAAAGTACGTGCTGCCGTTGAGCAAGATGCGAAACAACAATCATTTATTGATATGGAATCCCGAGCATGAGCTGAACCCGCGTATAAATGAGTCATCTGCCTCCTCGCACCATTGACGGCGCCTGGGAGGAGAGAAATCCCCGCCGAAGCTGGCGGGGATGAGAGGCTTACTGATTCAGTAAAAACGCGCGCAGACTGGCAAATTCAGGCTGCATATAATGCGACAGCAGCGGCAACTCAGCGCGTTCCGCCAACGCATCAGGCAACGGCAGTGTCTGTTCCAGAATCTCTTCCACGCTCTCTTTGAACTTCGCCGGATGCGCCGTTCCCAGGAATAAACCAAACTCACCATCCTGTAGTTGATCGCGTAACAGACGATACGCAATCGCGGCATGCGGCTCAGAGATATACCCCAGTTCGGCCAATTCACGCATTGAAGCCCGAGTGGTTTCATCATCTACGGCACCATATCCTAACTCATTGAGACGCCAGGTTTTGCGACGAAACAGTTCTTCCACACGCGGCCAGTTGTTCGGCTGGCTGACATCCATCGCATTTGACAATGTTGATACCGTCGCATGCGGCTGCCATTCACCGTTAACCAGAAAGCGTGGAACCGTATCGTTAGCATTGGTCGCTGCGATGAAACGCTTCACGGGTAAGCCAAGGGACTTCGCCAGCAGCCCAGCCGTTAAGTCACCGAAGTTTCCGCTGGGCACGGAAACCACGAGTTGGTTACGCTTCTCCTGCGGCAATTGTGCAACAGCTTCAAAGTAGTAGCAGATTTGTGCCAGCAGACGGCTGATATTGATTGAGTTAGCGGAGTTAAGGCCAATCGCCTGTTTTAATACTTCATCGTCAAACGCTTGTTTTACCAACGCCTGACAGGCATCGAAATCCCCTTCGACCGCGATCGTTTCAATATTGCCGCCCAGCGTACAGAATAATTTCTCCTGCAGCGGGCTGATTTTCCCCTGAGGGTAGAGGATAACCACCCGCACATTTTCCATGCCATAAAATGCGTGAGCAACCGCAGCACCGGTATCGCCGGAGGTGGCCGTCAATATAGTGACCTTCTCGTCCGCACCGCTGATATAAGAGAGCATTTGCGCCATAAAACGGCCGCCAAAGTCCTTAAACGCCAGCGTAGGACCATGAAACAGCTCCAGCGCCGCGATATCTTCCGCCACGTTAACTACCGGTGCTGGAAAAGCAAAAGCCTGCTTCACACGCGCCTGCAACTGATGCGGTTCAATTTCGTCACCGATAAACGCAGAGAGGATTTTGCTGCTGCGCGTCACGAAATCCATCTCCAGCATTTCGTCAATATCAGTCAGTTCGAACTCTGGCAGCTCAAGTGGAAAAAACAGCCCCTGTTGCTTGCCCAGTCCCTGCTTTACCGCTTGGGCAAAGCTGACCTGCTCGTTGTGATCTTTCAGGTTATACAGTTTCATGCGTTATCCCAATTTACGTGCGCCTGCCGTGTCTAAACGGCAAATATGTACAAAGCCTTCATCGTTCTGCAAATAATGCTGGCTGAGCCAGTCAGCCATGCGCTGCGCCGTTTCACCCTTATCGCATACGGCAAACAGCGTTGGACCCGAGCCTGAAATGCCACAGGCCAACGCTCCAATATCCTGTGCGGCTTTACGCGCATCGGCAAAGCCTGGCAGCAGTTTGGTGCGGTACGGTTCCGCAATCACATCGCGCATCAGTTTGGCCGCCAGCAACGGCTGTTGCGTATGGCAAGCGTGAATAAAGCCTGCCAGGTTACGTCCATGAGCAATACACTCTTCTTTACGGTACTGCGCGGGCAAAATCGCACGCGCTTCTGCCGTCGATACTTTGATACCAGGATAAGCCATCACCCACAGCCAGTCATCAAATCCTGGCACGCCCTGGCTAATAATACCGTTCTCTTCCAGCATCAGTTGCAGGCCCCCGAGGAAACAAGGTGCAACGTTATCGTAATGCACGCTACCGGAGATACGGCCTTCCATCTCGCCCATGAGTGTTAACAGTTCAGTCTCGCTCAATGGCTTGTTGCAAAATTCATTCATGGCCACCAATGCGGCTACCACAGAGCACGCGCTGGAGCCCAGCCCGGAGCCGATGGGCATGTTTTTTTCCAGTTTCATCGCTACCGGCACGTTTTTACCGATCGCTTCGCAGAAGCGTTCCCAGCACTGGTAAACAATATTCTCTTTTGGATCGTGTGGGAGTTTACTGACAAAACGCCCTTCGTTGACCAGGCTAAATTGGCTGGCCGCCTCGACGCTCACGCAGTCTCCGAGTAATGAACCGTCAACCGGAGAAACGGCGGCGCCTAATACATCAAACCCCACGCTGACGTTGCCAATTGAGGCCGGTGCATAAATTTTTACCATGATTAAACTCCCAGCTTCCATGACAACGTACGCAATAAATCAGCAAATACGCCGGCAGCAGTTACATCATTACCGGCACCATAGCCGCGCAATACCAGCGGTATTGGCTGATAATAGCGGCTGTAAAAGGCCAGCGCATTCTCACCATTTTTTACTTTATATAGCGGATCGTTGCCATCAACGGCGTCAATTTTTACCTTGCAAACCCCGCCCTCTTCAATCACGCCGACAAACCGTAGCACTTTCCCTTCATCCCGCGCTTTTGCTACCCGGGCAGCAAACTCGTCATCCAGTTCCGGCAGCTGTTGCATAAAAGTGTCAACGTCTTCAATGGCACTGAGATGTTTCGGCAGTACAGGTTCAATATCGATGTCACTCAGTTCCCATTGATAACCCGCCTCACGAGCAAGAATCAGGAGTTTGCGTGCGACGTCAGTACCGGACAAATCTTCCCGCGGGTCGGGCTCGGTGAACCCCATATCTCGCGCCAGCCGGGTTGCCTCTGAAAGCGAGACACCCTCATCCAGTTTGCCGAAAATAAATGACAATGAGCCGGAAAGAATGCCGCTAAAGCGAATCAATTCATCCCCGGCATTCAGCAGGTTTTGCAGGTTTTCAATGACAGGCAGTCCCGCGCCAACGTTAGTATCATACAAAAACTTGCGGCGCGATTTTGCCGCCGCAGCACGCATCTGTTGGTAATAGTTCCAGGACGCAGTGTTGGCTTTTTTGTTTGGCGTAACGACGTGGAAACCATCCGCGAGGAAATCAGCATATTGATCGGCGACCGCCTGGCTTGAAGTACAATCGACAATAACCGGGTTCAGCAGATGATACTCTTTCACCAAACGATTCAGCCGTTCAAGATTAAAAGGCTCAGTTGCGCCATCGAGCGCAGCTTTCCAGTTAGTCAGCTCAATCCCATGTACACTGGTCAGTAGCGCGCGCGAATTCGCGATCCCGCACACACGCAAATCAATATGCTTTTTCTTCAGCCAGCTCTGCTGCCGATGTAACTGGTCAATCAACGCGCCGCCAACGCCACCGACGCCTACCACAAAGACTTCAATGACCTGGTCGGTATTGAACAGCATCTGATGTACTACACGCACACCCGTGGTGACATCGTCATTACTCACCACAACCGAAATAGAGCGCTCAGAAGAACCCTGCGCGATCGCAACAATATTGATATTGGCTCGTGCAAGGGCCGAGAAAAACTTGGCAGAAATACCACGCTGCGTGCGCATGCCATCACCTACAACGGATATAATCGCCAGCCGCTCAGTCACATCGAGTGGTTCCAGCAAACCGTCTTTTAATTCAAGATAGAATTCTTCTTCCAGCACGCGTCGTGCGCGTACCAGCTCAGCCTGCGATACGCAGAAACTGATGCTGTACTCAGAAGAGGACTGAGTGATCAGCACCACTGAGATACCCGCCCGCGACATCGCAGCAAAGACTCGGGCTGCCATGCCGACCATCCCTTTCATCCCCGGCCCTGAAACATTCACCATCGCCATATTATTCAGGTTAGTAATGCCTTTGACCGGATTCTCATCATCCACCTCATCGCCGCCAATCAACGTTCCCGGGGCCTGGGGATTCGCAGTATTCTTAATCAGACAAGGGATCTGGAACTGGGCTATCGGAGTGATAGTACGGGGATGTAATACTTTAGCGCCAAAATACGAAAGCTCCATGGCTTCCTGGTACGACATTGATTTCAGCAAACGAGCATCAGGGACCTGACGTGGATCACAGGTATAAACCCCATCAACATCGGTCCAGATCTCACAGCAATCGGCACGTAAACAAGCGGCAAGGACCGCGGCTGAATAATCCGAGCCATTACGGCCCAGCACCACCAACTCACCACGCTCATTACCGGCAGTAAACCCGGCCATCAGGATCATATTTTCGGTCGGAATCAGGCTGGCGGCAATCCGCCGTGTGGATTCGGCGATATCCACCGTCGAATCAAGGTAATGACCAATAGCCAACAGCTTTTCAACGGGATCAATAACGCTGACGTTGTAGCCGCGCGCCTGCAGTAACGCTTCCATAATGGCTATCGAGAGCTTTTCTCCTCGGCAGATCACTGAAGCATTGACGCTATCCGGACATTGTCCCAGCAGACGGATGCCCAGCAGCACCTGCTTCAGTTGAGCAAACTCCTGTTCAACGTGGCTTTTTTGCCCTGCGTAATCAAACCCCGGCTGCGCATCAGCCAAACCTTGCAATAACTCACCAAAAATGCGTTCGGCATCGCTGATATTCGGTGACGCATCCTGGCCGCTGATGGTTTTTTCAATCATCGCCACCAGATGATTAGTAATCTTTGCCGGTGCAGAGAGCACGGTCGCGACCTGTCCCTGCTGTGCATTACTTTCCAGAATGTCGGCAACGCGCATAAATCTTTCCGCATTTGCCACTGAGGTCCCGCCGAATTTCAGCACTCGCATATTTAAAACTCTCCTGAATTTATGCCGAAAAAAAAGCCCGCACTGTTTAGGTGCGGGCTTCTTTTTTTCTTTTTCCTGTATGCGTCAGCCCGCACCGTTACCTGTAGTAATGGTGATGGTAATAATTGTGTTGTTCAGGCTGATAGTACGCATCTGGTTTTTCTTCTGTCTGTCTATTTATGTCCGTCTGTTTTCCAGAATTAAAGCAAACTGTCGGTTAAGTCAATTTTTTTATCGGCCACACATTTTTCAACTTACCCACGACTCCGTTAGTAAAAAGCCGTCCGCCAACTCAAATCTTTTACCCCGGTCATATTTACTGGTCAGTCACGCTGGTAATTCACAATCATACCGAGTTTTTATCTATCAATTTTTTTTCCACATCATGCAGCAGCCGATGCAGCATCGCACTGTCACGCTGTTCGAGTAAGCCAATACGCTGCTGTAACCAGTCAACCAGCTTTTCGTCTTCGCTGACGGCAAGCGTAACCAGCAGATTTTCAATGCGCTGACGTAGCGCGTCTAACTGTTGCCCATCGGCTGGTTGCTGTCTGGGCAACATCATCGCCTGCCGTAGCGAAGAAAGCTGGTAGCAATACACCATGACCGCCTGGCCGAGATTCAGTGAAGGATAATCATTCGCCATCGGGATACCCGTGAGTAGATCAACCTGGGCCAGTTCTTCATTGGTCAGCCCGCTGTCTTCACGCCCGAACACCAGCGCCATGCTATTTACCCACTGCGCTTTCTCTTCAAGAATGCTCTGCACCTGCTGGGGGGTGGCGTAGTAGCGGAATTTAGCCCGGCTGCGCGCGGTCGTTGCTACCGAAAAATCAATATCGGCCAGCGCATCAGAAAGCGTCTCAAAATGAGCCACGTTATCGAGGATCTCTCCCGCACCATGCGCAACCCAGCGCGCGGCTGGTTCCTGCCATGCCTGGCTGTTCACGATACGCAAGTCAGTAAATCCCATGGTTTTCATTGCACGCGCCGCGGCGCCAATGTTCTCGGGACGGGCAGGAGAGACCAATATTAATGGAAACAGCATGACAGCCTTAAATATGACAAAACTATATGCGTATACTCTGACACGACAGCATGTTAAATGACAGATTCATTTATTTAACATTAACGCAACACAACCACTTCAATGCTGATTAATGATAAAAACAATCCTCTAAATAGCCTTTCTATTTATAAAGGCTTTAAACAAAAACTCTGTCGATATAATTAATACTATTCAATGCACTAAAAATAGATACATCACAATTTCTTATTAATATCGTCTCCTGTGCTGAATCGTGACGACTAATACGGTCTTTGTGAGCTAAGCTGGCATTATGGTAAGCATTTTTCACAAAAGTGTTAACGTGCTACACTTGGTTTTGATATAAGTCAACGAAGCGTTGTTTTAATGCTTATCGGATGTAGTCCATGCTGTTATGTTGCTGTTAATACAGTTAGGATATACCTCGTTTTAGCGATGCCGGGATAGGTTGTTCCATCCCGATGGCTACGCTAACAATGTTGTTGACGTTGATGGAAAGTACATCAAGAACATATTCTGTACTTCGGTTGATTTCTTTGTGCAAAGACCTGTACCTGAGCGATTGACGTTGCGGTATGCCAGTTGATAAAGCGGTCCGGATGAGTCCCCTCATAACAGCGACCAGGTAAGAGATTACCACTGGCCAGTATGGCAACGTGATGCAGAAAAGGATCTTTAAGGAAATCATTTAACGGTCGTACATCCTGTTTTCGATTTTGTTGGCAATTTTAGGTAGCGAACACATGCAGACCCCGCACATACTTATCGTTGAAGACGAATTAGTGACTCGCAATACTCTCAAAAGTATTTTTGAGGCCGAAGGCTACATGGTTTATGAAGCTACGGATGGTGCCGAGATGCATCAGGTTTTGACGGAAAACGACGTGAACCTGGTGATCATGGATATCAACCTTCCAGGTAAAAATGGCCTGCTGTTAGCCCGCGAGCTCCGTGAGCAGAAAGACGTCGCGCTGATGTTCCTTACCGGTCGCGACAATGAAGTCGATAAAATTCTCGGTCTGGAAATCGGCGCCGATGATTATATCACCAAACCTTTTAACCCACGTGAACTGACGATCCGCGCTCGTAACCTGCTCTCCCGAACCATGAATCTGGCCGTGAGTAGTGATGAGCGTAAGTTGGTAGACAGTTACAGGTTTAACGGCTGGGAGCTGGATATCAATAGCCGTTCATTGATCAGCCCTGACGGCGAACAGTATAAACTTCCACGCAGCGAGTTTCGCGCGATGCTGCACTTCTGTGAGAACCCCGGTAAAATCCAAACCCGTGGCGACCTGCTGAAGAAAATGACCGGGCGCGAGCTTAAGCCACACGATCGTACTGTTGACGTAACGATTCGTCGTATTCGTAAGCATTTTGAATCGACGCCGGATACACCGGAAATCATCGCGACAATTCACGGTGAAGGCTATCGTTTCTGCGGCGACCTGCAAGACTAAACTTACCGGGGCGAAGATTATGTACGTTGCCCCGATAAGCCTCCACAGCGGTTACTGTTTCCAGGGCATAATTGGTACAGCACTTAACGCGTTTTTCGGTGAACCGTCGACAACTTTATCTGAATAGCTCAGGTAAACCAGCGCATTACGTTTTTGATCGTAAAAACGTACCACCTGCAGTTTCTTGAAGATTAACGACGTCCGTTTGCGAAAGACCACTTCACCCTGCGTTTTATTGCTGGTAATTTTTTCGCTCAATTCAACAGGACCGACTTGTTGACATGAGATCGCGGCATCCGAGGTATCCTCAGCTAAACCAAGTCCTCCCTTAATTCCGCCCGTTTTTGCCCGACTGATATAACAAGTTACATTTTTTACGTCAGGATCATCAAAGGCCTCAACGAGAATTTTATGATCGGGTCCAAACACCTTAAATACCGTATCTACTGAGCCCACGACCTCAGCATGAGTGGTAAAAGGCGTTAAAATAACGGACGTTACTAATAACCATGCTTTTATTGTCATTACGTTACCATTGCAAAAGAAATAGATGAGATTGTAAGGTAAACCGAGTAAATGATTTCCGTATCAACGCGATATCCTTTTAAATAACTCATTCGCACTGATATAGCACATTCGAATAAATAAAACCGACGCTATTCCCAGGATTTTTTAGTGCTATTATTCATCGACTTTGCTTTCACTGCACCAACACCGCGTACGAAGAGGACGATTTATGGACCAAGCTGGTATCATTCGCGATTTGCTTGTTTGGCTGGAGAGCCACCTGGACCAACCTTTGTCACTCGATAATGTGGCGGCAAAAGCGGGCTATTCAAAATGGCATCTGCAAAGAATGTTCAAGGAAGTGACGACCCACGCGATTGGCGCTTATATTCGTGCCCGCCGTTTGTCAAAAGCAGCGGTGGCGTTACGTCTGACCAGTCGCCCCATCCTTGATATTGCACTGCAGTACCGTTTTGATTCACAGCAAACTTTTACGCGTGCCTTTAAGAAACAATTCGCGCAAACGCCCGCATATTATCGCCGTGCATCAGACTGGAACTCGTTCGGGCTACGCCCGCCGATTCGATTAGGCGACTTCCAACTGCCAGAGGCCAGCTACGTCACGTTACCAGAAACGGTACTGGTGGGACAAACGCAGAGCTACACCTGTACGCTGGAGCAAATCTCACGTTTTCGTGATGAAATGCGTATACACTTCTGGCGCCAGTTCCTGATTGAAACAGATACCGTGCCACCCGTGTTATACGGCCTGCATCAATCACGTCCCAGCCATGAAAAAGATGACGAACAGGAAATTCTGTACACCACGGCGGTACCGTCGGACCAGCTCACGCAAACGATGCAGTCAACACAGACTGTCTTGCTGGAAGCCGGGGATTATGTACAGTTCAGCTATAACGGGCCGAGAAGCGATCTGCAGGACTTTATCCTGCTCATTTATGGCACCTGTATGCCGACGCTTGGGTTGACGAGACGCCAGGGACAAGATATTGAGCGCTTTCATACTCACGGAGGTAAAAAGCGCCAGGATCCACCGCCAGAAATCCGCTGCGATTACCTCATCCCAATCCGCCGATAAGGTACTACCGCAACTCAGCATTCTGCGTGCTGCCCTATTCCGGCCAGCATGCAGGATGTTGAACAACCTAACCCCCCGGACAAAAAAGCCGTTTTTGTCTATCCGGGAGCTCAAGTTACAGCCCGGTTATCATGCTGCAACGTGCTCGCCATTACAGCATCTTCCTCAGCAGCCAAAACTTGCGGATTAGCGCTGCAGTTCATCCAGTGCAGGTGCATCAAGATGGGAAACGTCACCGGCGGTTTCCACGATCCACCCGGCAGCCAACCAGGCGCTCTGCTGATAATCAACACGGGAAAGAGAGCAGTTACGCAAGCGTAGACGGCGTTCCGCACTGGCAGACAGTCCTAATAGCGTACTGACCAATGCCCCTAGTGCCATACCATGGCTGACTAACAGGGGACGGCTACCCACCGGTAGATCCAGACAGGCATTCAGCGCCTGGTGCATACGTTCAGCCAACTCAGACATAGATTCACCCTGTGGAATACGGCCATTCTCAGTACCATTAACCAGCGTCTGACGCCAGCCTTCTTCCTCTTCGGTAAGTGAATCAATAGGACGTTGCTCCAACACGCCCATATTCAACTCCCGCAGGCGTGGATCCAACGTGACGCCACAACCACAGGCATCCGCGATAATTTCGGCCGTGCGACGTGTGCGACCTAAGTCACTGGTAATCACATGGGTAATGCCCAGCGATTTCACTCGCTCACCAACCTGGCGAGCCTGCTGCTCGCCTTTTTCCGTTAGCGCGCTGTCGGATTGTCCCTGAATACGTCGTGCCGCATTCCAAACCGTTTCTCCGTGGCGAACAAGATAGACCTGTAACATGCTTTTTTTCCGTTATACTGCAACAAATTTGTGTTGAGGGTTCAAACAATTATGTACCATGTTGTCGCTGCCACCACCAATCCGGCGAAGATTAGCGCGATCTCTCAAGCGTTCAGCGATGTTTTCGGTGACGGATCCTGCCATATTGAAGGCGTCGCGGTCGACAGCGGCGTTGCTGCGCAACCCATGACAAATGTAGAAACGAGAACTGGCGCACGTCACCGAGTGATGAATGCACGTCAGGTCCGCCCCGAAGCCCATTTTTGGGTGGCGATTGAAGCAGGTATTGAAGAGGATTCGGCTTTCGCGTGGATGGTTATCGAGGATCATAAACAGCGGGGTGAATCGCGTTCGGCCAGCTTTACGCTGCCGCACATCGTTATGAAAGCCATTCACGAAGGTCATGAATTGGGTGATGAAATGGCTCGCCTGACCGGTATCGACAATATCAAGCATCAGGGTGGCGCGATTGGCACATTCACTCATGGTTTGTTAACCCGTACCAGCGTCTATCATCAGGCATTGATTCTGGCCCTTTGCCCCTTTCGAAACGATATCTACACTCTTCACCTTTAGCCGTAGCCAACAATGAGGCAGCGTGAAGGATATCCTCTATACACTAAATCATTCGCGTTGCATCGCGGCGGCAAGCTCCTGAATCCCCGGGAGCTTACTCAGGTAAGTGACCGGGGTGCATGAGCGTAGCCAACAATGAGGCAGCGTGAAGACTATCCTCTATACACTAAATCATTCGCGTTGCATCGCGGCGGCAAGCTCCTGAATCCCCGGGAGCTTACTCAGGTAAGTGACCGGGGTGCATGAGCGTAGCCAACAATGAGGCAGCGTGAAGGATGACGTGTATATCAGCGCTTATCAGAATGCGGTAACAACTGCCCCTCAAGCCACGCCTTCAACGCTGGCGGCGCCGCTTTCAAGCTATTAGATCCACGTGTAATCGTGGCAATACCGGCTCCCAGCTCATTCTTCAGCTCTCGCTGGCTCATCTCGCCACGTATTAACTCTTCAATAATACGCAGCCGCGTTCCGTAAGCCTCACGTTCATCAGGCGTCATCATCAGTTGCAGCAACGGCAGATGTAGGTTCTCAGCAAATGCGCTTTGCATCAGGTCAACAAAGCGCAGCCATGCTTCGCGCTGCTGTTCTTCTGTTACGGTAATTGAAGTCGGTTGCGTCATGTTAAGCCCATACTCGTTAACGAGTACAAGCTTAACATACTTAATAACGCCGCTGCCACTCGCTGTCCGAGAGGATCTTATCAGGTTGTTTCATAAAATGGCGGTAGTAGGCGGCATACGCCAGCACGTTCTTCACATATCCCCGCGTTTCAGAAAAGGGGATGGTTTCGATAAAGGCCACCGCATCCAGTCGCCCTGCGCTATTGCCCAGCCAGGTTCTCACCCGGGATGGGCCTGCATTATAGGCGGCCGATGAGAAAATACGGTTCTGCCCGAACTGCTGATAAACCGACTCCAGATATTGCGTGCCGATTTGAATGTTGGTTTGCGGATCCAATAACTGACTGCTGTTCACATAACCCGGAATATTATAGGACTGCACGGTATGTGTCGCCGTGGCAGGCATAACTTGCATCAAACCAGAAGCCCCAACCGGCGAACGCGCTTTGGGATTCCACGCACTTTCCTGCCGAGCTATCGCCATTGCGTAGCTCTGAGGAATGTTCTTATCACGTGTAAAGCGCTCAAACTGATCTTTGTACGCCAGTGGGAAACGCTCTTCCAGATGATCCCACAATTTACCGCTGATGGTGGCCTGCACGCTAAGATCCCACCAGTCCTGCTCAAAGGCATAACGCGCTAACATCTGCTGCCCGGACGGCGTTTTACTCGTCACCAGATACGCCCATTCACTGCGCGCGAGGTTATCCATATTCCAGTACATTAACTCGCGAACACGAGCAATCTCTTCGCCCTGCCCAACAGTGCTATCGGGATGCACGGCTGCATCAATACGCAGAGGGTAATCGACACCTAACCGCTGCGCCGCCACCATTGGATAAAAACCGCGCTGCTGCATCAGCGCCTTTAAAATTTCCTCACCTTCATCTTTACGACCACGTTCAAGCAGCAGATCGGCCTGCCAGTACTGCCACTCATCCTTCTGCTTAGCTTCAACCGGCAGCCGGGAAAGCCAGGTATTTAAACCACGGCGGTCGTTATTACCCAACGACATACGTACACGCCGTTCAATCAGTGCAGTGGATTCGCTGCGCATAATCACATCGTCGCGCCAGCGTGCCTGCTCACTGGTGACATCATTCCCCATCAAACGCCAGGCGACCGCATCATCAAGTTGTTGGCGATCCTCATCACCCATTTGCTGCAGGCGAACCAGCGTCGGGATCATTGCACGCGCAGTTTCCGCATCCTGCCCAACCATGCGAGTAAACGCGATGACGGTTGCTTGTCGGGTAAAATCCGTTGCGCCAACATTACGGGCGAATGCCTCTACGGTCGTTGGATCGTTTTGCAGATCCATTACCGCATTCGCTATGGTTTGATAATCTGAAGGCAGTTGCTTCGCAAGAAAATTAACGAGGCTGGTGTTTCCGGCCTTCATGGCCAGGCGGATGCGTTCCAGCGTCGTAATCGCCGTTTGCTGGCCCGCTCCCTGCCACACAGAAAACAACTTATCGCAGGCGGTCGGTAGCGACGAGCCCGTGAGCCAAATCTCTTTTGCTCCCGAATAAGCAACCTGCTGTTGGCCCAGTGACCATTGCGCATAATACCAATTGCAACGCGCCGAGACGGGTGCCGGTACCTGCGGACTGAATGCCATCAAACCTCGCCAGTCCTGACGTCGGGCCAGTTCATTAACAAATCGGGAAGCGAGAGAATGCACCGGCGGTAACGTCGGATGCGCTTTAATAAAGTTGCTGACCGCCATGCTGGTTTCTTGATCGAGATTTTGCGACAGCAAACGGTACTCAAGGTAGGGATAGAGCGGATAGTCTCGCAACGTTGGCATCAGCTGATATACCGTATCCATTTGCTTATTATCCCACGCCAGCTTAATTTGCTGGTAACGCTCGCGCTGCGCGTCTAACGCGTCGGCATGGGCACTTCCGGCCATTACGGCCAGCAAGGTTCCAACCATCCAATACTGCCATTTGTCTGCCATGACTTTTCCCACGTTAGCGCCTCTCTTATCCCAGTGTTACAAAAAATAGCTCTTTCATGCTAACCGCGCCGCGCGTATCACGCCATGTTTCCAACAAAATTTTACGTTACGGCTGCAACATACGTTCTCACGGCACCGCCTGCCCCATCATCGCACATCCTTGAGCCATAAATGTGCAAGCGCCGTGAGAAAATTACATTTACTCATTAATAATCAATATATTATAAACATGGCACGCTGTTTGCTGTAGTGAATCCAATCTTGTATACCAGATGGAATTCACACTATGGAATCAATAACAGGGCTAACGCTGCAACAATGGCAACAACATTTTCTGCAGCACGCGGAGACGATCGGCGAAACGCTGAGTGCATTGTTGGATACGCTATCGACCGACGATAATGCCTGGATCTGTCTGGCAAGCCCGGCTCAACTGCAGGCTCAAATTGAGCCACTGCTGACCGCCTGGCATAAAGATCCGAGCGCACTGCCACTCTTCGGCGTGCCCTTTGCAGTAAAAGATAATATTGATGTTGCCGGCTGGCCAACTACTGCCGCCTGCCCTGCTTTGACCTACGTCGCGGCACAAGACGCGACCGCCGTGGCTAACTTAAAGGCCGCAGGAGCGGTGGTCATCGGTAAAACCAATCTCGATCAGTATGCCACTGGCCTGGTTGGAACGCGCTCACCCTTTGGTGCCGTGGTGAATACATTTAATGCTGACTATGTTAGCGGCGGTTCCAGTTCAGGTTCCGCATCAGTCCTGGCCCGTGGACTGGTTGCTTTTGCGTTGGGCACCGACACCGCGGGTTCAGGACGCGTTCCGGCTGGTTTTAACAATATCGTCGGACTCAAACCGACCAAGGGCTGGATTTCAGCAAGCGGCGTGGTCCCCGCCTGTCGCCTTAATGACACCATTTCCATCTTTGCGCTGACCGTTGAAGATGCTTTTATCGTTGCCGGTCACGCAGCGGGTTACGATGCAACAGATGCCTATTCTCGCCACAATCCGGCTTCAGCACCAGCCGCATTGCCAGCAGCCCCCCGCTTCGCCATCCCGGCTAATGTGGTGTTTTTCGATGATGCTCAGGCTGAAGCGGCATGGGAACAGGCGCTCAACGCGCTTAGCGCGAGCGGTGCGACGTTCCAACCCATCGATTTCACCGTTTTCCAGCAGCTTGCTGAACAACTCTATTACGGTCCATGGGTGGCAGAACGCACCGTTGCGGTCGGCGAGATGCTTCAACATCCGGATAAAATGGATCCTGTCGTACACGGTATCATTGCCAGCGGTAAAAATTACAGCGCGACCGACGCCTTTAAAGCGGAATATCTACGTGCCGAACTGACGCGAAAAATACAGCAAACGCTGAGCCAGTTTGATGCATTAGTTGTCCCCACATCGCCAACTATTCATACGCTTGAAGAGATGAAGCAGGAGCCGGTGCGCTATAACTCACAGTTTGGCACCTACACCAACTTCACCAATCTGGCCGACCTGTCGGCACTGGCGCTGCCCGCGCCTTTTCGCACCGATGGGCTACCGGCCGGTATCACGCTGATTGCTCCCGCATGGCACGACCGCGCACTCGCAAGCTTTGGCATGCGTTGGCAGCAACAACTGTCACTGCCGCTTGGCGCTACCGGCAAGCCACAGCCTACCGATCATTTGCCTTTACCCGCATCACCGTTACACGTTCGCCTCGCCGTGGTGGGGGCACACCTCAGTGGCATGCCGCTTAATCATCAGCTCATCAGTCGTAATGCCGTACGGGTTGAAGAAACCAAAACCGCAGATAACTACCGCTTGTATGCACTGGCTAACACCCAACCAGCAAAACCGGGGCTGGTAAAAGCCGAAACCGGTGCCGCGATTATCGTTGAGCTTTGGGATGTCCCTCTGGCGCGCTTTGGTGAGTTTGTCGCGGAGATCCCCGCGCCGTTAGGGATCGGCAATATAACACTGGCAGATGGTCGTCAGGTTAAAGGCTTTATTTGTGAACCTTCAGCACTGAGCGATGCTCGCGATATCACCACTTTTGGCGGCTGGCGTCACTGGCTGACCAGCAAGGAGAACTCTCATGTTTAATACCGTACTGATTGCGAACCGTGGTGAAATCGCCTGCCGGGCGATACGGACATTAAAGCGTTTAGGCATTACCAGCGTCGCGGTCTATTCCGATGCGGATAAAAATGCGCAGCATGTGAAAGATGCTGACATCGCTATTGCCCTCGGGGGCGAAAAAGCCGGTGACAGCTATCTGCGCATCGACAAAATTCTCGCCGCTGCGCAGGAAAGCGGCGCTCAGGCGATTTGGCCCGGCTACGGCTTTCTGTCCGAAAGCCTGCCGTTTGCTGACGCATGTGAACAGGCTGGCATCATCTTTATCGGCCCCACCGCGCAGCAAATCGGCGAGTTCGGACTGAAACACCGGGCGCGTGAATTAGCGGCAGAGGCAGGTGTACCAATGACGCCGGGCACTGCCCTGCTGGCTTCGCTTGAAGAGGCGCAGGAAGCAGCAGAAAAGATCGGTTATCCGGTCATGCTTAAAAGTACTGCGGGCGGCGGCGGCATTGGCTTAACCCGTTGCGCAGATGCCGATGCACTGCGCAATGCCTGGGAAAGCGTTCGTCGCCTGGGTGAACATTTTTTCAGTGATGCCGGCGTATTCCTTGAACGCTGTATCGACCGGGCTCGCCATGTTGAAGTACAAATATTTGGCGACGGTAAAGGTAAAGTGATTGCCCTCGGTGAACGCGATTGCTCGCTGCAGCGTCGCAACCAGAAAGTGGTAGAAGAAACACCCGCGCCGGGTTTACCTGCCGCAACCCGTACCGCACTGCTAGACTCCGCCGTTAAACTGGGCGAACTGGTCAATTACCGCAGCGCAGGAACCGTAGAATATATTTATGATGCCGAACGTGATGCTTTTTACTTCCTGGAAGTGAACACGCGCTTGCAAGTAGAGCATCCGGTTACCGAAAGTGTGACCGGGCTCGATCTGGTGGAGTGCATGCTACAGGTCGCCGCCGGAATTCCCCTCGACTGGGAACGGATGGCACAGCCTCCCGTCGGCGCATCTATTGAAGTCAGGCTCTATGCCGAAGACCCACTGAAAAACTTTCAGCCCAGCCCGGGTGTACTCACTGAAGTCTGTTTCCCCGAAGGCGTACGTGTTGACGGCTGGGTGAATACCGGCACCCATGTTTCTGCGTTCTACGATCCGATGATTGCCAAGCTGATCGTACATGCAGAAAACCGAGAGGCTGCACTGAAAAAAATGCAGGAGGCTCTGAGCCAAACCCGCCTGCACGGTATTGCCACTAACCTCGACTATCTGCGTCAGATTATTGCCACCGATGCTTTTCACAGCGGCAATGTCTGGACCCGCATGCTCGATAGTTTTACCCCGTCAGCACAGGTAATTGAAGTGGTACAGCCCGGAACCTGGAGCAGCATACAGGATTATCCGGGACGTCTTGGCTACTGGGATATTGGTGTGCCTCCTTCTGGCCCGATGGACGATTTCGCCTTCCGCCTGGCGAACCGCATCGTGGGTAATGCCGAAGAGGCTGCGGGACTTGAGTTTACTCTGCAAGGCCCAACACTGCGCTTTCATAGCGATGCCACTATTGCTCTGACCGGTGCAGACTGCCCGGCAATGCTCGATGGTGAGGCGATCGGTTATTGGCAGCCGGTGGACGTGAAAGCCGGTCAAACCCTGGCATTGGGACGTGCGCAGCATGGCTGCCGTACTTACCTGGCGGTACGCAACGGCTTTGATGTGCCGGTGTATCTTGGCAGCCGTTCGACATTTGTGCTGGGCCAGTTTGGTGGCCATGCTGGCCGCACGTTGCGCGTCGCCGATATGCTGGCGATCTCCCAGCCACAGCTGGCTGCCTGCACGACGCCAGCCCCCACCAGCGCACCGCAGGCTATCCATTCATCACTGATACCAGAGTATGGTGACGAATGGCGTATCGGCGTGCTGTATGGTCCACATGGCGCACCGGATTTTTTCACTCAGGAATCTATTGATGCGTTCTTTGCCAGCGAATGGCAGGTTCACTACAACTCTAACCGTCTTGGCGTCAGGCTGGAAGGCCCTAAACCAAGCTGGACACGCGCTGACGGTGGCGAAGCAGGCCTGCATCCTTCAAACGTCCACGATTGTGAATACGCGATTGGCGCGGTGAACTTTACCGGTGACTTTCCGGTAATTCTGACGCGTGACGGTCCCAGCCTTGGTGGTTTTGTTTGCCCGGTGACGATTGCGAAGGCGGAACTATGGAAAGTGGGTCAGGTTAAACCTGGCGATCGTATTCGTTTCCATCCTATCGATTTTCACCATGCGCAGGCACTCGAACAAGCGCAGACAGCAAGTATTGAAAACCTGACCGCCGCGTATGTCCCTAACGCTGAGGCACCCTCTCTTGCCGAAACGGAGCTGGGTTCAGCAACACTACTGGCAGCAGTCAAAGCAACATCGACAACCCCAACGGCAGTTTATCGTCAGGCGGGGGATAATTACGTACTGATTGAATACGGCGACAACGTGCTGGATCTGGCGCTGCGTTTGCGCGTGCACCTGCTAATGAATGCGATCCGAGAGGCCGCGCAGCCGGGAATAGAAGAACTCTCACCGGGCGTACGCTCATTGCAGATCCGCTATGACAGCCGCCAGATCAGCCAGAAGGATCTGCTCGCACTGCTACTCTCGCTGGAAAAAAACCTGGGTGAAGTAAATAACATGCGGGTTCCGTCGCGCATTATTCACCTACCGATGGCCTTTGAAGACAGCGCCACGCTGGGAGCGGTGTCACGCTATCAGGAAACGGTTCGTGCCAATGCGCCATGGTTGCCCAATAACGTTGACTTTATTCAACGTATCAATGGGTTACCAAATAGAGAGGCGGTTAAAGAGACCATTTTTGACGCCAGCTATCTGATTCTCGGCCTCGGCGATGTTTATCTCGGCGCGCCCTGCGCGGTACCGGTTGACCCCCGTCATCGCTTACTCAGCTCCAAATATAACCCGGCGCGCACCTTTACGGCAGAAGGCACCGTCGGTATCGGCGGAATGTACATGTGCATTTATGGCATGGACTCACCCGGGGGATATCAACTGGTGGGCCGCACGCTGCCGATCTGGAACACCTTCCTTAAGAACTCACAGTTTTCCGCCAGCGAACCCTGGCTACTACGTTTCTTCGATCAGGTACGTTTCTATCCGGTCAGCGAAGCCGAGCTGGATACACTGCGTGACGATTTCCGCGAAGGCCGCGCGGCTATCACGATTGAAGAAAGCATTTTCGATTTTGCTGAGCACCGCCAGTTTCTTGAAACACATGCCGAGTCAATCGCCGAGTTCCGTCAACACCAGTCACGCGCTTTCGCAACCGAAGTGGCTCTGTGGCAGGAGGAAGAAGAAGGTGCGCCGCTCACCAGTGAAGAGAATCTTCAACTCCCTGACACCGACGAACACGCCCTGCAGGTTAGCGCAGATATGAACGGTAACATCTGGAAAGTCCTGGTGAAACCAGGTGATGAAGTGGTCGCGGGCCAGCCGTTGATCATCGTAGAGGCAATGAAAATGGAGCTAACCATCCATGCACCTCAGGGCGGCCGCGTCAAACAGATTGGCTGCCAGCCAGGCCGTCCCGTTAGCCCCGGCGATGCTTTGCTGTGGCTGGAATAAGGAGCCGCTATGCAGCAGGCCAGCTTTCATCAGAAACGCAATAAGGGGCGTCCAGAGGTCCTCGCGGAACGTGTTTATCAGGCGATTAAAAACGACATTTTTGATTTCCGTCTGATGCCGGGAGATCGCTTCAGTGAGAGTGAAATGGCTGAACGCATGGACGTCAGCCGCACACCGGTCCGTCAGGCGTTGTTCTGGCTTGAGCGGGAAGGCTATGTCGAAGTGTGGTTTCGCAGCGGCTGGCAAGTAAGGCCCTTCGATTTTGAGTACTTCGAAGAACTGTATGACTTTCGCATAGTGCTGGAGCGCGAAGCCATCCGCCGCCTGTGCGGTATGCCTCCGGGACGCTGCGCCGAGCTGCTAAGCGAGCTTATCGCATTCTGGATTGACGATCCGCGCCTCGAAGAGGGGAAAACCGTGTCGTTACATGACGAAGGTTTCCATATGGCGCTGGTTGCTGCAGCAGGAAACGGAGAAATGGCACGGATCCATGCCGAGCTGACCGAAAAAATTCGCATCATTCGTCGCCTGGACTTTACCCGGGAAGACCGCATGGGTGCCACCTATAACGAACACGCCCGCATTTTGCGGGCGATATTAAAACAACAAACCGAGGAGGCACAGCGCATCCTGACCGATCATATTTCCATCAGTAAAGCGGAGGTCAGGAAAATCACTCTACACATGCTACAGCAGGCCAGATCACAAACCGATGCATCCGAATAATTTGAACAGGCGTTATTGTCGCAGCCCGTTTAGCAACGGTCGCGGCGCGGCAACCAGCGTATAGAACGCTGCATAGTAGGATGCCAGCACGCCCATTTGCGTGTGCTGGTCACAAAAATAGTCAGATCAATACTTTTGAGGGTTTCCGGAGATGAAAAGACGTTCACTTTTGCAAGCATTTGCACTCACGGCAACGGTCATCAGCATGGGCGTCGCCTGGAGCGTACAGGCCGCTGATACCATCAAGGTCGGTATCATGAGTTCGCTCTCAGGCACGATGGCGATCTCTGAAACTCCCCTGAAAGACGTGGCATTAATGACCATTGATGAAATCAATGCGAAGGGTGGCGTTCTGGGGAAAAAACTGGAGCCGGTGGTGGTTGATCCTGCCTCTAACTGGCCATTATTTGCCGAAAAGGCACGTCAGCTGCTATCGCAAGATAAAGTCGCAGCGGTATTTGGCTGCTGGACCTCGGTTTCGCGTAAATCCGTGCTGCCTGTATTTGAAGAGTTAAACGGACTGTTGTTCTACCCGGTGCAATATGAAGGCGAAGAGATGTCGCCCAACGTGTTCTATACCGGTGCTGCGCCAAATCAGCAGGCCATCCCGGCGGTGGAATATCTGATGAGTGAAGACGGCGGCGCGGCAAAACGCTTCTTCCTGCTGGGTACCGATTACGTCTATCCCCGTACCACCAACAAAATCCTGCGTGCATTCCTGCACAGCAAAGGTGTACAGGACGCCGATATCAAAGAGGTCTACACCCCATTTGGTTACAGCGATTACCAAACCATCGTCTCTGATATTAAGAAGTTTTCCGACGGCGGAAAAACGGCGGTTGTCTCAACGATCAACGGCGACTCCAACGTGCCTTTCTATAAAGAACTGGCAAACCAGGGCATCAAAGCAACGGATGTGCCTGTTGTGGCCTTCTCCGTGGGTGAAGAAGAGCTGCGCGGGATTGATACCAAGCCCCTGGTCGGTAACTTAGCCGCTTGGAACTACTTCGAATCCGTTGATAATCCCAGCAACGCTAAATTTGTTGCCGACTACAAAGCCTATGCCAAAGCCCATAACCTGCCCAATGCCGACACGGTTGTAACTAACGATCCAATGGAGGCCACCTGGGTTGGTATTCATATGTGGGCACAGGCGGTAGAAAAAGCAGGCACCACTGATGTCGATAAAGTACGTGACGCCATGGCCGGACAAACCTTTGCCGCGCCAGATGGCTTCACACTGACCATGGACAACACTAACCACCACCTGCATAAACCGGTGATGATCGGTGAAATTGAAGATAACGGCCAGTTCAACGTGGTGTGGCAGACCGAGCAGCCGATCCGGGCGCAACCATGGAGCCCGTACATTGCCGGTAACGATAAGAAGCCGGACCACCCGGTGAAATCAGCGCAGTAGCAATATCGACAGCGGCAGGGATGACACTTCCATCCCTGCTCTTCGACGAAATTGAGAAACCATCCTCTTTCAACATAGGCATCGCGATGAATATGGGCAAAATAGTTGGGTTATTACTGTCGCTGTGCCTGTTAGCGCCGGGGTTCAGCCGGGCTGGACCGGCCGTAGAGTATGCGGCGGCGAACCGCACACAGCAGGCCACACTCCTTCAGCAGTGGGCCAGTTCACCCGACGCGACACGTTTACCGTTACTTCAGGCACTGCACGATGAGGCGGTGGTCATTGATAGTAACAAACAGCCTTTCAGGCTCGCAGGGGACAGGCTCACCGCCCTGGAAGGCAACGCGCAGCCGGTCGGAAATACCAAAAAATTGTTTACCAATAACCGGTTAAGAATACTGACTCGCAATGCGCTGGCGTCGGTACAGCTTATCAGCGTGGATGCGGCAACTCGACTGCACGCAGCACGCACCTTACAAAATGATGCGGTTGCCGAGCAGCTACCGCTATTAAGCCGGCAATTGGCATCTGAGTCAGATAGCGCGGTACATGCCGCACTGACGATCGCACTCGCCAACCTACAATTGAGCGATAGCCGCCCTGAGGTCAGACTGCACGCCATTACCTTATTGGGTGAAACCAGCGATCCACAGCTACAGGGAAGTCTGCAACGCCTGACCCTGGCGGCAAATGAACCTGATGCCAGCGTGCGGGCGGCAGCGGAAAAAAGTCTGAAAAATATTCAGCAGCGCCTGATGTGGGGCGATCTGCTGGGACAAGCGTTTACCGGACTGTCATTAGGCTCGATTCTGCTGTTGGCTGCGCTGGGCCTGGCAATCACCTATGGCCTACTGGGCGTTATCAATATGGCACACGGCGAAATGCTGATGCTCGGTGCCTATGCAACCTGGATGGTGCAAACCCTGTTTCAACGGGTTGCTCCCGAGTGGCTGGCCTGGTATCCACTGCTGGCACTGCCGGTCGCTTTTTTCATTACCGCCAGCATTGGTATGGTGCTGGAGCGCACCATCATTCGCCACCTTTATGGTCGTCCTCTGGAAACGTTGCTCGCAACATGGGGCATTAGCTTGATGTTGATCCAGCTGGTACGCATGCTGTTTGGCGCACAAAATCTGGAAGTTGCTAACCCGCAGTGGCTGTCCGGGGGCATGCAGATCCTGCCCAATCTGGTCCTGCCCTGGAATCGGATCGCCGTGATTTTGTTTGTCATCGCGGTGCTCACACTGACCTGGCTACTGCTCAATAAAACGCGTCTTGGAATGAACGTGCGGGCAGTCACACAAAATCGGGCAATGGCCGACTGCTGCGGCGTACCAACCGGTCGCGTGGATATGCTGGCCTTTGGATTGGGTTCAGGTATCGCAGGTTTAGGCGGCGTGGCGCTGTCCCAATTGGGTAACGTGGGACCAGAGCTGGGCCAGGGCTATATTATCGATTCCTTTCTGGTGGTCGTCACCGGCGGCGTTGGTCAACTGGCTGGCACCGTTGTGGCCGCATTTGGTCTGGGTATCCTCAATAAAATACTGGAGCCACAAATCGGCGCCGTACTGGGTAAGATCCTGATTCTGGTACTGATCGTACTGTTCATTCAAAAAAGGCCACAGGGGCTGTTTGCCTTTAAAGGACGGGTGATTGACTGATGACGCAACCAATGACGCTCACTCTGCTGCAAAAAGCGCCACGCCTGACGTTCAGTATTGGGACGCTGGTGCTACTGATGTTGCTCGCGTTGCCTTTTTTGGCGCTGCTGCCGGCCAATAATCCGCTGGCGATCTCAACCTATACCCTGACGCTGGTAGGCAAAATCCTTTGTTACGCCATCGTAGCGGTTGCACTGGATCTGGTTTGGGGTTACGCCGGCTTACTGTCACTGGGACACGGTCTGTTTTTCGCACTCGGCGGCTATGCCATGGGCATGTATCTGATGCGCCAGGCCGCTGGTGATGGGCTCCCGGCCTTTATGTCTTTTCTCTCCTGGAGCGAACTGCCGTGGTTTTGGGCGGGAACACAATACTTTGCCTGGACTCTGTGCCTTATCGTGCTGGTACCTGGGCTGCTGGCGCTGCTTTTCGGCTGGTTCGCCTTCCGTTCCAAAATTAAAGGCGTCTATTTTTCTATTATGACCCAGGCACTGACCTACGCCGGAATGCTGCTGTTTTTCCGCAATGAAACCGGCTTTGGCGGTAACAATGGCTTTACCGGATTTACCACACTGCTTGGCTTACCAGTGACGGCGACCGGCACGCGGATCGGGCTTTTTATCGCTACCGTGTTGCTACTGCTCTTTAGTCTGGCACTGGGATTGTGGCTGGCGCGCAGTAAATTTGGCCGGGTGCTGACGGCTGTACGCGATGCTGAAAACCGGCTGATGTTCTGCGGTTATGATCCGAAAGGCTTTAAGCTGTTTGTCTGGACACTGTCTGCCGTATTGTGTGGGCTAGCCGGCGCACTCTACGTCCCCCAGGTCGGCATCATCAATCCCGGTGAAATGTCCCCCACTAACTCAATTGAAGCCGCAATTTGGGTTGCGCTCGGCGGCCGCGGTACGCTTATCGGTCCTATGCTGGGCGCGGTCATCGTCAACGGTGCCAAAAGCTGGTTTACCGTGGCATTCCCCGAATACTGGCTATTTTTCCTTGGGTTGATGTTTATTCTCGTGACCCTATTTTTGCCGCGTGGCGTAATTGGCCTGCTTCGTCGGAGGAAACATGACTGAGCCTCTGTTTACTCAACCGCATCCGTCAGATCGCTATCGTCATCAGACCGATCCAGTGTTGCAGCTGGAAAAAATCAACGTCTCTTTTGATGGTTTTCACGCGTTAACTAATCTTTCGCTACAGATCGGCGTCGGAGAGTTGCGCTGTATTATTGGCCCGAACGGTGCGGGTAAAACTACGCTGATGGATGTTATTACCGGAAAAACGCGTCCGGATAGCGGCAGCGTATTTTACGATCAGAATACCGACCTCACCACACTGTCATCCGTTGAGATCGCTCGTAGCGGGATCGGTCGAAAATTTCAAAAACCAACGGTATTTGAAGCACTTTCGGTCTTTGAAAATCTGGAAATTGCCCTGAAAACCGATAAATCCGTCTGGACCTGCCTGCGTGCGCGTCTAAACGGTGAACAGCAGGATCGCATTGATGAGGTGCTGAAATTACTGCGGCTTAGCAAGGAGCGTCATCGACCAGCCGGGTTACTCTCACATGGCCAGAAACAGTTTCTGGAAATCGGTATGCTACTCGTACAGGAACCCCATTTGTTACTCCTTGACGAGCCAGCCGCAGGCATGACAGATGCCGAAACAGACTATACCGCTGAGCTGTTTCGCGGCCTCGCCGGCAAGCACTCACTGATGGTCGTTGAACACGATATGGGATTTGTGGAAACCATCGCCGATCGCGTTACCGTACTTCATCAGGGGCAGGTGCTGGCAGAAGGATCGCTGCGCGAGGTCCAGGCCAACGATCGCGTGATCGATGTTTATTTAGGACGCTAATATGTTACAGGTCTCAGAACTGAATCAATATTATGGCGGTAGCCATATTTTGCGTGGGCTCTCTTTCGAGCTACAAATGGGTGAAGTGACCTGCCTGCTTGGGCGCAACGGCGTAGGAAAAACCACCTTGCTAAAATGCCTGATGGGGTTGCTACCGGTGAAATCCGGCACGATTCGCTGGCAGCAAAATACCATCAATCAGCGTAAACCACACCAGCGCGTGCAGGCGGGGATCGCGTATGTGCCGCAGGGGCGAGAAATTTTTCCTCGTCTCACGGTGGAGGAGAACTTGCTGATGGGATTAGCCCGTTTCTCCGGCGCGCAGGCAAGGCAGGTCCCTGATGAAATTTATCAGCTTTTCCCGATACTGAAAGAGATGAAGCAGCGCCGCGGCGGCGATCTTTCCGGTGGGCAACAGCAGCAGTTGGCCATTGGTCGCGCGCTCGCCTGTAAACCGCAGCTACTGATTTTGGATGAGCCCACCGAGGGCATTCAACCTTCGGTGATTAAAGAGATCGGCGCCGTCATTCGCCAACTTGCACAGCGTGGTGATATGTCGATTCTGCTGGTAGAACAGTTTTATGATTTCGCTGCAGAGCTCGCGGACAGCTATCTGGTCATGGCCCGCGGGGAAATCGTACAACGTGGGCGGGGGGATACCATGGAAGCTGACGGCGTGCGCGGGCTAGTGGCAATTTAACGGCTCGTATTCAGCACTGCGCGAGGTTCTCCGCCGCAGCGTTGAGGTTTGCGAGGCGATCTCATTACGAGTAATATTGCCATTAACCTGCCGGGTAATGCGTACCCTCTTATACCAGAGGGTATTTGCCACAACGCCGTTGGCCAGGCGCGTTATTCGAAATACCGCACTTTTCCCGTACTGCCCAGCCCGGCAGCCTACTCACTCAGGAAAGCACATCATGGAAACCCGGCGCGAGGAGCGTGTCAATAAACTGGCACTGGCGTTAAAACGCATTGATAAACTCCATCTTAAGGATGCGGCGCAGCTGCTTGGCGTATCCGAGATGACCGTTCGCCGCGACCTTAATGAACAACCTTCCGCCGTAGTGCTGCTTGGTGGCTATATTGTCAGCGATCCAAAAAATAACCAGGGGCACTACTTCGTTTCCGACCAGCAATCGCATAATGTCAGTAAAAAAAGGCAGTTAGGAAAACTGGCCGCTTCCCTCGTGGACGCTGACTCGACGGTCTTTTTCGACTGTGGTACCACCATACCCTACGTAATCGATGCTATCGACGACGATCTCCCCTTCACCGCCGTTTGCTGCGCGTTGAATACTTTTCTGGCGCTGAAAGAGAAAAACGCCTGCAACGTAATCCTGAGCGGTGGTGAATTCCATGCAGATAACGCGATCTTCACGCCATTAGGACAGCACCATGTGCTGGAGACGCTCTGCCCATCTATCGCCTTTATTTCTGCAGCGGGCATTGACAGCAACCAGGGCGTTACCTGCTTTAATGTTAATGAGCTACAGATGAAACATTACGCGCTACAGCGTAGCCAGCATAAAATTTTGGTGGCGGACAGCAGCAAGTTTGGCAAAGTGCTACCTGCCCGAATCGGTGAACTATCGCTTTTCCAACATCTGATCAGCGATGCATCGCCTCATGGAGAATTAGCGCTCAAACTGCAGCAAATGGGCGTAGAGATAATCGATTCGAAATGATGGTTTTTTCACAATAATATAAATACTACAGGGTAAATACACTGCTCATGGGCCACAAAAATAATGCGGGCGCGAACGCCTATACGCCATTCTCATTAAAACTGTATGACTGGTGGGTGCTGACCATTTCTAACCGTTATGCCTGGCGCTGCCCAACCGAAACGTTATTGCTGACGCATTTTCAACAGCATATGGGAGCAAAGCATCTTGATATTGGCGTTGGTACTGGCTATTACCCTGCAAAAACGCCACAGGGATCGCAGGATATTACTTTACTGGATCTGAATCAGGACAGCCTTGCTGCAGCACAGAGACGCATTGGCGGACAGCGCGTTACCGCATCCGTGCGGCACGATATTTTTCAGCCCTTCCCATCCGAACTGCGGGAGAAATTCGACTCTGTTTCACTGTTTTACCTGCTGCACTGTCTGTCAGGCTCCATGGTGGAGAAATCGCTGGCTATCCGCCATACCGCTGAAGCGCTGAAATCGGATGGCGTTCTTTATGGTGCAACGATCCTCGGCACAGGCGTTGAGCACAATAGTTTTGGGCATAAGCTAATGACAATCTATAACAAAAAAGGGATTTTCAGTAACCGGCAGGATTCCAGCCAGACGCTCAAGCAGGTACTTGCGGAACATTTTCATCAGGTAAAAATCACCGTGCATGGCACCGTCGCCCTGTTCTGCGCGCGTCAGAAGAAATAAGAAAGCTGATATTCAGGCACCGACGAGGGGCAATGTGGAACATCGTCTCAGTAAGGGTTGGGATAATAAGATGGAACAGGCTAGAATTGGCCTTATGGTATTGCAAGCCAACCCTTAAACCCGTAAATAAGAGGCTCATTTTAACGTGGCTCAATTCGTTTATAGCATGCATCGCGTCGGCAAGGTGGTCCCGCCGAAGCGCCATATTCTCAAGAACATCTCACTGAGTTTTTTCCCCGGAGCCAAAATTGGCGTACTGGGCCTGAACGGCGCGGGTAAATCGACCCTGCTGCGTATTATGGCCGGTATCGATAAAGATATCGAAGGCGAAGCTCGCCCGCAGCCCGGGATAAAAATTGGTTATTTACCGCAGGAACCGCAGCTCAACCTGGAGCATACGGTACGTGAATCCGTTGAGGAAGCGGTATCTGAAGTCGTTGGGGCGCTGAAGCGTCTTGACGAAGTATACGCACTCTATGCCGAGGACGGCGCGGATTTCGATAAACTAGCCGCAGAACAGGGCAAGCTGGAAGAGATTATTCAGGCTCACGATGGCCATAACCTGAATACCCAGCTTGAGCGTGCAGCAGATGCGCTGCGCCTGCCGGACTGGGAGGCGAAAATTGCCAATCTGTCCGGTGGTGAACGCCGCCGCGTGGCGCTGTGCCGTCTGCTGCTGGAAAAACCCGATATGCTGCTGCTCGACGAGCCAACTAACCACCTGGATGCCGAATCCGTGGCGTGGCTGGAGCGCTTCCTGCACGACTTCGAAGGGACCGTTGTGGCGATTACCCATGACCGTTACTTCCTTGATAACGTTGCCGGTTGGATCCTCGAACTTGACCGCGGTGAAGGCATTCCATGGGAAGGTAACTACTCCTCCTGGCTGGAACAGAAAGATGCGCGTCTGGCGCAGGAAGCCTCTTCGGAAGCGGCTCGTCGTAAATCGATTGAGAAAGAGCTGGAATGGGTGCGTCAGGGTGCCAAAGGCCGTCAGTCAAAAGGCAAAGCCCGTCTGGCCCGCTTTGAAGAGCTTAACAATACTGAGTATCAGAAACGCAACGAAACCAACGAACTGTTTATTCCACCGGGTGCTCGCCTGGGCGATAAAGTGGTTGAGGTCAGTAATCTGCGTAAATCTTATGGCGATCGTCTGCTGATCGACGATCTCTCCTTCTCCGTACCGAAAGGCGCGATTGTGGGAATCATTGGTCCGAACGGCGCCGGTAAATCCACACTGTTCCGTATGATGTCGGGCCAGGAACAGCCTGATTCCGGTAGCATCGTACTGGGTGATACTGTAAAGCTGGCTTCCGTCGATCAGTTCCGCGACAGCATGGATAATTCCAAAACCGTGTGGGAAGAAGTGTCCGGGGGCCAGGATATCATGCGTATTGGCAACACCGAAATGCCGAGCCGCGCCTATGTTGGACGTTTTAACTTTAAGGGCGTCGATCAGGGTAAGCGCGTGGGCGAACTTTCCGGTGGTGAGCGCGGACGCCTGCATCTGGCAAAACTGCTGCAGGTCGGCGGCAACATGTTGCTGCTTGATGAACCGACTAACGATCTCGATATTGAAACCCTGCGCGCGCTGGAAAATGCCTTGCTGGAATTCCCAGGATGCGCAATGGTTATTTCGCATGACCGCTGGTTCCTTGACCGCATCGCAACCCACATTCTGGACTATCAGGATGAAGGTAAAATTGAGTTCTTCGAAGGCAACTTTACCGAATACGAAGAGTATAAGAAACGCACATTGGGCGCCGACGCGCTGGAGCCTAAGCGCATCAAATACAAACGTATGAGTAAGTAATACCTGAGGCGGCCCATAGGGCCGCTTTATCCTCCCGGCAGACCGCATTTTTACCCCTCAAGCACACTTTGGTGCATGTAAACCCCCTCTTCCCCCGTGATGGCTTACATCATTGTTCACCTGAGACGCACACTCTGTGAGTCATTGTCCATCTGAACACGCTACTATGCAGGTTCTATAATGAACGCATCCCCTGAATCATTCAGGTTGACCAATACACACGTGTGAGGAAGATAAATGCGTAATACCGCGATCGCCATCAATCCCGAGAAACCCGCTGAATTTATTGAAATTGAACCGGAAAAACCCACGCCCGGTGAATACGATCTGCTGGTGCAGGTTAAAGCGGCTTCGGTAAATCCTGTTGATACCAAAGTCCATAAAGGCGCGCAGGAAAGCGGCCTGCAACTTCCGCGCATCCTTGGCTGGGATGCCAGCGGCATTGTGCTGGAAACCGGCAGTAAAGTTAGCGGCTTCAAGGCCGGTGACGAGGTCTATTACGCAGGCGATATCACTCGTCCGGGCAGCAATAGTACGCTACAACTGATCGATGCGCGTATTACAGGGCATAAACCGAAAACCCTCGACTGGTCAGCCGCTGCGGCCATCCCGTTGACTGCCCTGACAGCGTGGGAAGGCTTGTTTGAACGCCTGAATATCCAGGATGCCGGAGCAGATAAAACGCTGCTAATCGTTGGCGGTGCGGGCGGTGTGGGCTCACTGGCGATTCCTTTTGCCAAACTGCACAGCGACGTCAAGGTTATCGCCACGGCTTCTCGGCCGGACTCCGTACAGTGGTGCCTGGAACGGGGTGCCGATCTTACGATCAACTATAACGATATGGCGCGGGAACTCGCGCTGCACAATATTCGGCAAGTCGACTATATTTTCTGCCTGAACGATACTGATGGGCACTGGGAAGCGATGAGCGAATTGATTGCGCCACAGGGCCACATTTGTACCATCGTGGAAAACGAACATCCGCTGAATATGGATCGTTTAAAGCTGAAAAGCGCCGCATTGCACTTCGAATTCATGTACACCCGTAGCATGTTTACTACGCCGGACATCGCACGTCAGGGTGAAATTCTGGATGAAGTAGCCGCATTGCTTGATGCTGGCAAGATAAAAACTACGCTGAATGAAACGCTGCCGGGACTGAGTGTTGAAACACTTACGGCTGCACATGAAAAAGTACTGGAAGGCCATATGCGCGGCAAAGTGGTCATTGCTTATTGATCGCAGGTTAACCACCACGGGCGGAAAACACCTCCGCCCGCATTATTTACTTGTCAGGAGTGGGTGGGGAATCGCACGCTCCTGATTATCCGTCCAGATAATCGGATACCCCATATCATCCAACGGCTTTTGGGCTAAAAAGCACTCACGCTGACTTCTCGCTGGTACCAAAACGGGCTCACGATCGCCGCCTAGGCGTTATCACCCATAATATGCTTCACTAACTCTACACAGCGCAGGAAGCGAGAATCGTAATCCGACTCCTCTACGTGAATAAAGTCGATATTATTCTCTTTCAACATCGTCATTAGCAGGTTCTGAAATGCTTTCCGATCCACATCGCTGCCCAGGCTACGTAAACCGTCGGCTACCCAGGGAGTATTATTCTCCAGCAAAATAACGAGGTCGAAACGGTATTCGTCAATCAGCGCCTGTACAAAAGGGTGCTCTCTCCCCTCGTATTTCTTGCAGAACGCCTGAGTGGTAACAAAATCCGTATCGATAAACGCCACTTTGTTCGCATATTTGACCGCGAAATCAATGTATTGTGCCTGACCCAGCGCGATTTTATCGTAATCCGAATATTGTAATGCCATCTCATCCCCCCCGAGGTGGGAGAAAACATAATCGCGACCATACTCCCATGCACTGGTGGTATTAAAGATATTTGCCAGCTTATTCACCAGGGTAGACTTCCCGCTGGACTCCCCGCCGAGTATCGCGACGGTACGCACAAAAAACGGCTTAACTTCAGTAGGAATATAGTCCCAATAACGAAACGGGTCCTGACGGATTTGCGCCCCACTGATATTCATAAAAGATCGTTTGGGATCGATCACAACGGCCTCAATACCAAGATGACGGGAATGTTGGGGTGCATCCTGCTCTTCACTGGTGTAAACGCGATTGGGCACAATGCCCTGGCTCACCATAAAATCACCGATGCCTGCACTCCAAACGTCCCAGCCGTGCGGATAAGGCTCCATGCCTTCTTCATTAAATGAGTGAATATGAATATTTTTCTGGTACTTGAAGGTTTGCAGTAGCCATCGCAAACGATCGCTCACCGTCGGCTGCTGCGACATCGCGCTATTTTCAAATAGCATACGGTCACGAGGCTCATCGTAGCCCATGATGATATGCAACTCATCGACCTGGCTACAGGCACGCTGGATAAGGTAAATATGGCCGGTGTGCAGGGGATAAAACTTACCAAAGACGACGCCAATGGTTTTCTCCCTGCGGGGAAACTCCAGTCCTAAATAACGATGCAGCGCTTCCAGCTTCTGCGCGCCAGGACTTTTGATTTTGGCATTCAGTAACTGGCTAAGGTAGCCTTTTGTCATGCCGCTGGCATCAGCGACCTGCTGTAAGGTATATCCCTGCTGCCGAATTGCTGATTTCAAATAATCAAACGTCGACATGATCTGCCTCCTGGCGACAACACGATTTTATAGCTCATCCAAAATAGTCAGGGCATCCGCCAGCTTCTTCACGCCGAAGACCTGCATATTTTCCGGTGGTTTTTTGGGGACATTTGCTGCAGGAACAATCGCGCGGCGAAAACCATGCTTCGCGGCTTCCGAGATACGCTCTTGTCCACTGGGCACCGGACGAATCTCTCCGGCCAGCCCGACTTCGCCAAAAACCACCAAATCCTGCGGCAGCGGACGATCGCGCAGGCTGGATACCATAGAGAGCATCAGAGCCAAATCGGCACTGGTTTCCGTGACTTTAACGCCGCCAACCACATTGACGAAAACGTCCTGATCGGCCATTTGTAATCCACCATGTCGGTGCAACACCGCCAGCAGAATCGCCAGACGGTTTTGCTCCAGGCCTACGGCGACGCGGCGCGGGTTACCCATCATGGAATGATCAACCAGCGCCTGGATCTCGACCAACAGCGGGCGCGTGCCTTCCCACAGCACCATGACCGAACTACCGGACGTCACTTCATCACCGCGAGACAGGAAGATCGCCGAAGGGTTGCTGACTTCACGCAGACCTTGTTCGGTCATGGCAAATACGCCCAGTTCATTAACCGCGCCAAAGCGATTTTTATGGCTACGCAGCGTACGATAACGTGAGTCAGCATCACCATCCAGTAACACTGAACAGTCGATGCAGTGCTCCAGAACTTTTGGTCCAGCCAGCGAACCGTCTTTAGTGACGTGCCCCACCATCACGATCGCTACATCACGGGTTTTAGCAAAACGCGTCAAATACGCCGCTGTTTCACGCACCTGGGCGACGCTGCCAGGCGATGACTGGATATCGGCCATATGCATCACCTGGATAGAATCAATGACCATCAGCCGGGGCTGTTCCTGTTCGGCGATCAGGCAGATCTGCTCAATGCTGGTTTCTGACAGCATATTGAGATTTTCCGTCGGCAATCCCAAACGATGTGCACGCATCGCCACCTGCTGCAAAGACTCTTCGCCAGTGACATAGAGTGTTTTCATGCTCTGCGACAATTTGCACAGCGTTTGCAATAGCAGCGTACTTTTGCCTGCGCCAGGGTTGCCGCCAATCAGGATGGCACTGCCAGGCACAACTCCTCCGCCCAATACCCGATCGAACTCTTTAAAGCCGGTGGAAAAACGCGGCAGCGCTTCGAGACTGATCTCAGAGAGTTTTTGCACACGACTGGTGCCCGCGCTACCGGCATAGCCCGAAAGTCTTTCATTGCGCGCCGCCGCGGGTGATGCGGCAAGTCGCACTTCTGTAATGGTATTCCAGGCGTGGCAGGCGCTACATTGCCCCTGCCAGCGCGGATAATCTGCGCCACATTCGTTACACACAAACGCGCGTTTTACCGCCTTTGCCAAATTTTATCCTTAGTTCAACGCTCTTCGTGAATCAGACTGCCACTGAGAATACAGAACACGCCCATCAAATCCGCATGGCGAATGGTCACTTCCGTTTTTTCATTGACTTTAGGCTTGGCGTGATAGGCGATACCCAGCGCCGCAGCGTGGATCATCGGCAAATCATTAGCACCATCGCCAATCGCTACAGTTTGCTCCGCAGCAATTTCATATTTTTTCGCCAGAGCCAGCAGCGTCTGCGCTTTGAACTGTGCATCAACAATCTGCCCTACGACTTCTCCCGTCAGTTTACCGTCACAGATCGCTAATTCGTTCGCCACGGCTGCCGAAAGATGAAGCTTGTCGCGCAGATGCTCAGCAAACCAGGTAAAACCGCCTGAAGCAATCGCCACATGCCAGCCCAGCGCCTGCAATTTTTGCACCAGCGTGGTTAAGCCCGGCATTAGCGGCAATCCATCGCGCACCTGCTGGAGTATATTGGCATCGGCACCTTTAAGCGTTGCCACTCGCTGACGCAGGCTGGCCGCAAAATCCAGTTCGCCCCGCATGGCACGCTCAGTCACTTCGGCAACCTGCTCGCCGCACCCTGCCAGCCTGGCGATTTCATCAATACATTCTATCTGAATAGCGGTGGAATCCATGTCCATGACCAGCAAACCGGGTGTTTTCAGATGCGGTATCTTACCCAGCGGTGCAACATCCAGCTCATTATCATGTGCCAGCTTAGTCGCACGTGCGGTTAACGAGCCCGCCAGGCGAATCACCTGGTAGTCATCCACGCACCAGGCGCTGACGATGACCATTGCCGCGCCTAACTGATGCTGATAGTGCGTCAGGCGATCTTTATCGAGCTGTCGCCCGTAGAGCAGCCAGCCGGTTCGACCGGCACGATAGTCCAGCGGCATAACTTCGTCGCCACTGAGAGAAAGAGGTAAACCCGGCCAGAGAGAGACATCGGAAGGCAGGTCGCACCAGGTCAAACGATTTGGCATTACGGCTCCTGATAAAAGGATATTTAAACCACGACAAAACCACGCAAGAGGCTACCCTGTCTGGCGCGCTTCTGGCAACATAAAGTGTCGAAAACAGGCGCGGGCCTGTTCACAAAATTCAAAGGTTAGAGATGGCCAAAGCCAAACTAAAGTTTCATTTGCACCGTACGGTGATCGTGCTGATCTGCCTGACACTGCTGGTCGTCCTGATGCAGGGTGCATCCTGGTTCAGCCTGGGCCATCAGATAGCACGATCGGAGCAGGTCGATGAACTGGCACGAACGCTAACCCGCCAGGTGGCTTTTTCCCTGACGCCGCTAATGGAAAACGGCGACGATAACCGCCAAAAAATCACCACGATCCTACAACAGCTTACCGATCATAGCCGCATTCTGGACGCAGCAGTGTATAACGAGGACGGTACGCTACTGGCGCACAGCGGTGAAGGGATTAGCGTGCGCGATCGCCTGGCGCTGGACGGTAAACGCGCCGGCAGCTATTTCAATCACCAAATTGTGCAATCGCTTGACAGCATCGACGGGCCGTTGGGATTCGTTCGCATCACCCTGGATACTCACGTATTGGTAACAGAGGCCCGACAGGTAGACAATACTACCAATATTCTGCGGCTAATGATGCTGTTGTCGCTGGCCATTGGCATTATCCTGACGCGAACGCTGCTACGTAATCGTCGTACCCGATGGCAACAGTCCCCTTTTCTGCTTACCGCCAGCAAACAGCTTAAAGAGGATGACGAGATCGCAGCAGATAACCCCGCGCCTGCGGACGACAAATCGTAATCAGCCCATCCGCTGAATCAGCGACGCCAGCCAGACAAGTTGTGCAGCGCGCGTGTTCATCGTTCCATCAGTGAACAGCTTACGTGGTGCGCGCATTCACGTCTCTATCTCCGCCCGAGGAAACCCGGTAGACACATATCATTGAGGAACCGGGCCCTCCCGATAGGCTTACCCTCCTCTGTCTGTACTCAGCATCACACAGTGGCCCGGTGACCAGACAGCAGATATTTTTCCCGCCTTATGAGCACGCACTTCAGCATCAATCTGCCAACGTGGAAATTCGCTTTTACCGTAAAGCGGCCTTCGTTGCGCGCGCAAATTTCCGCATACTGGCCGCACAGGCAGAAAGCATTGTCTGACCGGCATTTAGCTGTGCTTTCAGGCGTGGCAGGCGTGGCAGGCGTGGCAGGCGTGGCAGGCGTGGCAGGCGTCCAATGGGCCTTGCAGCAACAATGGCGTCAACTCGCTCATATGAATAGATTCTTGAATAGCTAAAAAGGAGGGATTATCCGACGGAACAAAAAGAAACGGGCGGCTTAACCGCCCGGAAACATTAAGACTGAAACGGTACGAAAGGATAATTTACGCGTTATCGCCTAATAACACCGACTCCAGTGCAATCTTAATCATATCGTTGAACGTTGTCTGGCGTTCAGCGGCAGTCGTCTGCTCATGGGTACGGATATGGTCAGAAACGGTACAGATAGTCAGCGCTTTAGCACCAAATTCTGCTGCTACCCCGTAGATCCCCGCGGCTTCCATCTCAACACCCAGAATACCGTACTTCTCCATCACGTCGAACATCTGCGGGTCTGGCGTGTAGAAAAGGTCAGCGGAGAAAATATTGCCCACTCGAGCGTCAACACCTAACGCTTTCGCTGCATCGACAGCGTGACGCACCATCTCAAAATCCGCGATCGCCGCAAAATCGTTATCTTTAAAACGCAGGCGATTCACTTTGGAATCGGTGCAGGCACCCATGCCAATTACCACATCACGCAGCTTCACATCCTCACGCACCGCACCGCAGGAGCCCACGCGGATAATTTTTTTCACGCCAAACTCAGTGATCAGCTCTTTTGCGTAGATGGAACAGGACGGGATACCCATACCGTGGCCCATGACGGAGATCTTACGGCCCTTATAAGTACCGGTATAGCCCAACATGCCGCGCACATTATTCACTTCAACTGCGTCTTCCAGGAAGGTTTCCGCAATGTGCTTTGCGCGCAGCGGATCGCCCGGCATCAGTACAACATCAGCGAAATCACCCATTTCAGCGTTAATATGAGGCGTTGCCATCTTGTTTCCTTTATTCATCAAGTGCTAAAGCCGACGCACTGCGCCGGCTATAAGAAAGTGGTCATTCGCTGTCATCACAGCATGTTTTTGCCATAATCCATATCGGAAAGGCCAAAATATTTCGCAACAGTTTGGCCGATATCGGCAAATGTATCGCGATATCCCAGGGAGCCGGGTTTTACGCCAGGGCCATAGATCAGGACCGGGATATGTTCACGCGTATGGTCGGTTCCCTGCCAGGTTGGATCACAGCCGTGATCTGCGGTGAGGATCAGAATATCGCCCTCTTTGACCTGCGCCATGAGTTCAGGCAGGCGACGGTCAAACAGTTCCAGCCCACCGGCATAGCCCGCCACATCACGACGATGGCCCCATGCGGAGTCAAAATCGACGAAGTTAGTAAACACAATCGAATTATCCGGCGCTGATGCCATCTCTTTAATTGAGGCATCAAACAGTGCGTCCAGACCCGTCGCCTTCACTTTTTTCGTGATGCCAACCTGTGCATAGATATCAGCGATTTTCCCAACGGAAATCACGTCGCCATTCTGCTCGTCCACCAGCTTTTTCAGAACCGTCGGTGAAGGTGGTTCTACGGCCAGGTCATGGCGGTTACCGGTACGTTCAAAGCTACCCGCTTTATCGCCGACAAATGGGCGAGCGATCACGCGGCCAATGTTGTAGCCCCCTTCGGTCAGCTCTTCACGCGCGATTTCACACAGCTCATAGAGGCGATCGAGGCCATAGGTTTCCTCGTGGCAGGCAATCTGGAATACAGAATCTGCTGAGGTATAGAAAATCGGCTTGCCGGTTTTCATATGCTCTTCGCCCAGCGCATCCAGAATCACGGTGCCAGATGAGTGACAGTTACCGAGGTAACCCGGCAGGCCAGCGCGTTCAACCAGTTTGTCGAGCAGTTCCTGTGGGAAGCTGTTCTCTTTGTCACTAAAATAGCCCCAGTCGAACAGCACCGGCACCCCGGCAATTTCCCAGTGTCCTGACGGCGTATCTTTACCGGATGACAATTCGCTGGCATAAGCGTAGGCACCAATAATCTCGGCGTTTTTATCCAATCCCGGAGGAAATGTTCCGGTAGACTCTTCCGCAGCCTTACCCAGTCCAAGCGCGCTCAAATTTGGTAAATGCAGTGGCCCTTTACGCCCTTTATCTGCCTCCCCCTTAAAGCACGCTTCAGCGATATGACCGAGCGTATCCGACCCTTTATCACCGAATTTATCGGCGTCTTTGCTGGCTCCAATTCCGAAGGAATCGAGCACCATGATAAATGCACGTTTCATCCTGCTCTCCTGCGTAGTCACGCGGTTAGGATTTCCCTGTGTTCCTGAAGCTTACGCATTGGCTGAAACTTCAATTACGTCGGGTAAAAAATAGCGATCTGAGTAGTATGACGCTTATTGGGTAATTCTGCGATAGATAACTGGTGTTGTTTGTGCGGCAATGTCGCTAACAGTGATCGCCGATTTCACAGCATTCGCCGCTTCCTGCCAACCCGTCTCACTGGCCGCATGGATCACAGCCAGCGGGCGTTCGCTATCCAGATACTCGCCCAGCGGGGCAACTTCACTGAGGCCCACGCTGTAATCAATGTTATCCATTGCACGGCGGCGTCCACCGCCCATAGAAACCACAGCCATGCCCAACGCCCGCGTATCCATCGCGCTAACGATACCCGGCTTATCGGCGTATATCGCCTTGCTTAGCATTGGCGCGGGAAGATAGCGGTCGACCTTTTCGATAAAATCAACGGGCCCTTTCTGCGCCGCAACCATACGGCCAAAAATTTCGGCGGCTTTACCGTTATCCAATACGGCCTGTAGCTTTTCACGTGCTTCCACATCGTTTTGCGCCAGGCCACCTGAAATCAGCATTTCAGCAGAGAGCGCTAAAGTGACCTCCAGCAGGCGTGGGTTACGGTATTCCCCGGTCAGAAAGCGGACAGCCTCGCGCACTTCAAGCGCATTGCCAGCGCTGGAAGCCAGCACCTGGTTCATATCCGTAAGTAATGCCGTGGTTTTACAACCCGCCCCGTTTGCTACTCCCACAATCGACTGCGCCAGCAGTTCGGACTGTTCAAAGGTTGGCATAAAGGCTCCGGAGCCGACTTTGACATCCATCACCAATGCATCCAGCCCTTCAGCCAGTTTTTTAGCGAGGATCGAAGCGGTAATCAGCGGGATCGAATCAACGGTGGCGGTAATATCGCGCGTGGCATAAAAACGCTTATCGGCCGGTGCCAGAGAGTTCGTTTGCCCAATAATGGCGACACCGATCTCTTTGATCATACGACGGAACGCATCGTTATCGGGAAAAATATCGAAGCCGGGAATGGATTCTAATTTATCGAGGGTCCCTCCCGTATGCCCCAAGCCACGGCCCGAAATCATCGGCACATAACCGCCGCAGGCCGCTACCATCGGCCCCAGCATTAACGATGTCACATCGCCTACGCCACCGGTGGAATGTTTATCAACAACGGGCCCGTTAAGATTGAGCGTTTGCCAGCTCAGCACTGAACCTGAATCGCGCATCGCCATGGTCAATGCCACACGTTCTGGTAGCGACATGTCGTGAAAATAGATGGTCATTGCCAACGCGGCAATTTGGCCTTCTGAAACACTATTGTCGCGTACGCCATTAATAAAGAAGCGGATTTCATCTTCATTCAGCGTCAGACCATCACGTTTCTTACGAATAATTTCTTGTGGCAAAAACAAGGTAACCCCCTGTTTACAGTGGAAATACGACTGTGCAATCGCTGGCAAGTTCGATCAGGTTGCAGCTTATCAGTACTGGCTGTCGCTGGTCGCACCATGATAACCCGCTGCGCTCAGCAGACTGGCGAGCAGGCTTGATGCGCCAAAGCGAAAATGACGAGCATCCGCCCAGTCGCTACCAAGTATATCGTCTGCCAATTTCAGGTAGATCGCCGCATCTTCAGCAGTGCGTACGCCGCCTGCAGGTTTAAAGCCAACATTGGCCTTCACGCCCTTGTCACGAATAACGCGCATCATGATCTCAGCAACTTCCGGCGTAGCGTTTACCGACACTTTACCCGTGGAGGTTTTGATAAAATCAGCGCCCGCATCAATAGCGATCTCAGAAGCCTGACGAATCAACTCAGCCTTTTGCAGCTCGCCAGTTTCAATAATCACTTTTAGCAGGACATTGGCTTCGGCACAGGCCGCTTTACACGCCTTAACCAGCACAAAGCCAGTCTGCGTATCGCCAGCAATAAGGGTGCGGTAAGGAAACACGACATCGACCTCATCCGCGCCATAGGCGATCGCCGCACGGGTTTCGGCCACGGCAATATCAATATCATCGTTGCCGTGAGGAAAATTGGTCACTGTCGCAATACGGATGTCCGGCGTGCCCTGCTCTGCTAACGTCTTACGAGCAATGGGGATGAAACGCGGGTAAATACAGATAGCGGCCGTACTCCCGGCGGGCGATTTGGCCTGATGACAGAGCGCAATCACTTTCTCCGCAGTGTCATCATCATTAAGCGTGGTCAGGTCCATCAGTTTTAGCGCACGCAGCGCCGCAGCGGTTACATCAGTCATAATGCTCTCCAGTAAACAGATTCAGCAAGTCCCGACACTCGGATACTTGCCATGAGGTCTTGGTTCCATGAAGAGGGTTAAAATCCATTTCACTGCGATAAGCGGCAGAGGCCCGCATTGATGTTAAGATTCTAACAGGCGGCATGCGATTATTAATGTGCTTAGAATCACATTTAAATAAGATAGCGCCACCTTCATATCAATATATATGTGACACATGTCACGTATATAAGCCATATCCTCTTCAGGTTATCGCGCGGACGTCAATTTCTCGCACAACCCTTGAATGTTATTATTTTAACACTTATGAGTAAAAATGACAGCAATAAAGGGTAGTACAGAAGGGAACACGTGGAATTCCGCAGGCTGATGGAGAAAAATACATTCCAAATGTTATAAATCAAACATTGCTTGTGAGTTTTTTCGCAAGGCTTCGGCAATGATTTCCGGTGCTTCCTGGCGTAATTCACACAGAGCTTGCCAGATTTGCTTAACACGTTCAGGACGATTGGGCTGTCCCTGAAATCCGTTTAATGGCATATCGGGCGCATCGGTTTCCAGCAGCAATGATGCCAGGGGTAAACGCGCAATCGTTTCGCGTGTTTTGCTGGCCCGGGGGTAAGTAATCGTACCGCCAACACCAATTGCATAGCCGGCTTTAACAAAAGCCTGCGCTTGCTGGAGGCTTCCGGCAAAGCCATGAACAACACCACCACGTGGCACGCGGATACGGCGAAGATGCATCACTAATTTGTCATGGGTACGACGTGAATGAAGGATCACCGGCAGTTGATAATCACGCGCCAGCATTAACTGAGCGTCCAGTAATGTCTGTTGTTTTGTGAAAAGCGGGTTTTCCATATAAAGATCAAGCCCGATTTCGCCAATTGCGACCAGCTTTCCCGTCCTCTGTTTCAGATGTTGCTCTAGCGTGGCCAGATCGGATTCCTGGTGAGTAGCAATCATGATCGGATGCAAGCCCAGCGCGGCATAAAGCGGTGGATAGTTATCCGCCAGCGACAGTACCGTATGGAAACGCGCAGCTTCCGTGGCCGGAACAATAATTTTCTCCACGCCAGCGTCGGCGGCCTGTTGAAGGCTTTCGCATTCTTGCCCCCGAAAAGGGGGAAAATCAAAGTGACAGTGCGTATCAATAAAATTCATGCCAAAGAATCCGTATCATAATCTGCATCATTTCCCGCGACGGGTTCATCCGGCTGAAGGGGGTCATTTGCGGCCCTATCGGGGGGCGTCATCACGGGATGGCGCTCGACCGCCGCACCATCATCCAGCCATTGACCGAGCGTCGCCAGAAAGTAGCGCCCACAACGGCGTCCCAAATGGTAATCATGATTTAGTGAAACCACGCGACTACCAAGGGCGCTGCTGGCCAACGGCTTCGGTGGGAAAATCTCAAGAATACGTAACTTGCCTGGCGGCTGTTCAATAAATTGCTGGATCTGGTGGTAACTTTTTTCATGCAACTGCAGCACGTTAACCATCGGCTGTAGTGAACTGTCACTCAGCCAGCGCTCCATACGTTTCAGCCATTGAGGCGTGTAATACATCTGTGAAGGCACTGTGCGAATGACCACAATAGTGTCCGCACCGCGCCGCGCCGCTTCACGTACCGGTATCGCATCTGTAATGCCGCCATCAAGATAGCTAATGCCGTTAAGTTCTACACCGGGTCGATAAAAACCGGGGATCGCGCTGGAGGCTTTAATAATATTCAGCCAGTTCTCTGCCGTGGGAGCGAAATAACCCGGTGAATAATCATCGCTACGGCAGGCGCACATATAGAACTCTTTACCGGCAAGAAAGTGTTTTTCTGCCATCGTCATCGCCAGTGGAAGCTCTTTTGATGTGATATCGACCAACCAGTCGAGATCGATCAAATGACCTCCACGAACAAAACGCAGGGGATCAAAGAAGAGTTTGTTGGTGGTGTAGCGAGTAATAACCCGTCGCGCATAGCCTGCCTGCCCACAAATAAAAGCCGAAAGATTTTGCGCCCCGGCAGAAGTGCCGAGCAAAAGCTGAAAAGGATTAAAATTGGCACGTTGAAATTCGTCCAGCACCCCTGCGGTAAAAATCCCACGCTGGCCGCCACCTTCGCAGACCAATGCAATTTTACCCGGTTTAAAAGGGGTTAACGCTAAAGGCTCAATATTGCCCAACGTGACAGGAATACGTGTGCCCAACGGCAAGATCCTCAGTATGATTATTTTCTGAGGATACATGCTCGGGCTCTCCTCCGTAAGCCTTAATCAGGCTACGGGAAGAGAGCCCGCACGAATAACTTACTAGGGTCGTTTACGACCGGTAAACAAGCTCACCAGGAACAAGATGATACCGACTACGAAAACGATTTTTGCAGCCCATGCTGCTGTACCGGCAAGACCACCAAACCCTAACGCAGCTGCAATCAACGCGACAATCAGAAAGATAATACCCCAACGAAACATAAGCCTCTCCTTACCCATAGTAAAAATCGAACTGCTTGTGTCATCCAATTCGGGGTAAATCCCCACGAATTTTCTCTTTATTTTCGAACGTGTACTCCGCAGGCAGGTTCGCTATCACTACTGCCTGCGACGTTGTTGTTAAGGTTTAACCATCAGGTCATTCTTAACACTTTTTACTCCGTCAATCGCTTTCGCGATACTTTCCGCGCGGGCAGACTGTGCATCCGTTTTGACTTCGCCGGAAAGTTGAACAACGCCATCCGTGGTTTCTACTTTCACATTACGTGACGGAACAATGTCATCAGCTAATAGTTTAGCTTTAATTTCGCTGGTCGTTGCAGTATCGCCGGCATAACCAGCCATGGATTGTTTTTTGCTGTCTTTAACATGTAGTTTGTCACTGACGGATTTAACGCCTTCTATTTTTTCCGCAAGCGCAACGGCTTTTTCCGCCTGGTCCTGTGACGTCACAAAACCGCTCAGCGTTACCACACTTTCGTGGGTTTCTACTGATATATCGGTACTGGTAATCGCATCATCGTCAACTAGCGCGGCTTTCACCTTCGCCGTAACAGAACTGTCGCCCATATACCCGTCGACTTTTTTCATAGAACTATCGATTTTAGAACCCGTACTGCTGGCGGTGGCTTCTGCTTTTTGCGTCATGCTTTCTGCCAACACGGAACCGCTCATCAAAGCACTCCCCACCATTACAGCCATCAGTGTTTTTGAAATCTTAGTGTTATTCATCGATATATTCCTTCTATCTATTGATGCGCCCACAACGGTGAGCTTTGTCTTACAGCCAGCCCGGGGCGTTTTATTCGCCTGGCAGGAACGGTAAACGAAGCATTCCAGCAACAACATAGCCAGAAGAGGTTCATGAAACCGACGCCTTGCGGCAAATATCGCGGTATATCCCCTTAATAATTGAAGTCGCACCAGGCGCTAGCGCGTCAATCCTGATACCACGTCAAATACACCGAATAAGGCAGCTGTTTAATCGGATGATGGGTGAAATCACCACATGAATGAGCACCCGACACGATCAAGCATAGTCAGGAATTATGTTTTTGCTGATATTTCTGGTTTAAAAACAGGCAAAAGCGCTAAGAAAGCGTTTTTTTAAGAGGAGTCTGTATCAGAATGGGTAAAAGAAAGACAAAAGGGGCGTCTGCCGCCCCTTTGCTATCTCATCACACTTTAAACTGCTTGTTTTTGCGGCGAGCGACGATGATTAATGCTCACGCGTTTTGCGGAATACCACATCAGGATAGCGTTCCTGAGTAATATTGAGGTTCACCATGGTTGGCGCGATGTATGTCAGATTATCACCGCCATCCAGGGCAAGATTCACCTCATTTTTTCGTTGAAATTCATCGAATTTCTTCGCATCAGCACACTCGACCCAGCGGGCGGTAGAAACGTTGATAGCTTCGTAGATTGCCTCAACGTTGTATTCGCTCTTCAGACGCGCTACCACTACATCAAACTGCAGCACCCCCACCGCACCCACGATCAAATCGTTATTATGTACCGGACGGAATACCTGCACGGCCCCCTCTTCCGACAACTGCACCAGCCCCTTCAGCAGCTGTTTCTGTTTCAGCGGATCGCGCAGGCGAATGCGGCGAAACAGTTCCGGCGCGAAGTTCGGAATACCCGTGAACTTCATATTTTCGCCCTGCGTAAAAGTGTCACCGATCTGAATTGTGCCGTGGTTATGCAAACCGATGATATCACCCGGGAAAGCTTCTTCAACGTGCGAACGGTCACCCGCCATAAAGGTTAGCGCATCTGAAATCACCACATCTTTGCCGATACGGACCTGGCGCAGCTTCATGCCTTTTTCATATTTTCCTGACACGACGCGCATAAATGCTACGCGGTCACGGTGTTTCGGATCCATATTGGCCTGAATTTTAAATACGAAACCGCTAAATTTCTCGTCTGCGGCAATCACGGTTCGGGCATCGGTCTGGCGCGGCATCGGCGATGGTGCCCATTCCACCAGTCCATCAAGCATATGGTCTACGCCGAAGTTACCCAACGCGGTACCAAAGAAAACCGGCGTCAACCGCCCCGCGAGAAAGGCCTCTTTTTCAAACTCATGTGATGCACCTTGCACCAGCTCTAGCTCTTCACGCAGTTGCACTGCCAGATCATCGCCAATGGCCTGGTCGAGATCCGGGTTATTAAGCCCTTTAACAATGCGAACTTCCTGGATGGTATGTCCTTTCCCCGTCTGGTAAAGATAGGTTTCATCTTTATACAGATGGTAGACCCCCTTAAACAGCTTGCCGCAGCCAATCGGCCAGGTGATTGGTGCGCAGGCGATTTTCAGCTCGCTCTCCACCTCATCCAGCACTTCCATTGGATCACGAATATCACGGTCAAGTTTATTCATAAACGTCAGGATCGGCGTATCGCGCAGGCGAGTGACCTCCATCAGTTTACGGGTACGATCCTCAACGCCCTTCGCGGCGTCGATCACCATCAAGCAACAGTCAACTGCGGTCAGCGTACGATAGGTATCTTCCGAGAAGTCTTCATGTCCCGGTGTATCCAGCAGGTTGACCAGGCATTCCCGATAAGGGAACTGCATAACCGAGGTGGTAATCGAGATACCACGTTGTTTTTCCATCTCCATCCAGTCGGATTTTGCATGCTGACTGGAGCCACGGCCTTTCACCGTACCGGCGGTCTGAATCGCCTGTCCGAACAGCAGAACTTTTTCGGTGATGGTCGTTTTACCGGCATCCGGGTGAGAAATAATGGCAAAAGTGCGGCGACGCGCCACTTCTTGCATAAAAGGTGCATTAGACATTGGGAATCTTCTGGTTTGGTGCTGCGATGCCGGGCCGTAAACGGTGCAAATCACAGGCAATTAGTCTTAATGGGCGGCATTTTCGCCGATCTGCGACGGTTTAACAATGTTAAATCCCCCCTTATTGTAACCATCAGACATTGAGGAAGCCGTATCCGCCATTACCAGTCGAACGGGTGATGGCGCTAGCTCACGGGATGTTGTACCTGACAAGGCTTGATGCAGCGCCCATATCGCCGCCCAGATAAAATGTCTGTGTCATATCTTTAGTGATTTACCCATCATGCCGGCGGAAAGTCTGCGTACTATTAACAATCCCAATATTTACAGCGCGATAAAAAATCGTTTATTCCCTGCCATTATTAAGAAGCAATGACAGAATCAGTAACAACGCTTCGAAAAGTGTGTGGTAAGCCCGGGTAGAACGAGAGAAAGATAATACAAACCTCAGATTTACCGGGCCGGTTAACCCCGCCATCCCCCCTGTCTGCTCATCAGGAGCGGCTGTAGTACTCTGAAACGCTTTAATATTTGGCAGTTATAGAAAATAAATATAAAAAAATAGCGGCTCACTCTATTCTTGGCGTAATTTATTATTTTTGAATCCACGAGAGGAAGCACAATGACCATTTCAGCTCGTAATCAGTTAACCGGTATCATCAACAACGTTACGGACGGCGCGGTTAATGACGAAATAGAATTAACGCTAAGTGGTGGAGGCAAGTTGGTTGCTGTCGTCACGCGCACCAGTAAAGAAGCTCTTGGACTGGTCCATGGCAAAGAGGCTATTGCCCTCATTAAGGCTCCGTGGGTCATACTGGCAAGCGAAGACTGTGGTTATAAGTTCTCCGCCCGCAATCAGTTTCCAGGCACGGTTAAAACGATTCTGGAAGGCGCAGTTAATACCACCGTACATGTTCAAACCGATGCGGGTTTTTCGCTAACCGCAGTGGTAACAAATGAAGCCGCTGAGGAGATGGCCCTTAAAGCAGGGAGTCGTCTGCTGGCGCTGGTGAAAGCCTCTTCCGTAATGATCGCGGTTAAAGGTTAAAAAGTAATACCGGTTTTTACTTGTTCGGCAAACGACGTTTTCATTGCCAATGAGATGCTAAAACACCCATTGTCGGGTTAATCCAAGAGAGTATTGATGATGAAAAAACTGATTATGTCGGGTCTTCTTGCGGCCTGCTACTCCTCCTTCGCCCTGGCAGATACTACAGCGGCCGATATCCCGGCATTCAAAACCTTTCAACTGGATAAGCTTCAGATTACGGCACTCCATGATAAGGAAAACTATATTCCTAATGATGCCAAAGTGTTTGGCGTGGACGTGGGAGAAAAGGCGGTAGCAGATGTCTTATCGCGTGCTGGCGCACCGACAGATCGCATTAGGCTCAGCATTGATGGTTTGCTGATAAAAGACGGTCAGAAAAACGTTCTGATCGATACCGGGCTGGGTCCTGCCGCTCAAGGCCAACTGGTTCCAAACCTGGAAAAAGCGGGCTACCGACCTGAGCAGATAACGGATGTACTGATCACCCACGTTCACATCGACCATATTAGCGGGCTGGTGACGGCAGATGGCAAGCAAGCCTTTACCAAAGCCACGGTGCGAATCTCCGCTCCGGATTGGGCGTGGCTTCAGACACAGCCCGAAATGGCTACGTTGGTGAAAATTATTCAGCCACAGGTTAAAACCTTCACACCAGGCGACCAAATGCTGCCAGGCATCAAATCGGTTCCCCTGCAGGGCCACACTCCAGGCCATGTTGGCTACCAGATTACTTCTGGCAAAGCGCGCCTGTTAGATATTGGTGATTCAGCGCATAGCTCCATCATTTCCCTTGTGAAACCAGAATGGGCGATTGATTATGATACCGATCGCGCTAAGGGAATGGCTAGCCGTAAAGCGCTGCTGGCAAAACTGGCAGCGGACCATGAGCTAATTTTTTCCCCTCATTTCCCTTTCCCGGGTGTGGGCTATATTGTGGCTAAAGGCGACCATTACGCTTTCCAGGCTGCAGAGTAATCGTACCTCCCGCCTTCCTTCCCAGGAAGGCGGCATGTCCTGGTCGTGCTGTAGAGCAAATGGACAGCATCTTCCCCATACATCGTTGACACAGCACGAAACGGGGTTTGGCTTTCAAACGTGTGCCTTCGTGTGCCTTTTCAGGACTAAAACGCCTCAGGCGCGCTGACGACACCAGCGATTGTTGCTGCATTCAATTATGCCTTTCGCATTATTTCCCGGCGGGTAACGAAAAGCTAAGCAGAAATAAGAGCCCGCAGTTGGTGCAAGCTTTTTACCTGCCAGGTGGGTGTAATACCTTCTGGCGCAGGACGCTCATCGACGTTGAGCCAGCAGGTAGCGATCCCCGCATTTATCCCACCAAGGATATCCGAATCAGGGTTATCCCCGATCATCATCACGCGATCACGCGAGGGGTGTCCCATACGTTCCAGCGCATAATCAAAAATAGCGGGATGAGGTTTTGCATACCCCACCTGCTCTGAGATCACCAGTAAATCAAAATAGCCAAGAAACCCGGTACGCTCCAGTCGGGCGTGCTGTAATGCGGTAAAACCATTGGTGATGATCCCTATTTTGACCTGGCCTTTAAGCATTTCAAGCAGCTCAAGCGCGCCATCCAGTGGCTGGCAGACGTGTGCCATCGCCTCCAAAAAACCACGGTTTAACGTCGCGGGCTCCACGTTTAATTTTTCGCCCCAACGCGCAAAACGTTGAAGCTGCAGCTGTAGTGCCGTGATGGCGCCATTCTGGTAATCTACCCATAATGGTTTATTCAGCGCCTGATAATCATCGAAATCTTCAGCCGTAAACTGCACGTCATAACTCAGAAAAAGGCGCTGCAAGCCGGCAAAAGCATCAAAATGAAAGAGCGTGTCGTCAGCGTCAAATAAGATCCAGTCCCAATTTTTCAACATTTACTCAAATCCTTAGATACCCAAAACGACTTTATAGTGTTAGCGCCATAATAATCGCATCCTCACGCCCGGAAACGGTCGGATAATAATTACGTCGTAGCGAGACTTCATTGAAATCCAGCGCCTCATAAAGCGCAATCGCCCCGGTATTGGAGGCGCGGACCTCCAGCCATAAGGTGACAATACCGCGTTGCAATAAGACATCAATAAGATGCTGCAGAAGTTCACGTCCTAAGCCACGACGTTGAAAAACAGGATCGACCGCAATATTAAACAGGGTGGCTTCATCAAGCACTATCTGCGTAATAGCAAACGCCGCCATGACACCATCAACATCAAGTCGGAAGTTGAGATAACGTTCCCCCTGATTGCTGGCAAACGTTTTTTCCGTCCAGGGAAAAGCATGGCTGCGCTGCTCAATCGCAAATGCACAATTAAGATCGTTCGATGTGAGTAAAGAAATCTGATTCATATTCACAAATCTGCTGCCAGAGTGCACGTTTGGCATCGGCATTATGGTAAAGCTCATCAAGAGCAGGGGACGACAATTGAACGCCTTTTATGGCAATCGTCTCATCAACGCCAAGCAGCCAGCTGGCGCATTGACGCTCTTCCGGCAGCATCGCAAGCCTGTCCGGCGTCAGGATCACCACCTCATGTGGCGCAAGCGTCAGCGAACGCAATACATCGCTCACCAGCGGGTCTTCGGTAGAAGGGGGAACTGACGCCACAATCAGCAGTCGCGTGTCAGTAGGCAAAGCGAGCGCAATTTCTCCCTGCAGAGCACGCGGGCGCCGCAGCGTATACTGCGTAATCCCCATTTGCTGTAGTAACCAGTCGCGTCTGGAAGACATTCTTTTCCCTTGTTGCGGATGCGGATGGAGCCGTGAGAACAGCGATTGAGCATGTGCAGATGCGCTAGCCTCTGACGCTGCAGACGAAAGGAGTTCCACCGTGTGCGCCGCCATGCTAGCAAAAACCACCAAAATCCGCCAATAACCCCTTCACCACTCAAGCGAATATCTCAACGAAATGCACTCCTGCTGCATCTCTAATTGCTTTGGGTATATACTCCTCGCTCTGATTTGTAAGGAGCCATCCGATGTCCGCTTTTACCCCGGCCAGTGAAGTGATTCTGCGCCACAGTGATGAATTTATTGAACGCCGCGTGTTATTCGCTGGTGACCTGCAGGACGACCTGCCCGCTCAACTGGAGACCGCGCTCAGTAAGGCTCATACCCAGCAATATCATCACTGGCAGATCCTCAGCCGGACGATGGGTGAACATGCATATTATGGATTGGTCACGACCGCAGCAATGGCTGCAGAATGTGACACCTTAATTTACTACTGGCCAAAAAATAAACCAGAAGCCCTGTTCCAGTTACAAAACCTGCTTTCATTATTACCGATTGGCAGCGATGTTTTTGTCGTGGGCGAAAACCGCAGTGGTGTGCGTAGCGCTGAACAGATGATTGATGAATGGGCTACCCTCACTAAAATCGATAGTGCGCGTCGCTGCGGTTTCTATCATGGCCGTCTGGATAAACAGCCTGAGTTTAACGCCGAAGATTTCTGGGATGAATATGCCGTAGATGGACTTACCATCAAAACATTACCGGGCGTGTTTAGCCGCGACGGCCTGGATGTTGGTACCGGGCTGCTGCTCTCTACCCTGAATCCACATATGAAAGGGAAAGTACTGGATGTTGGCTGTGGTGCAGGCGTACTTTCCGCGCTGCTCGCTACGCGATCCCCCAAGGTGCGCCTGTGGCTCACTGATGTGAATGCGGCGGCGATTGAAGCCAGTAAAGCGACGCTGGCGGCAAACCAACTGGAAGGCGAGGTCTTTGCCAGTAACGTCTATTCCGACGTGACTAACCGCTTCGATATGATTATCTCTAATCCACCGTTCCATGACGGAGTACAAACCAGTCTTGATGCCGCGCAAACACTGATCCGTGGCGCAGCGAAGCATCTGAATATCGGGGGAGAACTGCGCATCGTCGCAAACGCGTTCCTGCCCTATCCTAACGTGCTGGATGAAACCTTTGGCAGCCATGAAGTGCTGCTACAAAACGGTCGTTTTAAAGTGTACCGCGCAATAATGGGACGCGGCGCCAAAGCCAAACGTTAACCGCACGCGCGGTGCCCGATCGGTGCCGCGCAACATGCTGATTCTGTGTATCAACTACCGGACCGCGCTTTTTCGTGCAATCATCCGGCGACAGCGAAATTTCTATTGACGTCCCGAGGAAAACCTCTAGAATGCGCCTCCGTGGTTGCAATACTGTAAAGTATTGCCGGTACGCGAAGGTGGCGGAATTGGTAGACGCGCTAGCTTCAGGTGTTAGTGTCTTAACGGACGTGAGGGTTCAAGTCCCTCTCTTCGCACCAACAACCACGATATTCATATTGCCTTACATCTGAGCGAAGGTGGCGGAATTGGTAGACGCGCTAGCTTCAGGTGTTAGTGTCTTAACGGACGTGAGGGTTCAAGTCCCTCTCTTCGCACCAAATGGGGTGATATGAATTTTACAACGACGATGCGAAGGTGGCGGAATTGGTAGACGCGCTAGCTTCAGGTGTTAGTGTCTTAACGGACGTGAGGGTTCAAGTCCCTCTCTTCGCACCAGGTTGTAAACCCACTTCTTTTTCCTGATCTCTCACCGCCAGCTAATGCGCGGTAAAATGTAATGAAGCCGCCACTAATCCTCCTGCGACTGCAATGCATGATGGCAGTAATAAGTAATGGCGTAATCGCTTGTGGTACAACATACCAATGGTTGCCAGCAGCGCGACCGCTATTAATACTCGCCACTGTAAAAAAGTTAACTCCAGCGACACTATCAGCGGTATCAAAGCACAGGGCAGCAACACGCCCCAGGCACTATCCAGCTGTTTGATCGTCATACTGCTTCTCCATTTTCATACGCCGTAATCCCCCCTGATACCTGCAAGATCACGACCATTGAATGATAATGATTACCAATATCATATGATAATTTTTATCATTTTGCAGCTGAATTGTTGAAACTCTGTGCAGAGAGATGACAGACCAGTACGAAAGTGATAGATTGCAAACGATCGTTATTTAAACTAAAAAAATATGTCCCCTTCAATTCGGGCGGATTCGAGCAGCCTCAATATGGCCGAGTAAGAGATAAACCTGCTTACTCGTCTGAACCACACTCGCGCTGGCCATGGCATCAACTTACAGCGCCAGATGATTGAGGCTATTGAACACGGGCAGCACCGGTGCTGCCTGAAATAGGGTGAGTATAATAAGCTGAGTTATTCCTGGATGAATAATAAATAGAACATCTTTGAATAGTGCCTTGATATTTCAGGGTAGCCAAGAGTATAAAAAATGAAAGTACAATCTTACGATGAATTGCTTCATAGCAAATATCGGCTATCTCTAATGCTTTTTCTTTTTTTAAACACGGCAATTTCACTTTTTTTCCTGTTTGGCCCGTCGCACAATGCCGTCATGAAGATCACGCCGCCCGGATTGTTAATCCCCGGTCTAAGCCTGGCATTATTACTTTGGGCCTTTTTAAAGTCGCGCAGCAAATTGCCACTATTAAATGCCGCAGCCTTTATTATTGGCATATTGTGGGCCTGGCATATTTCACTCAAGTATTCATTAATGTTTTATTTCGACGGCAGCTATCTGCTGGTAAGCTTGATCAGTATCTTTTTTGTCAGCTCCATCGCATTGGGCGATCATCTGCTGGCATTCTGTCTGCATAGCGTTCCCCCTGCCATCACCATCCTGGTGCTGGATCAGGGCCACAACCTGCTGATGCTGCTGTTTACCATCGCACTCCCGCTACTGGGGTTCACACTGCATCATCTGATGCAACGCCGTAGCGATGGTTTTATCCGCCGTCTGATGAGCCAGTTGAATGAAGAGAAAGAAACCTTCAGCGATCTCAGTATGCTTGATCCTCTTACCGGATTATATAATCGCCGCGGCTTGAAAAATCGATTAGCAAACGTGCTAAAAAATCATTCAGGAAGCCACTTTGTTCTGTTGTTGGATATCGATCACTTTAAGGCATATAACGATAATTACGGCCATGCAATGGGCGATCGCGCGCTAGCCCGGGTGTCGGTAGCCATTCGCAACGCCGTACGCTCACGCGATATCGTAACCCGTTATGGTGGCGAGGAATTTTTAGTGCTATTGACGAATGTGAACGCTCCAATGGCGATGAAACTGGCTGAGCGAATCCGTCAGTATGTAATCGGTCTGGCCATCCCCCACCGCTTTAATGAACAGGTTTCGCCCCATGTAACGATCAGTGCCGGTATTGCGCCTTTATTTGAAAATGATTTTGACCAGGCCTTAGCCAAGGCCGATCGCGCGCTTTATCTGGCCAAAAGTCAGGGTAGAAACGCGATTATTTGCTATGAGGCTATCGCCGAACCCAACAGTCCACAATCTGTCGATATGATTTGACATAAATTAAACCGTTAACCAGGCTTATCGACTATTATTACTTAAAGTAGATTAGTCTGTTAATAGTTTCATCCGGCTAAATAAAACGAGGATTTTTTCCTGAAAATGCAGACGCGCTATTGGCTTCAGCATCCCATATTTATTCTAAACCGGAATTTATTTTCGCATATTAAGGTGATAAATAATGATGAGCAATGCTGATTGAGGGTCCCTCCACTACTTTTTTCTGCCATTTCCTGCTCGTCATTTTCAGAAAATACTCAGCATAATGTTTATTGAGGATTAATAGCACACCGTTAAATCATTTTGAGCAGAATAGTTTTTATTCTTCAGCCTGCTTAATCTCTTCTCCTGAAAATGAGTCGCGTCACGTTGCCTCCTCGTCTGGCCTTGCCTGTCACGCCTGACTTCGATACTATCAAGAATGATTATCATTTAACTTTTAAACGTCACACAGGATGCTCGATGGCAATCATTACGCGTCAGGTTCATGAGTACGGCGCATATCCGCTAATCTTTCTGCATAGCGATCGCTCACTTGGCGCCGCATTGCATACGCTGTTTAGACAACACCGTGCTTATTTTCTTGATGCCATCAAACTGGGTGAAGAGGCGCCTGCCCGGTGTATGACTCTTGATTACTGGTCCAGGCGCAAAACATTCCTGCAGCTCAGCACGCGCTATGCCGATGATATTTATCGCCAGCATCAGAACCTCCCCCGTGAAGCGAAACCGCTACACTCGCTATGGGCTCAGTGGTATTTCGGTTTGGTTGTGCCGCCAATGATGATGGCCCTGCTGTTTGAAACGCGGTCGATTGACTGTTCCCCACAGCATTTTCACGTTGAATTTCACGACAGCGGGCGTCCGGCGATTTTCTGGCTTAACGTGCGAGAGGATAAAGGTGCCCGTTATCTCAATGCACACCAGCGTATTGACCGCATGATTCAACGTCATCTGATTCCAGTGACGCAGGCCATTGAGCAACAAGGTGAGATCAACGCCCGACTCATTTGGAACAATATCGGTTATCTGATGCACTGGTTCCTGGGAGAATTGGAACCTCTGTTGGCTGAAGATACGCGTATAATGCTGGAACACGCACTTTTTTTTAGCCGGGAACGCCCTGATGGCTGCGATAACCCTCTTTATCGCAGCGTCATACCGCGCGGGGGTGATATGCAACGTCGCTGCTGCTGCCAGCGTTATCGTCTGCCGGGTATACAGCGCTGCGGTGATTGCACGCTGAAGCCAGTGTAGCGCGACAGCCCTTCCCTTCGACTTTTCTGCGGTTTCTCCGTTTACAGATTACGGACATTATGGCAGTTTTATCAGCCTCAAATGGTCTGGAGAAAAGCATGAGCCTGGAGTCTGTACGGCAATTTTTTGCCGATCGCGCCCCTGAGATTGAAATTATTGAGCTGGCGGAAAGTACAGCAACGGTTGTTCTGGCTGCACGTGCACATCACGTTGAACCAGGACAAATCGCCAAAACACTCTCCCTGAAAGTCAAAGAACAGGTAGTTTTAGTTGTCACGCGTGGCGATGCACGGCTTGATAATCGAAAGCTAAAAGAGACGTTGGGCGCAAAAGCCAGAATGCTCACTACCGACGAAGTCGTAAACTGGACAGGTCACCCCGTGGGAGGCGTCTGCCCATTTGGGCTTGAAAATCCGTTACAGGTATTTTGTGATATCTCGCTGAAAAGCTTCGATGAGGTACTGCCTGCCGCTGGAGCAATCCACAGCGCGGTCCGTATTTCACCGCAATACATGGCAGAATTAACCAACGCGCAGTGGGTTGATGTCTGTCTGCCCGCCTGATCTCACATCATTACACTAAGCAAGAGGAAAGGCGGGCTGACAGCGCGCCAGATAAGAGGTCCGGCGAAGCCAGGTAGTAGAATATCAATCGCTTAGCTATTGGACAGCGCAACGGCTTTGCGCAAATCGCCAATCTGCGAATGCGTAGACATCGGGCTAACCAGCGCATAATTATAGTGATTATCACTCCAGTATTGCGCGATCAACTCATCGGCCTGACGTTGACCATGTGGCAGTTTGAGCGGGCGTATTGGACGTATATACCAGGCTACCCGTAGCCCCTGCGGATTCTGATACATCACTAATGCGGATGGCCCCTGTTCAGTTGCCATGAGGCGGGCTCCCAACTGTTTGAAACCAAACTGTTCAAGATTTGGCGGGACATTACCGTTGATAAAATAGCGGCTCATCCACTGGCCTACCACCTGTTGTTGGCTGGCAGAGATATCTAAGCTGGCCAGCGCCGTTCCCCCAAAAAGCTTATAGGCCTGTACCGCATCTTCCATCGGCAAACGTTGTGCGGAAAGCTGGGAATCTTTCAGTTGCCAACCTGAATATCCGCCGACTCCCAGCGTCATTATCAGCGCGAAAGCGCCAGCCAATTTCCATTGCCGCTGCTGCCGTACGCGTCGGCGCAACTGCTGCGGCACCGATTGCGCCATGCTAAATCGCTGAAGGGGCATGGCCTGACGCAGTAACTGCGCGTCGCGCCGCCATCCCTCCACCTCTTCGGCTCGTTGCGGATGGGCTACGAGATAATCTTCAATGCGCCGGGATAACGTCGCATCCGCTTCACCATCCAGCCATGCATGTAGATCCTGCTCATTAGGCGGTAGGCTCATTTCAATCTCCTCAGAGGCTTGGGTGGCGCATTCCCTTCCATCTTTTCATGCAGTTGCTTACGCGCGCGGGACAGGCGGGACATCACCGTGCCAACAGGAATATCCAGCGCTTCTGCTGCCTCCTGATAACTGAGTCCCTCAACGCTAATCAGCAATAACAAGGCACGATAATCGGTAGGTAACGTGGCGAATTGCGCCAACGTATCATCAACAATGGCGAGCGTTTCGGCTGACGCGCTGACGCCCTCCTCGCCGGTGAAAAAGGTCAACAGCTTTTGATAACGCTTGCGCCGCCGCTCACCATCAATAAACAGCCGGTACAGGATCGCAAATAGCCACGCACGCAGACTCTGCTGCTCATTACGCTGATGCTGACGCATCAGCGCTTTTGTCAGACAAGACTGAACCAGATCCTCTGCACTGTGCGGGTTACGCGTCAGCCACAGTGCAAAACGCTGCAGATGTGGTGTTACTTCACGGATCTCACTATCGGTCATCACGTTGTGGTACCTAACGTTTACGCGTGCCGGCCATGCTGCTGAACACACCGTCCCGCAGTAGCAGCGCATGGAAAAGCGCAGCGGCTAAGTGGAGTAACACGGCAATAAATAGCGCCAACGCAACAACACTGTGAAGCGAACGCAGTACGGCGTACCAATCATTATTCACCGGGACGATTGGCGGTAACAGCAGGGTAGAGCCCAGCGTAATCGGATAGCCTGCCGCAGAAAGCATTGCCCAGCCGATCAACGGCTGAGCAATCATCAGTCCATATAGCACCCCGTGTGAAAGATGCGCCAGCGCCTGCTGCCAGCCAGATAACGAAGCGGGTAAGGCGGGGGTAACATAGCGAAAGCGTAGCCACAAACGAATCATAACCAGCAGCAAAATCATGATTCCCAGAGGCTTATGGATCATTACCAGCATGCTATGCAGTGATGACACCGTTGAAACCATCGCCACACCAATAAACAACATTGCCAGAATCGCGACGGCCATCAGCCAGTGAATAACGCGCAGCGCCGGATGGAAATGCGTAACCTTTTTCATGAACGATTTCCCTGATGAGCCGCTTCTTCATGCGTGCGGAGATTATAGGATTTAGCATACGCGGCTGAACGTGCATTCAGTAATGGATCGTCTGATGCCGCAATACCATTCGGCAAAATCAGCGGATCATAATTGATGTTATTGCAAGGGCCATCCATTTGATCAACAGCAGAGTTGATCACCAGCGTACCGGCATTCAGCGTCTGACGATCGACTGGCCACGCCTTAGATGCATCGTTACTCACATCACCAGGCTGTGCCAGCGTGACGATCAGATCCCATTTCAAAGGACCTTGCGTCAAACGCTGTTTCAGATCCTGCTGCAGAAAGTTTTTATTTTCCTTATCTGCCGCCCCGATTGGCTGCCAGGATGTTTGCGGTACCATGCTCCAGCGCACCAAATGGCTATTTCCGGATTTATCGATAAAACGAAATGCATTCAGGCTGTTAAATCGATCGCTGGCCCAGCTTGATGATGGCGTGCGTTGTTTTACCCATGCCATAAACGCTTTCACTTCGGGATGGGCGGCAATAAATGCCTGCATCTTCGCTGGATTCGGTTTTCCGGTTGCAGGATCAGGCAAAGAAGCGCTCTGCTGATCGTAAAAACCGGCTACCGTCGCCACCGGGAAAAAAGGAAGCGCATTCATCCCCGTGCGCCATTCTTCACCTCCCGCCATATGGAAAGATAGCGCCATACTGCGCACTGGCACCGCGAAATCTGCCGCATTCGGATTGCCACCAGCGATAGCAAGACGACCAATAACCGGCGTACTACCTGCCGCAAACAGTGTTGCCTGCGACAGATCACTGGCGCGACCGTTAGATTCAAAACTGCCAATCACACACAGGCCTTTAGCATGATTTCGCCGGTAGCCAGGATGATCGCCTCCTGCCTGCTGCAGCACATTGACCAACTTGTCAGCAGAGAGTTGCTGTGGCGTCAGCCAACCTCCAGCCCAAAGTAAAAGCAGTACCAGCAGCAGCGGGATAGCACCGATCACCGTTAGCCGTAGCAAACGTTGTCCGGCAGATAAAGCGTTGGATTGACTCATGGTTATTGCTCGTCTCACACTCAATGAGCCTATAAGACGTACGCGCTTTCACTTTATTCCCGTGACGCAATATTATTTTTTCATCCTTGTTTTTATCGGCACACCAGCCCGACAATCAGCAGGGTGAATGCGCAAGGATGTTTTCCAGCATCGTCAGTAGCTGCACGTTATTCACCGATTGCAAAATATGCACCATACCGCCGACTGGCTGCTCAATACCCACATCGACCCGCAGTGGCTGACGATAACGCCAGGATTTGCCGCGCGTTGCACCCGCGCGTAACTCAATATCGGCGTAATAATCCGCCGCCGTTGCAACATGCTGGTTTAGCAACCAGGCAACCACCAGCGCATCATGGATCCAGCAACCGGATAAATGCCGACTTCTCATGGAGTAATCGATCCATGGACGGAAGGTTTCGGTCACAAAACGCGCCAGAGGCTTATTAATTCGCGCAATACGATCGAGATCCTGATGCGTCATAAGCGTCTGCGTCGTGACATCCATCGGCACCAGCGTAATATTGGCACCGCTATTCAATACCTGATGCGCCGCCTCAGGATCAAGACCGAAGTTAGTATCTTTGATGTAATCATCCAGCGCGAATACGCCTCCCATAATGGCAATTTCCGCTACCGATTCCGCCATCTGCGGGTAGCGCTGCATCGCCAGCGCTACATTGGTCAGCGGCCCGATCGCCACCAGCGTCATTTCGCCGGGGTTGTCACAAATCAACTGCCCCATCGCATCCACCGCACCCTGTTCAGGCGGCTCCGTTGACTGCGGTTGACGCACTCCCTGCCATAAATGCGACAGCGCCAGATCGTCCACACGTTTATCAAGCGCCTGCCGCCATGGGCCCGCGGGCTCACAAAGCGCCTGAGTTTCTCCCTGCCGGACCGGAATAGTTAATCCCAACCGCGCCAGCAGATCTTTCACTACACGGTATCCCACCTCACTCGGCGTGTTTCCTGCCACGGTGGTGATCAGTTCAAGAGCGATGTCAGGAGAGGCAATCGCCAACGCGAGTGCCAGACCATCATCGACGTTCGCCCCAGCAATACCATTCCCCGGATCACAATCAATAATTAATCGTTTCATTTTTTTCTTAGCTTTATTTTATCGTGTTTTGCTGCTTAACCTGTTTGCAGCCGCAGGATTCGCCTATCTCGAGCCGATGGGCAAATTCACGCACCATCGCCTCGCCATTCCACTCCTTAAGCATCGCCATCGCAGTTTTTGCCATCTCTCCGAGAGGCTGACGCACCGTCGTCAGCGACGGGACATGAAATGCTGACAGATCCGTACCGTTAAAACAGACCAGTGCGATCTGCTGCGGCACCTCTATTCGATGCTCGGACAACGCGCGGATACAGCCTATTGCCTGCGCTTCATTGCTGGTGAAAAGCGCACGCGGTAGGCTGTTGCTCTGCAACATGCGCTGTACAGCGTCATAACCGCCCTCGCGCGTATAACTGGCGGGGAAAATCCAGTCAGGATTAATGGTCAAGTGGTGGCTTTCCATCGCATCCCGCCAGCCATTGATACGATCCTGCGCGTTCAGCATATCGGGAGGACCGCAAATAATGCCTACATCCTGATAGCCATGACTTAACAGATGTTCCGTGACCTGCCGAGAAGCTGCGCGCTCATCGACGCGTAACATACTGACGTTTAATTCCGGATCAACGCGATCCAGCATCACAAAAGGGGTTCCACTGGCCTTGAGCACATCAATGTAAGGATGACGATCCACGCTGTTATAAAAAAGGCCGTCAACCTGGCGTCCCAGCAGGCTATGGATAAGTTCAAGTTCACGTTGCCGATCATCACCGGCATCGCCCAGCAGCATCACCTGTCCGTCATTCAATGACTCCTGCAGCAGAGCATGTGCCAGCGAGGCGACAAAAGGGTTGGATATATTGGGCACCACCAACCCGTAGGTTTTGGTCGTGCCGGAAGCCAGGGCTCGCGCCACCCCGTTGGGCCGATATCCAGTCTGCTTGATAGCATCGAGCACGCGTTGCCGCGTTGCCTCCGCTACCGGGCGAGGCCCATTATTCACTACATAGCTCACCACAGCGACAGAGGTTCCGGCCAGTTTAGCGACATCAGAACGTGTCACGCGATGAGGGGGTTGTTTAGTCAAACGTTTACCTGTGCATAATGACGTCAAACAAAAAAGCCAGTCGGGCTAAACCCGACCAGCGTGATCTATAATTCTGGCTTACTCTGCATTATCGTGCGGTTAAATCGCATCCTCAGGAAGATTAAGGTCACGTCCCCGCGTTTCCGGCGCCACAAAAGTGGTAAAGAACCCAATCGCTGCCATAGCAGAGAAGTAAATGGCAATTGGCCACCAGTGGCCGGTCCAGGTGAGCATTGCCGCCGCAATCAGCGGTGCGGTACCACCTGACAAAATTGACCCTAACTCTTTCGCGAAAGCCATTTTAGTATAGCGATGATGCACGCCGAACATTTCAACGCCCCATGCCGCCTGTACGCCAAAAATCCCTAACGACGCTAACGCCATTCCCACCACAATTGTCGGGATGACAATCGCGGGTTCACGCGTATCAAGTAACATAAAGGCGGGCCAGGCATAAATAATCAGCAGCAGACAAAAGCTGCGATAGGTCACACGGCGTCCAAAACGGTCAGACAAAAAACCAGCCAGAGGAATAATTAAGAAGCCCAGTACGGAAGCAATTAATACCGCCGTCGTGGGAACTGATTTATCGACCATCAGCACTTTCGCCACGTAGCCAACAATAAAGCCCTGGGACAAATATGAAGGGCCGTTTTCACCAATACGTAGCCCAACCATAATCCAGAACGCTTTACTGCGCTGCCAGACGCTACGCGTATCGTTCTGATGGCGGGTGGTCTTCATTACGTCGGCACGCTGTGCCTGGAGCTGTGCTTTTTTACGTTCAAATACCGGAGTTTCACGCAGGTTACGGCGGATCCACAGTGCGGTCAGAGCAATCAACGAACTGCACAGGAAAGGAATACGCCATCCCCAATCCTGTAATTGTTGCTGATCTAACTGTACAACCAGCAACCACACCAGCGCAGCCAATAATGTGCCGCTGTTAGAACCCAGAGCAATAACGGACGACACCAGGCCACGACGCTCAACAGGTGCATATTCGCCAAGCATCACGGTACCGCCAGATAGCTCAGCGCCAGCACCAAATCCCTGGGAAAAACGCAGGATGACCAGGCAGGCAGGCGCCCACAGACCAATTGATGCATAGCTGGGGATTAAACCAATCAACGTGGTAGAGAGCCCCATAAGGATAATGGTGGCAATCATTACGACTTTACGACCTTTGCGATCGCCCAACCAGCCAAAGAACAGCGCACCAATGGGACGTGCAATAAAACCGACTGACCAGGTAGCAAAACTGGAGAGTAACGCCATTGCGGGGGTAGATTCGGGGAAAAAAACATCGCCAAAGATGATCCCGGCCGCCAGGCCATACAGGGCAAAATCAGCGTATTCCATTGCGGTTCCGAGCCAGCAGGAGAAGGTCGCGCGCCAAAAATCTTTACGCCCTTCGTCCGTACTCAGACGCTCATCGGCAGCCGAACGCGATGCCAAAGAGGCATGTTGCTCAGCAGAGTGGTGTGCAGTCATGTAAAAATTCCCTGATTTGAGGAGATCTTATGAGCACCGTTCCGTGAATCAACCCCCGTATAAGCCTGCAGAGGGGTAACGTCACGGTGGAGACGCTCTGTTGCTGAGCCATGTTGAAAGGTCAGTAAAGGGTTCCCTGGTGTTAGGATCTTATTTTTAGTCTGCGCTCGTTGGTTTTAACGTAACCAATCGCATAAATAACACAAACCTAAAGTAGACCAACACTGAACAGCCAGAACATCAAACACCGTGCGTTATCACTACTCTTCGATTGTATCTACGCGCGTAGATAAATCAATAGAGAAAATCAGTAATAGTTAAATAATCTTCACATTCCTGAGGGTGGCTTTTTCAGTTTTCTGAGAAAATCAGTAAGTTAAATCACGATGCCGCATAAAAAAAACGCGAAAAATTTACAAAAATGATGGTTTTCTGTCCATTTGCAGGGAACACATCCTGTGCTGTACTTTCGACTCGGTCACTTTTTAGCATATAAAAATGTCAATAAAATGAATGATTGCCAAAAACAGACCATTCTTCAGCACTGCCTGAAACGTTTGCATAGCGACAGTAAAAAGCAAAACGGCGACCTGCGATGGCAACGTAATTTACGGGCCCTTACTGCCTTGCTCATCACTTCAAAGTGTCCAACCTTACGGATCTCTCGCCAGGGGCGTCAGTCAGTGAAAATGTACGGCATAAACCCGTTTTTGCTTCTTTCATTCTTGATCCTTCTCACACTTATGTAACGGACTATTTACCGTTTATCGCTCGTGCCCTCCCCCCAAAAAACAAACCTAAGAAACTGATTAATAAAAATTAAAAGCAACATCCTGATGAAGGGCGCCTTCTTTTTTTGCCTCGTACAGCGAGATAAATTTTTCGGGTACGAATGCCATAGAACGCTATCTTAAAAAAGGGTTTACCGCCCTATCGACCATCATACGCATCCAGATCGGCCGCAAGCGGTGCACCTTCACGCCTCGCAAACCTGCGCAGGTTCAACGTCATCCACTATGATAAGGAATAACGCCATGCCAGGACCTCATAAAGTACGACTCAACCGCCTGTTCAACCTGGGTAAATGTCTGGATGTTGCCATCGATCACGGCATCGCCAATGAACCCGATTTTCTGATAGGGCTGGAAGACATTAGCAAAGTAATGGGAAGTTTGATCGACGCGTGTCCTGATGCTATCCAGGTCAATGTTGGCCAGGCTGATCTCCTGCAACAGGTTGCCCGACAGCCCAAGCCCGCCCTGGTCATGCGCACTGACGTCGGTAATGCTTATAACACTACGCGACACCGTGAAATGTGGGCAGTGTTGCACAACCCCGAAGAGCCGATCCTGGCCGCGTTGCAGCTGGATGCCGCCGCGGTGGTCGTCAACCTGTATATGATCCCCGATGAACCCGGTATTTTCCGTCAGTGCGTAGAAAATATTAGCCGGTTGCGTCACGCCTGTGACAAATATGCGATGCCGTTGATGATTGAGCCATTGGTCATGGCACCTGCCGGGCAAGGAGCAGCTTACGGTTCACTCGGCGATGTAGAGAAGATTGTCCCTCTGGTGCGGCTGGCACGCGAACTTGGTGCCGATATTATTAAAGCCGATCCCACTGAAAACGTATCCGATTTTCATCGGGTCGTTGAAGCTGCCCGCTGTCCTACGCTGGTTCGCGGCGGCGGTAAAGGCGATATCGCTGGCGTGCTGGAAAAAAGTGCGGCGCTAATGGCACAGGGCGCTTCAGGTATGGTGTATGGCCGTAATGTGTATCAGCACGACAACCCATCCCGTATGGTAAAAGCACTTATGGCCATCATTCACCAGGGTGCCAGCGGTGGGGAAGCACTGGCAATTTATACCGCAACGGGGCGGTGAATCCTCATACCCTATCCTCTCGCTGACACCAGACTGCGCCTGCGGCGGCGGTTAATCCTAAACGTCGAAAGTAACCAGCATCGAGCTATTCACACTGACGCAGTCAACAAACCTGTAGCTCTAAGTATGACGGGCATAACACACAATTCTGATACGACAAGTTGCCTGTCCTTCACTGCCGCGTTAGATTGTTGGGCTTTATTGTTGCCGGTAGCGAGAACTTCAGCGACGAAAAATGCATCAACCTGTGACGCTGGCAATACTGCCCGGACAAGATCGAGAACACTGATAATAATCAGCGATCTGCCATTGTAGTCGTTGATGTGCACGGGACAGTCGATGTGAGCAAAAGAGGAGTGAACGGTGTCTGAACTACTTTCAGTCATTCTATTTTTAGCATCAATTTCAATTTATTCAGCAAAAGCCGGGCGGAACAAAATTTGGTTTATGACCCTTCTGGCGATCCTGGGTCTGTTTATTATTCTTAATGCGACTTTATTGGCCAGCAACTATTTTACTGGCGACGGCATTAATGATGCGGTGATTTATACCCTGACCAATAGCATGCAAGGCGCAGGGCTAAGTAAATACGTGCTGCCAGCCATTGGGTTAATCCTGGCGCTTTTTTTAATTTTCTGTCTGCTGTCATGGGTTCTGTCACGCCATAAAGATAAACCACATCACTTTGGCTGGAGCCTGTTTGCTCTTGTGCTGGCACTGGCATCGATTAAAACAACCCCAGCTTTTCAACAGGTTACCGATTTAGTTCGTACCCAAACGCGACACGGCGCATCGGATTTTCATGAGCACTATAAAGTGCCGAACAAAACCATGAGCGGTGATAAACCCAACCTGGTCTACATCTATGGTGAAAGCCTGGAACGCACCTATTTCGATGAAAAAGCGTTCCCGGGATTAACTGCAGAACTTAACGCGCAGAAAGCGCAGGCAATTGACTTCAACCAAACCGAACAGCTGCCGGGCACGGAGTACACCATTGCCGGAATAGTCGCTTCCCAGTGTGGCATCCCTTTGTTCGCTCCATTTGAAGGCAATGCCTCTTCCTCACTTTCCAGCTTTTATCCACGGAACATCTGTCTTGGCGATATTCTTAAGGCTTCCGGTTATGAGAACTACTTCTTGCAGGGTGCCGATCTGCGGTTTGCAGGTAAAGACCTGTTTCTTAAATCGCACGGCTTCGATAGCCAAAATATGTATGGTCTTAATGAGCTAAAAAATAGCGTTGACGATCCTAATTATCGCAATAATTGGGGTTACTATGACGACACGGTGCTGGAAGAGGTTTACCGCAAGTTTATCGATCTGTCTCAACAGAATAAACGCTTCGCACTCTTCACTCTGACAGTCGATACCCATCACCCGGATGGCTTTGTTTCCCGCAGCTGTCAGCGCAAAAGTTACAGCGTAGATGGCAAACCTAATCAGTCATTTAGCGCTGTCGCCTGTAGCCAGGAACATATTGCGCATCTGATCGAACGCATCAAGGCCTCACCCTATTTTAAAAATACCGTAATTGTGGTTTCCAACGATCATCTGGCCATGAATAATACAGCCTATAAATACCTGACTAAAGAGGACAGGAAAAACCTGTTCTTTGTTATCCGTGGTGATAAACCGCAGACGGAACTGAGCTCGGTGAAGCGCAGTTCTCTGGATAATGGTGCCACGGTACTGGATATCCTTGGCGGCGATAATTATATCGGGCTCGGGCGCAGTAGCGTCTCCAGCAGTTCACTTTCCTCTACCTTTCTCGATATGAAGAAAAAAATTAACGAGTGGAAACCGAATATTATCCAGTTATGGAACTTCCCCAAAGCCATTAGCAGCTACACCATCGACAAAGAAAATGGCAGTTTCAGCTTCTCGGGCTCCCACTTCAGGCTACCGCTGCTGCTGCGGGTCAGTAAAAATCAGGTCGAGCCGATGCTTGAAGGCGAGTATTCCGCACCGCTGCGCTATCAGCTGGCAGATTATGCCGCAAGTGATAAATTCGTCTGGGTGGATAAATGTTACAAGATGGCCCGATTGTGGCACCCCGAGCTGGCACTCTCCAGTGAGCTTTGCCTGTCGCATGGCCAACTCGGTGGCAAACCGGAAGTCACGTTAATCCCAGGCAACCGTTATCAAGGTAAAGTCGCCTTTACTGATACCGCCGTTAGCGACGAGCAGTTCAAACATAATGTTGAACAACTCAGGATCCTTGATAACGATATCCGTTACCCGGCGGATAGCTTTATCTTTAATATTGTCGGTGCTCCGCAGACGGTAAAAAGATTCGAGGGTATTTCACGCGCCGAGGAGTGGGGACGTTGGTCAAACGCAAATCTCGCGCCGGAAGTGAAAATTGAGTATATCGATCCGCTGCCTCAAAATATTGATGTGGTGATTACCGCGCGCGCCATCGGGCCTAATGTGCATCGGCCAATACCCGTCAGCCTTGGCAATGAGAAGCAGATGCTGACATTAGGTGAAACCGACAGCACCACGACGCTACATTTTCGCAACCCACAGAAATCCAATACGTTAGTGATTGCACCACCCGAGCCGCTCGCCTCTAATGAAGGGAATATTATTGGGCAGGACCCACGCAAATTGGGTATCGGTATGGTCAATATCAAAATCGAGACGACAACACAGCCTTAATAGCCAAGGTCTAATGCCGGTGGACCACCGGCTTATACCGTCCTGGTACTGGTGCTTATCTGCCTTAGTACCAGGACGTGGGTTAATAATAATTAATAATAAATTTCATCATGCCATCTGCACTTCCGGGAGTCACATTACTCTCAGTTTGGATATAACGCGACACTAAGGGCAGCGTCACATCCCCCTGTGAGCCAATCGCCTGCACATATTTTTTACTTTGCCCTAAATTGACCGGTGTCGCGGATGACGGCGTGCCATACGCCAACTGAATCCCCACTCCGGAAGCCGAGCCCGGACGCTCATTGAGCGCGATAATTCCCTGAATACTGTCCAGAACCTTTGTGACCGGCGAGAATTGCAGCTCCAGCGAATTCTGCGTTGGCCTGCCGGGCCCATTGGTCCCGGCGGCATCAAGATACCAGTTACCATAGCCATTGTAGCCATGGAAAGCCGGGCAATCGGTAAGTTTGATCGAAGTATCAACCCAGGGCGTCGTTGATCCCTTCCCATTAAATTCCTGCACCTGATATTTTCCTAAATTGACGTTCACATCGGGGGTTTTACAGGTGTTAGAGACAATATTCACACTGCCAGTCATGCAGGTGTTTGATATCATATTCTGCGCGGTGTTCACGTCATTGGTATAGTTGACCTGAACGCAAGGGAGGCTGCTTCCAAGTACGGTTCCCGGGCTTACCGGGCCAGTTTTGATCAAAACCACATCCCAGCGTCTGTAGTTCCCCATCACCGTACATTTACCGGTAGCGCACCCAGATCCGGGCGCCGTATTGTACTCCGAAGTCGCAAGCTTACTGATCGGCACAGCACTCGCGCCCTGAACGCCCTGATGAATCCACACGCCAATACCCGGTACGTTTGTCTGATAAACTTTTCCGTTGGCGGCCCCTGACGGTGACCAGGAGGCGAGCGGCATGGGTAATTTTGATAAGGAATAGTTAACCATGACAGGCCGTGGATCGGTACAGGTCACCGTATTCCATGATTTCCCACCCTGGGTAAGATTCATGTTGTAAGTGAGCCACATTAACTGTGTGCCCAATGGGGCATCTGCACCTACGGTAATATTCGCCGCTTGCAAAGGCATGGGGGTGATATTTGAGATCACATTCACTGTGCAGGAAGCATAGCCAGTATTGATAAACAAACCCGAAGTCATCAGCACGATTAAAATAAGTATTCTATTCAACAGGAAACCCCATCTCATTGCTCATATGCCCGTAACTGTGTTATCGCGATGAATAACCGGGAGCGTTAAACCCGCAATCATAATCCAGATTCAGCTATCGCGGATAGAGCCCAGTTACCCGGATTACATGCCGACGATAATTGTAGACCATCCCAAATCAGCCTTTCCCGCAGATTTCTTTACATGGAAATACGGGTAACGTTGCAAAAGTTTGGTAAAAATGGTCGTACTGTCTATGTCGAGAATACAGGCCCTATTGACCATAAATGGCACGGCGTCAGGGTGTTACAGGGAAGATACGTTTTACGTGCGGCAATTATCAGAGATTTTTATCGCAGGGGAGACGGAAATGATGGGCAAGAGGATACGTGATTTTCCCTCCCGATACCGCTGTCGGGAGGGAGCGATGACTCAATAATAGTTGATAATAAATTTCATCATACCGTTTGCTTTACCCGGTTTGAGCTTATCTTCGGTCTGAATATAGCGTGAAACCAACGGGATCGTGACATTGCTCTGTGAACCGATTGGTTGCGGGTATTCCTTCTTCTGACCTAAATTAAAGGGGACGGCTGATGCACTCGTCCCACTGGCTATCTGAATACCTATTCCTGAGGCAGAATTAGACTCTTCGCTTAATCCGATAATTCCCTGGGCGCTATCCAGCACGGTAGTCACCGGGGAAAACTCCAGCTCCAGCGAGTTTTGCGTGGGGCTCCCTGCATTATTGGTTCCGGAGCCATCAACATACCAGCTACCGGCACTATTATAACCATGGAAAGTCGGGCAATTTGTCAGATTGATTGAAGTATCTACCCACTCGGTGGCACTTCCTTTACCTTTAAAATCCTGAACCTGATGCGTGCCTAAAATGACATTTACGTCAGGTGTTTTACAGGTGCTTGAAACAATATTTATCGCTCCCGTAATACAGGTATTCGATAACATATTAGCGGGAGTATTTACGTCATTGGTATAGTTAACCTGAACGCAGGGCAGGCTGCTCCCCAGCAGTGTTCCTGGTTTTACTGGCCCCGTTTTTATCAGCACAACATCCCAGCGTTTATAGTTACCAATAACCAAGCAGGTTCCTGACTCACACCCTGTACCGGCGGGAGCATTATTTTCATTAGAGGCCAGTTTACTCACCGGTATAGCCTGAGCGCCTACAACACCCTGATGAAATAACACTCCAATCCCGGGTACATTCGTTTGGTATACCTTACCTGCGGAATAATCGTTCGGTGACCAGGGCGATAACGGCATCGGCGTTTTTGAAAAGGTATAATTGGCCTTCACAGGCTTTTTATCAGTACAGGTCACCGTATACCAGGACGCCGCACCTGTAGCAAAATCTAGGTTATAGGTTTGCCATAATAACCGGCTACCTACAGGAATTTCATCACCTACCGTGATATTCGTCGCCTGTAACGGCATCGGTGTCATAATGGCCTGCGTATTCACCGTACAGGAGGCATAGCTGCTGTTTATAAATAAACTGGAAGCAAGCGTTGCCATCGTAATAAATATTTTCTTCATACAATATTATCTCGTTTCACTGGCATGATGGATATCAACATTATTTCTAAGCAGATTTTCCCAGGGCCACCGGTGAGGTAAACCTTTACGGGTAATCCAGGTATATTAATTGCACCCGCGCATGTCAGATATTTTTTCAAAGGGTTATAATTTTCTTATGATAAATACTCTGCCAACTGCCGTTGTTGATTTCCATCATACAATCAGTAATGATTAATCAGTAACGAAAATTTTTTATTTTATCAGGTGTCGGTAAAAATTATTAAAATTTTGAAAGCCATATTTTTGCATGATGTTTCGTCTGTGTGTATAAACAGACTTTTCGCTGAGGTTATAAATTTCGGCTATTTTCCGGATAGGCAATCCCAGCATAAAAAAGTTAAACACCTCACGTTCTCTTCTGGTCAGCCGGATATCACTCTCATTCACCACACTTGTGCTTTGGAGATTACACCTAATCTGATAATTTATTTTTTCAAACTCACACTTAACCGCTAACAGATCCGAAGACATATCAATATAATAACTGTTTTTTCCTGTGCTTTCTTTACCTGAACAGGTTGAAAACGTTAGTATAACAGGCGTTATGCATTGATAAATATTAGTATAAACATCTTGCCACAGGCTAATGGTTTTTGATGGAAGCCTATCATCAATTAATAATATCAGTTTTTCGCCTTGTACTTCCTTATCGATTAACTCCTCACTGACATGGCACTTCATTGGGGGCAAGCCTAAATATTTATCACTCATCGCTCGATAAAGAAACAAATCCTCCGAAAGAAGAATACAACTATATGTTGACATATATTTTCCTCAGGAAGCACCCGTAATAATATACCGGGTGCTTTTACTGAAACTAAAATTATTCAGAAATAGCCGATCAAAACTCCTGAATGCCGAATTAAAAGGTTACCGATAAGAAATGGTAAAGGTTAACTTCCCGTCTGCCTTGCCAGGCTTAATGGCTCTTTCCGTTCGAATATAACGTGCAACTAACGGAAGTTTGGCATTATTCCCCTCAGCAGAGGGCGAATCGTAAGGTTTTTCCTGAGAAAAATTAAAATTCACAGGGGTGCCATTTAACTCACCAGTTGCAATTTGTATCCCGATACCGCTGGCCGCACTGCCGCCTGCTGAATCAATGGCCATAATTCCCTGGGCCGCATCAATAATACCGTTGTTCGGCTTCAGGGAAAGGCCAAGCATATTCGGGGTCGCTTTGCCCTGATTGAGCGTACCTGAACCCCTTATCCAGTTAACAGCAGCTTTCGGGTAGTAGCCATGGAAGACGGGACAATCCTTAAGCAAGAGCGATGAATCCACCCACGGCGTCGCCGACCCTACGTTCGGAATCTGGCTGGCATCATATTTACCCAGATTCACCATCAAATCCGGCGTCACACAGGTGCTGGACTTAATAAACAGATTACCGGTAAAACGTACGGTTTTTAGCGTCAACGGCAGGCCTGTGTAACCGGCCTTAGCCGGGATAGTTTCCCGAAGTGTTGGCAACTTCGCACCGTCAATCACACCAGGCGTTACAGGACCGGTCTTAATAATCATAAGATCATATCCCGTAGGGACCACGGCAAAGTCCCTTTCTGGCCATGCATTTGTATAGGATAGATGTTTTGGAAAAACCCCATCACCATCATACGTTCCCAGGTATACCGACAGGCCAGGTACGCCGGTTTCATAAACAGTGCCCGTTCTGGCACCCGACCAGGCAGTGCTGGGCATTGGTTTCGTTAAATAATCTATATTGCTGGTAAAATTAAAAGATCCGTTACAGGCCACACCATTTGTTATTTGCCCACCACTGGCCTGGGTCGAAGTAAACACGATACTTCCAACGGGAACATCCGGCCCCACAGAAATCGTTATTCCCCCCAGATTAATCATATTTTCTTCTGGGGTGCGACCTATCTCCCCGCCTTCATGCAATGCCTGGGCAGTGTAGTGACAATCTATCGCATACGCAGAACCACTCATCCAAACGGGGGCAATAAACAATATATTTTTTAATATTTTTGCGAGATTCAGTTTCATATTAACCTCAAAAGTATTCCGTTCCGTCAGCCGTATGGCGTCGCGTCATGGTTGCTCTGTGCCATTTGGCCAGCACCCTGCGATACGGGGCTCACAGTTTCTTCACATACCGCGTTTAAGCGCGTTATAGACTGTGCGGCCTCTGTCTTCGACTTCACTGGCAAATGGTAAGAGAGTGAACACTGTTGATCTGCCGCCTCGCCCCATTTAACACTCAGTTTCCCTTGATCTTTATCTACTCGGGCATAAATCTGTCCGCCCTGACCTACAGAGCCCACGCTGTTGCCCTTGCTATCTACAACATTTGCACCGAAAGGCACCGGCTCACCGTTAAGCGTTGAAGTCACCAGCACTGGCGTTCCGCGACGGGTGTTATACTTCAGCATGACCACAGCACCCGAGTAAGGCGCAACTTTCTGTGAAGTATTCTCCAACTCAACATCGTTGGACATTCCCTTAGGATCGATACTGACTTCGTTTAGCGCATAAGGGTTCATGTAAGGCACTGCGGCATAACCAAACCGGTCTACATACACCCCCGGATAAGAAGAAACCGCCGCGCCTGCTGCGCCTTTTGCTTCAACTATCGCCATTGTCTCAGAGGTATAAGGCGTCAACGTAATCCCCCCCGGGTGAGCAATGACCGTCCCCGTTAAGCCCATAGAAGCACCCTGGTAATGTTTCCCGGCGCTATAGGTCGCGTTCATCGACGTCATCTGGCTACGATACTGCCCATTTACCGAACCGCTGCTGCCCGTTCCCTGGTTAGCGTTCATGGCCGTTACACCATAGCTATACTGGTTGTTCGCCCCCCCCGTACCGGAGATAGTGGCTTGTTCCCCATAACGCCCGTTATTGTCATGGCTAAGATCGAGTCGAACTTGCGGCGTATGCACACTATCAGCACGTCCTAACGGCATACTAAAACTGAGCAGATAGTTGTTTTGCGCTCGCCCGTAATTCGAGAAGCTACGGCTCATCGTCAGCCCATAAGTCAGACGTTTATAGCTGTTGTTGTAACCGACCTGAAATTGGCTATCACTTCCCTCTTTATTCCAGTAATTCTGTACTGAACCACTGGCATAAAATTGTCCCCAGTTATCCGGTAAACCCTGGCCTGCAGTCACGGTAAAGCGGTTCTTCGCGCGCCAGACCGTATCAGGGTTCAGACCATCAGCAACCGCATCACGCGTTTGCATTGCGGTCATATAATCCATATAGCCGTTAGTAGAAAAGCGATAGGCGGCCAGCGACAGATTACTGTTGGTTTCGCTGATGGCTTTGCTATAACTGATCTGATAGCTTTGTCCACTCAGTGTATTGCCGGATTGAACTCGGCCTGATTCATCGCTGTTTTTGCCCAGATGAGTACGTGCCTGAGTGGCGTCAAAAGCCAGCGCACCAATTGGCGTACCCAGTGCCACACCTAACTGTAATGCGTAATAATTCTGGCTCGCCTGCACACCACCATAGCCGGTGATGGCATTGGTTAGTCCGCGCTGATAAACCGCCTGATACAACGCTGGCTTGCCACGAATATTTTCATTACGGGCTTCACCCAGCGTCACGGAATAACGGGATGACCCCGGACGTAAAAGCTGCGCCACAGAGGCATACGGCACCAGGAAAGTCTGCTCACTACCATCGGCCTCATGAACAGTAACTTCGAGGTTACCGCCGTAGCCGGTGGGGTACAGGTCATTGATCAGAAACTCGCCGGGTGTCACCGTGGTTTCATAAATGGTCTGGCCACTCTGTTTTACCGTTACCCGCGCATTTGTCCGGGCAATACCGTGGATATCCGGCGCGTAACCGCGTTGTGATTCTGGCAACATACGTTCGTCACTTGCCAGTTGAATACCGGAGAACGGTAAGGTGTCGAATACCTGTCCTTGCGTGTTCGATTGCCCCATTAATACCCGACCCTGTAGCGCAGGAATATCACGCTGCAAATAGGTGTTAATAGTGTTGTATTGTTTCGGGCCATTATCCATCCAGTTATAAGAACCGTTATGGCGTAAATACCAGGCACCGATATTCAATCCGGCATTTAATCCGGCATAAAAAGAATTTGTTGATGTTCCGCGTGAACGATTGTTATAGCCATTGAGGTTATAACCGACGAATGCGGCAGGCACACCGCTATCCCACAATGCCGGGCTAACGCTGCCACGAGCCAATTTATTAATATAAATTTGTGGGATCGTGATATCCAAACGCTGTTCACCACTATCAAAGCTAATCTGCGTTTCAGGCAGTTGTTTTTCCAGATCGACACACTCTTGCCCGGCAACCCCGGCACTGAGCGCATTCGCCGGAAGCTTTTCATAATTAAAAGGAATATTTTTTAATAACGAGGGCGTCAGGCAAGGAAAAACCGTTTTATCCTCACGTGCAATAAACTTAATTTCTTCATTGCTAATCAGCTGTTTATTGACATAAACCGCAGTACGATAAACACCGGGTAATGCTGAGGCTCCGTTGGCAAAGCGTGTTAAATCCACAGAAGTATTGTTGGCCAGGTTGAGAAATGAGGGATCAAACTCCACATTCTTCGCTATTTCTTGTGTCGCCGCTGGCATAACTTCGGCCCATACTGTCGCTCCTGGCAACGCCGAAAGTAAAGCGATAACGAGCGGCGACATCTTCCATGAATATCCATCTCGAGAAAATTTACGCATGATGATCCCTTTCAACCCTTGATGCTGAAATAATTAAGAACTGCTGAGAATATTATTTAATCGTGCTTTCGAATTTATTTATCGCGCCGTAATCATTGACAAATTCGCCGCTAATTTTACTTCCAGATGAGGCGGCTAATTTAAATGTACGCGTTGATTTAGGTGCTACCATCTCTCCCTCAGCCTGCTTACCATTCGCAGAAATCGTTACCAGCGATACGTAATAGGGCGTTGGGTTTGTTGCCTTCACGCCACCAGAAACAGCCTGCCAGGTCAGTTCAGTACCAGCATCATTCGCATTACCCTGCAGTCCGGTTGGGCGATAGAACAACTTGATACGAGAACGGAAAGCCAGTTGCAGAAGATTCTCGGTGGTTTTAGCCTGCTTTTTAGCCGGAATCTCTAATACATTCAGCCAGAACACACTTTCACGATCGGCGGGCAGTGATGTTGCCGTAGAGCTGATGCGCAGTGTTTGACCTTTAGCCGGATCGACACGATTCATCGGCGGAGTAATAATGAACGGAACTTTAATCGAATCGGGCTTAGCCTCGACGTCGCCGGTATCAATCCAACTCTGGATGAGTACCGGATTAGAACCCACATTACTTAACTTAACGGTGACTTCTTTAGCATCAGACGGATAAATAACGCGAGTTCCACTGATGATGATACTGGCATAAGATGTTGCACTCGCCAGACACAATGCAAACACACTGATAATATTGAATATCCAGGCAAACTTCTTCATACAACACCTCATTAAGAAAAAAGTAGAGAGGGCGAACCCTCTCTTGAGAGACACAATGTTACTTATTTGTACTGAACAGAGTAGATCACGTTGCTAACAACGGTACCGGCAGTGGTTTTACCGTTCGCATAGTACTCAACGTGGTAAGGCAGATTAGCGGAACCAGAGCTAACATCAACATAAGTGGTGTTTTTAGTCTGATTTGAGTTACCCGCTTTGATAACTTCGTTAGAAGCATTTGAACCATCACGCAGCTGCAGGCTAACATTGGTCGCGCTACCAGAAACGTTTTTCAGGCGGCCAGTCACCAGGTCAACAGATGAACCCGCTTCGAAGAATGCAGAAGCAGTTTTCAGCGTGCCTTCACAGTTGCTCAGAGCCATATTAAAGCCAGTCTGACCAGCAGTCTGACCTGCTGCAGTCAGTTGGTTAATACCAACAGTTGGCAGTACGATGGTCGCATCAGCAGCCTGACCATCAACAATTACGTCACACGTCGTGGCGGTTAACTCGCCGTTAAAAGTGATGGTACCGGTTGACGCGGCCTGAGCATTAACACCAGCGAAAGCAGCAACAACAGCAGCAGCAACGATTAACTTTTTCATGATATTTCCTTTTCAATTACGACATTTTATTTAATTAAATAAATCCATTTTCCATGTAATGGATCTACATTCAGGTTCACCATCTAAGGTGTGTTTTTCTCTACGGAAGTCTTATTCTTCAGATAGAGATGCTACTAATACTCAATCGTTTTCTTATAGTAGAGAGGCGTAACAGCCCCTTCACGAATAAAGAATCCTTTCGTCTCGACACGTATAATAAAATCATTCGGAATGCCTACTGCATTTAACCGCTGCCTGAGCGCCTGCATGACTTGCCACAATCTTTGTGTTGATGAGCTAAGTTCATACTTGTCCCAAACGTTAAGTAAAATTTCATCATTCTGAATAACTTTTCCATTCGCGTTTTCAAGTAAATAAGCCAGTAAACGCATCATGGTTTTTCTCAGGGTAATAATGTTACCGCCCCTGGATAGTCCTACAGCGTTGATGTTTATTATTCTGTTATGAACAATATCAACCTGTACATCCGGATGAATGAAATACCCAAAAACCTGTCTATTAGCATCATTCATCCTTTCCTCCTTTTTATTACTACTCCTTTCATATCCTCACCTAAACAAACAGGAAGCAATTTACTGCTATTTACCCGCTGTTATTTTCGGTCGGATATACTATGCGCTTAACTGTAATGTTGACAATCACATCAAAAACTCACAGTAAACCGCTAAAACACCCTCCTTTATAGATTATTCCACTGAAAAATCCGAAAACAATCAAAATTTAATTCTGCACAATAAGGATAATGCAACACCTTAAACCAATCGCAATCACATTCAAATCATCAAATGATTATGCTGTTTTTGATTCTATATAGAGAGAATAAAACCGCCTCACATTTATTATGAAAGTTTTGATGTTTACTGTTAACATAATCGAAACATCAATCTCATCTATAATTTATCTAAAACTTTTATCTATTCAGGAAAGCGTGTTGCCCCCTGTTGATGAGATAAATATTATGCTTCACCAAACCTTAATAGAAGTGAAGTCGTTGTAATAAAATCTCATCCGAAACTTTATGAGAATGGTTAAATATTCCTATTGTAAATTTATATGACAATCCACATAACAAATTCGCAACAAATTTATCTTAAGTTATATTTTTCAATGAGTTATGAAGATCAGTTTTTAGCCAATGCGTATTAGAGTAAATATCACCAGAATTTACCAAGAAAGTTCTTAATTCAGCTATGATATACTTTGTGATCTTAATAAGGTCACAATAAACGCGGTTAAGATGCCGTTAAGAGGCTGACAAGCAGGATTTCATCTATGAGTAAAGGTTATTTGATTAACAATACCCTCGAATTTTGGCCAGAAGATCATCTGCTGGTCTCGAGAGGTGCAGAACGCAAGACAATTTCAATCAATGTTCCTGCCAGTCGGTGCTTTTTATTAATCCTGGAGAGAGAAGGAGAGCTCATACCACAGCTCGACTTTTTCAATTTTGTGTGGGGAGAAGCGGGAGAAAATGTCCCGCCTAATACGTTATACCAGAACATATCCATACTAAGAAGAGGGTTGAAGGCAGTAATGGAACAGCCTACTGATTTGGTTGTTACTGTGCCTAAGCAGGGATTTAAGCTGAGTGACGGAACTCATGTTATTGTGCTGGAAAGTGAAAACGATCCCGAACTTAACATATCCCTTCCCGAAGAAATTAACGGACAGATAAATACTCTATCATCGGAGAATGAACTACCATCTGAGCCGACAGCTCTGCCATCCGGAAATTTTCGAAAATGGTACGCCATGCTCGCTATATTGTTATTACTGATCACTGCCGTACATTACTATCTGCTAAACCGGGAACATGTTTACCCCTACTTTGATAATTACACGGCGCTGAAGAACAGCGGGCAGTGCCATATATATGTTAACAGCGATGCCGAAGATTACTCGGTGCATCAGAAAGCCCTGCAAATGATCAATCTCAATTGTCGACGTTATCCCTATGTTTATCTCTCCGCTTACAAGGTTATGCCCTCCGTATCATTCATTACCTGTAACCGGCCATTCGACGATCAGAAACAGACGTTAAGTTGTGCTTCCTATAATTTGCGTGGGGTTCATTTACCATGAAAAAACCCATCGTTTACATGCTCACTTTGGTTGCTGTTTTCTTCATAGGAAATACAGCAATGCATGACAGCGAAATAAAAGATGATAGCCCATTTAGCTGTACTGCCCGTTATACCACGCAGATGAATGACGTGCAGATAAGCGCTATCATCCGTTTTATATTTAATAACGGTGACGGTATTGCTACTCTTGACGGCAGCATGATCGATGGCCCTGGCCCACAAAAAACCGTGAGCAGAAAAGTGTTGTTTAAATACCAGCGAGAAAATACCAGTTACTTTCTCACAACAACCAATGCCATTACCCAGCTAGATGATGACAGCAATACCGATGAACTGAAGAAAAACATACCCGACTTTTATCTCATGAAGGATGGCACAATAAATTTCGGCATCTATCCACTGAAGCAAAAAAGTTACCTATTCACCACGCGTAAAATTCCTTTTTTTTACTGCAAAACATAGTCTACTGTCCGTACGTCAGCAGAGCGGCCTCAGCCACATATCGCTACCGCTCTGCTGTTATGTTCTCCTTCCCCGCTTCGGCCTTCATCATCATTTACTGCTGTAGCCTCGCCCACCGCTAACCGCTAAGAATACCGTTGCCGCCGCATAAAGGTTCTCATTCGACTCTTTCTGTTCGCACCATGCTATGTCTGCAAAAAAAGGTGTCCGGCTATCCCACTCACAACCGGCGCTCGCGAATAAAATCGACAAAAGCCTTTAACACCGTTGGTAGCTGACGCCGGCTGGGGTAATAGAGATATAGCCCAGGATACGAAGGACACCAGTCTTCAAGTACCCGCACCAATCGCCCATCTGCTAATGGCGCGGTCACCAGTTTCTCGAAAGCATAAGCAATGCCTCCACCATACAATGCGGCCTCAACCGTTAACCCCATATCGTTTAGCGTAATCGGTCCGTTCACTTCGTTGTCCAGCTTCACACCCTCTTTTTCAAACTCCCACCTATACAGGCTTCCGTTGGAAAAGCGCAGGCGAACACAGGGAATACCAAGCAAATCTTTAGGGTGCAGAGGAACCGGATAACGCGTAAAAAATGCAGGCGTAGCGACTACCGCTGAACGCATATAACCGCCAATAGGGATTGCCACCATATCCGCATCGACCGTTTCACCAAACCTGACCCCGGCATCAAAACCCTCTGAAACCACATCAACACGCGTATTGTTGGCATCGATCTCTACATCGACTTGCGGATACTGTGCGATAAATTCCGAGATCAGCGGCAGCAGCACTATCTGCGTCGCGGGACGTCCGGCATTAATTCGCAACGTTCCTGATGGGGTATCACGAAACTGATTCAAATCCTCCAGCGCATCGTCAATGTCACGAAAGGCAGGCTTCAAGCGGGTAAACAAGCGATTCCCGGCATCGGTCAATGCGATACTGCGCGTAGTACGGTTAAATAACCTTAGCCCTAACCGTTCTTCTATATTACGTAACGCATGGCTCAATGCAGAAGGCGTCACGCCTAACTCTACCGCAGCCCGACTCATATTCAGGTGCGTGGCGATAGTCAGCACAATCGCCAAATCATGATTAGTTACTTTTTTCATTTGTGAGTCCGATTCATGAAGCCATCACATTTTCCTGGCATTAAATCACTTATTAATCCGGAGTACAGTATTCTCAAGCGCCAAGATGAGGAGCACGTTGGCAAGGAAAAGAGTCTGCAAGTGTGGTTCATTCCCATCGCTTCCCACGGGTTGGTGCTGTTATCGCCGAAAAAACATTAAAATCTGCCGGTGGTGTCATCGCAACATCATACGATCAACAACAGTAATCGATGACCAGGACAAATATCCCCATCTGCTGGTCATTAAACTGGCTGTGATAGATAAACGCGCGGTGCAACGGCACTGGCGCAATGAAGAACGGCACAACTTAATCTGGAAATACCGGCATTCATGTGACGGTTTCGGGAGCTATCGGACGGCGAGGGCTCGTCAGCGGTAATCGGCCACGGCACCAACACGTTACTCAAATGAGCAGACTGAAGCCGAGGGATAGCCGTAAGCAAGTATATTCGCCACAATCGAGGGAGATGTTGAAAAAAATCTTATTAAGATGCTTATTAAACAGCATTAAAAACAAATGCCACAACAATTTAAAACACATTATAGGTATGCATTGGAAAATCGCAGCAATAGAATAAATGATCCTTAATTTGGCGCAATAAGGTAAATAGTCATACATGATTTCATCATCGATAAGACTATAATCCGGGTGATAACCAACAGATTTCTCGTTGAATTTGCGTTGGCTATATCCATTCCCTTCGATCACAGAGTAAGCTATGCTCACGAGTTGATGGGTTTTCGGGCTAATGCACACGTTACGCAAACAGGGAAATCGATTTGCTAATCAGGCCCCCTCCCCGCTATTCGCATTGTTTAGAGTATATTCAGATCCTATTTTCTTAGAGAGCAATCATGAATTATCGTCATTTTTTACCTGCTTTTATTCTGCTACTTGCAGGTTGCAGTGCCAACTCACTCTCCCATGCCGCAAAAAATATACGCGTTGCCACGTCCGAACCCCCTGCCAGTTGCCATTTTCTTGGCGTCGTCACGGGTTCGCAGGGGAATTTTTTAACCGGCGGCTGGACATCAAATAAAAATCTGGAACAGGGAGCATTAAATGAACTACGCAATGAAACCGCTAAATTAGGCGGCGACGTGGTTAGCCTGATCACCAACCGTGCGGGCACCACAGGCTCTGCCTATAGCGGCAGCGGCAGCTCCCAGGAAACCAACGTTGTTATGACGGGCAATGCGTGGCGTTGTAATAATCAATAAGCTGGCCGTCACCGTACTGATGCTGATATTGCCGGGATATATACAGGGCTGCTAAATCAGTGCCGATGGTTGTATAGCAAAATATAGTCACCCCGATAGCATGATGACTACGGCTCTCGGGGAGTTCATTGACTTGCCGCTGAAGGCATTAACGAGGGTATAAAAGCAGATTAATTATCTAATTCACCCATATCTTTAATCTGGTTCCGATTGATCTGGGCTTTTTTACCCGTACTTGCATCGTAATAACTTACCAGCCCCGTGCTCTTATCAATTTCTGGTTTCCCTTTCGTGATAATTGTTTGACCATCGGTGGTATGAATCGCCTGATTAGCCTGACAGCCCGCGACCAGAAAAGAAAGTAACAACGCCGGAACCATTAACTTTTTCATTTCAAACCTTATTAAGAAATATTTTACCCTTGCATTCTTATCCTTTTTTATACAACAGGGAAGAATGAAATGTGTAAATAATATTTACTGTCATGAGCTGGCATCTTTACATCAGGCGTCCGGGGAAAATACCGCTTTATTACGCTCTGTCAGCAATACCACTCGCTCTGCCATGGTCTGGCTACAACTCCTCCACTCTGCGAAAAGCAGATCGAATCCATAAACCTCCCATTCGTATCATCTTCTTTCCTGGTCAGATGCAAAACAATAGAACATCACGCCATCATTAGCCAAATCAATGAAATACTCATCCAACCCCCTTCCTTTTTCCGCCTCATACTGCTCGCGACCGACCGGGACAAACAGCACATCCTGATAATTTATTCATCGGTTATCACTATTGATGAAATAAGTCTTTATGACTTTTTAACCTGCTATAAAGACGGGGCTATGCAGGATTCTTTTTCCCTTTGGCAGGGTATTACTCAATCATAAACAGGAAATAAAAAATGCGTAAAGTGCTCCAGATGATGGTCGTTGCAGGTGGTTTTGCATTAGCAGGTTTAGCGCAGGCGACAACCGTCACAATGAATGAAGTGGATGCTGATGGCGTCGTAAAAGCAGCGGGCACCGTTGACGTAGAAGCAACGCAGTATGGCGTGCTTTTTACCCCACATTTGCAAGGCCTGCCACAGGGTATCCATGGCTTCCATGTGCATGCAAACCCAGACTGCAGCCCGGGCATGCAGGATGGTAAGAAAGTCGCAGCGCTGGCAGCAGGAGGACACTTTGATCCAGCCCACACCGGCAAGCATGAAGGCCCGTGGGGCAATGGTCATTTAGGTGACCTGCCTGCGCTCTATGTTGATTCAATGGGTAACGCTAACTATCCGGTACTGGCTCCGCGCCTGAAACTGGCAGATGTTAAAGGACACGCATTAATGGTCCATGCGGGTGGCGACAACCACGCCGACATGCCAGCCATGCTGGGCGGCGGCGGCGCACGCATCGTTTGCGGCGTGATCAAATAATGACGCTTTTCCGCCCCACCCTCGCAGCCATCATGCTCACCGCCAGCGCCAGTTCACTCGCTGCCGGTAATGTCATGCCGCCTGAAGGGGCGAAACAAGAACTGCAGGTATATGCGCGCGGCGTTCAACTCTATCGCTGCGCAGCCCCGGCCGATAACGCGTCAACAGGGAGCTGGATATTCCAGGCACCCGAGGCCGATCTGTTTAGCGATAAAGCGATGACACAGTTGGTAGGAAAGCACTATGACGGCCCGCACTGGGTCTGGCTGGACGGCAGTATCCTCGCAGGCAAACTCCTCACCTCGCAGGATTCGCCACATCCCGGCGCAATCCCGTGGTTACTGCTGGAGGGCACCAGCACAGGTCATGCGGGACGCCTTACCGGCATCCATTATATCCAGCGCGTGGATACGGTGGATGGTAATGTCGGTAACACGCGATGTGATGCGTCACGCTATGGCATGACGCTCAACGTACCCTACACCGCCACTTATCGCTTTTGGCGCTAGTCGGGCTCTCACAAAAACGGGCGGGCAGATGCTCGCCCGTTTTTTATTGTCATTAACGCGCTGCGAAAAATCAGTTATTAACCGGGATCACTGCGCCTTTATATTGGGTACGGATCCAGTCCTGAATCTCTTTGGAGCGCAGCACGCTCACCAACGCTACGATATCTTTTTTCTTCTCATCGCCGCGATGAACGGTGATGATATTGGCATATGGATTATTCTCACCGCTCTCAACTGCAATAGGATCCTTCACCGGATCAAGGCCGGCATCAATGGCATAGTTCGCATTAATCACTACCGCGTCCCCTTCATCATTGGCGTACATTTGCGGCAGCAGCGACCCTTCTACGTTCGGCAGAAACTGCAGTTTTTTCGGGTTATCCACGATATCACTGATACGAGCAGCGACTTTATCCACGCCCGGCTTCAACTTAATCACCCCTTCTTTTTCGAAGATAGAAAGAATGCGTCCCTCTTCGGCCACTGCATCACGCATGATGACCTTACCGCCCTGTGGCAGATCCTTCAGGGATTTATACTTTTTCGAATAAATACCAATAGGCTCGATATGAATCGCCCCCGCGCTAACGAAATCATAAGATTTATCATCAGCATGGTCTTTCAGCACGCTATTCAGATAGGGAATGTGCTGGAAATAGTTAGCATCGATATCGTGGCTGGCCAGTGCCGTATTCGGCAGGATGTAATCCTGGAACGGTTTAATTTCCAGATCGATACCCTGTTTAGCAAGAATTGGTTTTGCTTGCTCAAGGATCTCAGCATGTGGCACGTTGGAAGCACCAACGGTCAGGGTATCTGCCCAGGCAGAAAAGCTCAGCGTAGCTGCGGCAATCAGTGTGACGACTTTTTTCATGATGTGTGTTCTCTATTGTTTTTAACGTTTATCTAAATAAGAGGTCAGCGCGTCACCGATAAACTGGATAATAAAGACGATGATCAAAATGGTCACCGTTGCCACTAAGGTAACGTCGCTGTGGTTACGCTGGAATCCTTCCAGATAAGCAAGATTCCCCAACCCGCCAGCACCAATCACGCCCGCCATGGCGCTGTAACTCACCAGGGCAATCAGCGTAACGGTAATCCCGGACACTAACGCTGGCGACGACTCAGGAAGTAAGACGCGAAAAATCAGGGTGCTCATGCGTGCTCCCATCGAACGCGTTGCTTCAATCACCCCTTTATCCACTTCGCGCAGTGCAATCTCCACCAAACGTGCATAAAACGGTGCAGCCCCGACAATCAACGCTGGCAACGCGGCATTTGCGCCAAGGATGGTGCCTACCAGGGTTTTGGTTACAGGGATCAGTAATACAATCAGGATAATAAAGGGGATCGAACGAAAGACATTCACCACAAAAGAGATCGCCCGATACGCCAGACTATTCTGAAACATTCCACCTTTGGTGGTTAAAAATAGTGTCAGTCCCAACGCAATCCCAAGAATAAAGGTCGCGATGCCGGATAATGCCGTCATGTATAACGTTTCCTGCGTCGCGGCCAGCAGTTGTTCCCATTTCAGATGGGGAAAATATGACTCAAACACCTTTGATCACCTCGCACTGAATATCATGCTGCTTCAACCCGTCCAGAATGGCTTCCAACTGCTGCTGCGTTGCCACCACCTGTAACCAGAGCTGACCGAACGCGCCGTGAACGGTTTGCGTCATCTTGCCGTGCAGGATGTTAAATGGCAGGCCATAGCGAAGCGTTAATTCGCCAACGACGGGCTGATGTGCGCTGTGCCCGACAAAGGTGAGTTTTAAAATCGCGCCGTTGATGTCGCTAAGGAGTGCAGAGTCAAAATCATTATCGCCCTCCAACTGGCTAATCTGCCGAACAAACTGCCGGGTAATTTCTTGCTGTGGATGAGTAAAAACCTGGAGCACACCGCCCTGTTCAACCACTTTGCCGTTCTCCATTACAGCAACCCGATCGCAGATCTTACGCACGACATGCATCTCATGGGTAATCAGCACGATGGTTAAACCAAACCGGCGGTTTATATCCTTAAGTAAATCGAGAATTTGATCGGTCGTTTGCGGATCGAGTGCCGAAGTTGCTTCATCGCACAGCAACACATCAGGGTTATTCGCCAGTGCACGCGCAATGCCCACCCGCTGTTTTTGCCCGCCGCTTAGCTGTGAAGGATAAGCGCGCTCACGGCCGGTTAATCCAACCAGTTCGATCAGTTCGGCGACGCGCTTTTTGATATCGGCTTTAGGGACACCGGCGATCTGCATAGAAAAAGCAATATTTTCACTGACCGTACGCGACCAGAGCAGATTAAAATGCTGAAACACCATACTGATTTTCAATCGAGCCTGGCGTAGTGCCTCGCCCGTTGCAGCACTAATATCCTGCTCAGCAACGACAACACTGCCGCTGGACGGTTTTTCCAGCCCGTTAAGCAAACGAATCAGGGTACTTTTCCCCGCGCCACTGTAGCCGATAATACCGTATATCTGCCCGCGTTCGACGCGCAGGCTGACATTATCCACGGCGGCAATAGCATCCTTCCCCTGGTAAAAAATTTTAGAAATATTCTTCAGAACAATCATGACGTTTTACTATCCTGAGTGGCCAGTAATACGCTCAAATATACGCTGTAACGCATTATCTTTTCAGGCATTTTGGCGTTTAACAGAGAAATATACCGGAAATACGGTATTTGAGAATGAATAAAAAGACATTTCTTATGCAGGATGGCTATAAATAACGGAGCAGGCAGGCACGCCAGCTATTTTATTCCAGTACCGTCTTGTCGGTGCACACTTCACCCGCCACGCAATCCGTCACTAACATTTTTCCGTCACTCCTTCTTCATGAAAATGACATCTTTCTACGCCAGTCTGTCAACAAATGAGATCGATCTCATTCAATCAAACGAGATAAAAAATGACCGACCTGTTACGCGTTGCCCAACTTGCGGGTGTATCACGAGCCACTGCCGCACGTACCTTCTCCGAACCGGAAAAAGTACGGGAAAGCACGCGCAATAAGGTCGTCGCTGCCTCAAAAGCACTGGGCTTCCGCCCTAATTATGTGGCGCGACAGCTACGTACGCAGTCAACCCGCATTATCGGCGTCATGCTGCCCACCCTCAGCAATCCCATTTTTAGCGAGCAGCTGCAGGCAATGGAAAGCAGCGCACGCAATAACGGTTATTCGCTGATGGTCGCCACAACCGATTACGATCCCGCGCGTGAGTCAGTGGTGTTAGAAAATATGCTGCGCCAGCGTATTGATGGGCTGATCCTGACCGTCGCCAATGCCCGGGAAAGCCGGTGCCTCAGCATGCTGGAACAGGAAACACTGCCGGTCGTGCTGGTACACAACCCGGATGCTGATGCGCATTTCGTCACCGTCAGCGTGGACAATAAACGGGCGATGTACCAGGCCACTTGCCACTTACTGGCGCTCGGCCATCGGCAGATTGCCATGACGGCAGGTCCGGTACAGCAATCCGACCGTGCCCATCTGCGCTATCTGGGCTACTGCCAGGCGATGGAAGAAAACGGGCTCACCCCGCTGCCGCTGATTGAAATGGCGCATCACACCTGCGTGGATATTGAGACGCTGCGCCCCTGGCTTTCTACGCCAACGGTACTGACCGCCCTGCTCTGCTCAAACGACCTGCTGGCGCTAAGCGCCATCGGCAGCCTGCAGCGCATCGGCTATCGCATTCCTCAACAGCTCTCTGTCGTCGGTTTTGATGGTATTGCATTGGGCAGAATGGTGTGTCCTTCACTCTGTTCAGTGGAACAGCCTCAGCAACAGCTGGGCGAAGTCGCGATAGAAAGCCTGATGAAGTCTATCGCTGGTGAAGAAGTCACTTCACAGGTACTGAATTTTACGCTGCGGGACGGTGAAAGCATTGCCGTTCCACAGCATCTTTGTCGTCACACCAGGGAAACACCATGAAAAAAATGACCATAACATCACTGTGCCTGGCGGGGGGGCTGCTTCTCTCCGCCCAGGCCCAGGCCTCCACAGCAATCTGCTATAACTGTCCGCCAGAATGGGCTGACTGGGGAACGCAGCTCAAAGCGATCGCCAAAGACACCGGTATCGTCGTCCCTCAGGATAATAAGAACTCTGGCCAGGCACTGGCACAGATCGTGGCCGAAAAGGCCAGTCCTGTGGCAGATGTCGTTTACCTTGGCATCACTTTTGGCATTCAGGCAGCCAAATCAGACGTGCTGGATGCCTGGCGTCCGGCAGCCTGGAATGATATTCCGGCAGAAATGAAAGACCCGGAAGGAAAATGGGTAGCACTCCACTCCGGTACTATCGGTTTTATGGTCAACGTTGATGCGTTGAACGGAGCCCCTATCCCGCGCTCATGGAATGACCTGCTTAAACCCGAATATAAAGGGATGGTTGGCTACCTCGACCCGGCCAGTGCTTTTGCTGGCTATGCCGCTGCGGTATCGGTGAACCTCGCCGAAGGCGGCACGCTGGACAACTTTACACCGGGCATTAACTACTTCAAAAAGCTGATCAAAAACAGCCCGATAGTGCCAAAACAGACGGCCTACGCACGCGTACTCTCTGGTGAAATCCCGATTCTGCTGGATTATGATTTCAACGCGTACCGGGCGAAATATAAAGATCACGCCAATATTGCCTTTGTTATTCCGCAAGAGGGCAGCATCAAAGTCCCTTACGTTATCAGCCTGGTAAAAAATGCACCACACAGTAACGAAGGCAAAAAAGTGATCGATTATGTGCTGTCGGATCGCGGTCAGGCCATCTGGGCCAACGCCTGGCTACGTCCGGTACGCGAAAAGGCAATGTCCGCAGCCGCTAAAGCACAGTTCCTACCGGACAGTGATTATGCGCGTGCCCGCACGGTTAACTATCAACAAATGGCTGACATTCAAAAATCCTTCTCTGAGCGATACATGAGCGAGGTTAAGTAATGTCGCTGCAGTGGCAAACCGCCATGCCCTCCCGGTCGGGAGGGCTTCGTCATCGTAATGACAGGGCAACGTTTCGCGCCATCGCGTTCGCACTGGTTCCCACACTCACGGTATTTTGTGCTTTCTGGCTAATCCCGTTGGGGTATCTGGCCGTGCTGGGTACCACGCCAGATAACAGTACACATCTGAATGCTTACTGGACCATACTCAGCCGCCCACAATATCTGGTATCCCTCGGCGTAACGCTGTTGCTTTCTGCCAGCGTGGCGCTGGTTGCCGTCGCAATGTCGGCGGTCGTGGCATGCTTCCTGGCACGTCATTCTATTCCGGGAAAAGGCTTCTTGTTGGCGTTACTGACATTTCCACTGGCTTTTCCCGGCGTGGTGGTCGGTTTTCTGATAGTCATTTCCGGTGGACGACAAGGGCTGTTTGCACAGCTTGGTCTGGTGCTAACCGGCGAGCGTTGGATCTTCGCCTATAACCTGGTGGGGCTGTTTCTCGGTTATCTGTACTTTTCGATTCCGCGCGTGATCATGACGCTAGTGGCTGCCTGTGAAAAACTCGATCCAAGCCTTGAAGAGGCCGCCCGTTCGCTAGGCGCAGGAAACTGGCGCATCGTGCGGGACGTCATTATTCCGGGGCTGGCGCCGTCACTGCTCTCGAGCCTCGCACTCTGTTTTGCCACCAGCATGGGCGCCTTTGGTACCGCCTTTACCCTCGGCACCAATTTGGGGGTACTGCCGCTGACGATTTACAACGAATTCACCAACTACGCAAATTTTGCAACTGCCGCCGCGCTGTCGGTGGTGATGGGAGGGGTGACCTGGATCGCGCTACTACTCGCACGCAGCCTCTCCGGTACCGATCGGGAATAATCTGATGAAACGACCCTTACTCTTTGTGCTTCAGCTCACGCTGACGGTTGCGGTGATCCTGTTTTTGATCGTACCTATCGCGTTATCAGTCACTGCTGGCTTTACGGAAAACACCTTTATCGGCATTAAAAGTGGCCTGACGCTGCGCTGGATCCTCGAAGTGTGGGATCTCTACGCGCCGACAATCTGGCTCTCACTGATTATCGCGCTCACCTGTCTGCTCTGTACCATCGTACTGGGCGTCCCCGCAGCCTGGGGATTATTGAAAAGCCCGTCGCGCTTTGCCGCCTGGATCGAAGAGTGCCTGATGCTGCCTGTCGCGCTGCCGGGACTGGCAACGGCTCTCGGCCTGCTGCTGGTTTACGGCGGTTTCCAGCTTCTACGTGCCAGTTGGGTATTTATCCTGATTGGCCACGTACTGTTTACGCTGCCATTTATGATCCGCCCGGTACTCTCTGTTATGAAGGCCGCCAATATGCAACAGATGGAAGAAGCTGCAGCCAGTCTGGGGGCTACAGGGTTTCGTCGTTTTATCACCATCGTTGTGCCTAACTGCCTGTCCGGTATTCTCGCCGGTGCCTTCATGGTCTTCACGCTATCAGTGGGCGAATTCAATATCACCTGGATGCTACACACGCCGCTGACAAAAACGCTGCCCGTCGGGCTGGCTGACAGCTATGCCTCCATGCGGCTGGAAATCGGTTCGGCCTATACCACATTATTTTTACTCATGGTTGTTCCACTACTGACGGCTATGCATTTTTTTAGCCGCCCACGTCGCCGGGCGGAGAATAAGAGAGAGGTATCGCCATGACGACCAAGCCGGTTGGCATTCGCCTGCGCAACTGCTCGCGCACATTTTCCCGCGATCATATCGCGCTCCATCCACTCAACCTGGACATTCAGGCTGGTGAAACGCTGGTGTTGCTCGGCCCTTCTGGCTGCGGAAAAACCACCACTTTACGTATTATCAGCGGGCTGGAACAGTGCGATCGCGGTGGTGAAGTCTGGTTTGATAACCGTAACGTCAGCGCATTACCGATTGAAAAGCGTAACGTCGGCATGGTGTTTCAAAACTATGCGCTGTTTCCCCATCTGAATGTAGCGGCAAACGTTGCTTACGGGTTACGTATACAGCGTCTGCCGGAGGCAGAGATCCGCAGTCGGGTAGCGGAAATGCTGGCGATGGTGGATTTAAGTCACTTTGCCGATCGCTCCGTGAAGGCGCTATCGGGTGGACAAAAACAGCGCGTTTCGCTGGCGCGTGCGCTGGCTGCTCGTCCACAAGTGCTGCTGTTTGACGAACCGCTGGCGGCACTCGACGCCAAACTGCGTGAAAAATTACGCGAAGATATCGGCACCTTATTGACACAGCTTGGCATCACTGCCGTTTATGTTACCCACGATCAGCAGGAAGCGATGGCGCTGGGCGATCGTATCGCCGTCATGCGCAACGGGCGCATTGAGCAAATCGGCACGCCGCGTGAAGTTTATCACCACCCTGCCACCGATTTTGTCGCGGACTTTGTCGGCGCGGTGAATCATCTGGTGCTCAGCAACGGTGAATGTTACTGCCGCCCGGAAGATATCCAGTTGGGCGATACGCTAAACGCCCTGCTAACCGGAGAAATCATACAGAGTACTTTTCTCGGCCAGACCCAGCGCGTGCTGGTGAATATCGGTCAGGGCCAGCCCGTCACGGTGGAGTGCTCCGCGCGCGAACTGTGGCAGCCTGGACAGCATGTTGGACTGCATGCCAACCAAAATAGTCTTTTTCAGATCGCGATAAAACGATAAGGAGTCGTTCTTGAATAACACATTTGTCCTCGCTCAAATTAGCGACCTTCACATTAAGGCGAATGGCCGGCTTTCCTACCAGAAGGTGGATACGCTGAGTGCACTTAAAGCCTGTGTCGCTCATTTGAACGCGCTGACGCCGGCGCCTGATGCACTGGCAATCACCGGTGACCTTACCGATTTCGGCAATGCCGATGAGTATGCCGAGGTTCGCCAGGTACTGGATACCTTAACGCTTCCCTGGTTCGCCATCCCCGGTAATCATGATGCGCGTCCGGCCTTTCGCGATGCATTTTCCGACCAGCGCTGGCTTCCGCAGCAGGGCGAGTTTCTACAATGGTGCGTTGATGATTTTCCGGTACGGCTGATTGGGCTGGACTCGACAGTGGCGGAAAAACCGTGGGGGGAGCTGTGCGGCCAACGACTGGAGTGGCTGCGTTCGCAGCTGGCAAACCAGCCTGAAAAGCCGACGATCGTGATGCTGCATCACCATCCTTTTATCAGCGGGATCGATCATATGGATCGGCAAAATCTACGCGATACGGAATCATTTAAGCAGGTTCTGGCATCCGCGCCGCAGGTCATACGCGTACTCTGCGGCCATGTGCATCGCTATATGGTCACACAGTTGGGAAATACGGTGGTTTGCAGCGCACCCGGTACGTCGCACCAGGTTGCCCCTGATTTTACACCGGACGGGCCGGCGCACTTTATGATGGAACCCGCGGGTCTGCTGCTGCACCGCTGGCAGCAGGAAAACGGCGTCACCACTCATTACTGCCCGATAGGCACCTTCGACGGGCCCTGGCCATTCTATGACAGCAATGGCCTGATCGACTAAGTTACGCGCGCTGGCGGTTATACTGCCGTCAGCTGCTCGCAAGCCTGCCGGATACGCCGCCCGGCCTCTTTTACGCTTTCAATATCGGTCGCAATTGATAACCGGAAATAGGGAGAAAGGCCATAAGCGCTGCCCGCTACACCGGATACGCCACTCTCCAGTAGATAATTAAGCACATCCTCTTCACTTTCCAGCCGCTGCCCATCCGGGCGGATTCGCCCGATCAAATCACCGCAGTGGCAGAAAACGAAAAATGCCCCTGCCGGTGGCAAGACCTTCAGTCCGTCGATGCCGCTCAGCACTTCAACCAGGCTATCACGACGCTGCTGGTAAGCCTCACGCTGTGGGGGCAGAAACGCCAGCCCGCCATTAAAAGCGGCGACGGCGGCGGCCTGACTAACCGAACTGGCACCGGAGCTGTTTTGCGATTGCACCACCGTCATTGCCTGTACCAACGCTGTAGGTCCAACACCGTAGCCAATACGCCAGCCCGTCATCGCATAGGTTTTGGAAACGCCGCCCACCAACAACGTTCGATCGCGTAGTTCAGGTGCCACATTCAGTAAACTGACATGCTGACGGCCGTCAAACAGTACATGTTCATACAGCTCATCCAACAGAATCATCACCTGTGGATACTGGCGTAATATCTCAGCCAACGCGTTTAACTCGCCAACGTCGTAGACCGCCCCGCTGGGGTTGCCCGGATTATTCAGCACCAGCCAGCGCGTTTGCGGGCCAATAGCCGCCTCAAGCTGAGCAGGCCGCAATTTATATGCCTGCTCCAACGGACATGGCAGCAGCACGGGTTCGCCGCCGTTAAACTTCACGCTATCGGGGAAAGTTGGCCAGTACGGCGTCGGGATCAGCACCTCATCCCTCTCATTGAGGGTCGCGGCAAAGGCATTAAAGATGACCTGCTTGGCACCGTTAGCGACCACGATCTGGTCAATATCGCATGTCAGCTGATTCTCGCGTGCCAGTTTTTGTTGTACCGCTTTGCGCAGCCTGGCCGTCCCGGACGTCGGCGTATATTTCGTATCGCCTTCCTGAATAGCATGCCAGGCCGCCTGCTTTATGTGGTCCGGCGTGTCAAAATCGGGCTCACCGGTGGTGAGATCCAAAATATCCACGCCTTCCGCCTGAAGCCGCTGAGTGAGTTGACGTGCGGCAGCATTCGCAGAAAGGGAAACGCGCTGAACACGCTGCGACAGAATGATCTTCATGGTTAGGATCTCGCTGGCCACCGGCGATCTCGCCTCCGGCGGCTAATGGATGACAGATCGGTTAGCGGTATTCTGGCAGGCCTAGGTTCTGACGCAGCGTATCGTACTGATAATGCTTGCGGAACAAGCCGCGTTTCTGCAGTTCAGGTACCACCAGGGCAACAAACAGATCCAACTGATCCGGTATGGTCGCAGGCATGATATTAAAGCCATCCGCGCCCTCTTCTTCCAACCATTGTTGGAAGTCATCAGCGATGTCCGCGGCCGTACCGACAACCACACGATGCCCGCGTGATCCCGCGGCTACCGCGGCCAGTTCACGCAGCGTCAGGTTGTCACGCTTCGCCATATCGGTAAAAAGTTTTACCCGGCTCTGATTCCCTTCACCTGCTGGTGCTTCCGGCACCGGACCGTCAAGCGGGAACGGGCTGAGATCGATACCAAAACGGGCAGAAAGTTGGCGCAGGCCGTTTTCAATATCAACCAGTGAATTCAGTTGTTTCCAGGTTGCCTGGGCCTCTTCGCGCGTGCGTCCCACAATCGGCATTACGCCGGGTAGAATCAATAACTGCTGTGGATCGCGACCGGCTTCCTGAACGCGCTGTTTCTGCGACCGATAAAACGTCTGCCCCTCTTCCAGGCTGGCAGCGGCGGTAAACACCACTTCTGCCGTAGCGGCAGCCAGTGCCTGCCCGTCACTGGACGAGCCGGCTTCAATAATCACCGGCCGTCCCTGCGGCGAACGCGAGATATTCAGCGGTCCCTGCACCTGATAGTGCTCGCCATGATGGTTAATCGGCTGAATTTTATCATCAACAAAGTAACGCCCGCTGGCGGTATCCGGTTCAACCGCGCCCTCCTGCCAGCCTTCCCACAGTTTAAACGCCACCTGTAAAAATTCCCGTGCCTGCGCATAGCGATCCGCATGGGTCGGCATATCTTCACGACTAAAGTTACGTGCCACATCGGTCGAGAACGAAGTCACCACATTCCAGCCCGCCCGTCCCCGACTGATATGGTCGAGTGAAGAGAAACTTCTCGCCAGGGTAAAAGGGTCGCTGAAGGTGGTGGACGCGGTCGCCGCCAGGCCAATATGTCGGGTATTCACCGCCAGCGCGGAGAGCAGCGTCAACGGCTCCAGTCGCGCCATGGTTGACGGCAGTCGGTGTACGCTAGTCGCCAGCGCATCACCGATAAAAAACATATCGAACAGACCTTCTTCGGCCTTTTGAGCAATCTGAATCAGCCAATCGATATCGGTTGGCGATCCCAGGTGGCTGGTGAGACGCCAGCCGCTAACATGGTGCCCCAGCGGCTGAACAAACAGACCCAACCGAAGCTGGCGCGAAGATGATGTTGTATTTTGCATATCGTTTCCTGAATGATTTACGACCGCAGACGTATTGGTTCCGGCGGAACCGATCTAGCCAGCGTCGGTTGCCCGTAGCGCCCGCTCCAGCGCGGATGGGGAAATTTCAAAAGGCAAACGCTCAGCGCTGGCGATAGAAAATTTTACTTCGCGTGCAATGGCCTGGATCGTCGCGCTACGATCGCCCTGCAGCGGGGCCAGCGTCAGCGGCGCGCCATACTGATGCAATAGCGCCAGCAGCTCAGCATCCGGCTCACCGTCGGGATACTGCATATGCGATTGCACCAGCAGGCTAAACCCGACCTTCTCACCGTGTAACCAGTCGTGCAGTTCAGGTTGATATGTCAGCCGATTATGAATTGCATGCGCATAGCCCGGTGTCGGCTGAGCATCACGGATGCTATTTGCCATACCTGCCAGCGCGATACAGGCATCAATCACCTTAGTCAGCGCAGGTGTCACCCGCTGCTGTTCATTATCTTTAACCGCCTGAGCACCGAAAGCCTTAAAGACATCAACGGCCTGCCGGGCCATTAGCGCTTTTAGGTCCAGCGCCAGACTGTCCGGATCCTTCTGCTGATAAGGCTGAAACTCGTACCACTTGGCCAGCGCATCAACGATACCGGCTTTAAGATAGCGGACGTCGCTGCGGGCGATCACTTCACTGTCTACCAGCACTCGATCCGGCATATGGTGTAACGGCTGGCTGCGGATATGCCCACCCTGCGCATTATAAATAATCGAGATGGGCGACCAGGCAGCGCAGGTTGCCGCCAGCGTTGGCATCGTGACCAGAGCAAGATCATCGACCAGATTTGCCACCGCCTTGGCAGCATCCAGCACGCGTCCACCGCCGATACCGAGTACCAGATTTGCGCCCTCGTTTTTTACCTGTTCGCACAGCGTCGCGATGGCTTCATCGGTACATTCCGCCGCAAGCATCGCTACCGCATAATGAATACCAGCCGCCTTCAGACTGATTTCCAGCTCAGGGTTGACCGATTGCCAGGCCCGAGGGCTGGAAACAATGAAAATATGGTGTGAAAGCGGTGCAATATAATCACCGAGCTGGGAACGGATACCGGACAACTGGCAATAATTCTGGGGGGATTTTATTGAGAACACGCCTGAGCCTTTTTTATTTTATGAGCAGAGCGATTCCGGACAACACCCTGACAGAAGCCAATGATGGTCTGAACCGACTATCGCTATCTGACACTGAGTTTTCATCATGCAACAAAGAAAAGTGCATAAGCAAACGCACTTTCCCGATCCTTTCTGCCTAATTCGCAAAAGCTTATACCAATACCAGATTAGGCGATTTATCGCTTGCTGACCGCTTTGCGCGAACGGCATGATGATTCTGAATATTCAGCATGACCTTCCGCTGGCTGACCTGCGGGAGAAGACAATGGAACGCGGCATTCTGTCCTCAATAATTCGGGTTACACCCTATGAAACTGCATTTCCGCCAGCTGACGCTGGATGATCGTCATGAGTATCTTGCCCTGATGCTGACGGCTTATGCCCCTATCCGCGAGCTTGGCATCCATTTTGATGCCGCGACCGCCGATCTGGCACGTGTCAGCCTGCATCTTGAACAACATGCTGTTTATGCTCTGTTTGCGGACGATACCCTCGCCAGCTCGCTGACCCTGCGCTTTCCCTGGGGACCGCTACCCGGTCCGTTCGGCTTGCCACATATCGGCTGGTTCGGCACGGACCCGCAATTTCGTGGACGGCAGTTAGGGCGTCACCTGCTCGAATGGGTTGAGCAACATATCCTGCACGATCGGCTGAAGGCTCCCGCCGTCTCTCTGGGTACTGCCATCAACCATCCCTGGCTGAAAGAGATGTATCAACAGCTGGGCTTCGTCCCGCAGCACCAAACCGATTTAGGTAAAGGGCACATCACGCTGTATATGAAAAAAATTCTTGATGATGCAGCGCATACTCAGTGGATGCGAAAGCATGCAACAGACGCGAACAATTCGGTTGCAGCTCCGTCTGCTTCATCCGTAAGTCAGGAACTACGATGATGATTTCTGAGCAACATCAGCCACTGGCGACATTTCTTGAACGCTTCCGCCATGAGCTTCATCGCCACCCGGAGCTCTCCTGGCAGGAGTTCGAAACCACCGCGCGCCTGCGCACAGCCCTCACGGAACATCAGATCCGCATCCTGGATTTGCCACTGAAAACCGGTCTGGTTGTCGAAATTGGCGCGCAGGACGGTCCCCTGGTGGTACTGCGTTCCGATATTGATGCGCTGCCGATTGAAGAAAAATCAGGTGTTGAGTATCGCTCGCTTAATGCAGGGGTGATGCACGCCTGTGGCCATGACTTTCACGCCTCAGCTGCGCTGGGTGCGGCAATATTGCTACAGAAACAGGCATCATCGCTACGTGGACGTGTCCGCATTCTTTTTCAGGCTGCCGAAGAGACGGGCCAGGGCGCTTCCGCGCTGATGGCCACCGGTGCGTTGGATCAAGCTCAGGTCATTTTCGGCATCCATAATGATCCGACGCTACCCGTTGGCGTCGTTGGCAGTAAAGCGGGTGCACTTACCGCTGGCGTCGATCGTTTTGTTATCACAATCACCGCCAAAGGTAGCCACGCGGCTCGACCGCACGACGGCAACGATCCTATTGTGATCGCCAGTCAGATCGTCGTGGCAATGCAAACCCTGATCAGCCGTAATGTGCCTTCAAATGAAAATGCTGTGGTATCCATCACTCAGCTACACAGCGGCACAACCTGGAATGTGATCCCCGATGACGCCATGCTGGAAGGTACAGTACGGACATTCAGCGCCGATGCGCGCACGCTAATTGAACGCCGTTTACGCCAGCTTTTAGAGGGCATTGCTCAGGCTTTTGATGCCCAAATCGCGCTGGACTGGCAGCCCGGTCCGCCGTCGGTGGTAAACCATGAAGAATGGGTGGATTTCGCACTGGAACAGGCACCGCTGGCAGGATTGGAACCTCGCGTAGTCACAGCCAGCCCTATCGGCGAAGATTTTGCATTTTATCAGCAGCAGTTGCCCGGTGCTTTTCTGATGATTGGCTCGGGCGGCCCTTATGCCCTGCATCATCCGGCATTCCGCGTCGACGATCGCGCCCTGTTCCCCACCGCGGATTATCTGGCGACGCTGGCCATCAACGCGCTTGAGAAACTTAGCGTTACGATGTAATCACCAAGGAAGCACCATGACGGATGTAACGCACGATCTGGCCACCCTGATTGTCGAAAGCCACCCCAGCGAAGAGGCCAGAGATCGCGCGCGCGACGGCTTGCTGGATTTTATTGCCGTAACGCTACCGGTATTACGCGGTGAAGCACGCGATAGCGGGCTGGAGAGCCTGCGCAAAGTTTGGCAGGCTAAAGATGCGCAAACACGCGCGTTGCTGTTGGGCTACGCCGGACATGCACTGGATTATGACGATTTTCATCCCGACTTTCGCGGTCATCCAGGTACGGTGATTTTACCGACGCTGCTAGCGTTAGCAGAGGAGAGCCATCCGAATACAGACGGGCTGCTGGATGCGTATATTATTGGCGTAGAGGTGGCGGGCAGGCTGGGTCTGGCAGCCGGCCAACAACACTATAAACGTGGATTTCACAGTACCGGCACGCTGGGTACGCTTGCTGCAGCTGCGGCGGCTGCGCGTCTGATTGGCGCCGATGTGGCGCAGACCGCCATCATTCTGGGGCTGGCGGCAACCCAGGCAAGCGGTTTACGGGCGCAGTTTGGCTCCGCGGTTAAACCGCTACATGCAGGACTGGCCGCGCAGGCGGCGGTGATCTCTGCCCGGCTGGTACAAGCTGGGCTCAGCGGCCAGGCCCGGGGGGTCATTGAGGGCTTTCTCGCAGCCTGCTGCGGTGAAAACGCTCATGGTGAACGGCTGACACAGAATTGGGGCGCACCCTGGCGGATTATCTCACCCGGGCTGGAGTTCAAACCCTATGCCACCTGCGGCGGTACTCACAGCGCCGCCGATGCCGCACGTCGTTTGCATCAGCAGTGGATAACGCAACATGGCGGCACCGTACAGCAACTGGTTGCAGCGATTGAGCATATCGAGGTGGCCTTCCCTCCGGGCGGGGATATTGCCGCCTCGGTTACCCGCCCCAAAACGGGTATTGAAGCACGATTCAGTCTGGAGTACGTCATTGCCTCTTGTCTGCTGTATGACAATGTGGCGCTGGAGGATGTCGCGGAAGGTCCGGTCAACCCCACTATCGCCGCACTGGCCAGCAAGGTACAGCGCTGCCCGGATAATAGCGCACCGCCGGATGAGATCGATCCAACGCGGCGCTTCCACCAGGTAACGCTGTTTTTCCATGATGCGCCACCGCTGCTATGCAGGGTTACGCGGCAGCAAAGTGTGGCAGAACCCGTCGATCTACAGGCAAAACTGCGCCGCTGTTTGTCGGGCGCAACGAAGGAAGAGATAGAACAAATCGCGACGCTATGCCAGCTAAACACACCGCAGGCGATCTCCGAACTGAATCGATTGCTGAACGAGCAAGATCCCCCTTAAAAAACACCTACTTTTCGCGTATTCGCCACGATGATTGAATATATAGCTGTTATGATCATGCACAAGCGGAAAGCGTTTTTCCTCTGCTGAAAGTGGAATGCATAGACAGTGAAGGCTGTATCAGACGGGAAATAATGCAAACTGCGGATGGAATGCGACAACAATTGGCGGCGTCGTCACAATGTTCACAGCAATATCGCCCCTGAATTCGAAAACAAGGGCTTTACTCATGTCTGTGTCCAGATGACAGGGATAATATTCTTTGCTTATAAAGAATAACTTACAGTACCGTCGCTAAAAAATGACGCACGCGGGGATTGGGTGCTTCATTCAGCACCACCGATGTTGGGCCTGCCGCAACAATGCGCCCGTTTTCCATAAAGACAATATTATCCGCAACCTCGCGCGCAAAGCCGATCTCATGAGTAACGATCACCATTGTGATACCGGAGTGAGCAAGCTTTTTGATCACTTGCAACACTTCGCCCACCAGCTCCGGATCCAGCGCGGAAGTCGGCTCGTCAAACAGCATGACGTCTGGATCCATTGCCAGCGCACGGGCTATCGCCACGCGCTGCTGCTGACCGCCTGAGAGCTGCTGCGGCCAGTCGTTTTCACGCCCGGCCAGCCCAACCTGTTTCAGCAGCGCCATACCTTTGCTGACCGCCTGTTGGCGATCAATTTTTTTCACGCGTACGGGTGCATCAATAATGTTTTGCAACACGGTACGATGTGGGAACAGGTTAAACTGTTGAAAGACCATGCCAATCTGGCTGCGCTGCACGGCAACCTGCTTATTACTCAGCTCATACAGCAAGTGCCCTTTTTGCTGATAGCCAACCAGCGCATCACCAATATGGATAGTGCCACCATCCAACTTTTCCAGATGGTTGATGCAGCGCAATAACGTTGATTTCCCCGACCCGGAAGGGCCCAAAATAACAGTAACGGAACCGGCAGGCATATCGACGTTAATCCCATCAAGGATGGTGACACCGGAAAAACGCTTAGTAATGTTACGCAGTGCTATCGCTTCAGCCATGGCCCACTCTCTCTTCTTTTAGAACGCGCGCTGCGGGTTTACGCTTGATCCATCTGCGTTTCTCACCACGCGTAATGCCACGCGCAAAATAACGCTCTACATAGTACTGACCAACAGACAGCACGGATGTCATCAGCAGATACCACAGCGTCGCGACCAGCAACAGAGGGATCACCTGATAGGTACGCTGGTAGATAATTTGTGCTGAGAACAGAACGTCCTGTAGTGAAATAACCGAGACCACAGCGGTCGTTTTTAACTGCCCGATCATTTCATTACCTGCCGGGGGCAGAATGGCGCGCATGGCCTGTGGCAGTACGGTATAGCGGAAAATTTCTGCCGGCCGGTAACCTAATGCTTTCGCCGCTTCCAGTTGGCCGTTCCCCACACTTTGGATACCCGCACGTACAATCTCTGCCGCATACGCGGCCTGGTGCATCACCAGCGCAATCACCGCCGCGCTAAACGGGCTGATTAGCGTGTTAGCGGAGGTACTCCATAGCTCTCCCAGGCCCGGCAGAGAGATCGAAACAGTCGGATATAGCGCCGCAATGTTGTACCAAAGAAATAGCTGTACCAGCATTGGAACACCGCGAAAGAACCAGGTATAAGCCCAACTGACACTCACCAACACCGGATTGGAAGAGAGTCGCATCAGCGCCAACACCGTTCCGCCTGCAAAGCCAAGAATGACGGAGATGGCAGTAAGTTGCAGCGTCATCAGCACGCCGTTCAGAATCGACTCGGTGGTGAAGCTGTCAGCAATCACCTGCCATTCAAAGCGGGGGTTATGTACCATTGAGTTAGCGGCGGCCAGCAGCAGCAGCAACACAATAAAAGCGCTAATCCAGCGACCGTAATAGCGTTTCCCGACGATACGCAACGTATCGCGTTCGTTCACGCTTTCGGGTGAATTCATTGAAAAATATCCTGATTACGTTTGGCTGCGGTTACCGCGCCAAAGCCAATCGACCACTTATCGAGGATTTTCTGATAAGAACCATCCTTAATCAGCGAGTTCAGCGCAGACTGAACCGCAGGCTCCAGCGGAGAATCTTTAGCCAGGGCTACGGATACCGGTGCATCATCGACCTGGATCTGTCCGCTCAGGGCCAGCACGGGCACTTGGCTGACCTGATAGATCAGCCCCTCATAGGGGCCAAAAAACATCGGTACGCGCCCGCTTACCACCGCCTGAACACCAGCCGGACGATCCGGGAAGACGGCGGTTTTAATCGCGTCTTTCCCTGCGGCCTCACATGCCTTACTTGCCTCATCCAGGCGTGTCAGTTGCGTGGTGCCAGCACCGGCGCCCACGGGTTTACCACAGACATCAAGCAGCGAGGTGAACGGTTTTACGTTAGCATCCTTGCGGGTAATAATGCCGAGGCGAGACGCATTGTAATAGCCGATAAAATCGACCTGCGTCAGGCGCTGTTTGGTTGCATTAATATTTGACAGGGCTACATCGTAGCGACCGGACTTCAGTCCGGGAATAATGTTGTCAAAGCCGCCGGTGTCGCGCCACTGCACCGGGATACCCAATCGTTCCCCGACCGCGTTCATGATATCAATCTCCCGGCCCGCCAGGGTGCGGTTATCTTCTTTATAGAATGTCGTTGGCGGCGTATTCGGATTGGTTCCCGCAATGATATAGCCACGTTTCAGGATATCCGCCGGCAACTGACTCTTCAGGCTGGCATCTGCGGAGACGTGCAACGTACTTTCGGTTGGTACATTTTGCTCAGCGGCCCATGCACCGGGAAAACTGCCTACCAATAGCACTGAGAATAGCCATTTTGACACTTTCATTTGCACTCTTCCTCCCGATCAAACATAACAACCCGTTCCGCAACGGAACGCATAGAAACCAACTCTTGTGTCTTGTGAGTAGTCTGAAGACGGCTCGCCTCAGCCTCTCAGGCCATTCTCACTGAACCCGCGGAACCGGAGCAAATGCGAAAAAAAGCTAAGCTTTGCCGGATATCACACAAGTCGTTACTGGGTAGAAGCGTAGGAACATTGCCGAGCGAATAAGTGTGTCCGGAAGCCACCGCATAGCCGCGGCGAGAGAGACTACTGAGCGGGAGCGACAAAAATCGCGCAGCAAGAAAGTGGGGCATTGATCGTCCACAATCTCCCCGGCGTCATGCAAAAAAAAAGCCGCGATTATTATCGCGGCCTTTTTTAACCCGGTCTCGATTAGAAATCGTAGAACACGGTAATCCAGGTAGAATCGGGTTCGTCATCAGAACTGTTGGCCAACGTGCGCTCAACATATACCGACAGACCATAACCAATGGTAGTACCCGCACCAAGATAAACATGGTTCGCATGGAAATCTTCATTACCTTTAAGCTGCAGAGAGTCTGCTGCGACATAAGGCTGAATAGATTTCAGGAATGGTTTATCGATATTAAAGGTATAACCGACAAAACTCTCTACACCGTAACCACTACCCGCGAAAAACTTATCAACCGTATTTTCACGGCGGCTTGGCACAAAGTCTTTAAAGTAACTGGCGGTACCAACAATGTACCAGTTATTCGGTTGCCAGGTTAACGCTGTACCAGAAAGTTGCTGGTGATACTCTTTCTGACTATTTATATTATCTTTGATGTTGGCATTAGTACGGCTATATGCTGCACTCCATACCAGATCGTTGGTCAGTTTATAATCAAAGCCCAACCCACCGCCGTGCGTACGACGATAATCTAACGAATCGCCAACCGGGGTTTCGTCTGCCGGCAGCAGATAATCGGCATATAACGTTACCGGGCCAAAATCGTTGGTATATTTAATAGAGCGTTTAGGGCGGTTACTGCCGTCGAAATCGCCACCTATGCCTACGCCTGCGCCGTTAACCAGACCATCGTTATCCCAGACGTCACTTTTAATCGCAACGGTTGAGAAGTAAACGCCACGCTGGTGACCGTACGTCAGCGTACCATAACGATCGTCTTTAAAACCGGCATATGACTGGCGTTGACGATCGCGCAGACCACGCTCGTTGTAGTGACCATCCCACTCCAACGCATGCCCTAAATCCACTCCCCATTCGTAAAAACCAACAAACGAGGTATGTTCAGCTAATTTATAATCAGCGCCAAAACGGAAACGCGTACCGCCATCGTGGCCATTTTTATAATAGCCCGGCTCTGGACCGTTATTAAAAATCCATTCAGGGCGAATGCTTCCGCCCACTTTTAAACTTAATGGCGCCAGCAACGAATTACTTTGTGGGTTTTTCTCTAAAACGGTGATCTCAGCCCGCGCATTGGCAGATAACGCTGACAGAACAGCGCCGCCAATGAATATTGACGTTTTTAATTTGCTCATTAATTACCCTGTCTCCAACTTTTATTTTTGTTATGCCCGTCATACTTGAATTTGCATCATGACCTTATTAATTCAGCTTGCAGAAAACTCGAGATACCGCAATTCCGTCGAAGTTTATAAAAAAATAAACCTCGGGGAACTAACGTATCTGCAATTTGAAGATTCAGAGACATATTGCATTTACGTGACGTTGCGCCACGAATAAATGTTTAACACAAGTGTAATATGCAACAAAGTAAAAAATACGAACACCCACATGCTATTGATGATCGGGATTTGGTTGTTTTATAAACAAATGTATTTATGAAAGTAACAAAATGAAAGGAAATACAAAATAGCGGTCAACATATCAGCAATATGCGTCATTATTAGTCTTTTTAATAATTAAAGGCATAATTATTAGAAACATTTAATAACAATTTAATCTGATGAATAGCATCATTAAGTAAACATTTTGCAAGTTAGCCGTCAATTCATGGTTAAAACTGTGGGTATATCTCGCCAAAAATATAAAAAAAACAGAGCAATACACTAATGAATAAGAAAAATCCAATTTTATCAAATGGATGGATTAATCTCTAAAAAAACGTTTATCACCTTACAATAGGATACAACCATCAATCTCGCGAAGATAAGGCGATACTTTTGTACTCCCCTTGGGCAGCCGTTATATGAAAAAGTTCCATTTATCTGCGATAAACGCTCTCACAGTGCTCAGCTATTAAACAGAACCATTTCTGAAAACGGCATGATTGACTCCGCTCCACCTCTTGAATAATGACATCGTATTTGTCCTCCGATTTAATTCTTATCGTTAGCTAACTCGACACAGCAAATAAAAAACCATTATATCCCCCTGTTTTTCTGGCATTGATGCGGGACCTGAAGGAGCTTACCCTGCAACTGAAAACGGCGGGTTCTGCCGTTCAGCCAATGAGGCCACGCCATTCTGCCCTCACTCGGTTTAAATCATCTTCGCTAAAGGTATATCATCAGATTTGCCGCGCTATCCGATGAACCGTTAGTGATGTAGCAGTTCCTGCTGAATATTGGCTCGCGGGAATTTTCCGCCGTCAGCCCACAGCGGCCCCTTAACCATCAGAAGAAAGTCTTTCAGGTGCAGAAGATGGCGGTGCCGTTCACGGCATGATTGATATGATGTGGAATTCCTCTGCTACAGGATGTATCACCGATGTCAAAGACGGTAGAACAGATCGCCACCGCGCTGAGTCTCTCAGTGACTACCGTCCGCCTGGTGTTGAACGGTAAAGCCGAACAGCACCGTATCAGTGCTAAAACGCGCGCTCGGATCGCGACTTATGTTGATCGCTATGGCTATACCGTGAATCACACAGCGCGTAGCCTTAAGCTGAATAAAACCGATACCCTTGGACTGATTTTACCTCATCTGACTTCTCCCTTTTTCTCCGCACTGACGGAAAAGCTGGAGATGCGCTGTCGCGAAAACGGTTACCAGTTGATGATCGGCTGTAGTTATGATGACAGCCAGCAGGAAAATCAGCTGCTGGACTCGCTAGCGCAGCACAATGTTGACGGGTTATTTATAGTGCCTTCCACGCGGCAATCGCAGGAAAGCCACATTAAACACCGCAACCGCCCGATGATCGTTCTCGATCGAGATGTTGGTCGTCGTGACCGTCCTCTGGTCGTGAGTGACAATCTGCAGGGGAGTGAAATGCTGACGGAAGCGATGCTGCAGGCGGGAGTAAAACCCGCGCTGTTTATGGCGGGTGATATCCAACATCCCGTCATCCGTGAGCGGATTCTGGGCTATCGTAACGCCTTACGCGCCGCCGGGCTGACCGACACTCAAGAAGGGCAGTTGGCAGATTGCCATAACCGCTGTGAGGATGGAGCGCGTATCATGCGCCAGTATCTGCACCGCCACCCACAGCCGCCCGATGCCTTTATTGCGTCATCGTTAGCGATGCTGGAGGGCGCGTTACGTGAATTACGCGGATGGTGCGGGCATATTCCGCCGCATATTCATATCGGTACCTTCGAAGAGCACGCCATGCTTGGTTTTTTGCCCAACACATTGTGGTCTGTCAGGCAAAATGAACATTTATGGGCCCAACACGCCTTTGATGCCATGCAGCAAGCGCTGGCCGGCGATCGCCAGCCGCAAAAACATGTTATACCGATGTCATTGATGTATCGCGCTGGCGCGGTTATGCCCGAATGATATTGATGATGGCACATCCCACCAGCGACGTCATGCTAACTCACGCTCGCGCCCGCGCTTCCGTAAACACGTCTTATCACACCTCAAGCATACTCATTGGCGTATGGCGTTCCCCCTTTCATCGATTACGGTAATCGCCTCGCTAAGCGGAACAAATTGCTCATCAGTGCGTGTCCCGTTGATAAAAGTGAGCACCACAAAACGGGCCGGTTGACCACAGGCTGTTATCGGATAGTGCCAGGTATCAGGATGATAATGAATGCCGAAATGCGTCGGCACACGAAAAGCACGCAGTGTCGCGAGATCGGGAAGATCATCATCACCATGTTGCGCCACCAGCACCATATAGCTCTCCCCATAGCACGGCATAAACACCTGCGATGAAAAGATATGCCGCTCCATTTCCGCAACCATTAGTGGAAAGGTCGTTGGGGGAACCTCAACAACGCTCAGGCGTGGCCTGGCACTGTCTCGACCGTTGTGCAGTTCATCGATCAATTCGACACGCGTTTGTCCATGCCCCAGTGGCAATAACTGACCAAAGGGAGCAAAGGCATTGGCTGAGATCGGCTCGAGTATGATGTTTGCCATTATGCTGACGCCCTGAACGGATGATGCTGAAGCCAGTGCGAGGCTATCTCATTCCGCTTACAGATCCAGACACCGGGCTTGCTACGGACATAATCCAAAAAACGCATCAGACCCGAGGCTCTGCCGGGATGCCCTAACAGCCGCATATGCATCCCAACGCTCATCATCTTCGGGGAAATCGCCCCCTCGGCATATAACACATCAAAACTTTCCCGCAGATAAACGAAGAAATCATCGCCGGTAGCGAAGTTACCCGTGCTCCACTTCAGATCGTTATTCGTCAGAGTATAAGGAACCACCAAATGCGGACACCCTGCCAGCGTCACGTAGTAGGGAAGTTCATCGTTATAGCTATCACTGTCATACACAAAGCCTCCTTCCTCCATCAACAGGCGACGCGTGTTGATGGAGGGTCCGTAACGGCAATACCAACCCGATGGACGTTCTCCCATGGTCTTATGCAGGCTGTCGATTGCCAGCTGAATATGTTTTCTCTCTTCTTCTTCGGATAATTTATAGTGTTCTATCCAGCGCCAACCATGGCAACAGATATCATGTCCTGCCTGTTTTATCGCGATGGCCGCTGCGGGGTTTCTTTCCAGCGCCAGGGCACAGGCAAACACCGTCATGGGCAACTGACGCTCGGAAAAAATACGCATCAGCCGCCAAAACCCTATCCTGCTGCCATATTCAAACATCGACTCTGCGGCCAGGTCTCGCTCACCCCGCACAACTGAAGAAGCGGACATTTCCACCAGCCCGATATCGCTGTAGCCGTCACCATCACCGATGCTGTTTTCCGAGCCCTCTTCATAGTTAAGTACAAAGTTCAGCGCCAGACGTGCTCCGCCCGGCCAACCGGCATGAGGAGGATGCTCACCATAGCCGGTAAAATCACGTTCCAGGGATATGCTCATCAAATGTCTCCATCAGGATTATCATAAAATACACTCAGAACTGTTGTTCCTGTCGGCCACGAACTATCTGCGATAAGGTGACGGCGATAATCAACGCGCCACCGTAGAACATCTCCTGAATAAATGAACTGAATCCCAGGAACACCAGCCCGGTAATGCCTGTGACCAGAAAGTAGACCGCGACCGTCGTCCCCCACGGATTAAAACGGCCAGGAACAATACAGGTAGAGCCGAGGAACGCGGCGGCAAAGGCCGGTAACTGATAGGAAATCCCCGAGACCGGGTCGGCCGCGCCCTGGGTTCCGGTATAAAGCACACCCGCCAGCGCACCTAAAAAACCCGACGCGATCATGCAGAGCACCCTGACTCGATCTGTGTTGATACCCGATAGCCGGGCAACCTCTCGCCCTTTCCCCACGAACAAAATACGGCGACCAAACGCGGTATATTCCAGGACGTACCACAACACCAGAGCCACACCGATGGCGTAATAAAATTCAAGCGGAATACCGAACAGACGTTGCACAATAACCGCATTGATCAATACATTTGACACGCCGCTGATTGTCATTGAATCGCTCAGCCAAAGCGTAATACCGTGCACGAAAGTGCCAACCCCCAGCGTGACAATCAGCGAATGGATGCGAAATAAGGTCATTAACAAACCGTTGATGGCACCAATAACGATACCTAATAGCAACGCTGCGGTAATCGCCCAGCCAATGCCGATACCATGATTCACATTCATGACTGCAATCAGTACTGAAGACAGCGTCATGGTATAAGCGATGGACAAGTCGAAATCATTAGCCGTTAGCGGAATCAACAGACCCAGCGTAATCACCACCAGTACCGCCTGCGATCCCAGGATGGTAGAAAAATTGCCCCACGTGAGAAAAGTATCGGGTTTCAGATAACCAAAAAAAGCCATCATGACGATCCAAACGATAATTAATCCGAACTGTTCGGCACGCTGGATCCATTTTTTTGAGGATGGGATAGTGTGCTTCACTGACGATAGTGCATTAAGCGTTTTATCTGACATGCGTACACCTCGTGTTGATTAGCTACCCTGCAGGCAGCGTTCGGCAATATGCTCTTTGGTCAGTCCGGTGCCGCTTAGCGTGGCAATAACCTTCCCCTGAGAAAAAATCAGTACGCGATCGCAAATCATCGCCAACTGTTCATAATCAGAACTCGCGCACAGCACGGTTGCACCTGCGCTCGCGGCATCGCTGATATGACGGAATACGGTTTGACGTGCGCCGACGTCAATACCCTGGGTCGGTTCATCCAACAGAACTAAACGGGGGGATTGCTGTAGCCATTTGGCTAACAGCACTTTTTGCTGGTTACCACCGCTTAGCGCCGACATCGGTAAAGCGGGGTTTGAGGGCCTAACGTCAAAATGCCGTCCTAACTCACCGGCCCGCTGGAGCATACCGTTACGATCCAACTTCAGGCGGCGAAACCAGTGGCGCAATACCGGCATGGTGACGTTATCGACCACCGACAGCGAACCGATCGCACCGTTATTCAAACGATCGCCTGGTATCAGCACAATACCTTGCCGAATGGCTCGCCGAGGGGTCAGATGGGCCGGGTTCAGTTGTTGGTTGCCAAGCACAACGCTACCGGTTGCCTGACGCGCGCCATACAACAGATAAGGCACCTCGTCATAACCGGAACCGATCAGGCCGGTCAATCCGATCACCTCTCCGGCACTGGCTGAAAGCGTCAAGTCATCCAGCATTCCCCCACGCAACTTCGTCACCGTCAAATGCCCGTCGGCTACGGATGGAGAGAGTGCTGGACGATCGCTGAGTATCAGGCGGCGACCGATGATGGCTTCAATAATGTCCTGCCGTGTAGAGCACCCGGTATCAATTCTGGCCGCGACCTTACCATCCCGTAACACCGTCAGCCGCTGGGTAATTTCAAGAACCTCATCCACATCATGGGAAACGAACACCACACTGGCTCCCCCGGCTACCACATTGCGCACCACCTTAAATAAGGTCGAGACGTCCCGACGGGGTAAAAATGGCGTCGGTTCGTCCAGCACCAATAGGCCATTACCGGCCCCACCGCCGCTACGCATCTCTTCAGCCGCTCGGACAATGGCCAGCAAAGCACGCTGCACAGGAGAAAGGTCGGCAAGAATCGCCGTAGGATCGAGGGCAATGCCATAAGATTCAAAACACGTTTCTGCTGCACGCCGCTCATGTCGCCAATTGATCGCCACAGATTTTTCGTTAGCCAGCCGACCTATCAGCAGGTTTTCCAGCACGCTCAACGCGGGAATCAACGCCAACTGCTGGTGAACAAAACTGATGCGATGATGACGGAAGGCCCCGGCAGCCAAAGGAAGCGGTACATCAGTGCCACAGATCGCCAACTGCCCGCCAGGATCCGGGGCGTGGAAACCCGCCAGTATTTTTATCAGCGTTGATTTTCCACAGCCGTTTTGCCCCAGCAGACCATGCACTTCGCCACGGGCGATCTCCAGCGAAACATTATCCAGCGCCCGCTGGCCACCAAACGTTTTGGTTATTCCCGACAATCGCAAGGCCGGTGGCTGGGCAGATGCGCTCTGCCACGCGAGATTAAGCGCGCTCATGGCAACTGCCATAGCTGGTGAAAACCAGCCAGATAAGCATCGCCATAACCCTGAGAGAGTTGCGGCGGCGTGCCGGCGTCTTTGGCGTTATCCTTTGTGAACAGGTAAAAAGGAATTTTTGCATCCGCGACCGTCGGTAATCCGCAGGCGATACGCATTTCTGAATCCATAATAGAATGCGCAATCCAATCAAGGTTTTCACCGATATCCATTTCAACCTGATTACGCTGCACCATGCCAAGAACAAAGGGTGTGCCGTTGAATGCATTAATCTTGACCCGATTTTGCGCACCGGTAATCGTGACGGCAGGTACAACGAACTGCACCATGCTGTCGTAAATAACGATAATGTAGTTAATGGTGGGATCGGCTAACAGTGCGGCCTGAACGCCAGGAGTAATCCGGGTCGCCCAGTCAGTGCCAATATAATCCAGCATTTTCGCCTGACAATCAGTGCAGTGTTTCAGCTCCGCCTTGATACCCGCGACCATTGAGTCAGTAGAGAGTGGGCCGCTGGAGATCAGCACCAGTGCATTCAATTTGCCTTTGGTACTCACGACCGCACCATCTACCAGCAGTGCACCTGCTTTAAAATAATCCACTGCGACATTGCTATCGGTGTATTTACCTAACGCTGCCGACTGTTCAAGACCGTTGTTATGCGAGGCAACAACCTTGATACCGGCGGCCTGAGCCGCTTTAATTTGCGGCGTCAGTACCCGGGGATCGGCGCCACCGAGCAGGTCAACCATATTCACCTGTTGATTCAGCGCGGTATTCATCCCCTGAACCCATTGAGAACTCTGCCCCTGATTTTCCCAGGTGGTGAAGGTGAAACCGACCTTGTCGGCCACGCCTTGCATGGCTTTTTCAATCGTGGCGGTAAAAGGATTGGCGCTTGATTGGGGGATACTCATTATCGATTTACCGCGCATGCAGCTTTTCGCGTCAAACGCCGGGCCGGGTGCGACAAAGGCTGGTTTTTCCTGATAAGGCTTGAGCTGTGCCTCAAACCAGGCGAGATCGTCAGCTCTGGCGGTCGATTGCACCACCAGCGGTATCACACTGCTGATGAACAGGGTCATTATTATCTTTGCTACTTTCTGATTCATAACGTCCTCTTACCCTCAGATGCTCCAACACGCTGGCTTCGGAAACGCTATCTGCCAGCCGTTCTAAATTGCACGCAATATTGCAGGCAATACTGTTTAAGCAATAATTACGCCATTTACTGACTGAATGAGGTGTAAAAAATCGAACGTTGAATAATTAGTTTAAAAAACAGCGGGGTTAATACAGCAGGGATACTGGCGGGCCACGGTGTACTCTTTTTAATCAGGTTGGCGAAAAAGCGGCCACTGCCCTGACAAACATCAGGCGTGCTTCATTAGAGGGCAGCGTTCTCAGGGACGATCTCCGGGAAGGAGAACGGTACCGTAGATATCGACTTCAGCACGCCGACGTTCGCTGAGATCGAGGCTTTGTTCAATATGCTGACAGTGTGCCAGAGCGACAGCTGCCGCACCATCGGCATCATTGGCATCAATAAGCGCGATCAGTTTCTCATGCTCATGCACCAGGCACAGTACGCCGTTTTGTTTTTCATACAGCGACTGAATCAGACAGACCCGCCGCATCAGTAAGGTCAACATCCTGGTTAATACTTCATTACCGGCCATCTCGGCCAGCAGCATATGGAACTCGCCAGCTATCCGATTCATTTCAGGTAATCGGTTATCGAACACTCTCCGCTGGGTTTCCAGATGGGTATACAGCTGGGCAATATTCGCCTTCGTTGCTCTGGCGCAGGCCAATCTGACAATAATTGATTCGAGGTGTCGTCGCGCCTCAAACACATCTCTGGCCTCGTCCACCGTGGGGCGGCGAATAAAAGCGCCACGATTTAATTGGAATTCGATAACCGCTTCGTCGCGCAGACGTTCAAGCACCCGACGCACCCGCGAGCGAGGCACCCCGTAGCTTTTAGCCAGCTTCACTTCGTTGAGGTACTCTCCCGGTCTGAGCGTCTTATCAATAATAGCGTCCACCAGGCGATCGTATATCAGTTGCTCTTCCGGCAGTTGGCCTCGCACGGGCAACAAAGCGACTGACTCTGACGCTGCCGATACATCGCTGACATTCTTTGCCATCATTTGCTCTTTATTAAACCCGGTGCCCATAAATAACCTTGCTTATTACCGCGTCATTTTCGCCAGACTACGCGGGTTTTACTGGGGAACAACGTGGCTGCCAGGAACAGGCACGCTGCGCCAATATGTTAATAGATTCTTTGTATAAAACAACAGCACCATCAAGCCGATGGCGCGAATAGTTTAGGAACCGAGCGCGCAGCAGCAGCTCTGGAAACGACGCGTGGCACTTCCTTAAGTTCACCCTTTTCACTTATCAGAACAGGCATTGGCCGTTCTCCGCAACCAGCACACCGCGTTTGAAAACCTTACGCTCCCGCGGCGTTTCTACCAGTGCTTCTACCATGCTACGCCCGGGAACCAGCACCAGATCGGCATAATCCCCCTGTGCAAGGCCATATTTTTTCAGCGCCATGACCCGCGCGCCACCGTAAGTAATGGTCTGCGCCGCCTTCATGATTTCACTGTCTTTCCGCCAGCGGTAACGCAGCCCCATGGTTACCGCACGCTGTAGCATATCGCCATTGCCATACGGGCTCCAGGTATCCCGTACACCATCATTACCGGCACAAATATCCACCCCCGCATCCGTTAGCTTGTCCCATGGCGGTACAGAAATATCCGCAGGTGCCGTGGTGGCAACGCTAATACCGAGCTCGGCCATATCCTGTATTAGCCGATACTGTTGTTCCGGCTCAACCATACCCAGACAGAAACCATGGCTCAGCGTGACGCGATTTTCCATCTGATAGCGGCGGGTAAAATCGAGCAGCAGCCCCAGACTGAACGCCCCCAGTTCACCGCGCTCATGCAGATGGATATCAATTTTCTTATCGTGCCGTGTGGCCAGTTCAAAAATAAGGGTTAAGTGACGAACAGGATCTTTTTCATAAGAGCAGGGATCCAGCCCACCAATCAGTTCAGCTCCCATTTGCAGTGCTTCATTAAGTAATGCTTCCGTACCCGGATTTTGCAGGATGCCACTTTGCGGGAACGCAACGATCTCGATATCCACCTTTCCCGTCAGGGCTTCACGCGCGGCCAGTACACTTTCCAGATTCCCCAGACCGACTTCATTATCGATATCAACATGAGTACGGATAAATGAAGTACCGGATGCAATCGCACGTCGTGAGATCTGCTCGGACTGCCGTTTCACATCAGGTTGCTGCTCACGGCGGTAACGCCGTTCATTCGCGATGATGTCCGTCAGGTTGCGCGGCACGTCGTTCACGTACCAGTCGCGCCCAAGCAACGTTTTATCAATGTGGGCGTGCCCATCCACCAGGCCGGGAAAAGCCTGGTAACCGCTACCGTCAATCACGGTGGCCTGCGGCGGAACCGACAAATTCTCACCACGCGCGGCAATCACGCCGTCGCGCAGCAGCAGATCCACCGAAGTGGATTGATCAAAAGGGGTCACATTTTTCAGGATAATTTCGGCCATGATAAAACCTTTATATCGGGGAGGAGGGTGACTGCGCACAGGAAGAATGACAGCTAGCGTCATCCGCCGCCCGGCGAAAACGTTAGGCGGACAAAAGTCATAAATATACCGATCGTGCCATCGCTAACCGGATCCATTAATGAATTTTCCTCAATACTTCATGAAAAAAACAGGCCATTAATTCAACAAATTGATAATGGCATACTTGCTTTCACGAATGAAGGTGCTCATCGCGCCATTATTTCGAAAGCAGCGAACTGTCGCGACAAAGGTTTTACGTTGCTCTACCTCATGTCGCATCTGTTGAATATAGGGGAATTAAGATGAGTAAAATTTGGTTTATTACCGGTGTAAGCAGCGGCCTTGGTCAAGCCATTGCAAAAGCCGCATTAGCGTCGGGCAATAGGGTGGTCGGCACATTGCGTAATGAAGAACAACGTCAGGCATTCACCCACCTCGTCCCAGGACGCGCTTATGGCATGCTACTGGACGTCACCGATGAGGCGGCGGTCAAGGCAACCGTAGCCCGTATTGAACAGGAAGTCGGACCAATTGACGTGCTGGTCAACAATGCAGGTTACGGACTGGAAGGCGCGGTTGAAGAGACCAGCCTGGCGCAGGCACGTCATCAGTTTGATGTTAACTTTTTCGGTCTGTTAGCCGTCACTCAAGCGGTCTTGCCGGGCATGCGCGAACGCCGTAAGGGATACATTTTCAATATTTCCTCTACCGGCGGCGTGATGGCCTTTCCAGGCCTGGGGGTTTATAACGCCAGTAAACATGCCGTTGAAGCGCTGTCCGAATCGCTGGCTCAGGAGGTTCAAGCGTTAGGCATTAAGGTTACAGCAATTGAGCCTGGTCCATTCCGCACCGACTGGGCAGGACGATCGATGCTACGTGCAGAAAAAAGAATAGGTGATTATATCTCCAGCGCAGGTGCAATTCGGGATGCACTGGCACAGCGTAATGGTAAACAACCCGGCGATCCGGTACGCGCGGGCACCGTTCTGGTCAATCTGAGCAACCACGAAAACCCACCCCGCCGCTTGTTACTCGGCACCATGGGCTATAAACAAGTAGGGGCTCATCTCAGTAACCGTCTGGCTGAAATGATCGGCTGGGTTGATGTCACCACCAGTACCGATTTCCCGGCTGGCGAGTAAGGAACGCAGCAACGCATCCGCTACGTTATCGTCACGCATCCACTGTATTAACTGCTGACGTGATGCAGGCTTCAGTACCACTGTCAGGATCAATTTTTGTAGCGTTTGACTGGCGGCTACGGGCGTGGTGGTATCACGCCGCGCAACCGCATTCGTTCCCCTGAGCACGGAAGTGATCCGAAGCTTCTCAACGTCAGATTCTATAAACGAATTTTTTCACCTGGCTTTGCGCGAGCAATGTTAACCCTTTGTCGTGAAAAAGGGGCTATCTGGATAGTGGATATTCAGAAGAGGGGAACAGAAGAGTATGAGTCTGCTATCAGGAGCGATGAAAAAGGGTTCATGCAGAACATGAACCCTTTTTTAACCCTGTGCAAGGACAGAGAAGCCGGCGATTCAACAGCAGGTATCAGGATTTCATCCCGCTGTTTTATTAAAAGTTATATTTAAGCCCTATCATAGCCGAGGTATCGTTATAGCCTTTATCGCCCGCCTGTACGCCGATATTTCCCCAGACGTTAAGCCCGGGATTAATTTGCCCTTCCACACCGGTTTTAATTTCGCCCAGGTTGCGTGCACCTTTCTGACGAATGCTGACGCCATCCATTTTGGTACCGAAGTCACGGGTATTGTGGATCCAGTTAACGTCAACAAACGGCTGAAACGTGCGGCCCTTTCCATTATCAATGGCGCTATGGCCTTTAAGGAACGTTCTCACACCGAGCCGGGTTTGCAGGTTACCGTCACCTTCGCCCTGAATACGCGATCCGTTGGCTTCATGATGATCATTCGCTTTTACGCCCATCCAGATCGCCTGGGCCTGTGGCTGAATGAACCATTCACTCCCTGAACCTTTGCTGCCAGTAAACTCGCCCAGCTTGTGGGTATAGCCGAATTCAAGTGAACCGGTGATACCTTTAGACTTATAGGATTCACTCTGAATCGCCTGGCCCTTAACGCTGTTGTTAAACCAGCTATACTGCGCCCAACTGTCAAGATAAGCGCCCTGATGGGTTTCATCGTTGGCATACCAGGTTGCGTACAGACCGGTGCTGTAACCATTTACCGAGCCCTCTGAACCGTATCCCGTAGACGAGGAACGCGTGTTACTGCTGTTATGTCCATAGCCCGCCATCGCACCAAGATGCCATCGGTCAAGTCCATCACCGCTCCAGCGCGCAATGTCTCCCCCGATTTGCATCACATAGCGATTGCTCTGGGTTTTCAACTGCCCGGAACTGTCTCGCCATGCGTTATGCCCACCGACCTGACGCATCCACATACTGGTCACTTTCTTCTCGCCTGTTAACGCATCAATATACTGCGTTTCACCAAGACGATCGTGCAGCCGGTTGATAAACATGGTGTTTGCTGCGGCCAGGTTAGCCGTATAACTGCCCGGTTCCGGACGCACATCAGGTTGAGGCTTGGGCTTAGGATCGGGCCCCGGATTTGGATTCGCTTTATGGCTGGTTAAATACCAGTTGCTGTCGTTGTCATCCTGCCCACGGACCAGTGAATAATCATAAGCACCGGCGACAATCCTGCCATCCTGCGTAAACTCACCGTCTGACTGACCGTCTACATGAATCACTTCGATACCATTAATCGTCTGCGCACCTGATCCGCCAGCATTAGTGACGCTGACGCCGGTTGAGCCAGAGGTGTCCCCTTTAACAATCAGTTTATCGGTGGTGGAGTCGTCGCCGTTCAGGGCGGTATTCAGAGAGAGATGCCCCCCATCACCGATATAGTTGCCGTTAACAATCAACTGATTGCCTGCCGGGCCTACGCCATTTCCGGTCCGGATATTTCCGCTGTTAGTCAGGTTACCTCCGGCGGTAAAAATCGCCGTACCGGAAGTACCCTGGTCATCACCAACGGCCAGCGTGCCCTGGTTATCAATATTGCCTGCTACCCCGCCAAAACCGGATAAGCGCCCACCGGTGTGGATATTGACCTGGCTGCTGGCCAGTGTAACAGCCTTATCCGCTTCCCCCAGCATCAACCCACCGCCGTTGATATCGGTCTGCCCGGTCCACTGCGCGCTGCCGTTTAGCGTCACGCTACCGTTACCCTTTTTCACCACGCTGCCCAAGCCGCTAACGCTGTTTTTCAGCGACCAGCTGTCATTCGTATTAAGAACGAATTGACCGGCGTCCTTAATCGCTGCCGTCCCCAACTGCTGTGCGGAAGAGGCGGTCAGCGTTGACGCAGTATCAATCTCAAATGTACCGGTAAAATCACGATTATTTCCGGCGAGGGTAACGTCGCTGGAGGCCAGCATCACCCGCCCGGCATCGCTAATACTGTTGTATAACGCCCCCGCGGCTTTACTCAGATTCAGCACGCCCGCCGCGATAATCTGTCCGCTACCCAGCCCCTGGGTATTATCCAGTACGGCGGTTGCGCCTTGGGCAATTGTGGTACTGGCTCTCAGCGCCGAATTAGCACCGGCGACATTCAACGTTCCACCTGCAACGGTCAGTTCCCCGTCACCGGCCAGTCTGCCTGCGGACTCCCCGCCGTTCGTCAGGGTCAGGTGACCGCCGTTTAAATCCGTCAGTGAACCGCTTTCCGCCGAGAGTTTACCGATGGTCTGCGCATGGCCGCGCATATCAAACCCGGTTGCAGCGGCCAGTTTCAGCTCGCGGGTATTGCCGAGGGCACGATCGTTTAGCATCGCCAGGTTACCGCTGCGCACATCGGTGAGGCCACTGTAGTCATTATCCCTATTGGATAGCGTCACGGTCTGACCTTTCCGGCTGTCAAAGGCCAAATCCCCACTGCCGGTCACCCTGGCACTCAGGTCCGCTGCGTTATCGCTTTTGCCGTTAGCATCAAGGATAAGCGCATCCGCCCCTTTGCCCTGCAAATCGACCTGGGTCAGACCGTAGTTAACATAAAGCCCATCGTTGTTCTCTCCGCTGGTCAGACGATAGTCATAGGTTCCTTTCGCCACCACCTTGCCATTCTGGGAAATATCTGCGGTAACCGCATCGGTAATCACATTCCCGTCTTTATCCTTCAGCACCAGATCGCCGGCTCCGCCCTGAACGGCGGTGTCTGACGCGGCCAGTTTGATGAATGCCCGGGCATCATCCTGTTCCAGAATAGAGCGATGCGTATCGGCCTGGGGACGATCGTTGCTGACCGTTCCGGTATCAACCTGCACCGTTCCCCGTCCCGATAAATCCGTCGTCCCGGTGTGAAGGGTACCGCTCGCGGAGGGATTACCCGGCGTTACGCCATCAAACCGTACGGTCCCACCATTAAATGCCAGCCCGCCGATATTCTGTTCCCCAAAACCAACGTGGGTAACGCTGCCATCCCCGGCGAGAAGCGTGGCGTTAGCCAGCGCCTGGGTGTTAAGTCCGCTCAGTTCAAACTGGCTGTGAGTTAATGCCAGCGTACCGGCAAAGCCATCGGTCGCATTGTTGCGGTCAAAATCGAAGCGGTTATCCGCAGCATCCGCAGAGAGAATCCCGGTACCGGCCAGATGGCTTTTAAAGGTGATATCCGCCTTATTTTGCAGGTTAAGCTGGCTGGTGCCATCAATGTTATATCCGGTGCCGGCCCCGTCATCGCCGTTATCCCCCAATGCCAAATCAACATTATCCAGGGTGAGGCGCGAGTTGTTAGCCAGCTCAATATGCTCCATGCCAGTAATGGCATCAGCCCGATTGACGGTATAGGCTGAATTTTCCAGCCGTAGCGTATCCTCCCCGCTGCCGCCGTTTAATGAGGTGAACAGCTTGCCGCTTTCCGCTTCCTGAATATCTTTCAGAATAAAGCGATCGGTGCCGGTACCGCTGGTGATATCGGTCGCCGTACTGCCGGACGCCAGTATCACGGTATTATCACCGCTTAATAAATTCACCTGGCCGCGAATATTCGCACCGCTGGCGTTGGTAAAGGTGATCCCCTTGCCCCGATTCATTTCCAGCGCGGTATGGCCGGCATCCCGTGCCAGGATATCCGCGCGGTTAGTAAAGGTTTCAAGCGAGCCGTTGTCGACATTCACCACGGCAGCGTTATCAGAAACGGAGATGAGATTACCCAACTGCTCAACGTTCTTTGTCGTTCCCTCAACCACCAGCGCAGACTGCCCCTGGTCACTGAGCACATTCACGCTGGCACCCGTTTTCAGATCGGCGGTTGAATGAACAACGATACCGTAGCCTTCCGCCGAATTGACATTTATCACCAGATTTCTGGAGTCCGACATATCCAGCATCTGGTCGCTATTAATACCGTGCCAGGCGCTGGCAAGCGGCATCGCGTTAACGATGGCATGTATAGGGATCACTTCGAACAATAAGCCAGTCCCGCTGCCGTTAACATTGATAACGCCGGAGTTGGTCTGAGCCAAAGACGCACCGGTGTGAATGCCCAGGCCATTTCCCACATTAATGGTGGTATCTTTAAGCTGAATACCACTCACGGCGGCTCTGTTTTCTATCGCACTACCGCTGCTGGCGCTGTCCATATTGATGGTTGCACCCTCTACCGTCAGGCCTTTCGCGTACTGATCCAGTAAGATGCCGTGTGCGGTGCCCGCCGCACGGGTTTCACCTTTACCCTCTAAAGCCAGCGTAGCCTTAGCGCCGACCCGATAGGCTGCCGTGCCGTCTGTCGCGGTGACAACACCACTGTTAATGACCCGGGAATTGGCCCCCTTAATATCGATCGCCACGCCGTTAACCGTCACATCAGAGCGGTTATCGACCGTTCCGCCAGCCACCTGAATCCCGGTGCTGAACTTCGTCGCAAAGTCGATGAAGCCTTCATGGATAAGTTTACCGCCATTTTTAACCAGGTAGCCAAACGCACTATCTGAGATATTGGCCGTTTTCAACGCAGCATGGCTGGTTAAGACCGAATCACCTTTTTTCGTTTCGTCGGTTGAGCCATCAAGTTTGTAATAATTACCATCAACAATCCCAGCGGTGGCACCGCGCCCTGACACGGCAATCGTGGTGTCCGCGCTTATCTCGCCCGTCGCACCTCCTTCAATGCGAACGCCGGTTGCTCCCTGACCTGTTACGTTCAGCGCCTGTTTGCCGGAATCAAAACGGCTGTCGCTACCGGTGGTGCGGATAATAGTCGCGCCGATACCGGAAGCATTAAGCTGAGATGTACTGCCTGAGGCTCCAGAGAAGTGAGCTCCACCGTCCACACGGTAAAGCGTGGCCCCCTTCATGGAGGCGTCCTGAACGCTGGATGCGGTATTTTTAATGGAGGAACCCGCACCAAAGATGTAATACCCCGTCTGATTAACGCCCCGTTTAAAGCTGACGGCGCCGTTTCCGGCCACATCAATTTCACCCTTATTCAGCGCATAAACACCGATTGCACCGTCGCCGTATAAGTTTATCTTCCCGGATAACAGCGCCAGCGCTTTTTCCCCCTCGGCCTTAATACCGTAGTTGGCATAGTGGGTAACAGGATCCAGCCCGCCATTAACGTTAATGATCCCCGCATGGGTCGCCTGAGCATTGCTCATAACATATATCCCAATGCCGTTCAGACCACTCAAACCAATGGTACCGCTATTGACGACTTTCTCCGCCTGCGTGCCGCTGCGGGCAATAATACCGTAGTTGGCCACGGCAGCTTCACCGCCAGCCGCGCCAAAGATGGCGATACTCCCTTTTTGATTAAGGGTTGCAGGGCCGCCAACATCAAAGGCAGCGGCATTCTGCACCTGGCTACCGATAATGACCTGCGAAGCTTCCGAACCGTTATAAGTACCGTTACCGTACAGATGAACCCCAATAGACCGTTTCTTTATCGCAATGCTGTTCACGGCATCCGTCGGGGTCCGCTGCGCCATGCGGCCAATATAGAGCACCCCCTGGTTATTGAAGGTACTATTTTTCTGAACTTCCACCCCGATGTTGCTGCCATCACCCTCTGTTTTAGCGAGTTCCGGAGTGGCAGCGATGTTAATCGCGCCATCGTTATTTAATGTGGCACTATCGTTCATTAATACGGCCGTGTTGCCGAAATAATCACCTGTCGCGGCGACATTGATAACGCCCGTACGATTGTTATTAATGACGGATTTTCCGCTGGCGGAAATAGCGGTGTGCTGCCCCTGGGTAACGCCAATAGCGCCATTGTTAAAATATCCCGCCATCTCCGGGTTGGTTCCGGCATCAATCACGCCATTATTGTTGACGACTGCATCTTGTTTGGCAGCGATGACATACGCCCCACGCAGGGTATTGTTCGCCGTTCCTAACGTGCCGTTGTTAGTTAACGTGGCACTGTTTTCCAGGTTAACAACGGTTGCATCTGAATTAACCAGTTGAATATTCGCATTATTATCAACAGCAACCTTCGCGTTATTTTCAGCGTGAATATATGAAACGGCATCCTTGCTAACCGTGGCCCTGACCGCATCATCCGCGGGAATAACGGTATTGGCGTAGATAGCATGCAGCGATGTGTCTCTGGCTTTATCGAGTTCGTCAGCATACTGCTTTTCAGTTAGTGCAATTTGGCCGCTCTGAATCGCTTTGATTAGCGCATCGTTATAAGCCTTAAACTCTGCGATATTCGCGACGTTCTGTTTCCCGATGACGCTATCAAATTCCCCTTTAAAATCAGCTGCCGTCATTGAAGCCACGGGAGAAGAGGTATCACGAGCGTTGCTGTAGGTATTCCCCAAGTGTACGACCGTTTTCGCAAGATAATTTACGTTGCCGTTATCGGTTACGTGATAGACCGAAGAGAGATTTTTATACCCCAGCGAACTTTTCAGAATGGCATTGAACTGGTTATCAGCGCGAGTAAACCAGTCGTCCGTTTTCTGCCCTACATCAACATCAAGGGAAGCGTCATTGCCGATTTGATAAAAATTGCGATCAACATATTGCCCATCTTTACCCACAGGATCGGTAAGAACGATGCGGAAGTTTTCCGTTGAATCGGTTCGAATGTCTTTATTGTCAAAAACATTCATAGAGGTTGTATTGCCGGTTATCGGGTCAATAAAATTAATGGCTTTTGCCTGAGCCCCCATCCGCAATATTTGGTGATCGATCCAATTGGCTGACTCCCCGGTAATAAAACCCTCCTTTCTGGCCTGCCCGAGCGTCGTCCAGTGAAATCCTTTTTGACCTGGCGCGATCCCGGCAAAACTTCCCGTGAGTTGGGTGGAGCCAGAAATGGTTTCTTCAAAGGGATCCTGCGGTGAAAAATCGTGAACCTGCAATTCGGCGGACATTGAGGATGTTGCACATGCGCCCGATACGATTAACGCAACGGCAGACAGCATGAAGCGGTTAATAAAGCCGTATGAATCAGAATTATTCAGACTCACAGCACTTCTGCAATATCCTTTTGCTAATTCAGATACCACGACAAAAACATTCATCTGAGCATTCCAGATAACTTTAAAAACCTTATTCATCCTTTCCTCACTATATTAATAGTTTTGGTACCCTGATGATGCAGTACTCCATTATTTTAAAATCACATTCGCCAGTCTAAAAATATTGACGAGAAATTTAAAAATCAAATAAAGCAATTATTTTAATAGCGCATATATTTCATGAAGTTGAGGATGCTACCATAAGGCAAATCACCGTATCTATAGTGCAACGGAGATGAGCAAAGAGATAGTTTTCAGCTATCAAAAACAGGGAGAGTGAGCCTGTCACTTACAAAAAAAAAATTAATCACACCGTGCGACAAACCACGACAAAGTTTTAACAACCTATTGATATATATAACAATAACCTCTTAATAAGAAAATATTATAACGCATAATGGTGGTTTAAATTTACGCAGTTAGAAATCTGCTGTAAGTGAGTTTTTCTTTCTGTTACCATGCTCCGCGCAAAGCAATCTTTATGATTTATAAGAAGTTTCTACTGTGGAAAATTAATTTAAAAATCAACAAAAATTGATCGTAATCAATTTTCCTCATGACTTTATGCACGGAGTTTACCGTCTGTCGTTCCCTCTCAGGCATAGCTTCTCCCGCTGCCACAGCTCAATCAACTGGAAAACAATATTTGAAATAGTATGAGAAATGAGATGAGAATGAGAAGAAAAATGTTTCCCTGTCACTTCAGGCTGAACGCCTGGCAATGCGATGATTCTCTATCCATCGACGCTGGCTCAGTCAATCAAATAAATCGATATAAGTCTGTTATTATCTATCCTCATATATTCTATCACTGTAATCTTGTCGGATATCATTGGCTAATATTCGTATCTAAAACAAAAAAAATCGTTCTCATATCTATTATTTAGTTTTCTCACTTATAGCGTCATCGCGTCGGGCATATCCGACTAACCTATTGACCGTCGCGATCCCTCACCGATTAGCGTTAGAAAAAACTTTCCCCGAAGGGAATTCTATTGAACACACCTCCTGAATATGAAGTCTACTTTCTCTTTCCTTTGATATGTTGCCCACTAAATAGCGGTGCTTAATCGCATTCGATATGATTAAACGCCGTCGTTCGAATACTTTTACAGCTGTCGAAACATTCACCGCGGATACATTCTACTTTCAGTGAATAGAAGATGCTTTCCTCGCAGGCATTATCGTGCCAGTGCGTGATGGCATCGACCAGCCAATAACCGCACGTGACGACGCCGCAATGACAACCGCCAGAGACAACCAGACTTCATCAATACGCAAGTATATGATTGTCGCCTGTCCATTTTTGGTTTGAGCCGCAGGCGCTAAAATCTTACTTCAATATCAGCTGGCCATGTTCACGATAGCTGGCCGCGCTGAGCATCCGTAAAACTTTTACCCCAGCCTTTGGCGATGCAGGCAGGTAGCCACGGTGTTGTCATGTGAGTCACCTCTTACCTGAGAGTTTACTCACTGAGTCCCATGTCCACTATTGATGGGTAAGATCATAATACTTGATCAACGTTTAAGCTTGTTCCTCTGCTTTACGCCGCTTACACTCATACAAATGTGGGTCATTTTCAGGATGATTATTCATTTTCAAACATCACAATAAGAAAAATTGCTATTCTCATGCAAACAATCATACGATTAATACTCGCCGACGATCATGTTCTGATGCGGGAAGGACTCAAACAGATTTTTAATCTGGATAAACAACTGACCGTGGTCGCCGAAGCCGGGAACGGAGATGAGGTGCTGGCTGCATTAGCACATACCGAATGCGATATTTTGCTGCTTGATCTCTCAATGCCGGGCGTTAGCGGCACAGAGATGGTCAGAAAGATCGCCAAAGAGTGGCCGTACCTGCCAGTGCTGGTGCTGAGTATGTATAACGAGCCGCAGATGGCGATGACCGTGCTCAATAGCGGTGCGCGTGGATTTATCACCAAAGATCAGGATCCGCAAACCCTGCTTGGAGCCATCCATCGGGTAAGTCAGCACCAGCGTTATATCGATCCCAGCCTGGCTGAAGCGATTATCTTCGCCAATGGCGATAGCAGCGAGCAATGTCGCTACGCCAGTCTGTCACAGCGGGAAAAGCAGATCCTCGCCATGCTGACGCACGGCGACAGTATTAACGCTATCGCTGAAGCACTGAAGATCAGTAATAAAACAGTGAGTACTCACAAAGCGCGTATGGTGGAAAAAATGCAGTTCAGTAGTAATGCTGAAATGATTCGTTTTGGCATTAAGCATAATCTTTCTTAATGAGGCGAGGGCAGTTCTCCCGTAATTCTGACCTGACTGCCCTGTCCCGGTTGGCTGGTAATACGTAATTCCCAGCCCAGCATAGTACAGCGTTCACGCATGCCTAACAGGCCAAAGGCGGTCGTTGGCACGCTGTCGACATCAAACCCCCGTCCATTATCACTGACATCAATAGACAACAAACTCCCGGTCTGTGCGACGGTAATATGCACACGACTCGCCCGGGCATGGCGATAAACGTTGGTCAGGGACTCTTGTACCACGCGGAAAATCGCCGTGGTGTGTTCATCAGAAAGGGCAATTTCATTTTCAGCCGCTTCCAGCGTATAGCGGCAATCGCGGTGATATTTATTTGACTCATCGCACAACCATCTTAGCGCCGGGACTAGCCCCATATTGAGTACGGCTGGACGAAGAATGGTAGACAGGTCCCTTACCACACGGATCGTACCGTCAACGATATCTTTCAGCGTCTGCATCTGCTCGCTACACTCGCGGCCTTCGTCATGTATTAAAGCAATGACCATCCGCAGCGTGCTAAGCCGCTGCCCAAGTTCGTCATGGATTTCTCGTGCGATGTGTTTACGCTCATTCTCAACGCTCACCTGGATCTGTCGGGTCATCTGGCGTAATTGCTCATGGGTCCGCTTGAGCAGTTGATCATCTTTGAACTGACGGGTGATATCCTGTCCGGTGATCAGTACCGATTCGAGCATATGGCGATCGTTAAATTCAGGAATAAAACGGAGCTGAAGAATCGACTCCTCGGTTCCACTCAGTTTGCGCAAAACGTTCTCGAACCGTTTGCCGCTCTGAGCTACCGAGCGGACCGAGAGCGCGATTTGCTGAAATAGTTGGCTATTTTCCAGCACATTTCGTAAAGCCTGCCCCACTAGCGGAGCGTCAACATAGTCCAACCAATACTGTGCTGCCTCGTTGGCATAGAGGCAGCGAAGATGCATATCAACACGCAGCATCACGTCGGGCACATTTTTTAACATACCGCGCAGGCTGTTTTCGCGTTCGTAGTAAAAGCGGTGCAAATCGTTACGATGGCGCGTATCGCAAATCACTACGGTCGCGTGCTGTCGTTGCTGGTAGATAAACCGGCTGGTACACACTTCAGCGGGAATCATGCCTTGCGTATGGGTGGCATAGAAAACGTTAAACTTATCGCCATAGCGAGTGGTTTCAATCTGCCATAGCAAAGCCAGAATATTCTGTTCCTGATAGCCGTGCAGAAAAGACAGCAAGTCCTTGCCATACAGTGTCTGGGGCGTCTTTCCCATCAATTCCATCGCATGCCGGTTGGCGTAGACGATGCAATTTTGATCATCAATGATAAAAACCGATTCGCGCAGGTTCTCAAAAGCAGCGTTAGTCAGGTTGGTCGCAGCAGATAACTCTTCGTGTAGCGTGTTGTCGTCTAACATACCCGGTTAATCCTGTAGCGGCATTAACATTTCCCTTATTCACAGCGCAGAGAAACATTAGTAGCGACCCGTTTTTATATTTTGCACATCACTTAGAAAGTCATATCCGAATCAAGCTCGCTCCGCAGAGACTGACGCAAACGCGACAAACGGGAACGGACGGTGCCAATCGGGATTGCCATCTCCAGTGCGACTTCCTGGTAGCTAATATCACCGTCCACGATCAGCTGTAACATCTGCTGAGATTCTTCGGGTAGGTGCGCCACAATGCTCAGTATTTTGCTCAAAGTCCGATGTCCTGCGGTGAGATCATCAGGCTTGCCATGGCAAGGCAACTGACTCAACAGCTCATCACTTAGCTCATCGTGCAGGAAGCTTGTGGCTCGTGATTTATAATAGTTGCGCACCAAATTCAGTGCAATGCCGAAAACCCAGGTTTCAGGACGCGAGGTACCTGAATATTTATGCTTGTTTTTCAAGACTTCCAGCCACGTCGACTGCACTAAATCCTCGACGTCAGCAAAGTTCGCAACCCGCTTACGGATAAAGTTAACCAGACGCTTCTCCTGCTGAGTCATTACGTTCTCCCATCTCACCGACGAAACCGTTTGCGGGAAAGACTGATCAACATAATGCATTTCATAATCTAATAATGCCGACATGGGGTAACTCCTGATAAGGGTTGGAGTTGTACCTGTAGCAAACGCCATGCCAGCACAAAAATAAAATTAACCAATTGATTTTAAATGAAAGAAAAATCAAATACAGACAATTCCGAGTATAAAGCGACACGGTTTTTTTAACCCTTTGTGCAACTTTTGACACAGATGTAGCTGCGCATTAAAAATTTTAATTTCTGCGGAACCGTACCGGATTCCCCACCACATAACTGCATTAACCTGCAGAGGTGTTTATGCGAATTAATCATCCCCTCCCGAAAATTCATCATCATCATCCTACGCACACAACTGGCGATAAGCAGGATGAGATTGATGTCCGCGAGAGTAACAGCAGTAACGACGCCAGGACTGCCAATAAAGTGAAATCGCCGGAGGGGGAATTCGCTGAAGTCGTTGCTAAAGGCGGGAGCCAGCTAGCCGAGGCGATTGAAAACCGTCTGAAACTCAATGAGCAGCGCATAACCAACACCCGCCCGGCTGGGCGCTTGCGGATCGCGGTCGATAAAATCGAGCGTCTGGCTGAGCTTTATCAATTGCTGGACGATCGGCCGTCTGAGACCCAAAACAAACAACACGCGGCGATTAACGCCCTGACCTCGCGTGAAGCACCGGCCTCGCCGGAAGAGTATCTTTCTGCAGCCAATGACGACCCCGTCATTGCCGATACTCTGCTCCGCATTTCACTGGAGAAAGCACAGAAAAAACAAGACAGTGCGGCAGTTGAGAAAATTCAACTGGCGTTAGCGACGCTTAGCAGCAAGTTCGGCGAGCAGATTGTCGCCGGTGTGAATACCGCCGCAGCGATTTCACTGTTTAGTACCCAGCCTGAGCAGAAACAGGCGATGCGTCAAATTTATTATAACTCAGTGATCGGCCAGCAATCCTCCGGGGCAATTTTCGATGCCCTGCTCGATAAGTTTGGCAAAGAAGGCTTTGTGCCCGCACTGCGCACGCTGCAACGCGCGCTGGCTGATGATATTGCTGCATTCGCACCTTCGATGACGCCGGTCGCGCTGCGCAAAGTATTAAACGGGCTTAACGATACCCGCACCATCACCCACACGATGGCGGCGGTTGATACTCTGTTGCAGCGCCTGAATAACAAATATCCGCATATCTCGCTCGACGGATCCCAACTGACTCGCCGTCTGCTCAACCTGACGCAGAACGGCTTCAAGCCACAGGACATCGCCAATCTGGGGCTGGAGGTAGTCGGCCAGCAGCCGCATCATCAGTCAGTATTTTTCAACCAACTTTTATCACTGTTGCAGAAACTCCCCGCCACGTTATGGCGCGAAGAAAAAAACCGAGGCGGCGCGTTGGCCATGCTACGCACACTGATCGGTGAGTATGCAACGTGGGAACAGAAAACAACCCGAAAAACTAAATATCGATCGTCGCTCAATGCCCGTTCGTAACACATGCAAGCTTGGAGTAGCCTGAGGCTGTAGATGAATACCCTATTTAACCTGCTAAATAAAATTGCCATCAGCGCAATGCAGCGCTCAGAAATTGTCGGTGCAGCTATTGCACTGGCGATCGTATTCATGCTGATTATTCCGTTACCTCTGCCGTTGATCGATGTGCTGATTGCCGTCAATATCAGTCTGTCTTCACTGCTGATCGTACTGGCAATGTACTTGCCGAAGCCGCTGGCTTTTTCAACCTTCCCGGCGGTGCTGCTGCTAACCACCATGTTCCGTATGGCGCTCTCTATCTCCACCACCCGCCAAATTTTGCTGCAACAGAACGCCGGGCATATCGTACAGGCGTTTGGCGACTTCGTGGTCGGTGGTAACCTCGCCGTGGGCCTGGTGGTGTTTTTAATTCTTACCGTGGTCAACTTTCTGGTCATTACCAAAGGCTCCGAGCGCGTGGCGGAAGTGGCAGCGCGCTTCACCCTTGACGCCATGCCAGGCAAACAGATGTCTATCGACAGCGATCTGCGTGCCGGCATGATTAACGTACAGCAGGCGAAAAATCGCCGCGAAGACTTAGCTAAAGAGAGCCAGCTGTTCGGCGCCATGGACGGTGCGATGAAGTTCGTAAAAGGCGACGCCATCTCCGGCCTGGTTATCCTGTTTATCAACATGATCGGCGGCTTTTGTATTGGCGTCTTGCAACTGGGTATGGAGGCAGGCGATGCCATGCATACCTACTCCATTTTGACCATTGGCGATGGCCTGATTGCTCAGATCCCTGCTCTGCTTATCTCGCTGACCGCCGGGATGATCATCACCCGCGTCTCCGGCAACGAGGAGATTAAAAGCAACAATATTGGTCGCGAAATTACCGATCAACTGACTAGCCAACCCAAAGCATGGATTATCTCCTCCTTTGGTATGTTGTGTTTTGCCCTGCTGCCGGGAATGCCCACGGTTATTTTTATTATCCTTGCGGCCATCACCTGTACAACCGGTTCATTCCAGCTATGGCGCGCAAGCAAGCAAGCTGTACAGGTCGTGCGCGAACAAGTTGAGAATATCACCCCGGATATGAACGGCAGCGAAGATATACGTTCCTTCAATCCCGCACGCTATTTTGTACTCAGCTTTCCGGCAGCACGCCATGGCGACCCGATAGTCGATAAGATAACGGAAGGCGTGCGACGCCTGCGTAACCGTATCGTCTACCGCTACGGCTTTACCCTGCCGTCGTTCCATGTGGAATATATCCCCACGCAGCCGGAAGATGAATTTCGTTTTAGCATATATGAAATTCCTAAGATAACCGCCACCCTGAGCAACGATCGCTACGCGGTTGAGGCTGGCTTGCTGACGGAAGAACAGCGTAACGACACCGATGGTCGCACTCCTGGGATCGAGCGCCGCAACGAAAGCCAGTTCCTGTGGTTTGGTGACGGTGACAGCCTGCGACAACAAACAGAAATTAAGGTGTGGAGCGCCTCGGAGCTGCTACTTGAACGTATGGAACAGGCGCTATTTGCCAACAGCTCACGCTTCATTGGCTTACAGGAGACTCGCTCCATTCTGAACTGGCTGGAGGCCGAGCACGCTGAACTGGCACAGGAATTTCAGCGTATCCTGCCACTGCCACGCCTTTCCGCTGTGTTGCAGCGTCTGGTCGCCGAGCGCGTTTCCCTGCGTTCGGTGCGTGGCATTACCGAATCGTTGATTGAACACGGTCAGCACGAACGCGACATCAATCTGCTCGTCGATCAGGTGCGTATCGATATTAAAGAGCAAATTTGCCATCAGTATGCGAGTGAAGGCGGCATATCAGTCTGGCTGCTTACCCCTGAAACCGAAGAGATCCTACGTGACAGCCTGCGTCAGACACAGAATGACACCTTTTTCGCTCTGGAGCAGCAGCAGCACACTCAATTACTGGAATATTTTAAAGATCTCTTCCCGCTCTTTGAACCGCTGTCTGGCGTGCTGCTAACGGCACAGGACTTGCGCAGCCCACTGCGCATGTTGATTCAGGATGAGTTCAACCATGTACCGGTTCTGTCGTTTGCCGAGCTGCAGTTTGACCTGTCGGTTAACGTGCTGGGCCGTATTGAGCTGAATACTTCATCCGAATCCTTCAACGCATAAGGACCTCATCATGTATGAGCTCAGAGTCTTAAATGGTCTTCATGAAGGTGCCGCGCTTCCCCTCAGTGGCAACCTTTGGTGGATAGGGAATACGGTCGAGAGTGACCTGCAACTGTGTGACAACGGTATCAAAGCGCGCCACTGTCAACTGGTACGGCAGGATGATCAATCATGGCTACTTCTGGCCGAAGAAGGCATCGTATGTAACCGCGAAGGCGAACGCCAAACCATCCCATTGAGTATTGTGCCAGGCGAAATTTTCACACTCAACGGCGTGTGGATCTGCCTTGAAGCCGCAGAAACCGAATGGTCTGGCAACCAGATCATCCCCCAACCGCAAGTACAAACTGCGATCAAGCCTGTCCAGCCCGTACAACAGGATCGGCAAGAGCCGATAGGCGAACAAATCGCGGCGATGGTACCGGCGAAAAAATCACTGTTCAAACGCCTGTTGCCACCGTGGACACAGATAACCGCAGTCTCACTGCTGCTGCTGTTTGCTATCACCGTGACCAGTTGGATCCTCCAGCCGGGCATCGCCGAACAAAGCACCGAGACCACCACACAACTCAGCAAACCACATCTTGACAACAACGTTGCTATACGAACGGTGGTGGAACACATGTTGCGCGAACGTCAGTTGAACGGTGTGGTGAAAATCGATACGTCAAAGAAAAGCGTTATCCTGCGCGGTTCGCTACCTAAAGATCAATTGCCGGTCGTGCAACGGATGGTCGATAACGTAGAGAAAAACTATCACTTGGGTGTGCCACTGATCAACGACACCGAAGCGCGTGCCACCACGCTGCCGTTTCGCATCACTCAAATCACCGATGGCAGCAAAGCCAACATCGTCACTGAGGATGGCCAACGCCTGTTTATCGGCGATGAACATAGCGGCTTCCGCTTAGTGCGTATCAGTACCAACGAAGTGCAGTTCAGAGGCCAGGACAACAACGACATCACGGTGAACTGGTAATGGACGCGATCAAGGCACTGGACAACTGGTACCAGCAACGTTCGCAGGCGCTGAGGGCCGTTTCGGCAGTCACCGCCAGCGGTAAAATTACCGGAATCAACGGCATTCTGCTGGAGAGCAGCTTGCCACAAGCACGTATTGGTGATTTATGCCGGGTGAGCCGCAGCGGCGATGATGAGATGATGGCTGAAGTCGTCGGCTTCAATCCGAATCACACCCTGCTGTCAGCGCTTGGCCCACTGGACGGCGTCGCACAGGGCGCCAAAGTGGTCCCCCTCTTTCAGCCACACAGCATCGCGGTGTCGGAAGCCCTGCTCGGCAGCGTACTCGACGGCTTTGGTCGTGCTATCGATGACGACAGCATTTCAGCCTTTGCGCTCTCCAGTGAACACGCTAACACCACGCCGGTATTGGGTGACGCTCCGTCGCCGACCGATCGTCCGCGTATCGACACCGCGTTGACCACCGGGATCCGCGCGATTGATGGCTTGCTGACGATTGGCGTTGGCCAACGCGTCGGCGTATTCGCCGGTGCAGGCTGTGGCAAAACGACGCTCCTGGCGGAACTGGCACGTAATACGCCGTGCGACGTCATCGTCTTTGGTTTGATCGGCGAGCGAGGCCGCGAACTTCGCGAGTTTCTCGATCATGAACTGGACGCCAAATTACGCAGCCGTACCGTACTGGTTTGTTCCACCTCGGACCGCAGCAGCATGGAGCGTGCCCGCGCTGCCTTTACGGCCACTTCTATTGCCGAAGCCTTCCGCGACAGCGGTAAAAGCGTATTACTGATCATCGATTCCCTGACTCGTTTTGCCCGTGCCCAGCGAGAAATTGGGCTGGCATTGGGTGAGCCGCCTGGACGCGGTGGCCTACCGCCTTCGGTCTATACTCTGTTGCCCGGTTTGCTGGAGCGTGCGGGGAAAACCTCAAAAGGATCCATTACCGCGCTCTATTCCGTGCTGATCGAGCAGGACTCAATGAATGACCCGGTGGCGGACGAAGTTCGATCGCTGATTGACGGGCACATTGTACTGGCACGTCGCCTGGCGGAGCGAGGTCACTATCCAGCCATTGATATCTTAGCCAGCCTGAGCCGTACCATGTCGAGCGTGGTGGATCCATCACAAATGCAGGATGCCTCACTGGTGCGCCAGTTGATGTCTTCTTATCAACAAGTCGAAATGCTCATTCGTCTGGGAGAATACCAACCTGGCAACGATGCGATGGTTGATGCCGCCGTACAGGCGCAGGGAGCGATTAACGCCTATTTACGTCAGGCGGGGCGTTCTCCTACCGCTTTCGAAGACGTCCGTTATGCTCTTGCTGAGGTAAGCCGCTATGCGCCGACACATTGATCCTGAAACGCCGCCAGAACCCGATTTACAAGCCGAAGAGTTACAGCGCATTCTTAAAATCCTGCTGCCAATTCGTAAACAGCGCCTGAGCCGCAGTGAACGCGTGCAGCGTGCCGAAGCGGCCAAACTGGTGGCCTGCGATCGTGCGCTTATTGAAGGTGAACAACAATTAGTCGGGCAACGGCAGGAGTACCGTACCGTCAATACGATGGTGGAGGAGCAGTACGTTGGTCGGACCGAGGCGCTGAGTACGCTGCGCAACGTCCTGAATAAGGAGCAAACAAGCCACCAGATGGTACTGCAACAGGAAATACACCTGGTACAGCTAGACGCCGATCGTCAGCAGCAGCAACAGAAAAATGAAAACGCCCAACGCGATGTGGCCTTGCGCCAGCGTGAAGTTGAAAAAGTGGAGTATCTGCTCCAGCAACATCAGGGGAATAACTCATAATGCATCGCCCTATACAACATTCGTTACCTCCCACAGCGCACACCCAGCAGCACCATGACCATGAGAATCGCGAGGAGGCCCAGGCAAAAAATCGTCCGAATCCGGCATTCGCCAACAACAAACCCAACGCGCTAATCCAGCCGAGAAACCCGCTACCCGGTCCGCTATCGGCGCAGCACAGCGGTCGCTCGTCCACCGCCTCCCGCAGCGCGGACAAGCACCACCTGAACCGTGACAAAAATGATTTCGCCAGCCTACTTTCTGGTGACAACGAAGCAGCTATGCCGATATTGCCAGTCATGCTGGCCGATAATCACAGCGGTGAAAACTTCCGTTCGATGCTGTCAGAAGCCAGCGAAGCCGGGGCGTCTGCGCCAACACCGCCCTGCTGGCAGATTGTTGAACCGACGCTGACCGAGGAGATCGACAAACAGCCGACCTTCCCCGCCACGTTCAGCATGCTGTTACCACAGTTGGGGGAAGTCAACGCGCAGGTTAATCAGATCAACAGCGGCGAACTCGACATCGCGCTGGCTTTCAAACGTAGCAGTTTTGACGCGGTGCGTGGTTCACAGAATAGCTGCGGTCGTTCGCTGTCACAGCGTATGGGCAAACGTGTACACCTGAGCTTCAATCTGCAAGACGAGCGCTATCAGGACAACATGCAGGATAAATGGTCATGACAGCGCTGACGTTAAGACAGCAAAGTCGTGCCGAAGCCGACGCCCGGCGCTGGCTTGGTAAAGGCCAGATCCTGCGCTTTTACCACGACAATCAGCCCGGCGAGCTGCGTATTAAACTGAGTAATAAGGGAGCAGCAGACCTTCGCTGGCCGTGCTTTAGCTGTTCGGCTGGCATGCTGGCGTTAAGTGATTTTGCGCCACTGTTTTCCCTACTGAGCGAATGCCCGGCACTTAACGGTGATAGCGATGACGACGGGGAATGGTACTGGGAGCTGTTCAATCAAAGTCTGTTTAGTGATATCGCGTCGCTGTTTGGTACGATACGACCTCTGGCAGCCACCGACACGCCTTCGGTAACACTCTGTTTACAGCTTCAGGTGACTTTTGCCGGGCAACAGGCTCGCAGCCTGCTATGTCTGACGCCAGAAACCCTGAATACTTTGTCCGCCCATCCCGGCTGGCAACCGCACAAGACTGCGCTCATTGAGACCCTACCGCTGACCCTCCCACTGGTGATGGCAACCTTCTCGTTACCGCTGGAAGACATTATTCAATTACAGGCTGGAGATGTTCTGCGTGCGCCCTCTGCACACTTCGGTGTTGATGGCGACGGCGTAATTAACATCGGACATCTGGCGCTATATGGAGCACTACAACCTTCGCCCGACTCTCCACACAACGCCTGTTTTTCAATTTACGATATCAAGGAGTTAACCATGAGCTACCCGAATGACCCGCTGCTGCCTGCTGATGAAGAAAATCCGTACCCGCACGTTAATGAAACCGATGACTACGAGCAAAACGAGCTGTATGACAGCGGCGATGGGGAACAGCTCAACGAGATACTTGATGAAGAAAGTCCGTATCCACACGCCGATGATATGCATGATGATTACGGGCAAGATGAACAGCACGAAATCGCTGGCGCGAGTGCGCTTAACGAGGCGCTTAGCGCCCTGCCACTGGAGCTAAGCGTTCGCTGTGGGCAGCTCAGACTAACACTGGGTGAACTGCAGCAACTGGATATTGGCTCAACCGTGGTAGTCGATAACGTCAAGCCGGGTGCCGCGATACTGTGTCACGGTAGCTTCCCAATCGCCAAAGGCGAGTTGGTGAATGTCGACGGCCATCTTGGCTTACAGTTGACCAATATCATCAATAACCGACCCGTTGGCACAGGGGAAGGTGTGTAATGAACACCGATATCAATGCCTTTAATCCACTGGCGCTGGCACTGTTGCTTGGCGCACTATCTTTACTGCCGCTGGCGTTGATGATAACCACCAGTTTTTTAAAAATTTCTATTGTGCTGATGTTAACGCGCAACGCGCTCGGCGTTCAGCAGATCCCCCCCAATATGGCACTTTATAGCATCGCGCTGGCGGCAACATTGTTCGTAATGGCCCCCGTATTTAACGGCATGCATCAGCGATTTACCGAGCGTCCGATAGATACATCGTCAACGGAAAAGCTGGAAAGCACGTTGACGAACGGCATTCAACCTCTGACCCTTTTTATGCAGCACAATACCGATGCGGATATCGAGACTCACTTGCAGGAGAATACCCAGCGCATGTGGCCAAAAGAGATGTCCGCTTCCGTGGTAAAAGATCGCAATAACCTGATGCTCCTGATCCCTGCGTTCGTGCTGTCTGAGCTGCAAAGCGGTTTTAAAATTGGCTTCCTCATCTTTATTCCTTTCGTAGTCGTTGACCTGATTGTGTCCAATGTACTGCTCGCGCTTGGTATGCAAATGGTGTCGCCAATGTCCATCTCATTGCCGCTAAAAATCCTGTTATTTGTAATGGCCAGTGGCTGGACTCGCCTGCTCGACGGCTTGTTCTACAGCTATTTATGACGTAATGAGGGGGTAGGGTATGGATATTATTTACATGTTCAAGCAAGCAATGGTCCTGGTGGTGATGCTTTCAGCACCACCACTGGCCGTGGCGGTGCTGATCGGCATTATTATTTCGCTGCTGCAGGCCGTGATGCAGTTACAGGATCAGACATTGCCATTTGCCGTCAAGCTGTTGGCGGTAGGCGCTACTCTTGCACTAACCGGCCGCTGGATTGGCGTCCAGTTGCTCGATCTGACGCAATCAGCCTTTACCATGATGGCTACAGTGAACGCACCGTAATATGTTAACTACCGTGATGCACGAGCTGTTTAGCTATATTCTGGCGCTGGGTTTTGCCATCGCGCGTATTTTTCCTTGCCTGCTTATCGTGCCGGCCTTCTCTTTTTTCACGCTAAAGGGGATGGTGCGCAGTGCGATCATCGTTTCGCTATCGCTGTTTTTAGTGCCGGCACTGCAACCAGTACTGTCAGTACTGTCGAAGGATCCTTATGTATTGCTGGGGATTGCGATGAAAGAGATCGTGATCGGTATGTTCCTCGGCATCCTGCTTTCTGTACCCTTTTGGATTTTCGAATCGGTCGGGGCGCTGTTTGATAACCAGCGTGGTGCGATGTCCGGTGGTCAACTAAACCCGGCGCTCGGCCCAGACGTCACCATCATCGGTCATATGTTGCAACAGTGGTTTATCATGCTGCTGATGCTTGGTTTCGGTTTGACGGTAATGACACAGGTGATTTGGGATAGCTATCGTCTCTGGCCGCTGGAGTCCTGGCTACCGACCTTCTCCGCAAAAGGATTTAGCTACTTCCTTGATTTGCTGGCCGACATGTTCACCAAAAGCGTGTTGTTCGCCGCGCCGCTGGTGCTGGTGCTGATGCTGATTGACTTCTGTATCGGCGTGTTAAGTGTCTACAGCCAGCAACTGCAGGCCTCAACCCTGTCCGTGCCGCTAAAAAGTATCGTTGGCATTCTGTTTTTCCTGATGTATTTACCGACCCTTGAATACCTCGCCAACCATCAACTTGCCTCATTTCACGATTTGATTGCCCATCTGACGCTGGTGTTCCCTAAAGGAGGGGCTTTATAAGTGGCCGAAAAAACGGAGAAAGCTTCCCCCCAGAAACTTCAGCAAGCGCGACGTAAGGGGCAGGTTACACAAAGTCAGGACATTCCCAAGCTTTTGATCATGTTAGGCGTCACCGAAACGGTGTTCGCAATGGCCGACGACAGTCTGGACAAGTTACAGGCACTGCTCCTGCTGCCAACACAACGTCTCACCCAACCATTTGACGCGGCGGCGAACGACATCCTGGGCAGCGCACTCCTGTTAGTCGTGGTCTTTTTTATGATGACGCTCGGGGTGGCGGTGCTAATGCGTATCATCGGGGGCTGGGCACAGTTCGGCCCGCTATTTGCCACCGAGGCACTGCAGCTGAAGCTTGATGCGCTCAATCCGATGGGTAAGTTCAAACAGATGTTTTCCGGTCGCCAGTTAATACAGCTGCTGGTGAGTATCCTGAAAGCGGTGGTGATGTCCTTCGTGTTTTATAAGTTGCTCGCACCGAAACTGGGGGATATCGCCATACTGGCGACCACCTCACTGGAAGGCTTTATTCATGCTGCACTGCAAATACTTGAGAAACTGTCACGCACTATTTTTGGCGTGCTACTGGTCTTTGGTATTGCAGACTATGGCATACAAAAATATTTCTTCCTCAAGCAGAACCGCATGAGTATGGAAGATGTGAAAAACGAATATAAACAGAGCGAAGGCGATCCACACACCAAGGGGCATCGCAAGCAGCTGGCACGAGAATTAGCCAATGAAGCACCGAAAAAACGCCTGGGGCCCGCCGACATTGAAAACGCTGATGTTTTGATGATTAACCCCACCCACTTCGCGGTAGGCTTGTATTATCGTCCGGATGAAACGCCGCTACCGAAGTTGCTTTTTAAGGCGGAAGAGGAGGAGGTACGTGAAGTGATCAAAATGGCCCACGACGCCAAAATCCCGGTGATTCGCTATATCTGGCTAACCCGCACTCTCCACCGTACCACCAAGGAGGGCGCCTATATCCCGCGTGAAACACTCAAAGCCGTGGCGCAAATTTACCGCCTGCTGCGCGAACTGGAAGAACAGGTTGGTGGCCAGATTATTGAATATAAAGAGTAGTCACAAAACGCGCATAAAAAAAGGCGACCCTGTAAAAGGGCCGCCACTAACACGTTTCGGCTAACGGCCAACCGAGACTTGAGAATAATCCTGAACACCGCTGCGAATATCCGACGGCCACCAGACCGTCAGACTATGATTTTCAGACAGCGGGCGACAGAGGGTTTTGTTGCACCCGTTATCACCCGGTGACGCACAGGCACTGAGCAAGCTAGTGCCAACGACCAACAACACAAGACGAATCTTCATTACGGTTCCTTAACGTGTTCTGCCCAACAGTGAGGTACGGGTACGACGGGCCGATCCACGTGACTCATATGCCACATAAATTTCAGCCGACTCACCCGGCGCCAGGATTGACTTCGGCCATAAGGCTACGGCCAGCACATCCTGACCGCGGCAGCTTGCTTCATCGAAACGCAGCGGCCTTGTCGTGGTATTACGCACCAGGCCCACGGTAATTTGCACATTCTTATTGCTGAACCACTGGCTATGCGAAATGTCGTAACTGATACCGCGCAGCGGATCACACAGAGCGTTAACCCCCAGACCTTCACCGCCCGGATTAAAACCTGCAGGGATATTGTTTTCCGCCAAATCACGCATCGCGGATTCCACATCATTTTTGATCGAGCCATATTTCTGACGACGCTGCACTTCCTGCAGCGAACCGTTGAGCTGAGAACGGAACTCATCACCGATATAGCGTGATGGATCGACCTGATCGCCCACCAGATGCGGGGTAATGATAAACAGACGTTCACGCTGTGAGGTTTCATGACGCGTCGACGTAAACAATGGGCCGATCAACGGGATGCTGCCGAGGATAGGAATACGGTGTACTTCATCGCCGCTTTCTCGCGAGTGGAAGCCCCCCATCACCAGCGAGTTTTTCTCCTGCACCTGCGCCTGCGTACTGATGGTCGCACGGCTGTCCCCAATCGCCTGACCTTCATCACCTTTGTCCACCTTGCCGTCTTCAACATCCACCACCAGCTCAACCGTCGATTTTCCGCCATTATCAATGGCACGCGGGATGACCTGCAGGCTGGTGCCGGCAGTGACGGGCGTGACGTTCGCTAC